>JBBQEX010000050.1:0-58611 GCA_038321315.1 Haliangiales bacterium | reverse complement strand
CTACTGCTCGGGCCTCCAGCGCAAGAACTCGGCGATCTCGATCAAGTTCGACCCGTGCTTCCGGCTACCCGAGTCGATCACCACCGGCATCCGCAAGTCGATCGGCTTTGGGTTCCGCTGGTTCTCGCCGATCGGCCCGCTGCGGTTCGAGTGGGGTATCCCGCTGGACGCGCAACCCGGCGAAGAGCCACTGGTGTTCGAGTTCACGATCGGGAACTTCTTCTAAGGTTGAAGTTCCGCTTTGACCGACCGTCGAACTCGTCGTAGGAAGGCCCAATGAACCGCTATTTCGCCCTCGGCTGCCTCGGCATCGGCCTCATGGTCAGTCCGCTCCTCAGCGGCATCGGTCACACGACCGTCCCGGCGAACCCCAAGGTGGGGATGATCGACATCGAGAAGACGCTCGCCGAGACCCCGGCCGGCAAGCGCGCCAACGAGGCGTTCGAGAAGCTGCGCAAGGCCAAGCAGGTCGAGCTCGACAAGCACCAGACCGACCTCAAGAAGGCCGCGGCCGACCTCGAGAAGCAGGCCGCCGTGTTGAAGCCCGAGGTGCTCCAGGCGAAGAAGGAAGAGCTGCAGAAGCAGTTCGTCGCGCTGCAGCAGACCTACGCCAAGCTCGAGCAGGACCTCGCGGGCGAGCGCGCCAAGCTGATCGAGGACCTCCTGAAGAAGGCGGAGCCGATGATCAAGGACGTCGCCAAGGCCGAGGGCGTCACCGTGATCTTCGAGCGCGAGGCGATGGTGTGGTGGGATCCGGCGATCGATCTGACGGCGAAGCTCGAAGCCAAGTTGCAATAGGGAGGGCGAAGGCCCCACGACGCGAACAGTTCGCGTCATGAACAAGTCCCACCGTCCTCCGTGTTACCAACGGGGCGATGGAGTCTTCCGATACCGGGTTGCGCGCCGATCAGATCCTCGGCCTCCTGCCGCATCGCTATCCGTTCTTGATGATCGATCGCGTGCTCGAGGTCAGCGATGACAAGGTCGTCGCGATCAAGAACGTGTCGTTCAACGAGCCGTACTTCCAGGGCCACTTCCCGGGGGTGCCGGTGATGCCCGGCGTCATGCAGATCGAGGCGATGGCGCAGGCCGGCGGCATCCTGGCCTCGCGCGCGGTCGCGTTCGACTCGGCAACGCAGGTCATGATGTTCATGGCGATCGACGCCGTGAAGTTCCGCCGCGCGGTCACGCCGGGTGACCAGCTGCGCATCGAGGTCGTGCCGCTCAGGAAGGGCAAGATCTTCAAGATGAAGGGCGAGATCACGTGCGACGGCAAGGTCGTGTCGTCGGCCGAGTTCCTCGCCGGGCTCCAGGATCGCGCGAAGGTGTTGTAGTGCGCGTCGCGCTGCTCTTGATGATCGTCGCCGCGTGCGGTGGCGGTGGCGATCGCAAGAAGCCCGCGCGCAACGGGAGCGGGGCGGTCGACTACGTCGATCAGCTGCCGCCGGTCCACCACGACAACGGCAGCGCGGTCGCGATCAGCGACGAGATCGAGCCGAACGACGGCGAGGATGTCGCGACCGTCTTGCCGGTGGGTGGCTCGGTGCGCGGCAAGATCGGCAGCGACACCGACGTCGACTACTACCGCATCGACGTCACGACGGCCGGAGCGCTCGCGCTCGACCTGTCCGAGATCGAGGGCTTCGATCTGTCGGTCGAGCTCGAGGACGCGAGCGGCACCGTGCTCGCGAAGTCGGATCGCGGCGGCATCCGCGTTCGCGAGGGCATCCCGAACTACGGGCTGTCGGCCGGGCGCTACATCGCCGTGGTACGCGCCAAGAAGCCGGAGCCGCCGAAGCCGCCGAAGCCGCCGAAGTTGAAGAAGGGCCAGAAGGCGCCTCCACCACCACCAGCGCCACCACCCGCGGGGCCGTCGCCGGTCTACACGATCACCGCGAGCGTCGCGCCGATCGCGACCGGCGCCGAGCGCGAGCCCGATGACGATCGCGGCACCGCGAACGACCTCATCCTCGGCGACACCGCGACCGGGTTCGCCGGCTGGACCGGTGACGTCGACGTCTACAAGCTGTCGCTCGAGACGCTGTCGGGCAAGAACGCGATCGACATCGAGCTCGCGCCGGTCGAGGGCATCGCGTTGACGCTCGAGATCGCCGACGGCATCGGCCAGCCGATCATCACGCGCAAGGGCGCGCGGCACGGCGGCGTCGTCGTGCGCGGCTTCGTGCCCGCGGTGCCCGACGGTGCGGCGCCGTTTCACTACCTCACCGTGCGCGCCGATCGCAGCAATCCCGAGACCGCCTATCAGCTGAAGGTCACCGAGCACACCGTCGCGCCGGACGCCGAGGTCGAGCCCAACGACTCGCTCGACAAGCCGATGGCGATCCCGGCCGATCGCACGCAGGTCAAGGCCACGTGGTCCGCCGGCGACGTCGACTGCTTCGCGATCGCGCCGACCGACGCCGCGCGCACGCTCGATCTCGTCGTGTCGGTGCCCGACAGCGTCGACCTCACGGCCGAGCTCCTGGTCGACGGCAAGTCGGTCGCGACCTCGAACCACCCGGGCAAGGGCGTCGCCGAGCGCGTGTCCGGCGCGGTGCCTGCCGGTGGCAAGGCGATCGTGCGGATCAAGGCGGCGGACTCGTCGGCCACCGGCGAGGGCGCGTACAGCGTGACGATCGCGGAGACCGCCGGCGCGCCGGCCCCGCCGTGACCGCGCCGCGCACCAGGCCGATCGCGATCCTCACGCTGCTCGCGCTCACGAACCTGCTGTCGTACGGCGCGCGCAATGCGTTGTTCGCGGTGTATCCGACGCTGCGCCTGCGCTACCACGTCGACGACACCGACCTCGGCCTCCTGACGACGATCTTCCTCCTGCCACACGCGGTCGCGACGCTGGTGTTCGGCTGGGCCGGCGATCGGTTCGATCGGCGGCGGGTGATCGCGGCGGGCCTCGTGCTCGCGAGCCTCGCGGGTGCTGCCGGCGCGCTCGCGCCGAGCTACGGCACGCTCGCCGCGACCCGCGCGATCACCGGGTTCGCGACCGCCGCGGTCGTGCCGATCGCGAACTCGATCCTCGGCCAGGTGTTCGAGGGCCCCAAGAAGGCCAGCCGCATGGCGATCTTCAACCTCGGGTTGTTCATCGGCGGCGTGCTCGGCTTCGGGCTCGGCAGCGCGCTCGGGTTTCCCTACGTCGTCGTCGCGCTCGGCGTGCCCGGCCTCGCGCTCGCGGTCGCGCTGATCTCGATCCACGTGCCGGCGCTGCCACAGACGCGCACCGGCAAGCTGTCCGACTTCGTCGCGGAGCTGGTCGCCGATGCCAAGGTCCTCTTGAAGATCCGCACGCTGCGCTGGATCTTGGTGTCGACGATGTTCATGGCGTTCGCGGCCGGCGGCTACAACGCGTGGCTCAAGGACTTCCTGTCGCTGCCGATCGCGCGGAGCGGCAAAGGGCTCAGTGAAGCGCAGTCGAGCGCGGTGCTCGGCATCGCGCTGCTCGGTGGGCTGTCCGGCATCCTGGTCGGCGCGCGGCTCGCCGATCGCTTCGTCGCGCGCGGCCGCGCGAACGGCCGGTTGCTCACGATCGTCGCCGGCATGACGCTCACGATCCCGGCGGCGTGCGCCGCGATCCTCGTGCCCGCCGGCCCGGGCCTCTACCTCGCCGGGTTCCTCACGCTGTTCTTCATCAGCTGGTATCACGCGCCGATGGCGGCGACGGTCGATGATCTCGCCCCCGAGGCGCTGTCGGTCGCGGCACAGGGGCTCGTGATCTTCGCGATGCACTTCTTTGGCACCGCGCCGTCGTCGTTCGTCGTCGGCGCGGTCTCGAAGGCCACGGACCTCCAGACCGCGCTGTGGGTGCCGACCGCGGCGCTCGTCGTCGCCGCCACCTGCATGACGAGGGCGACTCGCACGTACGCGGCGGATCGAGTGCTATAACCACCGCGATGCGCGCGCCTGTCATCGGCCTCATCGGCCTCGTTGGCCTCGTGCTTGTCGTCGGTGCTTGCGGTCGCGGCAAGGGCCCGTCGGGCACGCTCGATCACTACGGTCGCGCGCTCCACAACCACGACTTCAACACCGCGTACGACCTGATGTCGGCGAGCTTTCGCGCCAAGGTCTCGCGCGAGGACTACGTCCGCACGATGCGCGACAACCCGCGCGAGGTCGGCGAGACCGCGCAGCGCCTGACCGACGGCAAGCACGGATCGCTCGAGGTCTCGGCCGAGTTCGAGTACGGGCTCGGCGATCAGATGCGCCTCGTCCAGGAGGGTAGTGGCTGGCGGATCGCGTCGAACCCGCTCGCGTTCTACGAGCAGGCGACGCCCCAGGGCGCGCTGCGCTCGTTCATCCGCGCCTATCGCCTCGAGCGCTGGGACGTGATGCTGCGCTTCGTGCCGAACTCGTATCGCGAGAAGATGGACGCCGCGAAGGTGAAGGCTCAGTTCACCGGTCCGTCGCGCGAGAACATGGAGCTCCTGATGAACGCGCTCGAGGCGAACGTCGACGAGCCGGTCCAGGTTCACGGCAACGAGGCCAGCATGCGGTACGGCGATCGCTTCGAGGTGAAGTTCGTCAAAGAGGACGGGCTGTGGAAGCTCAAGGACCTCGACTGACCTGGCTAGTCGACTAGCCGGTGGGTGGGAGTCGTACATGGGCTTCGGGAGGCCGAGTCACCAGCGCTCCGCAAAAAGTGCGGGGTTGCCGCGATTCGTTCAAGCGCTACGCTGGGTTGAGGAATCGTCGACGGCGCCGTGCGGCATCGACGTTTCTCGGGTCGCGCGGTGCCAATTGCTGACACAGCGTGAGCGATCACCCACTCGATGATTTTCCTCGAGTAGAAGTGGAGCCCCTTGGAATCCCATGCGTTAGAATAAACATTGGGAGATTCGGTCGAATTGTTAGGTGGAGGCGCAGGAGTTGCACGATAGGAAATCGTAACTACTGATCCTTACGAAGGTGGTCGCTCATGTTGGATCCCTGGATCATCGAAGAAATTCTCAAGCGTGAAGACGAGCAGCGCCGTCGGGACGAGCAAGTCCGAATCGAGCTGCCGATCGAACGCGACGAGCGTCCGCAGACGTCGGTCACCCCAGCCCCGCGCGAGGAATCCGAGCGCGGGGTGATGGTCATCGATATCTAAGTCCGCAACACCACACCCACTTTTACCCACAGCCCGACCATCAACTTGATGGACGGGCTGTTGTCGTTTGGGCCGTTTTTGGAGCCTGGCTCTGGTAAGTAGGCCGCTGTGCAACGCGTCGTCGGTCACCTCTTCACCATCGTGCTCGGCCTGGTTGGCTGGCTGACGGTGATCGGGCTGCCGGTCTTCGGCGTGGCCGAGCCCACGGTCGACATGCTGACGATCGCGCTGTTCGCGATCGTGATCCTCGCGACCCGCGCGCTGGCGTTCAAGCCGACCGAGGGGACCGTGCTGTCGCTCGACTCGGGCTACTTCGTGGCCGCTGCGCTGTGCCTCGGTGCGGTGGGCGCCGGGCGCCTGGTCGCGATCACGCTGACGGTCGATGCCGTGGTCCGCCTGGTGTACGCGCGCGTGCGCGGCAAGCACGACACGTGGTTCGCCGAGCTCGCCTACGTCGTCTACTTCGGCGGCATCAGTGGTGGGCTGCTCGCGCTGTGGGCCTGGGCGTTCGGCTCCGAGCGGATCGTGGGCAAGAACCCGGACGTCGTGGTCGTCGTCGCGCACGTCGTGCCGATCGCGGTCGCGCTCCTGCTCACCCACTACGCGATCCAGGGCATCCGGCTGCGCCTGCTCGGCCGTAGCTGGCGCGAGTTCCTGATCGATCTCGCGATCCCGGGGATCGGCGCCGAGGCCTCGCTGATGCCGATCGGCGTCGTGCTCGTGCTGCTCTACGACCCCGACCAGCCGCTCGGCTTCCTCCTCCTGTCGTTCACGTATCTGCTCATCAACCTGGTGTTCTCGCGGCTCGCGCGCGCGCGGAAGCAGCTCGAGGAGCGGGTTCACGATCTCGAGATCCTGAACGTCACCGGTCGCAAGCTGTCGGCGTCGCTGCAACTCGAGGAGCTGGTCGAGGCGATCGCGCGCGAGACCTGCCAGGCGATCCCCGAGGCCGAGGCGATCACGCTGGTTCACCGGCGCGCCGGCGGCGAAGCGGGCTTCGTGGTCGACGGCTTCGATCGCGTCAGTGACCGGTTCTTCCGCCAGCCGATGGAGGAGGGCGTCGGCGCGAACGGCTGGGTCATGAAGCACACCGCGTCGCGGCGGATCGACGACCTGTCGACCAGCGACGTCGCGAGCGACGGCACGCAGCACGACATCCGCGCGTGGCTCGGCGTGCCGCTGCTCATGTACGGTGGCTGTGAGGGCGTGATCGCCGTGCAGTCATCGCAACCCGCGGCGTTTCGCGCCGATCACCAGCGACTGCTCGAGTCGCTCGGCCTCCAGATCGCCGCGTCGCTCCAGAACGCGCACCTCTACGAGCTCGCGATGGTCGACGGCCTCACCGGCCTGTTCATGCGCCGCTACTTCGACGCCCGCATCGACGAGGAGATCGAGCGCAGCAAGCGGTTCGGAACGCCGTTCTCGGTCGTCATGATGGACGTCGACGATTTCAAGAAGCTCAACGACACGCACGGGCATCTGATCGGCGACCGCGTGCTGCGTGGGATCGCGAACACCGTGAAGTCCCAGATGCGTGGCGTCGACACGGCCGCGCGCTACGGCGGCGAGGAGATCACCGTGATCCTGCCGCGGACCGAGATGTTGAACGCGTACAACGTCGGCGAGCGCATCCGCGCCGCGATCGCGGAGCTGCGGATCACGACCGACGACGAGCCGGCGCAGGTCCTCGCGGTCACCGCGTCGCTCGGCATCGCGTCCTACCCCGAGAGCCGCGCGGCGAGCGGCGAGGATCTCGTGCGGCTCGCCGATCAGGCGCTGTACCGCGCCAAGAAGATGGGCAAGAACCGCGTCGAGCTGTTCTGGTCCGAGGACTCGCAGCCGGTCCGCATCCCGATCGCCGAGCCCGCGCCGTGAACGAGCGCAAGACGGCGGAGCGGCGCGTCGGGTTCGCCAAGCTGTGGGCGCGCGCCAAGCAGATCGTCACGACCGATCCGACCGGCTCCGACGAGGACGACCACGTCGTCGACGACGAGGCCGCCCGCGTGCTCGCGGCGCAGGCCGGTCGCCTGAAGGGCGGGCTCGCCAAGGTCGCGCAGCTCGCGGCATACGATCCGGGCGCGAGCCTCGGTCGCCGGGGCGGCACCAGCGCCGCGTCGCGCGCCGTGCTCGGCGGCCTGTGGGATCACGCGCCGACGATCTCTGCCGGCGCGATCGCCGCGGTGATCGAGGCCGACCTCGGCAAGTCGCCACAAGCGCTGTTCGCGCACTGGGAGCCATCGCCGCTCGCGTCGGCGTCGCTCGGCCAGGTCCATGCGGCGCGCCTCCACGACGGCACCGAGGTCGTCGTCAAGGTGCAGTACCCCGGCGTCGCCGACGCGATGCGCGCGGACCTCGACGATCCCGACTTCGTACGCAAGCTCGCCGGCTCGATCGGCAGCAAGCTCGACGCTGCGGCGCTCGCGGCGCTCGCCACCGCGGTCCGCGGCGAGCTCGACTATCGCGCCGAGGCTGCGGCCCAGACCCGGTTCGCCGCCGCGTGGGCCGACGATCCGATCCTTCGCATCCCGCGCGTGATCGACGAGCTCGGCTCGGCGCGCGTGCTCGTGATGGCGCGCGCGCGCGGCGCGTCGATCGTCGAGACCGCCGCGAGCGGATCGGCCGACGTCCGCCGCCAGGCCGCGCTCGGCATCTATCGCTTCGCGTGGGGCTCGCCCCTCGTCCACGGGCTGCTCAACGCCGATCCGAACCCCGGCAACTTCCTCGTCGAGACGCTCGCCGATGGCGCCGTTCACGTGTGGTGCCTCGACTTTGGCTGTGCGCTCGAGGTGCCCGAGGCCGTCCGCGACGCCGATCGCGAGATCTGGTGGGGCCTGCTCGACGAGGACAGCGGCACCGCCGCCGAGCGCTTCCGGATGGGGCTCGCGCACTCCGGCCTGCTCGCGCGCGCTGACCTCCTCGCGAGCACCGCCCATCGCGACTGGGAACGCCTGCTCGCGATGCCGCTCCAGACCCACGGCGACTTCCACTGGACCCCCGACTACGCCACCGAGCTCGCCGAAGCCACGGGCCGCGCGCTCGCCCTCGGCGGCCTCGCGCTCCCCGCCAAGATCTTGCTCGCCTGGCGCCAGCGCCTCGGCGCCTCCGCCGTGATCGGCCTCCTCGAGCCGCGCGCCGCGTTCCGCCGCGTCCTCGCCGATCTGATCGGCAGCGGCAAGAAAGCGCTGCGCTGACTCTCAGTAGGTGTAGCGGAGGTACAGGTGGCTATCGAGCGCCTTGATGGCGGCGAACTGCGGCAACAGGAACGCGTCGACGCCGAGGCCGAACGCGTAGTGCCGGTTCTCGAGCTGGTACTCGAGGCCTCCACCGGCGGTGAGCGCGAGCGAGAAGTGCTCGTCGGGATCGGTGATCATCACCTTGCCGAGGACGTTCGACGAGATCATCGCGGCGCCGGCGCCGCCCTCGAGGAAGACCGCGATGCGATCGAACCGGCCGCCGATCCGCACGTCGGCGCCGCCGCGGTAGAGCTGGAACCACTCGCCCGACGGCGGGGCAGGGACGGTGGCTTCGTGGCTCGACGCCGCGAGGTCGATGCCGACCGAGAACCACGAGAACAGATCGCGGCCGACGCGAAGCTCCATGGCGGGGCCGACGGCGGCGTACTGCGCGGCGGACGGTAGATACGACACCGCGCCAAGGCCACCCTCGGCATACCAGCCGGTCGATGCGGGGCGTGCGTCGGCGGTGCCGATCGCGGCGACCATCCCGAGCCCGACGAGTGCGAGGCGAACCATCAGCGACAGAGTATCAAGAAGCCTACGGGCCGGGGGCGACGGGCACGTACTCCATCGGCATGAACTGCTGGAGCTCGCCCATCGGCGCGGTCAGCAGCTTTCCGTCGAGGATGCCGCGGGTGTCACGTACGCGGATCGCGTACTCGAGCACCATGTGGCGATCCGGCTTGAACACGAGATCGACGCGCACGAGGTTCGCGAACGCGGCGCGCGGGATCGCCATACCGACCGGCGTCTGGACGTAGTCCGGGTTGGCCGGCATCGGCGGCGTCATCGGCTGGAAGCTGTCCTTGTTGCGATCGATCGAGATGACCGCCGCGAACGGGCTGACGTTGCCACGCGTGATCTGGTCGAGGTCGACCGAGGTCTCCTCGAGCTCGTCCTCGCGAAACAGGCCGGAGACCGACTCGCCGGCCGCCACGTGGATCGGGACGTCGCCGTTGAGGCCCGGGGTCGGCGGCGCCTCGTTGTCGTTCGGGGCGCTGAGGATGACCTTCGTCGGATCGAACGAGAAGAACTCGTTGGCGCCGTTGAGCTGGATCTTCGCGATGCCGGGCATCGTGTCGAGGTTCTTGATCGTCCACTCGATCGAGACCGCGACGTCGCCGACCTTGACGTAGGGCACGTCGACCATCAGCGTCGCAGCGAGCTTCGCGCGGGCTGCGGCATCGTCGGTCGTCTCGGTCTTGAACGGGATCACGAGCGACGCCTTCACGCCGACCTCGTTCCCCTTCATGTCGAGCTCCATGCCGGTCGCCTCCATCGAGGTCGGGGCCTGGATGTAGTCGGGGTCGTTGGCGCAGGCTGGGGCGCACGCGAGCGCGAGTCCGAGCGCGAGCTGCTTCGTCGTGCGGGTCGTCATGATCAGCCTCCCTGCGAGAACACGAATGGATAGTTCACGTTCGCCACGCCACCTTTGGCGGGGAACTTGAGGCGCATGATGTTGCTGTTGACGCAGGACTCGACGGCCGCGTTGCGCAGCGTGCTGCCGCTGCTGGTCGCGGCTGTCTGGACCGTGCCGTCGCCGCCGATCTTGAACTTGATGTTGAGCTGACCACCGAGTCCCGGGGTGTGGTTGAGCTCCTTCTGGTAGCAGGCGCGGAAGATGCCCTGGCGGGCGCGCACGACGCGATCGATCTCCTCGGCGGTCAACCCACCGAAGTCACCGCTCGGGTTCGACATCGCGACCTTCACTTCCTTGGGACCGTTCCCTGCACAGTTCGCGCCGACACAGTTGCCACCCGGGCGGTTCTTGCCGGTGTCGATCGGACCCTTGCCGCGAACGATGTCCGAGTCGGAGTAGCCGTTGCCGCCGGTGCCGGTGTTCTTGCTCCCCTTCGTGGTGCCGGTCCCGGTGCCCTCGCCAGCGCCAGTCCCTTGGCCCGGGCCAAAGCCGATGTCGCCCTTCTTGGTCTCGTCACCCTTCAGGCCGTTGAATCGCTCGATGCCGGTGGTGGTGTCGCGATGCACGATGTTGTCGAGGAACTTCTTGTTCTTGTCCTCGAAGAACGCGACCTTGGGCGCCTCGCGCTTGACGTTCTCTCGGGCGTTCTTGTCGCGCGCGCGCTCGACCTCGCCCTTGCCGCCCGCCGCGCCTTCGTCGCCCTTGGTGGCGGCGTTGTTCGGCTTCTCGGGGCTCTTGGGTGCGGGCGACTCTTCCTTCTTGCCAGTGCCGACCGTCGCCGGCGGTTTCTCCTCGGGCGGAGGATCCTGCAGCCGGGTCACGAGGTACTGCCCGGTCATCGAGCGCGGGCCGGGATAGACGAACGGGTTGTCGTTCGGATCGAACAGCTTGTACGTCCAGAACAGCAGGTACGCGTGGAGGATCACCGAGAACGCGAACGACGCCTGCGACGAACCCTCGAGCGTCATGACGTAGCGGATGAGCCCGGCGAGGATCACCGGCAGGAGCGCGATCGCGCCGCCGCGCGCGAGCGACTCGGCGAGGTCGAGGTCGTTGCGGAAGAAGAACAGCGACGCGAGCCCCACGGACGCTGCTACCCAGCCAGCGAGGCCGGCCCAGACCACCGACGGCGTGATGATCGGCTGCACCGCTTCGTTCTCGGCGAGCGGGACGAACTGGAAGAACACCTTGTGCGCGCCGGTCTCGTCGAGCTCGATGACGCCCCAGTCGCGCCCGCTGATCGGCGTCGCGTGGAAGCCGCCGCCGCCCGAGGTGACGAACTCCTCGACGGAGATCTCGCGACCGTCGATGCAGATCGTGCCGCGCATGTTGGCGCCGAGCGTGAGCAGGAACCCGCGGTTGCCCGGGCTGACGATCGCGAAGTTCTGCGGCAGTCCGACGTTCGGGATGGTGAACGTCGTGTGGCCGGAGTTGCCGAGCGTGATCGGGACCGGCTTGTCGACGACGATGTCGCCCATCACCTCGTCGTGCCAGACGAGTGCGGCCCGCAGCGCGACGGTGGCCACTAGAGCGCTTCTTCCTCGACGGAGCGGACCATGTGCGGGATGAACGAGCGCTTCTCGAGGCTGGCGCGCTCGAGCTCCTCGTTGGCGCGCTCGAGGAAGTACAGCAGCTGCGGCGTGCGCATGCGACCGTTCAGATCGAGGGCGTTGAAGTCGAAGGTTTTCTCCTTCTTCGAGCCGGCCGGGGCCGCGCCACCGCCGGTCAGCGTCGGCGTCTTCGCGGTGTCGCTCGCCTTGTCACCGCCGCTCGAGTCCTCGGGCGGGGCGACCGGCTTGGGCTCGACCTTGGTGGGTGGCGTCCGCTTCTTCTTGGGTTGCTGTGCGTGGGCACTGCCCCCGAGGAGCATGACCGCCGCGATGATCGTGGGCAGCAAACCCCAGGCGGGGGTACGAACACCCAAACGTTGGTCGCGCGTCACTTGAGCTCCTTCCGTTTCTCTTCCGCGATCTGGCGCTTGGGATGACCCGACGGGGCATCTTGCAGATAGCGGTCCAGGTCGGCCTTACCCCCTCCAGGATCCTCCATGAAGTCGAGCTTGAGAAGCGCTAGATCGAACAGCGCGTCGCCGCGCACCATCGACCGACGTGCCGCCTCTTTCACCACACCCTCCCACGTCTTCTTGGCCTCGGGAAACTCCTTGAGCCCGCGGTGGGCGACGCCGAGTGCGACCAGTGCTGCGTAATCATCGGGTTTCTTTTGGACGATCGCGGTGAGCTCGGTCTTGGCTCGCGCGTAATCGCCGGCGTCGAGGAGGACCGAGGCCTTGTTGAAACGCGCGTCGAGGTAATTCGGGTCGAGCGAAGCGGCCTGATCGAAGCGATCGAACGCCTCCTGCGCGTGACCCTGACGCAGCGACAGGATCGCGAGCGCGTTGAACGTCGCGGCGCTCGTCTTGTCGAGCTCGATCGCCTTGGCGAGCACGAGCTGCGCGAGATCGAGCCGCTTCTGCGCGATGTAGACCAGGCCGAGCTCGGTGTAGATCTTCGCGCTCGTGCCCGACACGCGGACGACCTCGCGGATGACCTCGACCGCGTCGTCGTACTCGCCCTCGTCGCGCAGGAGCGACGCGAGCCGGACCGCCGCGTCCTTGCGGTTCGGGTCGTCCTCGTCGGCGTGCTTCAACACGTTCTCGTAGTCGGCGCGCGCGTCCTTCTTGTGGCCGGCGCGGCGGCTCGCCTCGGCGCGCGCGATCAGGCTCGGCGCGTGATCGGGGTTGTGCGCGAGCGCCTTGCCGAACGCGTCGATCGCGACGTCGTCATCGCCGTCCTTGCTCGCGAGGACGCCGAGGTCGTACCAGGCCTCCCACAGCTTCGGATCGGCGTCGAGCGCGAGCTTCAGGTGACCGCGCGCACCCTCGCTGGCCTCGGGTCCCCCGATGCGGAGCTGGCGCATCGCCGCCTCGAACTCCTTGGCGGCCTTGGGGTTGATCGGGTCGCGCTTGACGACGACCTTCTTGCCGCCGGGGGTGCGCCCGCCACCCGACGGGTGACACGCGGCGAGCGCGACCAGCAACGCGATCATCGCCTTCATCGGACGATCTCCGTGACGAGTTCGGGCACCGGTGGGCGATCGCCGATGCGTTCCTTGCTGCGCGACTCGCGCTCGGGCGGGAACTTCGCGGCGTCGAGCCGGCCGAGCGCCTCGCGGATCTTCGCGGTGTACTCGTCGTACACCTGCATCTGGATCGCCTTCTGGTATCCCGCGGTGAACAGGTCGATCGCCTTCTGCTGGATGTCGACGACGTACGCGTTGATCGCGTCCTGGTACGCCTGCACCTGATCGGGCGGCAGGCTCGCCGGTGGCTTGTTGCCCGCGGTCGCGAGCGCGTCGGCGAACCCGTCGTAGACCTGGCCGACGCGGAACAGCGCGGCGGTCGCCCACTTGAGAGCCTGGTAGTCGACGACCGAGACGTAGACCTTCTCCGCCTCGGCGAGCAGCTTGCTCTTGGTCTTCAGCGCGGTCTGCAGCTGTGCCGGCTTGACGTCGAGCGTGACCTTCTCGTACTCGCGGAACACGAGCTCGCCCTCGTGATATCGCGCCTCGGCCGCCCACGGCTTGCCGTCGGCCTTCTCCTTGGCGCTCGCCGTCTTCCAGAGCCGCTGGCCGGTCGTCAGCTCTTCCTTGGCGCGCTTGAACTGGCCGAGCCGGATCGAGGCGCGACCGGCGCGCGTGTACGCCTCGATCATGCGCTTGCCCGTCGAGCGATAGGTCTTCAGGTAGTCGGAGTACGCGGCGTATGCGTGGCCGTCGTCGCCGGAGCTCTCGTAGACCACGCCGATGTTGAACGCGACATCGGGCGCGTCTTTGCGCTCGCGATACTTCTTCGCGTACTCGGTGTAATGCGCGATCGCCTCCTTGTTCTGACCGAGCGCCTGGCGGAGCAGGCCCGCGTTGTAGAGCGCGTCGGGGGCGTGCGAGCCCTTGTTGAACTTGGTGACGACGAGCTCGTACGCCTTGGCGGCGCGGTCGTAGAAGATCACCTTCTCGTAGACCTGGCCGGCGGAGAACGCGGCCTTCTCGGCGATCTCGGGTGACTTGTCGGCGTACTGCGTCGCGATCTCGAGGTAGACGTCGGCGGCCTTCTCGGGGAGCTTGGCCTTCTCGTACATCACGCCGGCGTTCGTCATGGCGGTCGCGCCGACCTTCTGATCCGTCGTCTCCTTGGGGACGCGCAGGTAGAACGTCGCCGCCTGCTCGTACTTGCCGGCGTCGGAGTACTTGTCGCCCGACTTCTGGATCGACTCGACGATCAGGCGCGACAGGCGCTCCTGCTGCTCCTTGCCCGCGAACGACGGCGCCGAGCGCAGCTTGCGCGCCCAGGTCTCGATGTTCTCGTAGTCCTGCGCCTTGTTGAGCGCCGACAGGATGCGATCGCCGGCGGGACCCGCGTTCGGATCCTTGGGGTACTTCGTGACGATCACGCCGAACCGCTTGATGGCCTCGTCGAACTCGCCGTAGTCGTAGAACATCTGGCCGTTCTTGAAGATCACGCCGACCAGCGTCGGATCGGCGGGGAACAGCGTCGCGTAGAGATCGATCGCCTCGCCGAACTTCTTGTCGACCGGCGAGATTTGCTTGCGGGTCGCGGTGTCCTTCGGGCGCGCCTTCTCGAACGCGTTCATCGCGTTGAGGAGCGCGTCCTTGTGGAACTTGCCGACCGGCGCCGAGCGTCCGACCGCGAGGTACTCGTCGCCGGACTCCTCGAGCTTGCCGAGCTTGAAGAACAAGATATCGGCGCGGTAGTAGCGCAGCTCGATCGCGTGCTCCGACGCGCCCTTGCCGGTGCCGAACGCCGCGAGGTACTGCTCGTACGCCGCGGCGGCGCGCCCGTAGAGGTTGGCGTCGGTCTTCTTCTCGGACTTCTCGCGGCGCTGCGCCTCGCCGTGGATGTTCATCGCCGTGGTGCGGACGAGCTCCTCGGTGGTCGACAGCGAGCGCCCGAGCGCCTCGCGGTTCTTCTGCGCCTTGGCCCACGTCGTGTTCGGGCCGTAGTTGTCGAGCAGGACCTTGATCTGCTCCTGCGCGCTGTCGAGATCGAGCGCGCTGTTCCAGTTCGCGATGATGTCGCGCTGGTAGTCGGCGGCCTTGATCGACTCGGGATCCATCTTGATGAGGAACTGGTAGGCCTCGTTCGACCGCTGGTACTCCGCCTGACCGCCGTAGCTCTCGGCGACCTTCACGAGCACGTCGCGCGAGTACTGCTCGCCGCCGATCGACGCGAGGAAGTCGAACACCTCCTTCGCGCTGATCGAGCGATCCTCGGTGAACACGACGACGAGGTACTCGAGGGCCTCGTCGCGGAGCGAGGCGCTGCGCCGGCGCTGTGCCGCGGTGCCGTGCTTCTCGGCCTCGACCGCCTTGTCGAGCACGCGCTTGAAGTCCTTCGCCGCCTGGGTCGGGTCGCCGAGCTTCCACTCGCACCACGCGATCTTGAACGTCGCGAGATCCGACGTGGTCGCGTCGTCGGGAATGTGGCGATAGGCATCCATTGCCTTGGGCCAGTCGGCCTTCGCGAAGTAGTGCTCGCCGACCATCATCCACGCGTCGCCGTAGAGCGGCGACTTCGGGAACTTCTTGATGACCTCGTCGAAGCGCGCCATCGCCTCGTCTTCCTTGTTGTCCTCCTTGGCGGCGAACCCGAGGAGGTACGTCACGAGATCCATCCGGCGGAACTCGGGGAACTGATCGTGGAGCTCGAGGTAGAGCGCGGCGGCTTCCTTGAGATCGATCCGCGGCTCCTTGGGCTGCTCGCAGGTCTTCTTCGCGCTGCATGCCTCGAGCGCGCGCGAGAAGTCCTCCATCCGGTTGAGGTACGTGCGGCGCGCCTCTTCCCAGAGCAGCTCGGCGAGCTTGAACATGCCCTCGGCCTTGCCCTCGCCGCTGGGGTTCGACGCGAGGAACCCGCGAAGGAGCCCGATCGCCTCGAGCCGCTTGTCGTCGCGCGCCTTCTCGGTCGAGCCGAGCAGCTTCTTGAGCTCCTCCGACAGGACCGGCGCCTCGGGGGTCGCCGGGCGCTTCCTGATGTAGAGCTCCGCGGTCGGGCCGCGATCGATCTGGATCTCCTTCGCAGGCGCCTGTGCACGTGCGACGAGCGGCGCGCCGAGCAGGGCCAGTGTGATCGCGAATTTCTTCATCGCCACCCCTCGTATTCGTCGGCCCAGTACTCGCCCTGCCACGGCCAGTACTCCTCGTCGTCGCCGATCATGCCGGCGTTCCACAGCTTGCCGATCAGCTCCTCGGGGAACCGGCCGGCGGCGAGATCCTGGACCTCGATGTCGAGCTTGCGCTTCTGCCCGATCACCGCGTCGATCTTGCCGAGCTTGGCCTTGTCGAGCACGCGGCGGGTGTCGTTGTACATCCGCTCCATCGCGAGCTCGGCGAGCTTGTCGCCGGCGACCATCAGCTTCGCCTCGACCTCGTGCGCCGAGCGATCGAGCTTTCGCGCGTCGGTGAGGTCGGCGAGGATCAGCGGCTGGATCGCGGGGACGACGTTCTGGCCGACCGCGCCGGCGGCCTTGTCGGCCGCGGTGAGCGCCTTGGCGAGCGACGCCGCGGTCTTGCTCGCGAGCTCGTCGAGCCGCTTGGTCTCGTCGCCGGCATCGGCCGCGTTGATCGTGCCGGCGTGGCGGGCGACCGCGATCTGGGTCCGCGCGTCGGCGACCTGCTGCGCGAGGCGGCGCAGGTCCTCGACCAGCGCGTTGGCGTCGGCGAGCTGTTCCTCCTCCATCGACTTCGACGTCGAGATCGCGGCGACGTGCTTGGTCGAGACCTGCGCGCCGAGGTTCTGCCACAGCCGCGCGACCTGCGGCGCGTTGCCGGCGAGCTCGCGCATCCCGATGATCGCGTCGGACAGCCGCACGAACTTCGGATCGAGGCGGAGCAGGGCGAGGACCTCCTCGTCGACCGACCTCGACGCGACGGTGCCGGGCTTCTTGCCGTTCGCGGTCTCGTTGGTCTGCTTGACCTCCTTCCACCGCGTGATCGCCTTGGCGAACAGCGCGCGGCGCAGCTCGGGATCCTTCTTGATCTTGTCCATCTCGTCGACGATCGGCTGCAGCCGCGCGACCAGCGTGTCGTACCAGCGCTGCGAGTCGTCGAACTTGCAGTCCGCGAGCTCGACGTAGCCGGCGAGCAGGCTCGCCTCGGGCCACTCGGGTGCGGTCGGGAACGTCGTCAGGAGCTCGTGCACGAGGTCGCGCGACGTCGCGAGCTCGCGCTTCTGGTACATCGACCAGCTGGCCTCGAACAGCGCCGCGGGCAGGTAGCTCGAGTCGTCGGGGATCTGGAAGTAGTGGTAGTAGGCGTCGTCGTACTCGCCCTGTTCGTGCGCGAGCCGGCCGAGGCCGAGGCGCGCGAGATCCTTGATCGTGAAGTAGCGATCGTCGACGACGAACGCGTACTTGTCGGTGTCCGCGGCCCCGGCGATCTCGCACAGCGCCTCGGCCGAGCCCTTGAGCTCGCCGCGGCGCGCGCGGATCACCCCGCGCAGGTAGAGCGCCGACGAGTACATCCGCGACTTCTTCGAGATCGTGACGAACTCGCCCTCGGCGTCGGCGTACTTGCCCTGGTCGTAGGCCGCGCGCCCGCGCAGGTACGCGCGCTCGCCGGCCGCCGACGGTGGGATCGGCTCGCTCTGCTTGACCGCCTCGAGCCGGCCGAGCACGCCGGCGTGATCGCGGGTCTCGAGCGCGATGTCGACCGCGCGGCGGTGCGACGGGCCCCAGTACGGCGCGGCCGGACCGCGGCGCTGGATCGCGTCGATCGTGTCGAGCGACGCGCCGTACGCGCCGGCGCGCGCGAGCGCGACCGCGAGATCGTACTCGGCGTTCTGGAACTCGACGAAGTCGCTGAACGCGCTGTAGCGCGGCGACTTGACGATGCCGTAGAGCGCGACCGCCGCGGCGGAGAACGCGCCGTCGTGCAGGAGGTTCTCGGCGACCTGGAGCTCCTTCTTCAGCGTCCCGACGTTGCCGCTCTCGACATCGATCAGCTTCATCTGCTCGAGCGCGGTGAAGTACTTCGCGAGCGGATCGTCGAGGACCTTGGCTTCCTTGGGCTCCGACTTGACCTCGGGCTTCGCGTCGGTCGGCTTGGGGCCCTGGGCGTGCGCGGTGCCCGCGGTGACGAGCATCGCGAGCGCGGCAGCGACCACTCTCACTTCTTGTCCTTGGCGACCGCGACCGCCTTGACCGACGTGTCGATGCCGAGCCCGTAGCTGCCGCTCTCGCCGCGCTTCCAGGCGTACGCGATGTCGCCGGTGTCGTGCGCCTTGCCGGCGACGACGAGGTCCTTGCCGGCGACCGCCTTCACCACGAGCTGGGTCTCGGTCGTCGAGGTGAACGAGTCGTCGTCCTTGCCGGCGGCCTCGACGCGATACGTGATCACGTGGCGGCCGGGCGCGACGTAGCCGTCGAACCGGGTGCCGTCGTCCTTGGCGATCGCGCCGGTCGCGTCGTCGTAGACGCTCGCGCCGTCGAGCCGGATCGAGACCTTGGTCGGGTTGTAGAACCGGGCGGTCGTGTAGGTCAGCTTGATCGACATCCGCGTCGAGTACAGCTGGCTCGCGATCGTGTTGGCGCGGGCGCGCGACTTGAACAGCTCGTCGCGCAGCCCGAGGTACTCCTGGCGCAGCGCATCGACGTCGGGCTCGTTGGTCGCCGACGCCTCGATCTTGGGCTCGGTCGGCGCGGGCGTCGGCGGCGGCGGGGCAGGGGTCGCGGGCGCGGTCGTCACCGGAGCAGCGGCCGATCCGGCGTCGGCGGGCTCGGTCGGCGTCGGCGCGGTCGGCTCGGGTGGCGTCGGCGTCGGCGTCGTCGTCTTGGTCGTCTTCGTCGGCTTCTTCGGCGTCTTCTTCGGGTTGGTGGCAAAGGCGACGTTCGCGATCATGCCGACGAGCGCGATGCTGACGAGTCGTTTCATCACTAACCTCAGTTGTGGAACGGGAAGAACACCGACAGGCTCGCGGTGATCGCGGTGTCGTTCACCAGAAAGTGATCGTCGAGCAGCTCCTGCCGGAACGTCCGGTTCCGCAGGTCGACCCGGAACGCGGCGGCTTGACCCATGAAGAGTCGCACGCCGAAGCCAAGGACGCCCGCGGCACCTCGGCTCGTGGTCGAGTCGATCACCCCGACCCCGATGTCGGCGTGAAGGTCGAAGTGGACGATGGAGCCACCCAGGCGCAGCTTGCCGTACACCGGGCTCCAGCCGAGCAACGCCTCGCCGAACAGCATGCGTGCGTAGGTCTCGCCGAGCGCGACGCCACGCTTGTCCTCGAGCGCGCGGATCACGTCGGCGTTCGCGTGGGTCATCGCGCCGCCGAACTCGACCGAGGTCTCGTCGGTCATGTGATAGGTGTACGCCGCCGTCACGATGTACGTGCCCGACAGCAGGTCGCTCGCGTAGTAGCCGCCGCCGACCGAGAGCTCGTGGCGGTGCTGCTTCACGAACAGCCGATCGACCGCGCCGCGGCGCTTGCGCTTGAGCGCGAGCCGGTCCGCGATCTCCTGATCGATACACATCGACGTGATCCCGGGCGGCTTGGCGACCGGCTTGGCTTCGGGCTCGGGCTTCTCGGCCTTCTTGTCGATCGCGCGATCGGCGTCGTCGGCGTACGCGACCGTGGCGAGCAACGCGAGGATGACGATCGACTTCATAGGCCGCTCGGGATCCACAGCGCGAGCCCGAGCGTCGCGACGATGTTGTTGGTGTAGCGGCTCTCGCCGGCGACCTCGATGACGCTCATCAGGTCGCGGGTGTCGAACCGGATCGTGACGACCTTGCTGACGAAGAAGTCGAGCGCCATGCCAGCGTCGAGCGACAGGCCCTGCACCGAGTCGTGGAACATGCGGCCGCCGCCGGCGAACAGCATGATGTCGGTGTGGACGATGCCGCCGCCGAGCTTCAACTTGGCGTGGATCGGCGACCACATCAGGTTGCCGAGGCCGACGTATGCCATGCCGGCCTGGAACCGGCTGTCGGCGAAGAACTTCGCGAGCGGCGCGTCGAGATCGACGGTGAGCGGGGTCAGGTCGAACTCGGCCTGGATGCCGAGATCCTCGGTGAAGAAGAAGCCGAGCGAGCCGCCCGCGATCCAGCTCGACGACGTGATGTCGCCGCTGAACAGCCCGCCGTGGCCGACGAGGACGATCTTCTTGTTCTTGGCGAAGTTGCGCTTCTGGACACCGCGCGGCTTCAGCGTCGCGCCGAGCTGATCCTTGATCGTCTGATCGAGGCACGACGGCAGCGGCGCCTCCGACGGCTTCGCGGGTTGCGGAGTGTCTGTCGGCGCGGCGACCGGCGTCGGGGCCGCGTCCGCACGCGCGGCACGATCCGATCCGGTCGCGCAAACAAACGCGATCGCGAGCACGATTCCCCAGCGCACTACCGTGCAACGGTACGATCGTTAGACCGACCAAACAACCGAACGGCGACCAAGACCAAGTAAGGTACGATCCGCGCGATGGAGCACTTGACGGGGACCCGGATCCGGCGAGAGGCAACGCCGGCCACGGTCAACCTGCGGCGCTGCAAGCTGGTCGTCATCAAGGGTGCCCAGCGGGGGACCGAGTTCGTGGTCGCCGGCGACGTGTTCCGGGTCGGCAAGGCACCGGAGAACGATCTGCAGCTCGCCGACGAGACCGTGTCGCGCGTGCACTTCGAGATCGCGCGCGACGCCAAGGGCTACCTCGTGCGCGACATGAAGAGCACGAACGGCACGTTCCTCGACGGCGCCGAGGTCAAGGAGGCCTACCTCCGGGCCGGCTCGGTGATCGGGCTCGGCGCGTGCGAGCTCAAGTTCACGCCGTTCGAGGAGCGCATCGAGATCCTGCCGTCGGAGAAGGAGCGACTCGGCGAGATGGTCGGAAGATCTCCCGCGATGCGCGAGATCTTCGGCCTGGTCGAGAAGATCGCGCCGACCGACGCCACCGTCCTCATCGAGGGCGAGACCGGCACCGGCAAGGACATGATCGCGCGGACGCTACACGAGCTGTCGCCGCGGCACGCCGCCCCGTTCATCGTGGTCGACTGCGGCGCGGTCGCCGGCACCCTGATCGAGAGCGAGCTGTTCGGCCACGAGAAGGGCGCGTTCACCGGCGCGGTCGCGGCGCGCCAGGGCGCGTTCGAGCTCGCCTCGGGTGGCACGGTGTTCCTCGACGAGCTCGGCGAGCTGTCGCTCGACCTCCAGCCCAAGCTGCTGCGCGTGCTCGAGCAGCGCGAGCTCCGCCGGGTCGGCAGCCAGAAGACGATCAAGGTCGACCTCCGCGTGATCGCGGCCACCCGCAAGGATCTGCGCAGCGAGGTCGAGAAGGGGAAGTTCCGCGAGGATCTCTACTTCCGGCTCAACGTCGTGCCGATCACGGCGCCGTCGCTGCGCGAGCGCCGCGAGGACATCCCGCTCCTGATCGACGCGATCGTCGAGAAGCTCGCGGTCAGCGGCCCGGTCGAGATCACCGAGTCGACGCGCGCCGCGCTGATGGCGCACGACTGGCCGGGCAACGTCCGCGAGCTGCGCAACGTGATCGAGCGCGCGCTCGCCCTCGGCGCCGATCCCGGGATGCTGGTCGCGCCGCTCGGCGACAACCCCGCGCGATCTCAGTCGACGATCGCGACCGAGTTTCCGCCCGATCTATCGTTCCGCGACGCCAAGGAGAAGTGGAACGAGATGTTCGAGCGCCGCTACCTGACGTCGCTACTGAAGCGATCGGAGGGCAACATCTCGAAGGCCGCGCGCGACGCCGACATGGATCGGAAGTACCTGCACAAGCTGCTGCGCAAGTACGGCATCACGGCGAGCGACGCCGAGACCGAAGAGAACTAGGCTGCTTTGCGAGTCGTGAGGCGCGAGACGTAGCGCGACGCGGTGTTGCGCTTCAGGATGCCCTTCGTCACGGCGCTGTCGACGATCGCGACGGCGTCCTTGACGAGCTTGAGCGCATCGGCGGACTTGCCGTCGATCGCAACTCGCGCGGCCTTGACGGTCGTGCGGAGCTTCGCCATCGCGGCGCGGTTGCGCGCGCGGTGCTTGATCATCTTGCGGTTCTGCTTGGCCGCTGACGCAATGTTAGCCACGTGATTCTCCTCGGGGGACGAGTGGTTACCCCGCTCCCGCCCAACCTGTCAAGCCCTGCTGGTCCGGTCCGGCCGAAGCCCACCGTCCGAAGTCTGAAAGCCTGTCTGTGGATAACCTGCGAACCACCGGCCCCGTGACGAAGCCATCTCAGCGAGATCTCATCCACTCGACCTGGCGTGCTCAAAAAAGCGTCACTTTCTCCCGACGTGGCTCAGGTCTCGCGGTCGGCGAGCGCGACCTTGGCGGCATTCCACAGTGAATCCATCTCGTCGAGGTTCGAGGTCAGCGGAGTCTTGCCGGCGTCGGCGAGCCGGTCCTCGATGAAGGCGAACCGGGTCTCGAACCGGCGGGTGGCGTCGAGCAGGGCGTTCTCGGCGTCGACCCCGAGCTTGCGAGCCACGTTCACGACCGCGAGCAGGAGGTCCCCGAGCTCGTGGTGAAGCGCGGTGGGGTTCTGCGGGGTCGCCTCGGCCGCGGCCCGGAGCTCGCCGACCTCCTCGTCGATCTTGGCGTACGAGCCGGTCCAGCCGGGCCAGTCGAACCCGACCTTGCCGGCCTTGCCGCCGATCTTCTGGGCGCGCTGGAGGGCGGGGCCGGCCGGCACGTTGCCCAGCACGCGCTTGTCGCGCTCGCCCTTTTGGGCCTTCTCGCGGGCCTTGATCTGGTCCCACTGCTCGAGCACCTGGGCCGGGGTCTCGATGCCGGCGGTGTCGCTGAAGATGTGCGGGTGGCGGCGGACGAGCTTGTCGGAGATGCCGGCGACCACGGCGTCGATGTCGAACCGACCCTCGGCGCGACGGATCGCGGCCTGAAACACGATCTGCATCAGGAGGTCGCCGAGCTCCTCGCAGTGATCGGCCGGGACGTCGCGCGCGATCGCATCGAGTACCTCGTAGGTCTCCTCGACGAGGAACGGGCGCAGCGACTGGAGCGTCTGCTCGCGGTCCCACGGGCAGCCGTCGGGGGCGAGCAGGCGGTCCATGATCGCGACGAGCCGAGCGAGCGAGGCGCCGGGAGCAGCTTCGGACATGCTGCCTTATAGCGCCTTCGGTGCTAAACCGACCGCCCCGTGACGACGCCCAAGACCATTCGCCGCGAGAAGCTCGCGTTCGACGACGCCGAGGCGCTACAGGCGCTGTGCGGCAGCAACAACGCACGCCTCAAGCTCGTCGAGCGCACCGCCGGTGCGCAGATCAACGTGCGCGGCAACGAGATCACGATCGAGGGCGACGACCCCGCGGTGACCACCGCGAAGGCCGCGATCGAGCAGCTCTACGATCTCGCGCTCGCCGGCAAGCCGCTGTCGTCCGACGATGTCGTCCGCGCGGTCAAGCTGCTCGCGGGCGACACCTCGACCGGCAAGCTCGAGGCCGTGTTCGGCGACGTCATCCTGACGCCGCGCGCCGGCCGCCCGATCGCGCCCAAGGGCGCGTCGCAGAAGCAGTACGTCGACCTCGTGCGCGCCAACGACGTCGTGTTCGCGGCCGGCCCGGCCGGCACCGGCAAGACCTACCTCGCGGTCGCGCTCGCGGTCCGCGCGCTGCTCGACAAGACCGTCACGCGCATCATCCTCACGCGCCCGGCGATCGAGGCCGGCGAGAAGCTCGGGTTCCTCCCGGGCACCCTCGAGGAGAAGGTCGATCCGTACCTGCGGCCGCTGTACGACGCGCTCCACGACATGCTCGAGCCCGAGCGGCTCGAGCGCTACATGCACGAGAAGACGATCGAGATCGCACCGCTCGCGTTCATGCGCGGGCGCACGCTCGCGAACGCGTTCGTCATCCTCGACGAGGCGCAGAACACGACGCCCGAGCAGATGAAGATGTTCCTGACCCGCATGGGGTACGGCAGCAAGATGGTCGTCAACGGCGACGTCTCGCAGACCGACCTGCCGCGCGGCCAGCGCAGCGGCCTGCGCGACGCCCTCGAGCTCGTCGAGGGCATCCGCGGCATCGGGATCGTGCAGTTCACCGATGCCGACGTCGTGCGCCACCCGCTCGTCGCCGCGCTGATCCGGGCCTACGATTCTCGCGATCGCGCGCGCTTCGAGGCCCGCGGCGGTGAGCAGGCGCCCGATACTTCGACTACGATACAGCCGTGACCGTCGGCTCTCCGGACGACCTCGTGAACGCCGTCGTTCGCGACAAGCGAATGAACGGCTATCGCGTTCGCCGTCAGGGTGATGGCTGGATCGAGCTCGACGTCTCGGCGCAGCGCGCGAAGCTCGCCGTGTTCCTGGTCATCGCGTGGCCCGAGGTCTGGCGGGACCTCGCGCTGCTCCAGCCGCACCTGATCCGCGCGCGCTCGGGCAACTACGGCCTCATCCTGGTCGGCACCGACGCCGAGATCGAGGCCGCCAAGCTCCACGAGATGCCCGCCGACGCCGACGTCACCGCGGTCGTGGCGCCGCTCGGGATGACCCGGCTGTTGCTCACGATGCGCGCGCGCGCCGACGCGATCGCCCAGCGGATGGCGACCGCGGCCCTCGAGCTCGAGCTCGAGCAGTCGCGCCACGAGAACGACATGTTGATCTCGATCGGTCGCGCGCTCTCGCAGGAGCGCAACATCGACAAGCTGCTCGAGATCATCCTGCGCTACGCGTGCGAGGTGACCAGCGCCGACGCCGGCTCGGTCTACATCGTCGAGGGCCACGACGAGGAGGTCGCCAAGCGGACGCTGCGGTTCGCGGCGTCGCGCAACGACAGCCGCGACATCCCGGCCGCCGGCTTCACGATGCAGGTCTCGAGCTCGTCGATCGTCGGCAGCTGCGTCCTGTCGGGCGACATCCTGAACGTGCGCGACCTCTACGCGCTCGAGGAGCCCGGCACCGGCAACAACCCGTGGGGCTTCATCCACGACCGCTCGTTCGACGACAAGTACCGCTACCAGACCCGCTCGGTGCTCGCGGTCCCGATGATCTCGGCGCGCGCCGAGGTGATCGGCGTCATCCAGCTTATCAACAAGCGCGGCAAGGGCTGGATCCAGCTCGACCTCCCGGCCGACTTCGACGACGGCGTGATCCCGTTCGACGAGGTCTCGGTCGCGTACGTCTCGGCGCTCGCGTCCCAGGCCGGCATCGCGCTCGAGAACGTCCTGCTCTACGAGGAAGTCCGGACGCTGTTCGATGGCTTCGTGAAGGCCTCGGTGACCGCGATCGAGTCGCGCGATCCGACGACCTCGGGGCACTCGGAGCGCGTCGCCGAGCTCACCGTCGGGCTCGCTCGCGCGGTCGATCGGGCCGACACCGGCAGCTATCGCGAGCAGCACTTCTCGCGCGACGACCTCACCCAGATCGAGTACGCCGCGCTGCTCCACGACTTCGGCAAGGTCGGCGTGCGCGAGCACATCCTCGTCAAGGCCAAGAAGCTCTACGAGCACGAGCGCGAGCTCATCCTCCAGCGCTTCCAGCTGATCAAGCGCGGCTACAAGATCGACGGGCTCGAGAAGAAGGTGCGCTATCTGCTCGACTCGACGCGCGAGCAGGCCGAGCGCGACATCGCGGTCGTCGACCGAGGCCTGGTCGAAAAGGTCGCCGAGCTCGACGACATCATCAAGTTCATCCTCGCGTCGAACGAGCCGACCGTGCTCGATCAGGGCGGCTTCGAGCGCATCGCGGTGATCGCGAAGATGGCCTACGTCGACGACGAGGGTCGATCGATCGGCCCGTTCCTGTCGTCCGGCGAGGCGACGTCCCTGCAGATCCGCCGCGGCTCGCTGACCGAGGAGGAGCGCCTCGAGATCAACAGCCACGTCGTCCACACGTTCAACTTCCTGTGCCAGATCCCGTGGAGCCGCAAGCTCCGCGACGTGCCGAGCATCGCCGGCGGTCACCACGAGAAGCTCGACGGCACCGGCTACCCGCACGGTCTCAAGGGCGACGAGATTCCGATCCCCGCGCGCATGATGGCGATCGCCGACATCTACGACGCGCTGACCGCGAAGGATCGCCCGTACAAGAAGGCGATCCCGCTCGAGAAGGCGCTCGATATCCTCGCCGGCGACGTCAAGCGCGGCCAGCTCGACCAGGAGCTGTTCGACGTGTTCGTCGGCTCGCGCGTCTGGACCGTCACGCAGCGCGACGGCTGATCACGCCGCCGTGACGCGGCCGCGACGCCTGGCCTCGCGCCGGAGCTTGGCGGCGCGCGCGTTCATCTCGAGCTCCTCGGCGTCGGTCTTGTGGTCGTAGCCGAGCAGGTGACACAGGCCGTGCGACGCGAGGTGCAGGAGCTCGGCGTGCAGCCCGCGCCGGGCCTGGCGCCGCGCGGTGTCGACCGAGATCACGATATCGCCGAGCAGCGTCGGGTTGATCGCGCGCGTCGGTCCCTCGCGCTGCGCGAACGCGAGCACGTCGGTCGGCTTGTCCTTCGCGCGGTAGCCCCGGTTGAGCGCGTGGATCGCGAGATCGTCGACCAGGCGGAGGCCGACTTCGAAGTCGGGCTGGCCCTCGGTGCGCGCCGCCGCGCGGACCATGCGCGCGACCTCGACGCGGAGCTGGCGGCGCAGGGCTGCGGGGACCGCGACGCCGTCGACGACGAGCGCGAGCGTCACGTGACGTCCGAGAACAGGAACTTCAGATAGCGGCCCTCGGGGAACGCGGGCAGCATCGGATGATCGGAGGCCGCGCCGGCGATCTGGCGGATCGCGACGTCGCGGTGCGTCGGCATCAGCTCGACGAGGTCGGCCTCGGAGACGTGGCTCGAGCACGACGCGAGCGCGAACCGGCCGCCGGGCGCGGTGACCGCGAGCGCGGCGTGCGCGAGCCGGCGATACGCGGACAGCGCGGGGCCGCGCGACTTCTCGCTCGGCGCGAAGCTCGGCGGATCGACGATCACGAGATCCCACGTGCGGCCGTGCGCCTCGGCGCGCGCGAGGAACTCGAACGCGTCGGCGGTGACGAGCTCGTGCGCCGCCGGATCGAGGCCGGAGCGCACGACGTTGGTCGCGACCGCGGCGATCGCGGGCGCGGCGAGATCGACCGACGTGACGCGCGTCGCGCCACCGAGCGCGGCGTGCAGCGAGAACCCGCCGGTGTAGCAGTACATGTTGAGCACCGACGCGCCCGCGGCGTGGCGCCGGATCGTGCGGCGGTTGTCGCGCTGATCGAGGAAGAACCCGGTCTTCTGGCCGGCGCGGACGTCGACCTCGAACCGCGCGTCGTCCTCGGCGATCGCGATCGCGGCGGGCGGATCGCCGGCGATCGCGGTGCCACCCTCACGCGATCGGCCGCGCTCGCCGCGCAGCCAGACGTGCGGGCTGCGGACGCCACCGGCCTCGAGCCCGCTCAGGATGCCCGGCAGGAGCGGGCGCCAGAACGCGGCGGCCGCCGGGCCGTCGAACACGATGACCGCGGTGTCGACGTAGTGATCGACGACCAGCCCCGGGCAGCGATCGCCCTCCCCGTGGATCAGCCGTCGCCCGGTGCAGCCGGCGAGCAGCGGATCGCGGACCCGGCGAGCCGCGGCGGTCGCGGCGCGCGCGTGGGCCCAGCGCTCGTCGGGCGCGACGTCGGGATCGAGATCGATCACGCGCGCCCGGATCGGCGAGGCCGGATCGGCGTACGCGGCGCACACCGGGCCGTCGGGGTCGACGATGACGACGACCTCGCCGGGCCTGGTCACCGGCGGCAGCGCCGCGAGCGCCCGATCGAAGATCCACGGGTGCCCGGCGACGATCCGCGCGCGCAACGGCTTGGTCAGCCGCGCGCGAGCTCTCACTTCAGCGTCACTTCGACGAGCTGGTACTGGTGCGCGTAGCCGTTGAGCGCCTGCACGAGGCCGACGCCGTCGGCGAGCCACAGCGTGTTGAGCCAGCCGGCCGGCAGCTCCATCGGCTTGTTGTCCGGGTGCGCCTGATCGAGCGTGATGCGGCCGGTGGTGACGAGCGCGAGCTTCTCGGTCTTCTGGTACGTGCCGGCCTTGGTCCCGATCGCCTCGGGCTGCTGCGGCGTGAACTTGCGCTCGAGCTCGAGCTTGCCGCTGGTCTCCTTGACGGCGGTCTTGTCGGTCGGCTTCCTGATCCAGTGCGCGATGACGTCCTCGCGCCACTCGGTCTCGCCGATCGTGCCGTTGACCAGGGCCCAGCTGCCGCCGCGCGGCCGCTCGACCTTGTCGAACGTGACGTTGACGTACCCGCCGGGCTCGCCCGCGAACAGGAACGAGTCGGGCGAGATATCGAAGTGCTTGGCGTTGCACGTGATCGTCGTGGCCAGCTTGCGCTCGTCGAGCTTGGGCGGCACCGACTTGCCGCCGACGGCGGGCTGGTTGACCTCGGAGGTCAGGGTCTCCTCGAGCGTCACCAGCGTGTCGGTGCCCTTGGGCTCGATCGACTTCACCGTGATGACGATGACCTTGAACGGCGCGGGCGAGACCTTGGCGATCTTCTCGTCGATCTTGGCGACGGTCTGGACGTTCTCGTACTTCCAGGTGTTGCCGACGACGAGCGGCAGGATCTTCACGCCACACGCCGAGGGTGAAGTCTTACCGGGCGTCGCGAGCGCGACGGACGGAGCCAGGACGGCGAGGAGGGCGATGGTCAGGTTTCGCATCGGCCCCCGGTCATACGGCAGGGGAAGCCCTAGGTAAAGCCACTGCCGTCGACAAGCTGTCGCGTCGGGGCCTCAGGGGAGGCCGCAGGCCCTACTTCGTGCCGTAGACGCAGCTGGTGGCGTCGCTCGAGCCCTCGCACATCTTGGCGATCAGCGTGCGAAACCGCTCGTCGCGCCGCAGGTCGATGAACGAGGGGTCGAGCGTGCCGGCCTTGCCGCGGCCGAGCAGCCGATCGATCTGGGCCTCGACCTCGGCGTGCTTGCTCGCGTGGCCGCGCATCTGGAGCAGGCGCGCGAGCATGTTGAGCGAGCACTGCGGGCGACCCATGCTGGCGTACGCCGCGGCCAGGTTGTAGGTCGCGGGGACGTTGTACGGATCGGCCGCGAGCGCGGTGATCAGCGTCTTCACCGCGTCGGTGATGTACGCCTCGCGCGTCGCGCGGTCGCTCTCGGCGCTCTGCGCCGACTTGAGGCTGCGGATCCCCTCGTCGGTGAGCCGGCTACCCTCGGGGATCGACCGCTGGTCGAACGTCAGCGGCTTGAGATCGCGCTCGGGATCGACGACCTCGCAGTCCTTGGCGACCGTGGCCTTCTTGTCGACCGCCTGCGCCTCGGGCCGCAGCGGCGGGGGAGGGGCGGTGAGCTCCTGCTTCTCGTGACATCCGGCGACGACCAGCAACACGACCAACACGCGACCGACAGATCTCTGCATTCAGCGTCCTGCCGCCGTGACGGCATCCTTGTGATAGCCCTTGAACAGGCTCGTGTTGTCCGTGATCGAGTCGATCACGCGCGTCGCGTCCGGCGAGACGTTGAGGTTCTTCTCGAGCGTCGCGAGCCGCTTGAGCATCGCGAGCGCGCAGCCCTTGCGATAGACCATGTCGTACGCGATCGCGAGCTTGAGCGTCGCGTTGGCGTTGTACGGATCCTTGCGGAGCGCGTTGGCGTACTTGTCGATCGCGTCCTTGATCGCGTTCGCCGCAGCGAGCGGCTCCTTGATCTTGCCCGACGCGGCGATCGCGGCGTCGCCATCCTCGGTCAGCTTCTGCGCGATCGCGGGCTGCTTCGGCGGCGCCTTCTTGGGGTCGTCGTGGAAGTTCGCGGCACCACAGTCCTCGACGTACTTGATCTCGGCCGCGACGACCGGCGCCTCGGGTGGGCGCTTCTTGGTCGGCGGCTTCGCGAGCTTCTCGGGCTTGCCGCCGTAGAGCGGCTGGCAAGCGCTCATTCCTCCGAGCATTCCGACGACAACGAACGCGAGCGCGCGTGACCTCATGCCCGCAAACGTAGCAAGTTAGCGCGCAGCGATCCAGCGACGCATCGGCTGCACGAACGGCGCGGCGGCCAGAAGTAGCAGGCCGCCGATCAAGACGGGCGACACCGACAGGATGGCAGGACCGACCGCCATCGTGCCCGCGCCATGCGCGAGGCCGGTCGCGATCGCGACGACGCCGGCGGCAGTGAGGGCAAAGACGCCCCAGGTGCGCAGCTTCACGATCCCGGCGAACCCGGCGATCGAGAGGCCGACGACGACCAGCGCGCCCATCGTGCCCTCGGGCTTGGGCATGAGGCCGTAGAGCAGCACGAACGGCAGGCTCACGCCGGCGCGCATCACCGAGCGCCCGAGCCGCTGAACCGCGTTGTCGTCCATGTGGAAGCGCTCGCGCCACGCCTGCTGGCCCTCGTAGGGCTCGCTCATCCGGTCGCCCCACAGGACGATCGCGGCGAAGAGGTGCGTGCCGCCGAAGAACAGCATCACCGGCTCCATCGCGCCGAGCTGCCAGATCCCGACGACGGCCACGATGACGCCGAAGATCCCGACGCCGACGCAGTACCACCGAGCCCAGAAGTAGCCGGCCACCAGCGAGAAGAACGCCAGACCGTACACACCCGAGAGCGCGTACATCGCGGGCTTCAGTGGCTCCGGCGACATCAACGCCTGGAGCAACATGAGCAAGAAGTAGAAAACAAAGACCGCGGCGGCGAGAGCGCGCCGTTCTCCGACTAGCTTCATGCCTCCACTATAGCGCCGCGAGCCGCCGAGGCACGCGGGACTACGGGGTCTTCGGTCGGTTCGGGAACGCCTTCTGGACGATCAGGCGGAACCGCTTGTAACCGGCCTCGGGCTGCTTGGCCGAGAACATCACGCCGACGAGCAGGCGATAGGGCGTCGTGCGATCGGCGATGATCAGCAGCTCGGGCGGATGATCGTCATCGAACGGCTTGGCGCCGGGCGTCGACTGCTGCTTGGCGACCTCGGCCTGGTGCAGGTTCGCGAGGAACTGCGTCAGCTTCGTGATCTTGTTGCCCTGGCAACCGCCTTCGCGGTCATCGCACGACACGTCGCCGTTGTTGACGCTGACGATCGACACACCCTCGACGACGATCGAGCTCTTGGTGATGATGAGCGTCGACGTGTTCTCGGGCAGCTCGTCATCGGTCATCGACTTCGGCAGCGAGACCGTCCCGGCCGTGAGCTCGGTCGCGCTGGTCGCGGCTTGGAACACGAAGGCGACGATGAGGATCGTCATCATGTCCATCATCGGCATGATGTTGAGGTGCCGGATCTCCTGGCCCTCGGGCACGCGGCCCTTCGCCTTGCGGATGATGTTGCGCGCTTCGCGCTGCGTGAATCCCATGGCTACTTCTCGAACCCCGACGAGAACCGAACCTCGGGGAACAGGGCCATCGTGGCCGGGTCGTAGTTGGTGTTCGTCGTGTTGAAGAACTTCTTGTCGGCCGAGATGCCGGTCAGGCTCTTGTCCTGGGTCGGCATCTCGCAGCCCTTGGCCTCGGCGCCGAGCGCGGGGAGAGGACAGCGCATCGCGGCCATCACGGCGACGACGGTCGCGTAGGGGATCGCGGGATCGGCCTGCAGCGTCGCGTGGTAGGTGTCGTCCTTGCGCGGCTTGCCACCGTAGCGGCGACCGGCGATCTCGGCGAGCGTCTTGTTGATCGCGCGGTAGTCGAACACCGGCGTCGGATCGGTCGTCTTGTTCGGCACGCACTTGCCAGTGCCGAGGTCGCCAGTGCACGCATCGCTCTCGCACATGTAGCCACCGTCACACGACTCGCCCTCTTTGCCGGTGCGCGTGAACGTGGCCTTGGGATCCTTGAGGGTCCCCTCCATGCCGTTGATCGACCAGATGATCACGCTATCGAGCTTGACCGAGACGAACAACTCGAGCGGCTGCTCGTCGGGCGGCTTGGGCTCGGCCTGGGTGGCCGAGGGCGCCTTCTTATCGGGCAGGGTGGTGTCGATCTGAACGAGGATGATGCCGGCCGAGACCGAGGCCAGGATGAACAACATCAGGTTCGTGACCATGTCGAGATAGGGGATCAGGTTGAGCTCGCCGCTCTCCGTCTCCTCTTGTTCGATCTGGTCCTCGCGCCGACGTACTGCGGCACGAGCCTTTCCACGAACCCGCTGTGCTGACCACTCGATCGCCATCGTCGTTACGCGTCGAGCTCCGCGTCTTCGGTCGGAGCGGCAGGCGCGCGGGTCTGCGCCTGAGCGCCCGCGGCGCCATCGGCGAGCAGGTTCTCGAACCGCAGGCTGAACGCCTCGAGGTCGGAGACCACCTTCTTCATCGCGGCCGACAGCAGCAGGTGGCCGATCATGCAGAGCAGCGCGATCGCGAGACCGAACGCGGTGTTGTACATCGCCTCGGAGATGCCTTCGGAGAGCACCTTCTGGCGGTCGGCCGGCGACGAGTTACCGATGCCGCGGAACGTCTTGATGAGGCCGGTGATCGTGCCGAGCAGACCCACGAGAGTCGTGATGTTGGCGAGTGACCACAGCGCACCGATGCGGGTCTTCACCTCGGGGATGGTGTCCGTCATCGTCTCTTCCATCGCCTGGGCGACGGCCGCCTCGCCGCGGTGGAGACGATTGAGGCCGGCCTTGGCGACGCGCGCGACCGGCGCGCTGGTCGCGTCGCACAGCTTCTTGGCGCGGTCGACGTTGTTGGCCGAGAGCAGCTTGCGCAGCTGCTCGAGGAACGCCTTCGCGTTCAAATGACCACGCCCTAAGAAGTAGATCGCCCGCTCCACGATCACGGCGATGACGATCGCCAAGAAGAACGTGTTGACGATGAAGAAGGGGCCACCCTTTTGGAAGACGTCGCTTAACCAGCTCATCGATCTATTTCCCTCCGCACGCGGGACACGATCCCTCGCGGTGTTGCATGAGTTGTATCGAGCCCCTACGCATCACGTCAAGTTAGCGGATCGCAAATTCGGCTTGGCGGACGTAGACTTAGATCTCTCTCATTGGCGGTTGCGTCGCGGCCGGCAATCAGGGTGTCGGCGGGTCCATGCCGTCGTTGGGCGCGCCGGCCGTGATCCAGCGGTTGACAGCGTCGAGCTTCTGGCAACACAGGGTATCGCCGCTGTACGGCATGAACCCGACCTGTGGGGGTGGCGATGCGACGCTGAACCCGAAGTCGTGGACGGCGATCCCGTGCATCGCGAAGTTCAGGTAGCTGGTCTCGGGGTGGCCCGGGTCGACCAGCGGGATCTCGTCGCCCTGCTCGATGTCGGACAGGACCTGGCCGGCGGCGTTGATGCGTCCATCGTTCGGGTTGTTGACCAGCGTCAACCACGCCGTGGCCTTGCCCTTGTCGAACACCAGCCGCCTGGCCTTCATGCTCGACGACGATTCCTCGTGGCACGAGCTGCCGGTGCAGTTGCGGTTGAGGATCTTGTTCGTGATCGTGCCGAAATCCTGGTAGCCCGCGGCGTCGAGGCAGACCGGGTTGGTCGACATCACGCAGGCGGGCGTCGCGGCGGGCGTGTCGAGATCGATCCGGCAGCCGAGCACGAGGACCGTGAGGACCAAGAAGACCACCTGGCGCATCGCCGGCGAATCTAGCCTACAAACATCGCAAAGAGGAACACTGCGGCGCGGCCGCCGGCAGCGGGAACGCCGGCGGGGCGACCAGGTCGTCGAACGAGCGGACCGGCGGGCCGGCGAGGAACTTCCACGGCAGGGTGCCGCGGACGAACGGCATCCACACCGCGTCGGCGCTCGCGCCGCTCGGGCCGGTCGGATCGCCGCTCCACGGCTCGACGCGCGCGAACGTGACGTTCGCCGGCACCGGGAAGTCGCGCACCGGCGTCCGCGGATGGGCCTTCTGCATGAAGTCGAGCCAGATCGGGACCGCCGCGCCGCCGCCGGTGATCTTGTCGCCGATCGGGGTCGAGTCGTCGCGGCCGATCCAGACCGAGACCAGGAGATCGGTGGTGAACCCGTTGAACCAGACGTCGCGGTAGTTCGCCGACGTGCCGGTCTTGCCGGCGGTCGGGCGACCGAGGCCCAGGGCGTAGCGCGCGGTGCCGCGCTGGACCACGCCCTTCATCAAGTTTTCGACGACGTACGCGACCTCGGGCGAGATCACCTGCGGCCCGAGCGGCGTGGCGCGCAGATCGTCGACGGGGTTGCCGCTGGTGTCGGTCACGAGGTCGTAGAACCGGGGCGTGACGCGGCGACCGCCGGACGCGATGCCGGCATAGCCGGTCGCGATCTCGAGCGGCGTGAGATCGGGCGTGCCGAGCGCGATCGAGATGTGGCGCGGGATCGGCGAGGTGATCCCGAAGCCGCGCATGATCTCGATCAGGCGGTCGAGGCCGACCTGGACGGTCAGCTGCACCGAGATCGTGTTGAGCGAGAACGCGAGCGCGGTCATCAGCGTGACGTCGCCGAGGTACTTGTTGTCGTAGTTCGCCGGCGTCCACGTGCCGGTCGCGGTCTGCACCGAGTACGGCCCGTCGGTCAGGTGATCGACCGGGGTGTGGCCGGCCTCGATGCCGGCGGCATAGATGAAGGGCTTGATCGACGAGCCGACCTGGCGGTGCGCCTGGGTCGCGCGATCGAACTGCGACGCGACCCAGTCGTAGCCCCCGACCATCGCGAGCACGCGGCCGGTCATCGGCTCCATCACGATCATCGAGCCCTGCAGCACCGGGCGCTGGGCGAGCACGACCTCCTTGGCGTCGACCGCCGAGGCCAGCCGGACGGGCAGGAGATCGCCCAGCTTGATCGCGTCGCCCTTGGCCGAGCGCCAGGCGCGGATGTCGCGCGCGTCGGCCTCGGCGAGCGGCATCCGGCGCGGCCCGAGATCGACGATGATGCCGGCGCCGGACTTCGGCAGCTCGACGACCATGGCGCCGTAGGTCTGATCGGGGAGCAGCTGGTCCGAGAAGATCGAGGTGTCGTCGGTCGCGCCGGTGATCGGGTGGGCCGGACCGTTGGTCCACGCGCCGCGCGCACCCTGGGCGACGCTGCCGATCGAGCCGCGGAACCCGAGCTTGCGATCGAGCGACTCGAGGCCCTTCTTGAGCGCGCCCTCGGCGGCGGCCTGCATGCGCTCGTCGAGCGTCGAGTAGAACGTGAGGCCGCCCTTGAACAGATCCTTGTTGCCGTACTTCTTGGTCGCGAGCTGGCGGATGTGCTCGACGAAGTAGGGCGACGCGAGGTGGTTGATGTCGCTCGAGTCGACCAGCGCGATCGGCTCGGTGACCGCCTGGCCGTACTCGGCCTCGGAGATGTACTTGTCCTCCTTCATGTGACCGAGCACGTAGAGCTGGCGCTTGCGCGCGAGCTCGAGGTTGTTGGTCGGCGCGTACTTGGTCGGCGAGGCGACCAGGCCCGCGAGCATCGCGGCCTCGCCGATCGTGAGGTCCTCGACCTCCTTGCCGAAGTAGGTCTCGGCCGCGGCGCCGACGCCGTACGCGCCGTGCCCGAGGTAGATGTGGTTGAGGTAGATCGACAGGATCTGGGGCTTCGTGAGCTCGCGCTCGAGCCGGACCGACAGGATCAGCTCCTTCATCTTGCGCTGGTACTTCTTGACCTTCTTCTCGTCGGCGAGCTGCTTGCCGGTGAGCGTGGTGTCGTCGATGTCCTCCTCGCCGGCGAGCAGGGTCTGCTTGATGATCTGCTGGGTGATCGTCGAGCCGCCCTGCTTGATCGTGCCGTCGGACCGAAAGTTCGTCCACGCCGCGCGCACGATGCCGACGAGATCGAAGCCGCCGTGCTTGTAGAACCGGCGATCCTCGGCGGACAGGAACGCCGCGGGCACGTGCGGTGGCATGCGCTCGAGCTCGACGATCGTGCGGTTCTCGATCGAGAACGTGCCGACCTCGTCGCCGTCGGACGACAACACGACGCTCTTGCGGTTCGGCTGATAGTCGAGGAGCTGCGACAGGTCGCTCGGGAGATCCTTGTTGATCTCGCGGACCGCGAGGTAGATGCACGCAGCGCCGAGCGAGCCGCCGTAGACCGCGAGCAGGAACATCAGGCGGAGGATGCCGACCGCGCGGAGGCGGCGGCGCTTGCGACGCGGACGAATGGGCTCCGCCACGGTATGCTCAGCATAGCTGATGACGGCGCTCGCGAGATGCGCGGCGGTGGGTGGCGCGATCGTCGTGACGATCGTGCTCGGGCACGCGCGGGCGGAGTCGGGCTCGGATTCGGGCTCGGGCTCGGGCTCGGGCTCGGGCTCGGCGAAGCCCGCGGGTTCGTCGCCGGTCGAGTCGAGCGACGTGCCGGTGTGGACCGCGAACCCGCCGCGCTTCGCGGTCGTGCCGTTCGAGAATCACACCGGCCAGAAGACCTCGGAGTGGATGACCTGGGGCGCGCCGTTCGAGCTCGCCGAGAAGACCGAGGCGGTGGTCGGGATGATGCCGACGGCACCGCCATTCTTCGTCGGCGCGACCGAGGTGCCCGCCGATCCGGGGCCGGTCGCCGACTTCGCGCGCACGCAGGACGCGACCTGGGTGATGACCGGCTGGTTCGATCGGGTGAACCTCGACATGCGGCTCGACGTCGTGCTGTGGCACGTGGTCGGCGGCAAGGCGAAGGTCGCCAAGGAATCGCAGCGCCAGGGGCCGCCGGCGGCGTACCACCGGCTGGTCGGCGAGGCGCTCGCCGAGCTGTGGTCGGTCGCCGATCCGGTCAAGGCGCAGAAGCTCGGGCGCGCGCTCGCCATCGATCTCTACGCGGTCAACCTGATGGGCAAGGGGCTCGGTCACCTGCTCGCCGGGCTCGCGCTGCCGCCGGATCCGAAGCCGTCGGCCACCTCGCCGCGCAACGTCGAGCTCGCCGGCGCCAAGCACGATCTCGAGCGCGCGGTGTTCATCGATCCGAAGTGCTTCGAGGCGCAGCGGCTGCTCGGCGAGCTCGAGCTCGCGGAGAACCCCGGCGATCCCAAGGCGGCGGCGCGCGCGGCGGGCAAGTTCAACTACGCGAGCGACCTCGCGCCCGACGATATCGGTGCGCTGCGCGCGGCCGCGCTCGCGACCGCCGCGTCCGGCAAGTGGGAGCTCGCGAGCGAGATGTTCCGCCGGCTGGTCACCCGCCAGCCGTGGGATCTCGAGGCGCGCTACCAGCTCGGCGCCGCGCTGTGGCACGTCGGCGACGTCGACGCCGCTGCGCGCCAGCTCGATCAGGTGGTCGCCCACGCCGCCGATCACCTGCCGGCACGGCGCGTGCTCGCGCTCATCCACGCGTCGCGCAGCGATACGCCGAAGCTGGTCGCCGAGCTCGAGGCGATCGCGGCGCGCGCGCCGGACGATCTCGAGGTCAAGGCCGACCTCGCGAGCGCGTACGCGGCGCTCGGCAAGTGGGATCGCGCGGCGACCACGCTCGAGGTGATCGCGGCGGCGCGGCCGAACGATCTCGCGCTGCTCGTGCGGATCGCCGACGTCCACCAGATGCAGCACGACCTCGAGGGCGCGCTCGCGTGGTACGCGCGGGCACAGAAGGTCGCGCCCGAGTCGAGCTATCCCGCGTTCGCGAGCGCGCAGGCGCTGTACGACGCCGGCAAGCTCCCCGAGGCGAACCACGCGTACACCGGGCTGCAGCGCTGGAAGGACGACCTGCCAGCCGCCGAGCAGGCCCTCGGTGCGATCGCGCTGCGCCAGGGTCGCGCCGACGACGCCGCGTGGTACCTGCGGCGCGCGGCCCGCGAGGCACCGCGCAGCCTGATGACCTGGCAGACGCTGATCGCCGCCGAGCTCACCCGCAAGGACGCGGCGACCGCGCGGAAGCTCGTCGATCGCGCGCGCGAGTTCTGGCCGCTCGACGCCGACCTCCGCTACCTCGACGCGATCGCGCACAACCTCGCGGGCGAACGCGACGAGACGCGCGTCGCGCTGGTCGCGGCGCTCGATGCCCGCCGCGACCATCCGGCGGCCCGGACCGCGCTCGCCGCGTTCGACGCCGGCGGCACGATCGGGCTCGAGTTCGCCCCCGAGCTCGTTCGCCCGTGGGGCGATACCGCGGGGTACCAGCGCACGCTCGACGAGTTCACGCTGATCGCGAGCTCGATGGGCCTGACCCGCGTGCTGTACCAGAACGCGGTGCTCGAGATGCTCGGCGAGCTCGGCATCGGCCCGCACGCCAAGGTCAAGCCGGGGAGCGTGAAGGCCTGCCCGCTGTCGCGGCTCGCGCCGCACTGGGCGATCGGCAACGAGACGCTCGCGCGCTACACCCGGCTCGGCGACGAGCTCGAGGCGCGCTATCGCTACATCGCGCGCCACGACGACATCGGCGCGTCGGCCGCGCTCCTGCCGAACGCGCGCACCCAGGTCGCCGGCGCGAAGAAGACGTTCCGCACCGCGCTCGCCGACATCGGCGAGCTGCGCGCCGAGTGGACCCGCAGCCTCGGTCCCGAGCTCCGCGCGGTCGGCTGCACCGATCGGTTGCTCGCCGCCGCGGTCGCCGATCCGGCGCGCTACCACATCATCGAGGGCGATCAGCCGGTCGTGGTGCCGACGACGACGGCGCCGCGACCGCGGGCGCGCGCGACGTTCTACGTCGACAACACCGAGTGTAACGAGGCGGTCGACGTCTGGATCGACGGCGCGCAGCTCGGCCACGTGCCACCCAAGCACGCCAGCGCGCTGGTCGCCGACGGCGGGGAGCGCGCGCTGTGCCTGATCGTCCCCGGCGCCGCGCCGTGCGGCGATCGCGGCACCGTGCGCCAGGTCTATCTGCACGATGGCTGGCGCGTGACGCTGCACTGCCCCAAGGATCCGCCGAAGTAGGGCTAGGATGGGCGTCCCATGCACCTGCCCGCGCTGACGTTCGCCTCGCCTCGGGTCCTCCCGAAGGCCGATCGGCTCGTCGGGCGCGTCGTCGTGCTCGACATCGCGTTCGCGGCGACGGTCGGCACCAGCGTGTCGTTCGACCGGACGACCAAGCCGTTCCTCGACGCGCTCGGCGATCGCCTGGTCGCGTGGGTCGATCACCACGATCACGAGCGCCACGTCGAGTTCGCGGGCGATCCGCGGTTCGTGCTCGCGACCAAGGCGCAGCACGGCGCGTGTCCCGAGATGGTCACGCCGGAGCTCGTGCGCCAGGTCGGGCCGATCGACACGATCGTGACGCACGTCGACCTCGACGGGCTGTACGCCGCGGCGAAGTGGATCCTCGACGGCAAGGAGCCCTACGCGACCGCCGACGCCGATGCCCGCGCGGTCGACACCCGGGTCGGCATCGTCGGGCCGATCGCGCTGCGCATCGATCGTGCGTTGCGCGCGAAGTTCCGCGACGACCAGCTGAAGCGGGCGGTCGTGCACTACCTCGTCGAGGGCCGCCCCAAGGGCGTGCACGACGACCTGATCACCGAGGCGGCGGCGGAGTTCGAGCGGCGCGACGCGCGCACGCAGGAGCTCGCCGGGCGCTACACGATCCGCGGGCGCGTCGCGATCGTCGACACCGCGGGGCACGCGAACCAGTTCGACAAGACGGACCTCCTGCTCGCCGGGCAGGCCAGGGCGCCGGTGTCGATCGTGCGCGACTCCGGCATGCTGACGATCGCGGCGGCGTTCGACTCGGGGTGGGACTTCGTCAAGCTGTTCGCGATCGGCGGCGGCATGCCGACGCGGATCACGATCCCCGAGACGACCAAGCTCGACACGGTGATCGCGGCGATCAACGACGCCCCCGAGCCGACCCCGCGCGTCGGCGCCCACGTCCCCGACGAGGGATGACGAGGCATGACGACGGCCGCGCTGATCGGCGTGCAGCTCGAGATCGGGCCCGAGGTGCTGGCCTCGCCCGCGGCGTATCGCACGCACCTCGAGGAGGTCGCGGCGTGCGCGGTCGAGGAGGGCGGCGCGGCCGACACGCGCGTCGTCGTGTTCCCCGAGCTGATCGGTCACCTCGCGCTGCTCGCGCTCGCGCCGCCCGCCGCGCAGAAGTCCAGGACGCTGGCGAGCGCGCTCGCGAGCGCCGCGATGCGACGGCCGCTCGAGATGCTGCGCGGCGTGTCGGTGGCGCGCACGCTCGGCCCGCGCCACGCCGTGCTCGCCGCGCTCGCGCCCGACGGCGAGCGCTGGTGGCGCGCGGTGATGGCGCCGCTCGCGAAGCGGCTGAACGCGTACCTCGTCGCGGGCTCGCACCTCCGGCTCGCGGCGAGCGGCGACCTCACGAACGCGTCGTTGCTCTACGCGCCCGACGGCCGGCTGATCGCGACGACCGACAAGGTCAACCTGGTCGCCGGCGTCGAGGATCTGGCGCCCGGCGCGCTCGGGCTCGCGCGCGGCGACGTCGAGCGCGTGCCGATCGTCGACACGCCGGCCGGGCGGCTCGCGACGCTGATCGGCTACGACGTGTGCTGCGCGCCGGCGACGCCGACCGAGCGATTCGTGCCGGTGCCACCGGTGCTGACCGCGCGCGGTGGCGTCGCGATCGTCGCGAACCCGACGACGAGCCCGCGCTCGGCGCCGACCACGCTCGCCGAGACCCGGTGTGCGCGGTTCGCGATCACCGCGCAGCTCGTCGGGCGCGTGCTCGACCTCGCGTACGACGGGCACTCCGAGATCGTCGAGCGCCATGACGGCGAGGTCCGCAGCCTGGCCCGGGCCGCCACGAGCGATCACGGCGGACACGTCGTCGCCGTCGTCTCGTGCTAAGCGATCACCTCATGTTGCCGCCAGTCCTCGGCGAGACGCGTACGCCGGCCGACGCCGCGGCCGACACGTTGCTCGATGCCTACTTCGATCCCGCGGCCGGGGAGATGCAACACATCGGGAGCTACGAGCTGCCGTCCGAGGCGCAGGTCGCGCACGCGGTCGAGCTGTGTCGCGCGCTCCTGTTCCCGGGGTACGCCGGCGCCGACGTGCCGCCGATGCCGCGGCCCGAGCTGCGCGGCCTGGTGCGCGCGCGCGTCGGCGAGCTCCGCGAGACGCTGCGCCGCCAGGTCTATCGCGCGCTCCACCACAAGCGACAGCAGGCGCTCGGTACCGCCGATCTCGAGTGCGACGACTGCGGCGGCAAGGCCGACACGATCGCCGATCGGCTGATCGCGGAGTTGCCGCAGCTGCGCGCCCAGGTCCGGCTCGATCTCCGTGCCGCGTTCGAGGGCGATCCGGCCGCGTCGGGGGTCGACGAGATCCTGTTCTGCTATCCCGGCACCTACGCGATCACGGTGTACCGGGTCGCGCACGCGCTGCGCCGCGCCGGCGCGATCGTCGTGCCGCGTATGATGACCGAGCTCGCCCACCGGATGACCGGGATCGACATCCACCCGGGGGCCACGATCGGGCCGTCGTTCTTCATCGACCACGGGACCGGCGTGGTGATCGGCGAGACCACGGTGATCGGGGCTCACGTCCGGATCTACCAGGGTGTCACCCTCGGGGCGCTCTCCGTGCCCCAGGGGGCCGAGCGGCCGTCACCGGGGCACCGGCGCCACCCGACGATCGAGGACAACGTGGTGATCTATGCCAACGCGACGATCCTCGGGGGGGAGACCGTGATCGGCAACGGGGCCGTCGTCGGTGGGAACGCCTTCGTGACGACCTCGGTCGCGGCGGGCACCAAGGTCGCGGGATCCAGCCGAACGGTGTTACGCTAGGCGCAGTCGGATGGCTGACGAGGCACGCCCGCGAACGGCGACACGACTGCGCGGCGAGGCGCCTCCGGGGATGGCCTTCTCCGACGAGGCACGTCAGCGCATCGGGCGCTACGAGGTCGTGAAGACCATCGGCAAGGGCGCGATGGGCATCGTCTACAAGGCCCGCGACCCGCTGCTCGACCGCATCGTCGCGGTCAAGACGATCATGTCGCCGCAGGGGCAGGGCAAGCGCGTCCGCTCGGCGTTTCTCGAGAGGTTCCAGCGCGAGGCCAAGGCCGCCGCGAAGATGCAGCACCCGGCGATCGTGACGATCTTCGACGTCGGCGTCGACGACGACACCGGCGCGCCGTTCATGGTGCTCGAGTACCTGCCCGGCGAGTCGCTCGCCGATCGACTCGATCGCGTGCGGCTCCCGCTGTCGCGCTGCGTGACGACCGCGCTCGATCTCGCGTCCGCGCTCGCGTTCGCCCACCGTCAGCGGATCGTGCATCGCGACGTGAAGCCTGCGAACGTGCTGCACGCCGGCGACAACCGCTGGAAGCTGGCCGACTTCGGGATCGCGCGGCTGCCCGACTCCGATCTCACGCAGGTCGGCATCTTCATGGGCACGCCGGGCTACTCGCCACCCGAGGCCATCCGCGAGGGCCGCTACACGCCGCAGGCCGACGTGTTCGCGTGGGGCGCGGTGCTCTACGAGCTGCTGAGCGGTCGGATCCCGTACGAGGGCCCCGACACCAAGACGACGAACAGCTACGTCGTGTCGGGCAACGCGGCGCCTCCGACGCGTCACGATCCGTCGATCCCCGAGCCGATCTCGACCGTCGTGATGACCGCGATCCAGCCCTCGGCGACCGCGCGTTACAAGGACGGCTCGGACGCCGAGGCCGCGCTGCGCGAGGCGTGGGAGCGCTGCCTGACCCAGGGCATCATCCAGCCCGCGGTGCTCGCGATGGAGGAGACTCCGCACGACAAGGTGCCGCCGCGCATGCACGAGGTCCGCTCGGGTGGCGCGCGCCCACCGCCACCTCCGACGCCCGGGTCGCGACCCGAGGAGCGCTTCGTGATCGAGAGCTCGGGCGATCGCGAGCGGATCGGCGACGACGATCCGACCAAGCTCGTCGTCCGCGACGAGGGCAAGGGCAAGGGCGACGCCACGGTGCGCGGCATCGGCTCGGGCCCGCGCAACGCGCAGAAGCCGGCGGCCACCGATGCCGAGCCGACGCTCGACGACGCGCTGTCCTCGATCTCCGATTCGCCGACGCCCAAGCCCGGGCCGCTGCCGAAGAAGCCGGCGGCCAAGAAGGCCGCGGGCCCGATGATCGGTCGCGCGATCGCCGAGCGCGGCAAGGGGAGCAACAAGCTCCTGTGGATCATCCTCGTCGGCCTGCTCGTCCTGGCCGGCGGGCTCGTCGCCCTCTACTACCTCGGCGTGTTCAACCGCTGACGGCGAGGCTGATCCCGGCCTTCTTGAGGCCGTGCTCCGCCATCTTGCGCAGCTCGATCAGCGCGCGCTCCGGGCCCTCGACGCTGGTGTCGATCGGCTGCTCGGTCTGTCGCTTGGACTCGCGGCCGACGTCGGCGTCGAACATGATCTTGGTGTCCTTGTGGCCGAGGATCGAGTCCGCGGTGCGGCCGCGGACCTCGCGATCGGGCAACTTGGCGACGAGCTGCTCGAGCGGCCCGGCGAGGTCGTCGAACACGGCCTTCACGTCGGCCGCCTGATCGGCGAGCGCGACGAGCCCGGCGTGGGTCGCGCCGGCGGCGACCGCCTGCTTGGCGGCGAGCCGGAGCACGAGCGCGTCGTCGGCGACGCCGAGCCCCTTGAAGTGATCGGGGAACATGTCGAGCATGTCGAGCGCGTAGTTCAGCCCGCCGATCAACACGCGCTGCGCGGGCATCGGGGTCGCCGCGTCGCCGAGGGCCTCGCGGACCGTGAGCAGATCGGCCGCATACGCGCTGACGAACCGCTGGAGGATGGCGATCTTTTCGACCGCGGTCTTGTCGGACATCGGCCGACTCTACGTGATCAACGCGGCGACGTCTTCGGCGCAGCCCCGGCACAGCGTGAATCCCGCGCCGCCGTGGCCGTAGCAGTGGATCACGCGGGCGTCGTCGGGGTCGCGCGCGAGCCGGACCTCGGGGCGCGCGGGGCGCAGGCCGGCGCGCTCGCGGCGAAGCGGGCCGTGCGCGATGCCGAGCCGCGCGGCGTGCGCGAGGATCCGCGCGGTGATCGCGGGCGCGATCGTGGCCGGCGCGTCGGCATCCCAGGCGAGCGCGCAGCCGCCGAGCACGACCTCGTCGCGGCGCGGGATGATGTAGAACACCGCATCGGGATCGCGGTCGTCGGTGATCGTGACGCCGAGATCCGCGGCGCCCGGGTCCGCGATCGCGATCTGGCCGAGCAGCGGGACGAGCGCCGGATCGCCGGCGAGCGTGCGCGCGCCGAGGCCAGCGCAGTCGACGACGACGTCGCCGGGGAGCTCGGCGAGCGACGTCACGGTCCGGATCTCGATCGGCGCGCGCAGCTGGGCCGCGAGCCACGCGAGGAACCGCGCGGGCTCGACCCGAGGCGCGGCGAACCGCCAGGCAAGCGGCGCGCCGGCGACCGGTGCCGGCACGCGCGCGACCGCGATCCCGGTCGCCCACCACGGCGGCGGCGCGTCGGGTGGCTCGTTCGTGATCTCGTAGCCGACCAGGACATCGACGCCGGCGCTCGGATCGCGCGCCGCGAGCGCCTCGAGCCACGCGCGGGTCCGCGCCGCCCAGATCGCGACCTTGTCGGGCGGCCCCGCGCGATACGGGAACCACACCGCGCCGGCGACCGCCGAGGTCGTCGCCTCGTCGCGCGCGGCGGCGACGATCCGCACCGTGTGGCCCCGCGCCTCGAGCACGTGCGCGGTCGCCAGGCCGATCACCCCCGCGCCGACGACCGTGACATCCATCTCGGACCAGTATACTGCGCGTGCGTGTCTCCGCTCGTGATCGGCCTGCTCGCGTTCGCCGCGTTGTTCGCCGGCACGGTCGACGCGATCGCGGGCGGCGGCGGCCTCGTGACGGTGCCCGCGCTGCTCGCGAGCGGCCTCGACACCCGCCTGGTCTACGGCACGAACAAGGGCCAGAGCGTGTGGGGCTCGGGCGCTGCCCTCTTCGCGTTCTGGCGCGCCGGCAAGGTCGACAAGCGGCAAGCGCTGTTCGCGTTTCCGCTCGGGCTCGGCGGCGCCGCGCTCGGTGCGCTGCTCGTGCTCCAGGTCGACAAGGCCGCGCTGCGGCCGATCGCGATCGTGCTCCTGATCGCGGCGTCGGTCGTGTTCGTGATCAAGAAGCCGACGCGCGACGAGACCGACCCCGCGCTGTACCGCCCGTGGATCGCGGCGCTGCTCGCGTTCGGCATCGGCGCGTACGACGGCTTCTTCGGCCCGGGCACCGGCACGTTCCTGATCGTCGGGTTCGTCGCGCTGTGCGGCAAGAGCCTGACGCACGCGACCGCCGACGCCAAGGTCGTCAACTTCGCGTCGAACCTGGCATCGCTCGTCACGTTCGCGGCGAGCGGCACGGTGGTCTGGCGGATCGCCTTGCCGATGGCGGCCGGCCAGCTGCTCGGCGGCGTGATCGGCGCGCGCCTCGCGATCAAGGGTGGCACGAAGCTGATCCGCACGGTCGTCCTCGTCGTGACCGGCGCGCTCGTCGTGCGCCTCGTCCTCCAGCTGTTCGGGATCGGCTGATGGCAGCGCAGTTCGTCGACGCCGATCCGTTCATCAGCGCGATGGGCCCGGCGGTCCGCCAGGCGATCGGCCTCGGCCGCAACGGCCACGGCCCGCTGACCGCGTGGTGCGCGGCGTGGACCGTGCGCGAGCAGGTGCGCGCGTGCAACGCGCTCGTCGCCGTGCGCGCGGGCGAGGCGACCGGCTGGGTCGTCGGCATCACGATGTTCAACGAGGCGCGAGGTCCGCGGCGCACGCTGGTCGACCTCGCGCCCGAGATGCGCGCCGCGCTGGCCCCGACGATCGCCGAGGCGTTCGCGGCCGGGATCGCCACGGGGCTTCATGCACCGGTCGCGTTCTGGAAGGCGCTGGTCGAGCTGGTCGACGCGGACTCGCCGGCGCTGCGCGTGCTGGCACCCGCGGTCGCGGTCGGGGTGGGCTCCGACGTGTTCGCGATCCGCGGCGCGGCGCGCGAGCTCTCACGACGGATCGCGCGGGCGTATCCGGCGGTCGTGCCCGCGCTCGTCGCGCAGCTCCAGCTCGCGCAGGCCGGTGCCGAGCCCGGCCGCAGGCGCTGGCTCGACGAGGTCGCCCGCTCGCTCGGGACACCGATCGAGCGTGCGGTCGCGCGCGCGGTCCCCGACGACGGCGAGGTCGCGCTGCTCGATCAGCTGCTCGTCGCGTGGCACGCGAGCGGCGACCCGGCGGTCGAGCCGCTGATCGTCGCGCTCGGGCTCGCGGTGTCGGGCGCGCGCGGCCCGGTCGACTGCCGCGAATGGGACCGGGTCGCGCGCCTCGCCGATCCGGGCGACGTCGCGCGGCTGCTCGAAGACCCGGTGCCGCCGACCAAGCGGGTCCAGGCGCTCGCGCGATTTCCGCCGGACCCGCGGATCGTCGCGCGGCTCGCCCAGGCCGCGCGCGAGCTCTCCCCGACGCGCGCAGCCCACGCCGAGATCGCGGCGATCTTCGCGCGCGCACCGGCACCGTCGACGCTCGCGCACCTCGACGCGATCGAGCGCCGCTGGCCGGAGATCGGCGCCTACCTCGCGGCGCGCGACGCGATCGAGGAGGCGCTCGCCCAGCGCGTCGCGACCGCCGCGGATCCCGCGCTGCTCGCCGAGGCCATGTCACGAACCGGCGCGGGCCAGGATGTCGAGGCGCTGTGGGTGACGCACCACGCGAACCCGTCCGACCTCGATCACCGCGCCGTGCTCGGCGACGCGCTCCAGCGGATCCACGATCCGCGCGGCGAGCTGATCGCGCTCCAGCTCGCGAACCGCGACGAGCCCGCGGCGCATGCCCGGGTCGAGAGCCTGATCGCGGCGCACGGCGAGCGCTGGATCCCGGTGCGCGCGAACGTCTCCGAGGTGCGGTTCGCGAACGGATTCCTCGTCGCCATGCGCGTCGGACGCCCGAGCGAGGCGCTGGTCGAGTCGTTCGATCGGCCGGAGTGGGTCACGGTCGAGGAGCTCGTGGTCGACACCGCGTGCGATCTCGCGCCGCTCGTCACACGGCTGCCGCTGCTGCGCCGGATCGCGGTGCGCGATGAGGACATGCTCGCCGGGCTCGCCGCGGCGACGCCGGCGCTGCGCGCGGTCGCGTGCTGCGCGGCCTGGGATCTCGACGCGCTCGAGATCGCGCGGTACGCGGTGATCGGCGGCCAGTGGGCCGGCGCGACGTGGAGCCCGAACGCCTTTCTCAATCGCCAGCACCTCGCCGCGACCCGCGGGCTCGCCGCGATCGTGCACCTCCAGTTCCCGGTGCGCATGCTGGGCCCGGCCGCGCTGGTCGCGACCGAGTCCGGCCCGCCGGAGACCCGGTTCGTCCTCGGGCGCTACCGCGGCTGGCGCGGTGACGGCTGGGTCGCGCGCGTGTCGCGAGGCGTGCGCGTCGCCGACCTCGCGTGGGCCGGCGGCGTGACGTCGGCGTTCAACCTGGCGACTGCGCACGTCGGCTCGCTGGTGACCGCCGGGTTCCGCCGGATCCGGCTGCACGCGCCGCATCGCCCGGCGGCGCAGCTCGCGTCGATGACGACCTCGATCCGCGCGCGGTTCCCCGAGCTCGAGCTCGAGCTCGCCGGCGGCCCGATCGATCTCGGTGCGCCCGCGTGAGCGACGACCTGTTGCCGCGGCTGCTCGCGGCCTGGGAGACCACGCGGGACCCCGACGTCGAGGGTGCGATCCTGCGGCTCGGGCGTCAGATCGCGCGGCTGCGAGGGCCGCTCGAGCTCGAGTTCCCGGACGACAAGCACGCGTGGATGGCGTGCGCGGCGCGCGCGCAGATCGAGGACGTCGATCGCCTGCTCGACGTCCCGTGGCAGCGCGACACCGAGAAGGTCCTGCCGCGCGTCACCGCGCTCGCCCGCTTCCCACCGGATCCGCGGATCGGCCGGCGCCTCGCGGTCGTCATGCGGACGATGCCGACGCGCAAGCGGATGCCGATGCTGCAGGAGATCGCCGGCCAGATCGTGCGCTCGGCGACGCCGTCGATGCGCGCCGACCTGATCTGCGCGCGGGCGGGCAGGGCGACCAACGGGCTCGCGCTCGTCGACGGGCTGCTCGCGATGCTCGATCGGCTCGTCGTCAAGCCCGCCGATCCGCGGCTGGTCGCCGAGGCGCACGCGCGGGTCGGTGACGGAAGGGAGCTCGCGATGTTGTGGGCCGAGCACCACGCCGATCCGTTCGATCTCCAGCGTCGCATGGTGCTCGCCGACGCGCTCGAGCAGGTCGGCGACCCGCGCGGCGAGGTGATCCAGCTGCAGATGGCGACCTCCGAGGGCTCCCTCGATCGCCGGCTCGTCGCGCGTGCCCGCCGCGCGCTCGCGATCCACCTCGACGAGTGGGTCGGCCCGCTGCCGCTCATCGATCGCGAGACCGTGAGGTTCGAGCGCGGTTTCCCGATCGCCCTCGTGACCCGCGGCTCCGACGACGACCTCGTCGCCGCGCTCGACCGCCCCGAGTGGCGCACGCTCGAGCAGCTCGGTGCCATCGGCGTGCCCGCGCTCACCACGCTGGTCGCGAAGCTCCCGCAGCTCGCGCGCCTCGAGATCCTGCATCGCAAGACCGCGACCGGCGTCGGCCCGGCGCCGACCGTGCGCACCACGATCCTCGAGGGGCCGTGGACGCCGCTGCGGTCGGCGTTCCCGAACCTCGCGATCGCGGCCGGCTGCTGGGCCGAGATCGCGACGATCAATCGGGTCGCGGTCGATGCGCGGCTCGACGCGCTGGTCCACCTGAAGACCCAGCGCCTCGACGACCTCACGCGCGAGCGCCACGCCGGGCCGCGCGAGACCCGCTTCGTCACCGAGCGCGCGACGTTCGAGCCCCACGGCTGGTACGGCCGGATGTGGCGCGGGTCGAGCGAGGCCGAGCTGATCTGGGCCGGCAACTCGAACGAGCACGGCAAGATCCGCGCGTACCTGCTCGCCCTCGCGAACTTCGGGATCACCGCGCTGCGCCACAAGGCGATCGTGCAGCGCACGACGCAGGAGGAGCGCGAGCTCGACCGCGCGTTCGACGACGTCCGCAACCGCGTCGCGATCACGCGCACCGGCAAGCCGTTCGATCCGTTCGCCTCGGAGCTCCTAGCGAGTGCGTAGCGCGCGGACGAGCGCGGCCTGGCCGTCGGCGTGATAACTCGAGCGCACGAGCGGCCCGGCGACGACGTGCGTGATGCCGAGGCCGCGCGCGTACGCCTCGAGCTCGGCGAACTCGGTGGGGTGCACGTAGCGCTCGATCGGCAGGTGCTGCTTGCTCGGTGCCAGGTACTGGCCCAGGGTCACGATGTCGACGCCGAGGCCGGCGACGTCGGCGAGCACGGCCTCGACCTCGTCGCGGGTCTCGCCGAGGCCGAGCATCAGGCCGGTCTTGGTGACCGCGCCCTGCTTGCGCGCGTGCTCGAGGATCGCGTAGCTGCGCGGGTAGCTCGCCTGCACGCGGACCTGCTTGGACAGCCGCGGCACGGTCTCGAGGTTGTGCGCGAACACGTCGGGGTCGGCGGCGAGGACGATGTCGACGAGCTCGGTCTTGCCCTTGAAGTCGCCGGCGAGGACCTCGAGCGTCATCGCGGGGCACGCGGCCTTCACTCGCGTGATCGTCTCGGCCCAGTGCGCGGCGCCGAAGTCGGCGAGATCGTCGCGGTCGACGCACGTGATCACGGTGTGCTCGAGGCCGAGCTCGGCGAGCATCTCGGCGACGCGGCGCGGCTCGTCGGGATCCGCCGGCAGCGGCCGGCCGGTCGTGACGTCACAGAACCGGCAGCTGCGCGTGCAGATGTCGCCGAGGATCATGATCGTCAGGGCCTTGCGCGTCCAGCACTCCCCGATGTTCGGGCAGCTCGCGCTCTCGCAGACCGTGTTGAGCTTCTGCTTCTTGACCAGCTCGCGGAGCTCGAAGAACGCCGGCTTGGTCGGCAGCTGCGCCCGGATCCACTCGGGGTGACGGCGGCGGGGCGCTTCCCCCGCGATCGGCAGATGCACGCGCTCGTCGGCCATGCTGACTCCTTACTACAGATCGATGGCGATGCCGAGCGCCGCCTCGGTGGCGCCCTTGATCGCCTCGGCGAACGTCGGGTGCGCGTGGATCGTGTAGATCAGGCTGTCCGCGTTGACCTCGGTGGTCTTGGCGAGCGTGAGCTCCGCGATGAGGTCGGTGACGGCCGGCCCGATCAGGTGGGCACCGACCAGCGCCTGGGTCTCGGCGTGCCACAGCACCTTGATGAAGCCCGTGGTCTCGCCCGCGGCGCGGGCCTTCGCGAGCGCGGTGAACGGGAACTTGCCCACCTTGTACGGCACGTTCTGCGCCTTGGCCTTCTCCTCGGTGAGGCCGACCGACGCGATCTCCGGCGAGCAGTACGTGCACGCCGGGATGCTGTCGTAGCGCACCGGCTCGGCGTGGACGTTCGCGATCTTCTCGGCGACGAACACGCCCTCGGCGGACGCGACGTGCGCGAGCCCGCGGCCGATCACGTCGCCGATCGCCCACAGGCCGTCGCCGCAGCGGTTCTCGGCGTCGACCTTGATGTAGCCCTTGTCGAGCTGGATGCCGTGCGGCTCGAGCCCGAGGTTCTCGATGTTGGCCTGGACGCCGACCGCGACGAGCAGGATGTCCGCCGTGATCTCGACCGCCGGGCCGCCGGCCTTGGGCTCGGCCTTGATCGCCACGCCGGTGCCGGTCGGCGTCGCGCTGGTCAGCTTGTGATCGAGCAACGTCTTGATGCCGCGCTTGTCGAACGCGCGCGCGAGCTCCTTGCTGATCTCGAGATCCTCGTTCGGCACGAGGCGCGGCATGAACTCGACGATCGTGACGTCGACGCCGAGCGAGCGATAGAAGCTGGCGAACTCGACGCCGATCGCGCCGGCGCCGAGCACGACCATCGACTTCGGCTGGGTCGGCAGCGTCATCGCCTTGCGGTACTCGATGATCCGCTCGCCGTCGATCGCGATGCCGGGCAGCGAGCGCGCGCGACAGCCGGTCGCGAGGATCACGTGCTTGGCCTCGATCACCCGGTCGCCGACCTGGACCTGGTGCGGCTTCCACGCACCCGCGCGCGGCAGGAGCTTCGCGGTGCCGGTGATCGTGTCGATCTTGTTCTTCTTGAACAGAAAGGCGATGCCCTTGCTGACCTTGTCGGCGATCCCGCGGCTGCGCGCGATGATCGCCGGGAAGTCCGGGGTCGCCTCGCCGACCTTGATGCCGAACTCGGCGGCGTGGCGGAACGTGTCGAGCACCTCGGCGGAGCGGAGCAGGGCCTTGGTCGGGATGCATCCCCAGTTGAGGCAGATGCCCCCGAGGCTCTCGCGCTCGACGCAGCCGGTCTTCAACCCGAGCTGCGCGGCGCGGATCGCGGCGACGTAGCCGCCCGGCCCCGAGCCGATCACGAGCACGTCGTACACGTCGCTCATAACGCCAGCGACTCGGGGTGCTCGATCAGGTCGGCGAGCGCGATCAGGTACTTCGCGCCGAGCGCGCCGTCGATCACGCGATGATCGCACGACATCGACACGGTCAACCGCTTGCCCGCGACGACCGCGCCGTCCTTGACGACCGGTGTGTCGAGCACGGCGCCGATCGCGAGGATGCCGGCCTCGGGCGGATTGAGGATCGCGGTGAAGCGCTCGATGCCGAACATGCCGAGGTTCGAGATCGTGAACGTCGACCCGGTGATCTCGTGCGCCTTCAGGCCCTTCTTCTTGGCGCGCTCGGCGAGGTCCTTGACCTCGACCGCGATCGCGCCGATGCCTTTCTTGTCGGCGTCGCGCACGACCGGCGTGACCAGCCCGTCCTCGATCGCGACGGCCACACCGACGTGGACGCCGTGGTACTTGCGGATCGCGTCGCCGGTCCAGCTCGCGTTGCAGTCCGGCACGCGCCGCAGTGCGAGCGCGACCGCCTTGATCACGAGGTCGTTGACCGACACCTTGCCGCGATCGCCGAGCAGGACGTTCAGCCGCTCGCGGAACCCGAGCAGGGCAGCGACGTCGAGCGAGCGCTGCAGGTAGAAGTGCGGGATGTCGCGCTTGGCCTCGGTGAGGCGCGCGGCGATCCGCTTGCGCATGTTCGACGCCGGCACGTCGGTGAACTCGCCCTCGAGATCCTCGCGCTGCGGGATCCGGATCGCGATCGCGGTCTTGCGCGCGTCGAACTCGGGCTCGGGCTCGGTAACCTCGGCGTGCGTCGTCGCGCCACCATCAGCCGCGGCCTTGACGTCGCGCTCGACGATGCGGCCGCCGGGCCCGGTGCCGGTGATCGCGCGCAGATCGATGCCGAGCTCGATCGCCATCGTCTTGGCGAGCGGCGAGGCGAGCAGGCGATCACCCTTCGGCGCCGCGGCGGGCGCGGGTGCAGGCATCGGCGCAGTGGCCGGCTTCGCGGCAGGCGCGGGCTTCGCGGCAGGCGCGGGTGCGGGCTTGGCGGCGGCAGGCGCGGGTGCCGGCGCCGCGGCCTTGGGAGCCGGCGCCGGTGCGCCGGCCTGGGCGACGAGCGCGGTGATGTCCTCGCCGGCCTTGCCCATGATCAGCACCGGGGCGCCGAGCTTGACCGTGTCGCCTTCCTTGACGAGCAACTTCAGGAGGACGCCGTCGTCCTCGATGTTGAAGTCCATGTTCGCCTTGTCGGTCTCGACCTCGGCGACCAGGTCTCCGGGCGACACCTTGTCGCCCTCCTTCTTGGCCCAGCGGACGAGGACACCCTCTTCCATGGTGGGCGACAGCTTCGGCAATCCGATGATCTGAGCCATGACCGAACTCCTCAGTCGAGATAAAGGACGCGCTTCACGGCGGCGACGACGTCGTGCACCTGCGGCTGGACCTCGTCTTCGAGGTTCTTCGCGTACGGCATCGGCACGTCTTCCGAGGTGACGCGCTCGATCGGCGCGTCGAGCGCATCGAGGCAGTGCTTCTGCACCTGGTACGCGACCTCGGCTCCGAACCCGGCGACCGGCCAGCCGATCTCGACGATCACGCAGCGCCCGGTCTTCTTGACGCTCTCGACGATGATCGGGACGTCGAGCGGTCGCAGCGTGCGCGGGTCGACGACCTCGCACTCGATGCCCTCGGCGGCGAGCTGCTTGGCGGCGTCGAGGCAGGTCCACACCATCTTGCTCCACGCGACCAGCGTGACGTGGCTGCCGACGCGCTTCACGTCGCCCTTGCCGATCGGGATGAGATCGTCGTCGGTGCCGGTCGAGTCCGGGACCTCCCACGTCGTGTTGTAGAGGGTCTCGCCCTCCATGAACACGACCGGGTTGTCGTCGCGGATCGCGCTCTTCAGGAGGCCCTTGGCGTCGAACGCGGTCGACGGCATCACGACCTTCAGGCCGGGGACGTGCGCGTACATGCTCTCGAGCGCCTGGCTGTGCTGCGAGCCGACCTGGACCGCCGGGCCGCTCGGGCCGCGGAACACGATCGGGATGTGATATTGGCCCGCGCTCATCTGATAGATCTTCGCGGCGTTGTTGACGATCTGATCGATCGCGACGAGCGAAAAGTTGAACGTCATGAACTCGATGATCGGCCGCAGCCCGACCATCGCGGCGCCGACGCCGATGCCGGCGAAGCCCATCTCCGCGATCGGCGCGTCGATGATCCGCCGCTCGGAGAAGTCCTGGAGCAGCCCCTGGGTGACCTTGTAGGCACCGTTGTAGTGGCCGACCTCCTCGCCCATGATGAACACGTTCGGATCGCGGACCATCTCCTCGCGCATCGCGCGGTTGAGGGCCTCGCGGTAGCTGATGACGGCCACGTCAGGACTCCTTGATGACGTACGGGAGGTACTCGTCGGCCGCCGGCGAGTCCTCGGCGAACTTCACGGCATCCTCGATCTCGGCCTTGACGTCGGCCTCGAGCGCGTCGAGGTCGGCCGCGGGAAACCCGAGGTCGACGAGCCGCGCGCGACAGCGGTTGAGCGGATCGCGCCGCTTCCACTCCTCGACCTCGTCCTTCGTGCGGTAGAGGCCCGGGTCGCTCATCGAGTGACCGCGGAACCGATAGGTCACGACCTCGACGAGCGTCGGCTCGCTGGTCGTGCGCGCGCGCTCGATCGCCTCGGCGATCCGGCGCTTGACCTTGATGACGTCGTCGCCGTCGAACCGATCGCGCGCCATGCCGTGACCGATCGCGCGCAGCGAGACGTCCTCGACCGCGAGCGAGCGATAGACCGGCGTGCCCATCGAGTACTGGTTGTTCTCGCAGATCAGGACGACCGGCAGCTTCCACAGTGCCGCCAGCGCGAGCCCCTCGGCGAACCCGCCGATCGTCGACGCGCCCTCGCCGAAGAAGCACAGGACGACGCGGCCGTCGTTGCGGTACTTGCTGGCGAATGCCGCGCCGGCCGCGATCGGCACGTGGCCGCCGACGATGCCGTAGCCGCCGAGGAAGTTCGTCGCCTTGTCGAAGATGTGCATCGAGCCGCCGAGGCCCTTCACGCACCCGGTCTTCTTGCCGTAGAGCTCGGCGAGGATCGGCCGCGCCGCGACGCCCTTGGCGTACGCGTGCCCGTGCTCGCGGTACGTCGCGACGACGTAGTCCTCGGGCTTGGTCGCGGCGATCGCGCCGACGCACACGGCCTCCTGGCCGATGATGAGGTGAAGGAAGCCGCCGATCTTGCCGTTCGAGTACGCCTTCGCGGACGCCTCTTCGAGGCGCCGGATCGCGAGCATCTGGCGGTACAGCGGAGCGAGCTCGGCGACGGTCGTCTCGACGAACTCGGGCGAGTCCTCGGGTTCGACGCGTTTGGTGTCGGGGGTCGAGATGGTGACGGACGCCACGGCGCGGACCATACAGCATGGATCCCTCGCGGTCGCGCTACCGCAGATCCAACTTCACGTTGCCGTTGCCGTCGCTGCCCGACACGATGACGCCCTGCGCCGCGAACGAGCTGGACGCGGGGCCGAGGAACACCTGATCGAGATCGATCGGCAGCTTGTCGATCGAGTAGAGCCCGGCGGTGCACGGCACCGGCGCGAACGCGACGCCGGGTGTGATGGTGCCTTCGAAGTCGATCTGTAATGGATCGAGCGGCGCGCACGACCCCGCGGACGGTGCCGCGCCGTTGACCGTCCACGTCACGTGGACCGCGCGCAGCGTGTTCGCCGCGGCACAGGTCCCGGTCCGCGCACAGACCTCGCTGCCGCAGTCGCCGTCGAGCTGACACGGCGCGCCGTCGTGCGACGTCTCGCACCCGGTGATCGCGAGCAAGAGGAGCAGCGTGGGGCGCATCAGTAGGGCAGGTCGAGCGTGGCGTTGCCGCTCGGATCGATGTTGCCGCGGCCGCCGCCGTCGGTGTCGATCAGGGCCATCCGCACGCGATAGAACCGCGTCGGGAGCTTGTCGATCGTGTACGTGCCCGCGGTGCACGGCACCGGCGCGTAGCCGTGCGCGCGATCGGCCGCGTCGTAGAACTCGACCTCGAGCTCCGGCGAATTCGCGCACGTCGCGTTGTTCGCGGGCTTGCCGGACACCGTCCACGTCACGTGGACGACGCGGACCTGGCTCGCCGCGAGGCACTCGCCGGTGCGCGCGCAGACCTGGTTGCCGCACTGCGAGTCCGCGGTGCAGCTCCCGGCATCGTCGCTGGGAATCTGGTAGCCGTCGCTCGGCGCCGGGCAGCCCGCGAGCAGACAGAGGAGGAGCGTGGCCCGCACCGGTCTAGCTTACTCGACGTAGATCGGATTGCTGTAGATCCACGGGAGGGAGACCTCGGCATCTTTCGTCCCGAGGTCGCCCAGGTAGGGCCCGAGGTGGTGAGGTGTGATCCAGATCTCGACCCGATATGCCCCGACCGCGGTCATCGGCGTGGTCAGCGTGCCGTCGCCAGCGGTCGCGAGGTCGTGCGCGCCGGTCGCGTCGACCCGGATCAACTTGGCGGTGATCTCGGGCGCGGGGAGCGACGGATCGAGCCCGAGCACGTGCGGGAGGTCGACCGTGAACGTCGCGGCGTCGGCGACCGCGACGGTGCCGCCGAGCTCGGTGGTCGTCGTGGCGGTGACCGCGCGCGCGTCGAACCCGTCGGGCGTGCCGAACACCTCGAACGCGACGAACATGCGCCCGCTCGCGAGCGCGGCCTTCACGTGCGCCGGGTCGTGCGGATTGTCGACGAGCGCGATGTTGCCGAACCAGCGGATCATCCGGCGGTACGAGTCGCCGCGCTCGCCGTCGCCGAGCATGATCGGCAACGCGTTCTCGTGCGCGTCGGTGCCGGCGCTCGCCGCGACGTGCTTGCCCTCGCCGAGCAGCGCGTTCCACCGATCGAGCGCGGGGCCGCTCGGCGAGAAGAACGCGATGAACGCGAGGTCGGGCTCGGGGTGCCCGGGGTTGGTGTCGGCGAAGTCGGCGACCGCGGCGATCGCGCCGCTCGCGTCGAGCCCGAGGTACATCGGTCGGATCTTCGGATCGATGTTCGCGTGCAGGTTGTAGAGCTCGACACCGTCGGGCGCGATCGTGTGGAGCTCGGGGAGGTCGTGCTGCTCGGTGTGCGCCATCCAGACCAGCCCGCCGGCGGCGCGGAACGCGGCCGCGGCCGCCGCATCGTCGCCGTTGTAGGTCGCGTGACGTTCCGCGACGCTGCCGACCACGTGGCGGTCGAGCATGATCGGCATGATGTCGTTCTCGCCGCCGATCGTGAAGTCGACCTCGTGGCCGTCGTCGCACGTCATCTTCGACGCGATCTGCTCGTTCGCGGTGTTCACGATCGGCTGGTCGCCGCCGCGCATCGAGAACAGCTTGGTGAACTCCTCGTCCGCCATCGAGCCATCGTGATCGGTGAGCGCGGCGTAGTCGACGTGCGTCGTGCACAGCGCGGCGCGCAGGTCGGCGAGGCACGGCTCGTTGATCGGGCCGCCGGGGATCATCGTGAGGTCGCGCGGCATGCCATCGCAGGCGTCGTGCGAGTACGGCGAGTGGAGGTGGATGATGCCGCGCGCCGGCGTGAGCCCGCGTCGCACGCCCATCACGCTCGCCTCGGGCAGCGCCTTGTCCCATGCTGGTAGCCTCGGCGAACCGCCGTCACTTCCGCACCCCAGACACACCAGCGCGATCGCGACCAGCCTCATCGCGCCGGACGATACCCGTAAAACCGTGTTACAAGCGCGCCGCGATGCGGACGCGGCTCGAGCGCAGCTATCGATTCGAAGCGGCGCACTTTCTTCCGAAGGTGCCGGCGGGGCACAAGTGCGCACGCATGCACGGCCACAGCTACCAGATCGAGATCGTCATCGAGGGCGAGGTCGATCCGCAGCTCGGCTGGGTCATGGACTTCGCCGAGATCGACGAGCACGTCCAGCCGCTCGTCCGGCGCCTGGACCATCAGGTGCTCAACGAGGTCGACGGCCTCGCGAACCCGACCAGCGAGCTGCTCGCGATCTGGTGGTGGGAGCGCCTGGTGACGACGCTCCCGGGGCTCGCCGAGGTAACCGTGGCCGAGACCGTGACGTCGCGCTGTAGTTACCGCGGGTTGTGACCGACGCATCGCAGCGCGACCGCTGATCTCGGTCGGCCCGCCGGCTGCAGTAAGGGTAGCTACTGTGCGGTCCCTTGCCCTGGTTTCCCTCGTGCTCGTCGGCTGTTCGTTCGAGGGGCACACCCCGGGTGGCGACGACAAGGGTCCCGACCAGGGCCGCCCCGACGGTGGCGATGTGTCGGCCGCGTGCGGTGCCGCTGGCGATGCCGACCACGACGGGATCTGCGATCCGGTCGATGACTGGCCATGTGGCCTCGCACCCGCCGAGCCCGCGGTCGCGCGGTCGTTCGATCGCGAGCCGGATCTGCGGACGTCGCTCGCGCTCCAGAACATCCAGCTCGTCGATCAGCGTCGCCTGCTGACGATCCCCGGCGGCGCACCGGTGTTCCTGTCGGCCGACTACGCGCTCACGGATACCTCGTGCCTGGGTCAGGGCGCACCCGACGCAGCGGGGCCCGCGGGGTGCGTCGCCCAGATCGAGTACGGGTTCTCGCCGGATCGGGTCGGGTGTCTGTGGGACGGCCATGTCTCGCCCCAGGCGGGCCATCGCGGGCACGCGGTCGCCGACCTGTTCGCGCCGGTCGTGTCGCAGCCGACGCTGTTCGAGGTCCGGGTCCGCGTCGGCCACAACCTCGGATGCACGTACCAGGGTGCGACCACCTGGCAGGGTGGCGTGCCGCCCGCCAGCGATCACACCATCGCGTACGTCTGCGTGTTCTAGTACCGCGGGTGGGCAAGCACCTCCGCGTCGTCACCCTGAACTTCTGGGGCACCGAGGCGCCGCTCGAATCTCGCCTCGCGCTCGCGGCGAGCCAGCTCCGCGCGCTGGCACCCGACGTCGTGTGCATGCAGGAGGTGCGGCCGTTCGGTGCGGACACCACGGCGCACGAGCTCGCGCGCCGGATCGGGTTGATCGCGCACTACGCACCGAGCGTGACGTGGCCCGACGGCGAGGAGGGCCTCGCGATCCTGGCGCGCGAGATCGGCGAGACCCGATCGCTCGCGCTGCCCGATCCGCGCCCGGCCGATGCGCGCCAGCTGCTGTCCGCGCGGGTCGCGACCGAAGGCGGCCCGATCTGGATCCACACGACGCACCTGCACTACCGGCTCGATGACGGCGTCGCGCGCGAGCGCCAGGTCGTCGCCGCCGACGCCGCGATCCGCGCGTGCGGTCGCGGCAATGACGACAGCCCGCAGATCCTGTGCGGCGACATGAACGCGACGCCCGACAGCGACGAGATGCGCTTCCTGCGCGGCCTCACCACGCTCGACGGCAAGCGCACGCACTTTCAAGACGCGTGGATGAAGCACCACGCCGAGCCCGGCCTCGGTGCCGGCCCGGCCGACGGCATCACGTGGTCGAGCGAGAACGAGCTGACCCGGCCGCTGCGCTCGCTCGACATCGATCGCCGCATCGACTTCATCTACGTGACGTCGCGCAAGCGCGACGGCCGCGCCACCGTGCACGCGTGCGAGGTCGTCCTGCGCGATCGCGAGCACGGCATCTGCGCGAGCGACCACTACGGCGTCATGGCCGACGTCCAGGTCGTCCCGGCCTCATGACGCACCCCGCTGTGAATTGGGGACGCTTTTACGAGTTGCTCGAGTTGGTCCCCAACTCGAGCAACTCGTAAAAGCGTCCCCAATCCACAGGCTCAGCCCTCGACGACGCCGAGCCGCGCGACGAGCGCGTGGTTG
>JBBQEX010000049.1:0-58777 GCA_038321315.1 Haliangiales bacterium | reverse complement strand
TCTTGGCGTCGCCGGGCTTGGCCGGATCGCCGGGCTTCGCCGGATCGCCGGGCTTGGGACCGGTCGCGATCGCGATCTCCTTCTCCTTGTGCGCGTTGTCCGCGGCCGCGTCGAGCTTCTTCGCCTCGTCCTTGGCGACCGTGCTCTTCTGCGTGACCTTCGCCTTGAAGTCCTGATCTTGCTTCGCGAGCGTCGCCTTGTGCGCGGCCTCGTCGGTCTTGCCGGCGTCGACGACCTTCTGCACGGTCGGATCGACCGGACCACTCGGCGCCGGCGCCTTCTTGCCGCCCGCGGCCGCAGGACCCGCCGCCTTGTCGCCCGGCTTGCCACCAGCCGCGGCCGGTGCGCCGCCCGCTGCGGCCGGAGGTGCAGCCGCGGCCGGCTTCGGTGCCGCCGCGCCCGGCTTGCCCGCCGGTGCCTTGCCGCCGGACAGCTCGGCCTTCTTCGCGTCGAGGTTGCCGCCCTGCGAGACCAGGCCGGCGGGACCTTCGGCCACGGCCGGTCCCGGCTTCGCCACGCCGCCACCACCACCGGCCGGAGCCGCGGGCTTGCCGCTGCTGCCGCCTGCGCTGCCGGGCATCGGCGAACCACCGCCACCACCACCGGCTTGCTTCGCATTGCTCGCCGTACCCGGCGTCGGGTTGGGAGACGCGCCCTTGGGCGGCGCCTTGGCACCGGGGCTCGGGGGCGGTGCGGCCTTCTTCGCCGCGGGGATCGCGCTCGCCGCCTTGAGGCTGACGCCCGGATCGGTCGGCATCGCCGGCAACGTCACGGCCGGCAGCTGCACCGGCGGAGCCGGCAGCGGCACCGGCGGCGGAACCGGGATCGGGGCCGGCTTCGCGAGCGGCTTGGGCAGCGGCGGCTCGGGGGCGGGCTTGGGCGGCGGCGCCTTGGCGGCCGGTGCCGGTGCGACCTTGGCGCCCTCGGTCTGCGCGTGCTTCGCCGCGTCCGCGAGCTGCGTGTCCGCCTGCTTGAGCGTCGTCTCGGTCTTCGCGGTGGTCTGGTGGTGCTCGGCCTTCTGCTGCTGGCCGCGCTTGACGTGATCGCCCTGGGCCTTGCCGAAGTCGGAGGTCTGCTTCTCGACGTGGTGCGCGTGCTCCTCGTCCTGCTCGCGCTGCTTCTGCTGCGCCTCGAGAAGATCGGCCTGGTACTTGGCCTCGATCATCGTCTGGACTTCTTCGCGCTCGAGCACGACGTTCACGCCGGTGTCGGGGTTGATGCCCATGTGCGCGATCTGCGCGCGGCGCCATCCGAGGATGAGCATGCCGGCGGCGATCGGGTTGCGCTTGGCCATGATCGCGACGGCCTTCGCGAGCTTCTGCACGGGCGTGTTGCACGCGCCCGCGGGATAGACCGTCTCCGCGGTGTCGGCGTGGTCCTGGTAGTAATCCCACTCCTTGTCGTCGACGCCGGGGAACATCGAGTTGAAGTCGACCGGCGCGACGGTCATGCCGTTCTCCCAACCCTCGGGGAGATTCTGGAACTGAACCGAGGCCGCCTTGAACGCGTCGAGCACCGGCTTGACGTGCTCGACGGCGTCCTTGTTGCCCTCGTCGTCGGAGGCCTTCTGGGTGCCCTTCTTCGCGCCTTCGGTGATGCCCTCGGTCGCGTCGTCGCGCAGCGAGAGGCCGTCGGTCAGGTGCGTGCCGCCGGGGCCACCGAGCTGGAGGCCGAGCGGCTTGAACGGATGGAACGTTCCGAGATCGATGTGCGCGAGGTTCGCCGACGCGAGCGTCCACTTCTTGTCGACGATCGTGAACCAGCAGATCTCGGCGTGCAGGGTCGCGATCAGCGACGCGATCAGATCGAGCGAGGCGTGGACGAACGGATTGATCGTGAGGTGGGCACCTTGTCCAGGCGCGAACCGACCATCGACATCCGCGCCGAGCTCGAGGTCGAGTCGCGCGGTGAGCTCGGCACCGATGCCGGCGTCGCAGCTCGCGATCAGCAGCTGGATCTCGCCGACGACCTGGATCGAGAGCGATAGCGCGATGTACGCACCCATCGCGATCGTGCCGCCGAACGTGATCGCCGGCATCTGACCCGAGTCGAGCGCGTCGAGGCCGCCCTCGATCTTCGGGTTCTTGAACTTGATCTTCGGCATGCGGTAACCCGCCGCGACGCCGAGGCCGAGGTTCAGGTTGAGCGACGCGACGCCGACCGTGAGCAGCGGGATGTTGATGCTCTTGTGGAAGTTCGCGACCTCGTGGTCCGTGGGGGTCGCGTCCTTGTCGGTCGGGTCGATGCCGATGACCTGGAGCCCGTTGCCGTCGAACCGGAGGCCGACCTCGAGCTCGAGGCTATCCGACGCGTGCAACGTGACCGAGCCCTGGATGTAGAGGCCGGCGGCCAGGTCGTAGCCGAGCTCGATCTTCGCCTGCTTGACGAGGCCGGCGTTCTTCGGGATCAGCGTGACGCTGATCTTGACGCCCTTCTGATCGAGATCGCCGGCGACCTTCGCGGCCTGGAAGCCCGGGATGGTGACCGGGAACTCGATGTGCGCGTAGATCCCCTGCAGCTTCGAGTAGCCGGCGACGAACGTGCCCATCTCGTTGTTCTTGGCCATCGGGGCCTTGAACTCGGTCTTGAGGAGCGCGTGGACGCCTTCTTCCGGCTTGTACCCGACCTCGATCACCGTGTTCGTGATCGGCAAGAAGCTCGGCGGCACGAGGTGCAGCTGGCCGACCGCGTTGGTCAGCTTCCACTTCGCGATGTCGAGGTGGATGTTGCCGGACGTGATGAACTTGGCGATCGCCGACGAGCTGTTCGGCGTGACCGTGAGGTCGGCCGTGGTCGACATCTCGCCCATGTCGCCGGCGGTGATCTTGGCGGCACCCTCGACCTTGAGTGACGGGAAGTCGGCGACCATGTGCAGCGAGCCGGACTTGAACTTGTTGTGCTCGATGTCGATCTCGCCGTCGGCGATGACCGCGCCGAGCGTGGCGCGCGTGACGACGAGCTTGCCGCCGAGTCCCTCGCCGGTCTTGTAGTGGCCGTTGATCGAAGCCGCGATGTCGGTGATGCCGGCGGCCTTGATCGCGCTGATCCCCGCGGTGACCTCGAACGCGACCTCGGTGTGCTTGCCCTGCCCCATCAGCACCGAGAAGTCGGCGGTCACGCTCGAGAACGTGATCCCCGGGATCTTCTGCCCGAGCTTGGTGGCGTCGATGTGGCCCTTCAGGCCGAACACGCCGGGCTTGCCGCCACCGGCGGTCATGTCGACCTTGAAGTCGGCGGTACACAGCTGCGCGATGTCTGCGTGCGCCTCGCCATCGACGACGAACTGCTTGTCGCTGGAGTTCCACTTCGCGGTGAGGTGGCTATCGGCCGTGAACACCACCGGGCCGTAGGTCTTGGGCTTGAGCGTGCCCTCGAGCGAGATGACCTTGTTGGCGTAGGCCATCTTCAGGATCGAGCCGCTCGCGAGCCCGTCGACGATCGGCTCGCCGACGTCGAGCTCGGCGTCCATCGTGACGGACTTGGTGGCCTGGTCGTACGTGATGCTGGCGCCCTTGCCCTTCTTGAACGCGTCCGACACGGTGCCGAGGTTCTTCACCTCGCTGACATGTCCGGTGACGTTGAACTTGTTCGCGGTGATGCTCACCGTGGCCTCGGCCTCGAACAGGTTCGTGTACGTCGACGCGAGCTTGAGCGGGATCGGCGTGGTGGTCGAGACCGACTTGTCCTCGAGCTTCAAGTCGATCGGGATCGCGTCGAACATCGCGAACGCGTCGACGTCGACATGCGCGGTGCCGCTGAGCTTCTTGTCCGCGTAGGTCAGCGTGAAGTTGCCCGTGCCGACGCCCTTGGCCTCGACGAGGCCGATCAGGTGCGCGTCGAGCCCGACCTTCTTCTTGATGCCGATCGAGCTGTTTGCGCCGATCGTCAGCGTCGCGAACTCGCCGAACTTGATCGGCGGCGCGTTGGCGCCCAGCTTCGCGGTGACGTTGTCATTCTCGGCGGTGACGTTGATGACGAGGCCGGCGAGCGCCGGCATCGTCGCGGTGACGTCGACGTCGGCCTTGAACGCGCCGGTCTTGATGTTGAGGGTCGCGGAGTTGATCACCCCTTTGCCGACGCTCGGGATCACGAACGTGCCGTTGCCGAGCCCGACCTCACCGGTCTCGAGGTCGACGCTGCCGCCGGTCGATTCGTAGTACTCGGCGGCCTTGATCTTGACCTCGTCGACGGTGCCGGTGAAGCCGGTCTTGTCGTTGACGTGGAGGTGGAAGTTGCCCGAGAGCTGGGGCTCGCCGGTCTTGGGATACTGGGCCGAGCCCGCGAACACGCCGTCGATGTCGAACTTGCCGTCCTGATAGGTGACGGTCGCCGTCGTCGTCTTGGGCGTGACCTTGACGCCCGGGACCTTGGCGACGACCTTGGCGACCGCCTGGGTCGCGTCGATCGTGGCGGTATAGGTGTTGGTCGCCTTGTTGCCGGACAGGTTCGAGATCACGACGCCCGCGAGCGCCGGCGTTCCGAACTTGATGTCGCCGTTCGCGACGAAGTTGCCGGTGCCGTCCTTGCCGGCGGCGGCGTGCACCGAGCCGATCAGGATGTTCTTGGTCAGCGGGGCGAGATCGAAGTTCGCCTCGGCGGCCCAGTCGAAGTGGCCATCCTTCCAGCCGACCGTGGCCTCACCCGCGGTCTCGCCGCTGCCGACGCTCGCCTTCAGGTGCCCATCGAGCTTCTTTTCTGCGAGCGTGATCGTGCCGCCGAGGATCGTGACGGTCGCCGACGAGCCGACCTTGATCACGGTGCCGGTCGCGGCGGTGAGCGAGCCGCTGAGATCCTTGCCGACGAGGTTGGCCTTGATCGAGCTGAACAGGACCTGGCCCTTCACCGGATCGACGTTCGCGCCGAGGTCGGTGCCCTCGAACGAGAACGCGTTGGTGCTGGCCGCGCGCTGGTACTTCACCGCGATCTCGCCGGTGAGCTCCTTGTAGATCTTCGACGCCGGGAACGTCGCGTCGCACGTGAGATCGATCGGCTTGCCGGTCTCGGCGACGACGTGCACGGCGATCTCGGGGAGGCCCGGGATCGCGACCTTGCCCGCGATGTCGCCACTGACGCCCATGCCCTTGGCGACCGTGAGCTTCGAGCCGTTGTCGATCGTGACCGTGACGCCGGCCATCGTGAACTTCGCGCCGCCCGCGACGGTCACGCTGCCGGTGATCTCGCCACCCTTCTCGTACGCGAGCGAGACGTCGGCGGCGAGACCTCCGGCGTTGTTGAGCGCGAACGTGCCGGTGATGTCGCCCTTGACCAGGCTGCCGTCGATCAGGATCGACGACTGGGTCAGGGTCATGGACGCGCCACCGGGGAGCGGCACGACGACCGGCGAGTTGAGCGACAGCTTGGCGCCGAGCTTTTCCTTGCTGACGTGGACGCTCTCGAAGTCGACCTTCGCGAGCTGGGGAATCGTGAAGTGCAGGTCCTTGCTGTCGAGGGACAGCTCGCCCTTCTCGTACTTGATCTCGGCCGTGCCGGCGATGCCGGGCAGATCGACCGGCACGGTGCCACCCGCGGTGAACTCGAGCTTCTTGCCGTCGTACTTGATCTCGGCGTTGGCGTCGGACACGAGGCCCGTGATCGCGAACTTGCCGGTGATCACCGCCTTGAACGTCACGCCCTCCGGGCCGACGCTGAGCGCGACGGCCATGACGGCGGACCCGTTCGCCATCCCGTTGTTGACCGTGACGGTCGCGGTGCCGGTCAGGCCCACGTTGACCGCGCCGCCGGTGTTGGAGACCGTCAACTCGATGTCGGTCCCCGAGACCACGAAGTCCGGGGTCGTGAAGTCCTTCGCGGTGAGCTTCGCCTTGCCGGTGATGCTGCCGGCGCCGACCTCGACGCTGACCTCCTTGAGCATCAGGCCCGGGACCGTGATCGGCACCGCGAGCTTGCCCGACACGATGCCGGCCGAGTCGACGGTCAACGAGCCGTTGGTGCCCTTGAACGTGCCCGACTCGACGGCGGCGAACAGCGTGCCCGACTCGACCTTGTCGCCGTTGACCTTGAACGTCGCGCGCGCGATCTTGATCGGACCGATCATCAGCGGCGACGGGAAGACGATCTGCTTGGTGCCGTCGCCCGCGTCCGTGGCGCCGGATAGCTTCTGCGACAGATCGAGCCCCTGGCCGAGGAGCCTCAGCTTCCACTCCTTGGGACCGGCGCCCGCCGCGGCAGGGTCAGCACCGGGAGTCGAGCGCGAGATCGTGCCGCTCGCAGCGCGCTCGCTGACGCGGAACGCGGCGGAGCCCGCGGCCGCGCCGGACGCGAACGCGGACGCGACGCGATCGGCCTCGCGCTCGACGGCGCCACCAGGCTCCGACATCGAGCCGGCCGACGCGCGACCACCGCCGCGCTGCTGCGCGACGTGGGTGACCTCGTGGGCGATCAGCGCCTTGCCGGCGGCGCTCGACGGATCGTACGCGCCGTCGGCGAAGAAGATGTTGGTGCCCTTGGCGAACGCGATCGCGCCGTGGCTGCTCGCCTCGCTCGCGGCCTTGGCGTCGTCGTGGATCCGGACGTCACCGAAGTCGCCGCCGATCCGGTGTTCGAGATCGCTGCGCAGCGTGCCGGGCAGCGCCTTGCCGGTGCCCTGCTCGACGAGCGTGACCAGCGAGTCGGCGAGCCGCAACACCTGGGAGACCGCGCCGCCGTCGATCGTCGCGAGCGCGGTGCCGACCGGGCCTTCGCGGAACCGGCGCAGCGTCTCGGTGATCGTCCGCGCATCCGAGCCGCTCATCGAGCGCGCCGCGATCTGACCGTGGTGAACAGCGGCGTGCAACGCGTGGCGCAGGCGGGTCGCGGGCGTCTGGGTGTCGTCGGTGAGATCGGTCGCCGGGCGCTGCTCGGCGACGAGCACGCGCGTCCACTTGCCGGGGTCGTTCGCGACGCTCTCGTTGGCCTCGAGCTCCTTCGCGAGCGCATCGAGTGACTGGGTCTCCGCGAGCATGCGGAGGAAGGCCCGCTCGGCCTTCACCGGATCGTTGGCGGCATCGGTCTCGGCACGCGCCCACAGGGCACGCGCGACCGCCTCCGAAACGCCGGCATTGCGCGCGATTGCACGCCAGCTCTCCTGGTCCTGATCGTGGCGATTTAGTCTCATGACCCCGTAGCCAGAATACGCTCGGTGGCGTGGGTTTACCCCCCGTTAAGTCACCTCGGCGCAGGTTGCGATCGGGGAAGGATCGCGCGGCGACCGCCGTAGCGGTTTGGTGGTGATAGGCTGTTTCGCGTGAGCCGGAACGAGGATGACCTGGCGCGGGTCAAGGCTCACCTGCAGGCCCTGTCCGGGTCGCTCCCGACCCTGATCGACCGGGTCAAGGCGATCGCCGAAGCCCGCGGAATCACACTCCCCGCCCTGCCCGACACCGACCAGGAGCGCCAGCGCCTGACCGCGTTCGCCGCCTACCTCGACCACTACAGCCGCGGTGACGCTCGGACACTCGGCGCGATCGATGTCGGGGACGTCCTCACCGAGGCCGTCGCCCTCGCGCGCGGCGAGATCGAGCCCAAGGCGGAGGTCCGCGAGACCTACCTCGCGGCGCCGCTCGTGTTCGGCAATCCGCGCCAGCTCGGCCAGGTGTTCGTGTCGCTGCTGATCAACGCGTCGCAGGCGCTGCCCGCGGGAGCGCCCGGGGATCACCGGGTCGACATCACGCTCGACACCAACCTCGCTCGCTGGGCTCGCATCACGATCGCCGACACCGGCTCGGGCATCGCCGAGGACGTGCTGCCACGCATCTTCGAGCCGCTGTTCTCGACCAAGCGCGGCTCCGGCATGGGCGTCGGGCTCGCGATCGTCCGCGAGATCGTCGACGGGCTCGGCGGCCGCATCACGGTCGAGAGCGTGCCGGACCGCGGCACCACGTTCACCATCGAGTTGCCGCCCGCGCCATGAATCGCATCGCCGAGCGCGCCGGATCCCTGGGCCTGTTCGTCACCGCGAACGCGCTCGCGGACGCCAAGATCGATCCGGATCTCGCGCCACGCGATGCCCGCCTCACCGAGCCGGTCGCCGGTGACATCAAGCGGATCTTCGGCCAGATGGCGCGGCGCGGGAGCGCCCCGAGCCTCGTCGCGGCGCTGTGGCAGAAGCTCGAGGGCCGGCCGCTCGAGCGCGCGCTCGTCGCGGTCGACGTGCTGGCCACGACCCTCCTGGCGCCCCGCGATCCCCTGCTCGCCGAGCTGCGCGAGGCGGCGAGCACGCTCGGCGCGGCGCACCCGCCGGCCGGCGAGGTCGGCATCGATCTCAACGCGCACCCGGCGCGGATCCTGATCGAGCGCAGCCGCCAGTCCGAGCTCGAGGCGCGCTCGACGCTCGATCTCGTCGCGATGGCGTACGAGCTCGGCCTCGGCGTGCTCGACGAGCTGCTGCGACGCGGCGACGATCTGGTCGCGCGGGACGGCATCAAGGAGAGCGTCCACGCCTACGCGCGCCTCGCGTCGCTCGCGCGCCTGCCGACGCTGGCGTCGGTGTACTTCGACTGGCTGCTGCGCGGCGTCGACTGGCGCCCCGCCGGCCTCGACCTGTGCGAGACCCTGTTCGACGCCGGCGTGCCGCAGAAGATTCCCGGCACAGCGATCCAGCCCGGCGACGTCCCCGAGCCCGACGAGCGCGATCTCGCCGAGTACCTGACCTACCGCGCGCACCTCGCGATCGGCGACACCGACCACGCGAACGCGATGCTGCTCCAGAACCTGGCGCAGCGCCCGCGCTGGATCAGCCGGCCGTCGGCGCGCATCGAGGTCGTGCGCGCACACCTCGGCACGCTCTACGGTCACGGCGACGTCACGATCGCGCGCGTCGAGGCCGCGTGCGCGCAGGATCGCCTGTGGCGCTACGCCGCCAAGGTCCGCGCCGTGGTCGCCGCCAAGCGCGCCCCGTCGCGCGCGCTCGATCTGTTTCACGCGTACCTCACGAGCTTCGGCAACGAGTTCGACGGCGCGCTCGCCGTGATCTCGCTGGTGCCCGAGAAGGTGAAGCGCGACGTCGCGCGCATCCTGTGTCGCGAGGCCTTCTACTTGCCGCACGAGCCCGCGCCGTGGAAGTTGCTCGGCCTTTTGGGCGATGCCGCCGAGCCGATCGCCGCGGAGATCGACGGCCGCCTGCGCGCGCAATCCAGGTAGAGTCGTCCGCGATGGCGTTCCCGCAATTCGATCAACCCGAGGCGCTCGACGACGGCCGCTCCTGGACCGCGCGGTTCGAGAGCTTCGATCAGCGCAACGACGACGTGTACTACACGGTCCAGCTGATCGCCGACGGCGCGACGAGCAGCTTCCTCGCCAAGCTGTCGTATCTCGGCCAGGACCAGGACAGCGACGCGCTCGCGACCGACTTCGCCGGACAACTGCGCGACGTCGCCACCACCGGCAAGACCAATACCGATTACGTCGGCTCGCCGTTCGCCGCGCGATGACCGCCCTCGATCTGACCGCGATCGCCGACGCCTGCGAGGCCGGCACGCCGCTCGAGGCGCCCGCGCGCATCGTCGCGCTGCTCGCGGATCCGGCGACCAAGGGCATGGCCGACTACATCCTCCAGACCGCGGCGGAACAGCCGCGCGGCGCGCCCGTAGTCGACGCGCTGCGCGCCGGCCTCGTCGATCCGATCGACGCCGTGCGCCGCGGCGCCGCGTTCATCCTCGCCGGCGTGCTCGCGCGCCGCGAGGACGGCATCGCGGTCGCCGCGCTGATCGGCCACGCCGATCCGGTCGTGCGCCTCGGGACGCTCCACGCGCTGGCGAACAACGCGCTGCCGCGCGCCGGGACCACCGAGGTGGTCGTCGCGCTCGCGACCGCCGTCGCCGACGACGATCTGGCCGCCCGCAAGGAGGCGATCTGGACGCTGTACCTGCTCGGGTCCGAGGGCGTCACGCTCGATCCGGCCCTGCCCGCGCTCGAGCGCGCGCTCGAGGATCCGATCACCGCGGGCAACGCCGCGATCGCGCTGTCGCTCGCCTCGCACCTCGCGAACGACGCGACGCGCGTCGCGGCGCTGGCCGCGATCCCGATCGGCGCGGTGCAACTCGGCGTCGCGTGGGGCGCCGCGGATGCCGCGCTCCGCCGCAACGATCTCGCCGCGCTCGAGGCGATGTTCTCGGCCGAGGACACCGACGTCCGACGCGGCCTCGGTGGCTTCTTGCATCACGCGCGCGGGATCAAGCGCGACATCTCGCTCGCCGGCCAGGCGTTCCTCGGCCTCATGAACGCGAACCCCGACAACGCCCTCCTGCAAGCGCGGCTGTTCGCCGTGCAGGAGATCATCGAGCGCGGCCCCGGCGGCTAGGCGCTCGAGGCTCGCGTGGTACCGTGCCTCGCAAGTGAGCTTTCTCGAGATCGCTGCGCTTCGAAACATCACGGTCGCGGAGCCGGAGCTCACCGACGGCACCCTCGGCTGGGACGTCGAGCCCGACGCCTACCAACGGCTGCGCGTCCCCCCCGGGGCCCCGATCGAGGGCATCTTCCGATTGATGGCGCGGCGCGGGCTCGAGCCGGCGCTGGTGACCGCGCTCCTCGCCGTGTACCCCGCGCGTCCGATCGAGCGCGCGCTGATCGCCTACGACGCGCTCGGTGGCAGCTTGCTCGGCGACGAGGACGGCGCGCTCGCCGACCAGCTCCTGATCGAGCTCGCGTCGGTGAAGGCGTTCGCGAGCGAGCTCGCCGCGGTGCCGCACGCCGCGGTCGGCGCGCTGATCGCCGCCGTGCACGGAAGCGACGACTTCGCGCTGCCGAGCCTCGCCGGGCTCGTCGACCTCGCCGACGATGCCGCGGCGCGCGACGCGATCTTCGCCCACGTCCGGTTGCTCGCGCGCGCCAAGCTCGGCTCGCTCGCGCTCGGGTTCCTGCAGATCCTGTTCGATCGCTTCGCGCTGCCGCGTGCCCTCGAGCAGATGGTCGAGGTCGCGCTCGATCACGACGCGCTCGGATCGCTGCCTCCGATGCCCGGCCAGGACGATGCGTCGATGCGGCTCCAGAGCTACCTCGTCGTTCGCGCGAGCCTCATCCAGTACGACCTCGCGGGCGCCGCCCGATTCCTCGCCGCGCTCGAGCAGCATCCCGGGGTCGCCGGCTCGGCGGAGCCACGCCTCTTGCTCGTGAAGGCGCAGCTCGCGACGATGCGGGGCGAGACGCTCGATCCGCCCGCGGCGGCGGAGATCGCCGAGATCTCGAACGCCGACCTCGAGTGGCGCTACGCCCAGGCGGTCGCCGATGCGGTCGAGATCGCGGATGCGCCGGAATCCACCGTCGCGCGGCTCGAGAGCTACCTGACGACGTTCGGCAACGATGCCCGGGTCTGGGGCCAGGCGCTCCTGCGCGACAACCCCGACGTGACGCCGGCGCTGGCGAAGCTCCTCGCGCGCGAGCTCCGCTACGGGTCGCACGAGCCCGACGTCTGGCGCGCGCTCTCGGCGCTGTCCGACAACACGGAGATCAGCGACGAGGTCGACCGCCGCCTCGCCGCGCAGCTCCACGCCGCGCTCACGAGCTGATCGGATACAGGAGCGGCAGGTCGTCGACCGGCGGCGTCGCGACCTGCATCGCCGCGAGCTTGCGGGTCTCCTGCACGACATCGCCGAGCGTCTTGACGTTGGGCCAGTAGGCGCTCCGCAGATCGCGCTTCCAGCCCTTGGGCTTGGTCTCCGCGAGCTTGCCCCACCACGGAGGCGGCTTCGCGATCCAGCCGTCGAGGAGCGCCACGAACTGCCACAGGTCGGACTCCTCGGAGAACCAGTCGAGGAGTGCGTACAGGTGCGGCGTGATCGAGGTGTCGAGCGTGGTGACGAGGTGCACGAACGCCGGCCGCATCCACGCGCCCTTGATCAGCAGCTGGAACGCCACCCAGCTCCACGGTCCCTTGTCCCCACCGGGAAACTCCCCCGCCCGCGCGCTCTCGTCGAGCACGGCTTGGAGGTCCGCCTCGGTCGCGAATGGCTCGCGGGCGATGAGGTCGCCGTTCTTGCCGTACTTCAGGAGGACGATCGAGCTCGTGCGCGCGGCCGCCAGGTAGCGCTCCTGGTCGCGCGCGATCGAGTCGAACCGAAACTCGGGCTCGCCGAACCCGGTCGCCGTGCGCTCGGCGCTGAGATCGGACCAGGTCCGCGCGAGCGGCGCGGTCCACGGCAGGAGCGCGACCGACTCGTGGAAGTCCCCCATCAGGTCGAACAGCGCGCGGCGCGCGAGGTCCCCACCATCGCGCGCCGCGTGCTGGAGCGCGATCCCGATCGACGGGAGCCAGTCGGAGCGCTTCTTCAAGAGCTCGATCACCCAGCCCCAGGCGGGAACCGTGCTCTCGCGATCGACGGCGACGACCGGCTTCCCGAACGCCGCCGCGTCGGGATACGAGGCGAGCAGGCTGTCGCGCAGCTCGGCCGTCGTCGAGAACTCGGGCGCGACCCCGACGGCATAGCGCAGCTTGATCGTCGCGGTGGCGAGTCGGTGCGCGGCGACCGCCGCGTCGGCCTGCTTCCGCGCCTCGACGTGCGCGGCGGGAACCGGCTTGGAAGGATCGGCGTCGGACCCATCCGTCGCGGCGCCGTGGCCGGCGCACGCCCACATCGGATCGATGTCGTCGACCGCGCGCGCGCCGCTCAGATCGATCGCGAGCCACTGACAGCGACAGAAATACGCGCGCGACTTCGCGTGGAGTGGCGTGCCGTCGAGGAGCGGCGACGTCTCTGGCTCGGAGGAGTCGTACAGCTCTTCCAGCTTCGCCCGCGGTGGCGGTGGGTTGCTGGTCGTCGATCGATGGTCGGCGTGACGGACATCGAAGCCACACTGACTGCAGACGAGGTGGTTGCATCCGATCCGCGGCTGCCCCCCGGTGTACGCGATCGCCGGGTCGCTCGGAATCTCGAACTCGAGCGAGACCAGCCACGCCTTGACGCAGAATTGCATGACGACAGCTTACGGGTGCGGCGTGGGAGTTGCCGGCAGCTCGTCCTTGAATGCGTCCGGGTGCTGCGCCTTCAGCTGCTGGAACATCGCGCTTCCCACGAACGGCTCGAGGCTGCTGTAGCGATCCGGATCGATCGTCAAGCCGGCCGCCTGCAGCACGATGGCGATCTCGTTGTACGAGTGGTTGCCGCCGCCGCTGATGTACGCGAACACCGCGAGCGCGTACTCCTCGCGATCGCGGCCGGCGAGGCCCATCGACATCGCGACGTTGATGAGCTCGGCCGTGCTACCCGACACGCCGGCGACCAGCGGCATGTTCAGCTTGAGCCGCGCGCGCTGGCAGTAGGCGGTCGCCTCGTTCATCGTGAACGCGTCGATCCCGCGATACACACGCTGCGTGTCCTCGCCCTTGTTCAGCAACGTCGTCGGTTCTTCGCCCTTGTCGTTGCGGGCCTCGATCCCGGCGCCCGCCGGCGAGACCGCGTGGGTATCCTGCACGCCGACGCGCCCGCGCTCCGCCTGGTTGACCTTCTCGAACACCGGCACGCCGTTCTTGTCGAGCTTGCCGTCCTTGAGCTTGGTCTCGTTGCGGACGTAGTTCGGCGAGACCGGTAGCTCGTCGACGAAGGCCTTGCGCACCGAGTCGCCCAGATCGGACTTGAGGACGTTGATGAAGTTCTGATGCACCGCCATCTGCTGCGGCATGGTGCCCATCACGAGCGTGCGCTTGGTCTGCGCCATGACGTCCTTGACCGTCGCGTTCGCGGCGACCTCGACCGCACCCCACCAACCGGGCTTGCTCTCGGAGGTCAACTTGGCGAAGTCCGCCTCCATCTTCGCCTTGGCATCGACGACGCCCGCGGCGACGGACTTCGCGGCCGAATTCTCCAGGTACTGGTCGATCGCGACCGACACCTTCTTGACCTGGTGCATGTACATCGGCGCGTTCTGGAGCAGCGACTGGGCGAGCGCGCGCTCGAACGCGACCTTCTCCACCGGGTTGAAGTGCGAGTCGCGCGCGCTGGTCGGATGCAGGCGCAGCGCTTCATCCGCGACGCTGGCACCCGGGGTCGCGTTACCGATCTCCGGCCCGGCCTTGACCTTGGCGCCAGCCGCGGTCTGGTCGGCGGTGCGGCCATCGTTGACCTGCGCGCCACCCATCTGGGGGGACACCATCGGGATGGGATGTGCGGCACCCGGGCTCTGGACGTTCGCATTGCCCTGCGGCGGCAGCGCGACGCCACCATCCTTCTTCGGGCGCGGGCCGTTGATGCGATCGTACGCACCGTCGGTCGCGACGCCGGCCTTCGTGGGCTCGGCGAGCGCGGGCGCCTTGGGCGTCGCCGCACCGGGCACGTTCGGCGCCGGGCTCGGTCCGTTCTGCTCGGCGGTCGACTTGCCGATGACCTGGTTGTACATGTCCTTCACGCCGCCGTTGTTGTTGCCAACGGTGTTGAGGACCCGCACGTTGCTGCCGCCCTTGCCACGCAGCAGCTCCTCGCCCGGCGAGGTGTCGACGCCGAGCTTGGCGACCTGCGTGATCACGCGCTGGATGTTGGCCAGGAAGTCATCGCTCGGAACGATGATGGACGCGCTCTTGACGTCGGCGAACGTGATCCCGAATTCGAGGAACTCGGCGAGCCCTCCGCCCGTCATGCCGTAGTCGTGGGCGCCGATGTTGCGCGACGTCCACAGCGCGCTCATCAGGCCATCGAAGGCGGTGGGCTTGTAGAGCTTGCGGGCCGACTGGTCGACCTTGGTGATCTGCAGGACGGCGGTGCCGTACGGATACCACTCGGGTTGCAGCGCACCGAGCGTCATCAGCCGACCGAACTCCTGATTCACCGGCGCGCCGGGATTCACCGCGATCTCACCCGGTCCATACCAGGCGGCACCACCACGCGAGTTGACGGTGTCCGTGGGCTTGATCCAGTCGCTGTTGTAACCCTTCTCCTTGAGGAGGTGACGGAACGTGGTCTTCAGCAGCTCTTCGTCAACCTGAGCCTGAAGCACCGCCGCGTCGATCGCGGGCTGCGACATCGGCGGCGTCTTCGACTTCAGGTCGGCTTCGACCTTGAGCTTGATGGCAGCCTTCGTCGCCAGCGTGCCGGTCGAGCTGATCGCGCCGTACAGGTTGTGGATCGGGTGATTGCGCGACGAGTGCGGGGATACGCGATCGGCCGAGATCTGGGCGCCCTTGCAGACGTACTTCGTGTACCCGATGGCCAGCTTCATCGCCGGATACGTGCGCGAGCGATCGGTGAAGTCCGGCTGGATCATGACCTGATGCAGGTCCTTGTCGAACTCGGCCTTGAGGCCCGCGTGTGCCGGATCGAGGTGGGCCTCGTCGTCGACGTCCTTGAACTTCTGGATCGCGATCGGGTCGAGGCTTCCGACCGTCCGGATCTTGGCCGCGATCGGTGCCGGGCCGAGGTACTTCGAGATCACCCCGTGCCGCATGTCGAGGTTGGACTTCTCGAGCTCGGCGCGACTCTTCCCGACGTACTCCGTCACCAGCGGATCGGCGATGTCCTTGCAGTCGGGAGCTCGCGAGTGGATCGCTTCCTTGACCCTGGCCTCATCGAGCACGCCCGGATCGGCGATCCCCCAGATCAACCCGAGCGACGCCGCGAGGTTCTGCTGCGCGGACGCGATCTTGGCTTCGGCTGCTTGCCGCTTGGCCACGTCGGCCTTGGCGTCCTTCACGGCCTTGGCCTGGACCGCGAGCTCTGCTTCGAAGCCCTGCGCGGTCGGGATCGCGGCGAGCGCCTGGCCCTTCTTCGGATCTCCCGCCGGCAGCGCGCCGAGCTTGGCGTTCAGCTCCTTCAGCTTCTCGGTGACCGGGGTCGGCGTGCTCGCCACCATCGGCTTGCCGCTCGGATCGACGTACTGGGTGTGGGCTTGCGCACCGACGGTCATCGGCACGCGCGTGCCGATCGGTGCGTTCGGATCGATCGCCGGCGCGGGCGGGGGCGTGACCGGCGCGACGGGCGTGGGCGTCGCCGGTTTCGGCGGCGCGACCGGCGCGGTCGCCTTGGGCGCTTGCGCCGCGGTCTTGGGCAACGGGGGTGGCGTCTGCTTGGGAGCCGGCGTCGCGGCGGTCGCGGGCTTGTTGTCCCCTGCGGTCGGCGCCTGCGCCTTTGCCGTCGTCGGCAACGGCGGCGGGGCGACCTTCGCGGTCGGCAACGCCGGCTTGGCCGCCTTCGGGATCGGCGGCGGCGTGGCGGGCTTCTTCGCCGGCATCGCGATCGACGGCGCGAACGACTGCGGCGGCCCGATCGGGATCGCCACGGAGGCGCTCGGCACGACCGGCGTCGCGGCCGGCGCCGAGACCCCAGGGGGCAACGTCGCGCGGAGCGTCGCGAGCTCTTGCTCGGCCGTCGTGATCTTGACCTTGAGCTCGCTCTGCGCGTGGAAGTTGTGGACGAGCGAGCGCACCGCGAGCGCCGAGCCCACGACACCCGCGCCGATCTCGGCGAAGTGAAGGGCGTGCTCGAGGGCCTCGCCGGCGAGGTGCCCACCGGCCGTCAGCCCCATCTCCACGCCCTCGACGCCCGCCGGGAGGGCTTCCTGCTTCGCGGCCTTGCCCGCCGCACCGGCGCTGCTGGCCTGTGCCTTGGCTTCGGCGAGGATGATGTTGAAGGCCTGCTCGAAGCTGAGGTTCTCGTCGCCGAACATCTGCTCGAGGATGGCGAGGTTCTTGGCGTCGAGCGTCTTCAGGATCGCGACCGACTTGATGAGGTCGCGGGTCTTCGAGTACTTCACGCCGTAGCCGACGGCCACCTTGGCGCCCATGATCGTGAGCGCGACCGCCGGGTTGAGCCACGAGAACACGCTGGCCACGGTGAGCGCACCCGAGACCAGCACGTTGCCCTTCTCGAAGCCGCTGAGCGACTGCTCGACCTTCAGCTCGAGCTGGAGATGGAGCACCTTGAGTTGGTTGTCGAGCTTGTCCTTCTCGAGCTTGGCCGCGGCGGCCTTGGGATCGACCGGCGCGTTCGGATCGGCCGGCTTCTTCGGATCGACCGCGGCCTTCGGATCGGCGGCCGGATCCGCGGGCTTCTTTGCGGGCTCTGCGGGCTTGGGCTCCGCGGCCTTCTTGGCGGGCTCCGGGGCCTTCTTGGCGGGCTCCGCGGCCTTCTTGGCAGGCTCCGGCGCGTCGGCCGGCTTGGTCGGCTTGGCGGCGGGTTGTGCCTTCTTGGCCTCGGCCGCCGCCTTCTCCGCCGCCGTGATCGCCTTCTCCTTGAGCTGCACCGCGACGGTCACCTGCGCCACGACCGTCGCCATGTTCGGGATCCCGACGCCGCTGTCGTCGAGCCAGATCTTGACCTTCGCGACCTCGATCTTGATGACCTGCCCCGGCTTCGCCGGATCGACGGCGTCGATCGCGGCCTTCGCCGCGGCGAGCGCCTGATCGCGATCCTTCACGATCTTGTCCTGCGCCTTCGCGAGCTCCTTGAGCGAGAACGAGCAGCTGCCGAGCCCGGCGGCGTAGGTCACCACCTCCTTCTGGAAGGCGGTCTGCCACGACGTCACGACCTTCTTGATCGCGTCGAGCTCGCGATACGTCGCCGGATCGCACTTCGGCGCCGCCGTCTTGGTGAGCACGCTCAACTCGAACGCGTGCTGACAGGCCTCCTCGATCGCGGCCGGCTTGTCCTTGAGGAACTGCCGGGCCTCGACGAGCCGCGTGTTCTTCGGGAACTTCGCGACGCTCACCTTGTGGATCGTCTCGAGGCCGAGCTTCATCGCCGCGAGGTCGTTGATCAGCTTGGGGACGGTCGCGACCGTCGCGCCGCGGAAGTTGTCCTTCTGCAGGGCGCCGAGCTCGTCGATGATCCAGCTCTCGAGCTCCTGCTCGTCCTTGGACTTCTCGGGGGCCGCCTCCTTCTTCGGCGCTGGGAGCGCAGGCGGAGGAACCGCGGGTCCCTTGGCGCTGGTCGTCGAGTCCTTCGCCGGGGCAGGAGCCTTCGCCGGTGCCGCCGGGGTGGTCGCGACAGGCGTTGCAGGCGTCGCGTTGTGCGTCGTCGGCGTCGCGGCGCTCGATCCGAGCGTGGAGGCAGGCTTGGCCGCGACAGGAGCCGCAGGCGGCGGTGTCGGTGCAGGCGCCACCGGGGCCGGCGCGGCAGGCGCCTCCTCTACCGGCGGTTTGGCGGCCGGCTTCTTGGCGGGGTCGACAGCGTCGGGCTTCTTGGCCGTTTGCACCGGCGCGGTGGGCTTGGCCTCGGGCGTCGCGGGTTTCGTCGCGCCCGGAGCGGTGGGCGTGGCGGGCTTGGTCGCGGTCGGGGTTTGCGTCGGCGCGGGCTTGGTCGCGACCGGCGTCGGTGCCGTCGGCTTCGCGGCCGGGGTCTGCGTGGGTTTCGGCGTGGCGTTGGGGCCGGTCGCCGTGACCGGCGGTGCACCCGGCTTGGCCGGAGCGGTGACGGGCACGACCGGCTTGGCCACGACCGGCGGCGGTGGCGGCTTCGGGTTGCGGATCTTGCCGCCGACGCCCTCGTCCTGCTGCTTGGTCGTCCACAGGTCGAGGCGGCGGGTGTTCTCGGACTCCGCGAACGCGACCATCGAGCCGCGATCGCCGGACTTGTACGTGCCCTCGAAGCCGCCGCCGCTGAACTCGCGGTCGAGATCGCCGAGGGCCTTCTTCGGATCGCCGGCGACGGCGTACCACGTGATCTTCGGCGTCACCGCGGCCTGCGCCGCGAGCATCTTCGCGAAGTGTGGCTGCTCGATCTTGTTGAAGATCGACATCTCGCGACTCGAGCCGTGACCGACGAAGCCGCTGAGCTTCATCGAGCCGACCTTGGACGCGGCCTGCGCGGCGAACGCACGCGACAGCGCGCCCCACATCTGCATGTCCCAGATGCCGTTGATGTTGATGCCGTCGAACAGGCTGCCGAACGGGCTGCTCTCGAGACAGACCTCGGCGTGCGCGATCGCCGCGTTCTTCGCGGCCTTGCCGGACCAGAACGCCCAGCTCGCCTTGCCCTTGACGAACTTCTCGATGTACGGCGTCAGCGTGACGATGATCCCGTCGAAGTCGCCGATGATCTTCTGGAACACGGCGCTCGTCAGATCCGAGTAGCCGGTCTTCAGATCGAGCGTGACCTGGTACTCGGGATGCGTCTTCTGCAGCGTCTTCACGACGTCGAGCCACAGCGTCTGCGCGTCGGTCTCGCCCGACATGCCGAGGTCGGCGGCGAGCTTGACGAAGCGACCCTTGAACATCGTGTAGTTCGGCTGCTTCAGCGTCTCGAGGGGATCGATGACCTGGAAGTCGACGCCCTGGATCGCCGACGCGAGCAACCCCTGCTTGGTCGCGAGCAGCTTCTCGGCGGCTTTGTCACCGGCCTTGGCCTTCTTCGCGAGATCGGCGACCTCGGCCTCGATGCCCTCGGCGCGCTTGATGTTCGCCTCGACGCGCGCGCGCGCCTCGGGTGCCATGAGCGCGAGCCGCGGCTTCCACTCGGTCTCGAAGCGCTCCTTGATCGACTTCGGCGTGCTCGCCATCATCACGACGCCGGTCGCTTCGTCGATGTAGATGTGATGGGTCTCGGCGCCGACGCTGAAGCCGGTGCGCTCCTTGGCGGTCTCGGTCTTGTCCTTCGGCTCGAGGCCGCCCTTGCCGAGGATGCGCTCGATCGCGCTGCCGGCGACGCTCATGATCTTCTGGAGGATGCCGGGCTCCGCCTGGAGCTCGCGCAGCGCCTCGACGATCGTCGCCGGATCTGCCTTCGCGATCAGGTCCGCCGCGTTCTTGCTCGCCTGCACGGCGGCGACGAGATCGCTGTGGAGTTGCTTCGCGGTGTGCGGCTTGGCGGCATCCGCGCCACCCGCCGCGGGCGCGTCCTGCGCGGGCTTCTCGGTCTTGGCTGCCGCCGCCGCCGGACCACTCGCGGCCGCGGGCTTGGGCCCCTCGAGCAACGAGCGTGTCCACTTGCCGGGTCCGACGGACGCGGCGTCCTTGGGATCCTTGCTGGCGCCCGGCTGCTTGGCATCGACGAGCGTCTCGCGACCTGGTTCGGGGCTCGCGTTGGCGTGCGCTGCCTCCTCGAGCATGTGCTGGTAGGCGCGCCCGGCTTGCGCCGGATCGTTCGGCGTCGTCGCGCGCGCGCGCTCCCACAAGCCGCTCGCGATCGCGACCGACACGTTGCGGTCGGCCGCGAGGCGACGCCAGTCGATACCCCCGTCTTCGGATGGCGCGTGCGTAGCTGCCACTGTCCCGATAGTACGGAACTAGCTGGGGTGAGTTCCCCACCAATGTGCGATTTCGGTGGGTTGCCCCACTCCAAGCTGGGAGGCTTGAACGATCCCGCACCCTTGCATCACGTTCGAGCCGATCGCCTGGGTTGGGGCAACCCGAGATCGCTGGATCCCGCTCACGCGATGGGCATCCCCATCGCTACCCGTGATCCCGGTTCGCTAAACGATCGTCATCTCGCGTCTCCACGCGATCCTCGTCGGAGAATTCGCGATCGCGCGGTTGTGTGTGCGTTCACACGCGCAAAATCCGATATTCCAAATCAACATTCTTCGAGGGCAAGATGTCGGCGTGGAAGTTGCTCTACCCGTCGAAGAAACGTTCGGTCCGTACCTGATCCACGAGCGCCTCGGTGTCGGTGGGATGGCCACGGTTCATCGCGCGCACGAGCGCGGCATCGAGGGCTTCGAGCGCAAGGTCGCGTTGAAGCGCCTCTTGCCGCACCTCGCCGAGGACGCCAACTTCATCAAGTCGTTCGTGCGCGAAGCCAAGCTGGCGTCGCTCCTCCACCACGTCAACATCGTCCAGATCTTCGAGCTCGGACGCGTCGGCACGCAGTACTTCATCTCGATGGAGTACATCCAGGGTCGCGATCTGCGCGCGGTGTTGCAGCGCGCGGCGCGCGTGACCGGCCCGCCGCCGATCCACGTGACGCTCGGCCTCCTGACGCAGCTCTGCGATGCGCTCGACTACGCGCACACCAAGTGCGACGACAGCGGCACACCGCTCGCGCTGATCCATCGCGACATCTCGCCGTCAAACTTGCTGATCACCGACGGTGGCCACCTGAAGGTGATCGACTTCGGGATCGCGCGTGCGCAGTCGAACCAGCAGACGCAGACCGGGCGCATCAAGGGCAAGCTCGCGTACATGGCGCCCGAGGCGCTCGCCGGCACCGAGTTCGACGCGCGTTGCGATCTCTGGGCGGTCGGCGTGATCGCGCACGAGCTGATCACCGCGCGGCCGCTGTTCGCGCGCAAGAACGAATACGAGACGATGATGAAGGTGCAGCGCGGCGAGCTCGCCGCGCCGTCGTCGTTCAACCAGTCGGCCCCGCCAGAGCTCGACGCGATCGTCGCCCGCGCGCTCGCCCGCGATCCGGAGCATCGCTATCGCAGCGCGGCGGAGCTCCGCGAGGATCTCAACGACGTCCGCAAGATGTACGGGCTCGAGACCGGGCCTCGCGACGTCGCCACCTGGCTCGCGTGGGCGTTCTCGGTCGAGGCGCCGACCGTCGGGTTCGCCGGCAACACGCTCGATGGCCCGGGCCCGGCCAGCTCGGCGTCGTTCGACTTCCGCGCGGTCCGCACGCCGGCACCGGTCCCGTCGCGCGCGTTCGTGCCGCAGCCGCTACAGCGCGACGAGGAGGCCGCGTGCGAGCTCGCCTGGGGCGACGGCAATGGCGAGCGCGATCCGGGCGTGCTCGACGACGTGCCCGACGTCCGCGACAAGCTCGCCTCCGGGTCGATGGACTTCGCGCGCACCGGTCCGATCTCGAAGGTCGGCGTGGTTCCGCTCGCGACCGCGCAGGTGGCGCGCGTCGAAGGCGAAGCGCTCGATCCGCCGCGCTCGAAGAAGAAGCTCGTCGTGTTCGCGAGCATCGGCGCCGCGGTCGTCGTGGCGGCCGCGGTGACGACGATCGTGATGACGCGCGCACCGGCGGATCGCGCCGCGATGGCGTCGTCGATCGCCGCGCCGGCGGCGAGCCTGACGGTCGCGAAGAAGACCGGCATCCTCAAGTTCACCACCCAGCCGGCCGACGCGATGATCTCGGTCGGCGTGCTCGACGCCGAGACCCGCCACGCCGGCTCGCCATGGCAGGTCGAGCTGCCCATCGGCAGCCACTCGGTGACGATCGAGCACGCCGGGTACAAGCCGTACCTCGTCGCGATCGATCTCGAGGCCGACGAGAAGCAGGTGCTGCGCGTCGTGCTCGAGCCGCTCGACGCCAACCCGACCGGCGACGCGACGCTGATCGTGTCATCGAACCCCGACGCGCTCGACGTCTTCATCGACGGCAAGCCGACCGGTCAGAAGACGCCGCTGCGCGCACCGCTCCCGATCGGCACGCACGTGATCACCCTCCGCCAGAACGGCAACGAGGTCTGGCACTACTCGCTGGTCGCGAAGCCGAACACGATGTCGGAGCTCAACGCGACGATCCCGCGCCCGGCGACGCCGAGCGCGCCGCGGCCCGGCGAGTCGCGCGTCGCCGTGGCGGCCGCGCCGGTCGACCGCGAGCCCGCCGAGCTCCCGTCGATCGCGACCGCAACAGCGCGCCCGGCGCCCACGGTCGAGCCCCTCCCCGAGGCCAAGCCGGCGGTCGTCGCCGAGGCGCCGAAACCCGACGTCGCGCCGATCGCGGCACCCGCGCCGGTGGTGAAGGCGCCCGTGATCGCGACCGCGATGATCCGCCCCGACAAGGTGACGCGCCTGTCCGGCGAGGTGCCGTACCTGTCCGCCGCGGCGCGCGCGACCGCCCTGCCCCCGATGCTGAGCGCGAAGCTCTGCATCGACACCGCCGGCCGCGTCACGGCCGCGACGGTGATCACGAAGGTCGAGCCCGCCGCCGCCGCCGAGCTCGCGAACGCGATGCACGCGTGGCGCTACTCGGCGTACGTCGCGAACGGCACCGCGACACCTGCGTGCTTCGCGGTCTCGATGCGCACGAAGTAGTCTGCTAGCGTCCGCGCGTGGCGAGCGTCGTCTTCACGCCGAACCTCAAGCGGCACGTCGACTGCCCCGACGTCGTGGTCGTCGGCGCGACCGTCGGCGAGGTGCTCGAGCGCGTGTTCGCGGATCACCCGCGACTGCGCGGCTACGTCGTCGACGAGCGTGGCGTGTTGCGCAAGCACATGACGATCTTCGTCGACGGCCGCCAGCTCGTCGATCGCCAGCACCTCTCGGACGCGGTCCTGCCCGCCTCCGAGCTGTACGTCATGCAGGCGCTTTCTGGAGGAGCCTGATGACCGTGCTCGTAGCCACCCGCAAGGGTCTGTTCGTGATCGAAGGAAGTGGCGCCACCGCGCGGATCGCGCACGCCGCGTTCGTCGGCGACAACGTCACGCTGGCGCGCACCGATCGCCGCGACGGAGCCTGGTACGCCGTGCTCGACCACGGTCACTTCGGCGTCAAGCTGCACCGCAGCGACGATCGCGGCGCGACCTGGACCGAGATCGCGACGCCCGCCTATCCCCCGAAGCCCGATGGTTTCGTCGACAAGGACATGTGGGGCAAGGATCGCGAGTGGGCCACCAAGGGCATCTGGGCGCTCGAGCCCGCGCTCGACACGGCGGGTGCCCTGTGGTGTGGCACGTTGCCCGGTGGCCTGTTCCGCTCGACCGATCGCGGCGCCTCGTGGCAGCTCGTCGAGGCGCTGTGGAACCATCCGACGCGGGTGAAGTGGAACGGCGGCGGCGCCGACCACGCCGCGATCCATTCGATCTGCGTCGATCCGCGCGATCCGACGATCGTGGTCGTCGCGGTGTCGAGCGGAGGCGTGTGGCGGACACGCGACGCCGGCGCGTCGTGGGAGCCGCACACCAAGGGGATGGTCGCGGGCTACGTGCCGCCCGAGCAGGCCGACTGGCCGGAGAACCAGGACCCGCACTGCGTCGTGCAGTCGCCCTCGGCGCCGCACGTGTTCTGGTGCCAGCACCACATGGGCATCTGGCGCTCGACCGACGATCTGGCGACGTGGCACCAGCTCCACGCGCAGCCCTCGAGCTTCGGGTTTCCGGTCGCCGTGCACCCGCGCGATCCGGACACCGCGTGGTTCATCCCGGCGCACTCCGATCAGAAGCGTGCCCCGATCACCGGCGAGATCGTCGTCAGCCGCACGCGCGACGGTGGCGCGACGTTCACGCCGCTTCGCGCCGGGCTCCCGCAACACCACGCGTACGACCTCGTGCTGCGCCACGCCCTCGCGATCGCGGACGACGGTGACCAGCTCGCGTTCGGTTCGTCGACCGGCAACCTGTGGGTGACCGCCGATCAGGGCGACACCTGGCACACCGTCGCGACCAACCTGCCGCCGATCTACGCCGTGCGCTACGTCTAGTCAGCGTGCCGTGAAGCCAGGCGCGAACACGGCGGCGACGCGATCGGGTCGCCGCACGTTCTGCCCGGCGTAGAGCGCGTCGGCCGAGGCGACCAGCGCGGCACCGGCCTCGCCCCCGAGCAACATGCCCCGCGCGCGTCGCGTCGCGTGTTCGTTCGGCGCGAACCCGGACCGCGCGAACAGCTGCTCCGCGGTCGCGAGCAGCTCGATCGCGCGCGCGTCGTCGCCCTCGAGGTGACTGACCGCGGCGCGCAACATGGCAGCCTCGGCGTCGCAGTACACCGCGCCCTCGCGGTCGAGCCGGCGCGCGACCTGGGCGATCCGCGGCACGCGCGCGAGGTCGCCGTCCTGCACGGTCGCGGCGACCATCGCGCGGCCGCGCACGCTCCACAGGATCGCGCGCATCGTCTGGACGCGCAGCAGCAGCGAGCGTTCGAGCGCCGGCCACGCGGCGTAGCAGCGGGACAGCGCGCTCAGCCCGTCGCCCATGTAGAGGTCGATCGAGATGTGCGAGTTGAGCGCGTTGGCGTGCTGGAGGTGGAAGTCGCGCACCGACCAGCGCGCGATCGCGTCGTCGACCTCGCGGTGCGCGAGCTCGGGATCGTCGCGCGTCAGCGGCACGTAGAACCCGAGGCAGGCGCGCAGGCTGGTCGCCGCGTAGAGGTCGCCCCGCTCGGTGGCCTCCTTGATCAGCACCGGAAACCGCGTGACGAGCTCGCGCACGCGGCCGGTCAGCGCGAGCGCGAAGCCGTGGAACAGCTGCGCGGTCGCCAGCTCCCAGCGAACCCCGGTGCACTCGTCGCGAAAGATCTGCTCGGCGAGCTCGCACGCGTCCGCGCAGGCCTGGCAGCGACCCTCGTTGAACGCCGCGATCGCGCGCGCGCCCTCGGCCACGCCGCGGCTCATCGGATCGTTCTGCCGGGCGACGAGCTCGTCGAGCATCTGCATGAGGCGCGCGGTGCGCTTGACCGCGACCACGCCCCGCAGCGACGAGAACGCGACCTCGGCAGCGAGCGCGCGCACGACGCGACGCGGCTCGCCGGTGCGGAGCGCGAGCAAGAGCGAGCGGATCTGGAACGCGGCCGCGCGAATCGGATCGGTCATACCGAGGCCCTCGGCAGCAGCGAACGCGACGTCGAGCTTGACCAGCTGGCTCGCCGGGACCTCGCGCTCGTCGACCTCGCGAAACCGCATCCCGCGGATCGCGAGCTGCAGGCGGGCGACCCCGATCGACATCAGGGCGCGCATCGGCGTCGCCGCCGGCTTGAGGCCGACCGCGCCGATCACCTGCTCGAGCGTCGCGAGCCCGCGATCGATGTGGCCGCTGTACAGGAGCTGGCCCGCGGCGCGACACCGGAGATCGAGCTCCTCGGCAGGGCTCGCGCCATCGATCGCGGTGAGGAACGCGTCGGCGGAGTCGACGCCGCGCCCGCTGCTCGCGAGCGCGTTGCCGAGCGCGACCCGGAGGGTGCGATCCGGCGGACCGGACGCGAGCTCGATCGCCATCACGTAGAGGCTCGCGGCGCGATCGAAGGCGAACGCATCGGCCGCCCGCCGCGCGGCGATCACCGCGAGCTCGGCGCCCCGCACGCGCTCGCCGGCGGCCGCGTAGTGGACCGCGAGCGTCTCGGGGTCCGGTGTCGGCGCCGCCTCGTAGGTCTCGGCGAGCCGGAGATGGAGATCGCGGCGCTCGTCGATCGGCAACAGCGCGACCGCGGTCTCGCGGACGCGGTCGTGATACGGCTCGACGAAACGCTGCTCGCCGGCGACGCGCGTGCGGACGAAGCTGCCGACCTTGAGCAGCGCGAGCACGGCGGGATCGTCGACCCCGGCGGCGCGCAGCGCGATCGACTGCGGGATCGGGCGCCCGGCCACCGCGACGACCGCGAGCAGCTCGCCAGCCTCGCGCGGCAGGCGCAGGATGCGGCCGCGCAGCACCTCGTCGAGCGACACCGGCGCGCTGCCAGCGCCGCGATCGCGCGCGTGACGTGCGAGCTCCTCGACGAGGAACGGGTTGCCCTGCGCCTCGCTGACGATCCGGGCCGCGTGGATCGGCGCGTCGGGATCGCCACCGAGATGGATCAGCGCGAGCTGGAGCGCATCCCCCGATGGCAGCGGGCCGATCTGCACGTCGGTCGTCTCGGCGGCGGCGAGCGCGATCTGCTGATCGAACGCGGCGAGGAACGCGTTGGTATCCCGACCCTCGCTCCGAAACGTGACGACGAGCAAGAGCGCCGGCGCGTCGGGGCCGCGGACGAGCGCGGCGAGCAGCGCGACGCTGTCGGCATCGCCCCACTGGAGGTCGTCGATCGCGAGGACGAGCGGCTGACGATCCGCGATCCGCGCGAACAGCTCGCGGAGCGCGGCGAACGCGCGGCGTCGCAGCTCGAGCGGATCGGGCGCGACCACGGCGCGAAGCCGACGCGCGGTGAACGACTCGACCTGGCGCAGCGTCGGGAACAGGCGCACGAGCGCGAGCGCGTCGCGCGGCATCAGGCCCTCGAGGTCGAGGGGATGCAGGCGCACGAGGTGACTGGCGAGCGCGTCGACCAGGCTATCGACCGCCTTGAACGGCACCGACTCCTGCTCGTAGCACCGGCCGCGCAACACCAGCGCGCGATCGTCGCCGGAGATCCCGTCGAGGAACCCGCGGACCGTGCGGCTCTTGCCTGCACCCGACGGGCCGTACACGCGCACGAGCACCGGTGTGCCCGCCTTGCTGCGATCGTACGCGCGCTGCAGCGCCGCGAGCTCGTGCTCGCGCCCGACCATCACCTCGTACGCGGCCTGCGACGACGGCAGCGAGCGACTCGCGCCCGAGCGGAGCACGCGATCGCTGCCGAGCCGCCGCAGGATGTCGGTCTCGGGTGGCCGGCGCTCCGGCTGCCGGCGCAACAGCTCGAGACACAGCACCTCGAGATCGGCCGGCACGACCGGCACCAGCTCGTGCGGCGGCGGCGGCTCGAAGCGCTGCTTGTCCATCAGCACGTCGTCCATCCGGCCGAGGAACGGCATCCGCCCGGTCAGGACCTTGTAGAGGATGACGCCCACCGAGTACCAGTCCGACGCGGGCGTCAGCGGCGCGCGGGCGCCCTGCTCCGGCGACATGTAGCCGAACGTGCCCTGGAGCGGCCGATCCTCGGTGAGCTTCGGGAGCTCGTCGGCGAGCTCGACGACGAGGCCGAAGTCGAGCACGACGACGCGGCCGGCCTCGTCGACCAGCACGTTCGACGGCTTGAGATCGCGGTGCAACATGCCGGCGGCGTGGATCGCGGCGACGCCCTCGGCGAGCTGGCGCAGCCCGGCCCGCAGGCGCACGAGATCGAGCACCTTGGGCGTCGGCGTCGACCCCGCCGGCGGCGGCGGGAGGCGCGCAGGTCGCCCGGGCGCGGACACCGACATCGTGTTGGTCTCGCTCTGCGCGAGCGATCCGGTCGGCTCGATGTCGGTCTCGCGGTCGCTCGAGCGATCGTCGCCCTCGGCGCCGGCGACCCAGCGATCGAAGCGCACGCCGCGCACGAGCTCCATCGTGAAGAACAGGTTCGCGTCGTCGGCGACGAGCTCGTACAGGTTGACGAGGTTCGGATGCACGACGTCGGCCAGCGCGCGAAACTCGCGCTTGAACCGCGCGATCGCCGCCGGCCCGACGCGACGCAGCGTCTTCAACGCCACGGTCGAGCCGCGCTCGCGATCGAGCGCCTCGTAGACCACGCCCATCCCACCGGTCCCGAGGGTGCGCACGACCACGTAGCGGTCGGTGCCGGTGAAGGTCACCGGAGTGTCGACCATCGGCGGTCATCATATCAGCGGTTCGCGGCGGCGTGCGCCTCGGCCTGCTTGCGGCGGATCTCGTCGACCCGCTCGTGGGTGGGGTGGAACTTGATGAAGTGGTCGTAGGCCTCCTCGGCCTCGGCGTACTGGTGGCGCGCCGCGAGGATGTCGGCGCGCAGCTCCTCCGAGAGCACCGAGACCTTCGAGTACGGGTAGCGCCGCTGGATCTGCTCCGCCAGCGCCTCCGCGGTGTCGTACTCGGCGCGCGCCATCGCGTCCTGGGCGCAGGCGAACGACGCGTCCGCGTGCTTGATCACCTCGGGATCCACGTCGCACGTCACGGGCTTCGGCGGCGGCGGCGGTGCGGGCTCGGCGACCGGCGCCGGCGCCGGCGCGACGATCGTCCTCGGCGGTGGCGCGGCCGGCCCGCTGCACGCGACGACGACGACGACCAGCAACCACAACGATCGTCCATCCATCCGGGGACGATACGCGAACCTAGTGGGTGCAGTCGCGGTACAGCCGGTCGGCACCCGCGTTGTCGACGCCCGACAGGATCGCGTTCCCCGCCGCGTTGGCGTGGATGAGGTCCTGCATGTACGGGGCCGCGTTCGCGAGGTAGTGCGGGCAGGTCGCCTGCTGGTAGCAGTGACCGTGACCGAGGAACTTCGTGTGCTGATCGACGACGATCGACGCCGTGGCGTGGGCCGCCGAGATCTCCGCGATCTTCGCGTTGAACTCGGCGAGGATCGCCGACTTCGCGAGGCTGACGTTGTACGGGCCCGCGGCGCAATCGTCGAACGGGTTGTACTGCGTGTTCATCACCACGGTCGCCCCACCCGGGAACTTCGAGGCGTCGGCGAGCGTCGTGAACATCGCGTTGTAGACCGACTGCAGCGCGGGCTCGATGGTGCCCGTCCACGCCGTCATCGCCTCGGCATCGCTCTTGAAGATGTACGGCGCGAGGTCGTTGCCGCCGATGAACAGCATCACGAGCGTCGGGCCCTGCGCCGCGCTGACGCCGGCGAGCTGGCCCGCGATGTCGGCCATGACGGCGCCGCCAACCGCGTGGTTCTCGTAGGTCGCGCCCGGGCCGTAGTGCGCGATCACGTAGTCGGCGAACTGCTTCGAGACGCAGTCGGCGTTCTGGGGGCCACCGATCACCGAGCACGCGGTGATGCTGTCGCCGAGCACGACGATGCGCTTGGGCGCGGCGACGCAGGCGTGGGGTGCGGACGGCGCGTCGATCGCGCCACCATCGCCGCCGCTGCCACTGCCGCTGCCGCTGGCGTCGATGCCGGCGGCGAAGGGGTCCTTGTTGCTGCTGCAAGCTGCGAGCACGACGGCGAGAATGAGCGAGCGATACATGTCATTGCCTCCAGGCCACGGCGAACGTGAGGATGCTGAAACCGGCCCGCGTCACGCCGTGGAAGAAACTCGGGGCCGGCTTGTTGAGGATCGTGCCGTCGGAGCCGGGCCCCGACGCGGTCGGTTCGATGTCGCGATCGCGCACGAACAGGTGCGCGACGGCGAGCTGGAGGTCGAAGTGGCCGACGCGCCACGACGCGCCGAGCGTGAGCCCGAGCTTGTCGGAGTCGGGGGTGAGCAGGCTGAAGTGGCGGTCGTCGATCGGGCTCTGATCGAGCACGAGCCCGGCGCGCAGCGCGAGCGCGCGCGACCATGGCGAGGTCTCGAACCCGAGCCGCGCGCTGAACGTGTCGTGCCACGCGTTCGCGACGTGGACGTCGTAGAGGTTCGCGCCCGGCGTCTGGAGCAGCTCGTACTCGTGACCGAAGTCGACGACCAGCTCCTGGAACGACGACCACCGGGTCCAGTTGACGTCGAGCTCGAGGTGCGTCCGCTCGCCGAGTCGCGCCGACGCACCGAGCCGCGCGACGAGCGGCAGCGGGATCGTGGCGGTGATCTGGTCGGTGCGCACGCCCGCGGGCTGCAGCTGGTTGTTGTCGGCATCGAACAGCGCCGAGATGCCCGGGTTCGCGACGCGGGCGTCGCCCTTCTCGCGGAGGTGTGCGGGCGTCATCACGCTCGCCCCGATGCGCACGCGCCCGTCGGCCGATCGCCATCCGGCCCCGAGCGTCGCGGTCAGCGTGAACGGATCGCTGCCGGCGAGGTGCGTCGTGCCCTGCAGCTCGCCCTGCGGATCGGGGTACTGCTCGGGATCGCCGGTCACATAGGGGATCGCGTTGCGCTGGTCGAGCACGAGGTCCGAATAGACGAGGTTCGCGCTCGCGCCGATCGAGAACCCACCGGGCAGCGCGCGCGCGATCGCCGGGCTCAGGTAGATCGTGCGCAGCGCGATGTGCGTGATGATCTGACGCTGCGCACCATCGACTGGGAACCCGAGCGTGGCGCCGAACGGCGTGTAGACGGCGAGCCCGACCGCGGTGCGCGGGTCGAGCCGATAGCTCGCGCCGAGGAACGGCACCGCGATCACCTTGTTCGTGTTGTCGACGCCGGCGAAGTGGAGGTTCTCGCCGGTGTTGGGATCGGTGAGGGGCCGGCGAAAGAACGTCACGCGCGGCAGCACGAGATCCGCCGCGGCCTCGATCTGGAACCCATCGGCCCCGACGAGGTTCGCCGGGTTGTGGAACGTCGCGCTCGGATCGTCGCCGTCGGCGACCACGGCCGCACCGAGCCCGCTCGCCCGCCCGCCGATCTCGGGGACGTAGAACCCGCCGGCATGCCCGAGCTGCGCGGCAAGGCCGAGCACGCACGCGACGATCAGTGCCTCCCTCACGCGCGTCACTCTAGGCGCGCCGCGGCGAGCCGGTCGCGATCGTGAACAACCAGTGATGAGATCTTCGACGCGCAGCGAGACGACTGGTTCGCGATGCGGTGCCCTGTGCTGTTGAATCGGTAAGCGATCTGACGAACCACCGCCGGCAACCCGAAGTTCGGTGGGTTCAGCAGGGGCCGTGGCTCGAGCCGCACGCTAGGCTCGAGGATGGCCACCATCCTCCTCACCGGCGCGAGCGGCTTCGTCGGAAGTCATCTCGAGATCGCGCTGGTCGCCGCCGGGCACACGGTGCGCTGTGCGACGCGAACGGTGGCCGAGGCGGTCGCCCAGCACCCGGATCGCACCTGGGTGGAGCTCGACCTCGAACGCCCCGAGACCCTGCCCGCCGCGCTCGCGGGGTGCGATGTGGCGTTCTATCTCGTCCACGGGATGGCGGGCGGCCGCGACGACTACCCCGAACGCGAGCGGGGCGAGGCCGAGGCGTTCGCGCACGCCGCCGCCGGGGCGAACCTCCGGCGCGTGATCTACCTCGGGGGCGTGATGCCGGCGCGAAGCGCCTCGCGCCACCTCGCGAGCCGGGCGCGGGTCGGCGAGATCTTGCGCGCCGGCACGGTCGAGGCGATCGAGCTGCGCGCCGCGATGGTGATCGGCACCGGCAGCGCGAGCTGGACGATGGTCCGGGATCTCGCGCGCCGCCTGCCGCTGATGGTGTTGCCGCGCTGGCTGCGCAACGTGTCGTATCCGATCGCGATCGAGGACGTCGTCGTCGGCCTGGTCGCCGCGCTCGAGCTGCCCGCGACCGGCGCGCGCGTCCTCGAGCTGCCGGGGCCCGAGCGCATCCGGCATCGCGATCTGCTCGTGCGGGTCGCGGCCGCGCTCGGCTACAAGCGCCCGATGATCAACGTGCCAGTGCTGACGCCGCGCCTGTCGAGCTACTGGATCGCGCTCGTCACCCGCACGCCGCTCGCCCTCGCCAAGGAGCTCGTCGAGGGCGTGCGCCACGACCTCGTGCCGACCGGCGAGTCCCTGTGGTCGCTGATCGATCGCCGCCCGATGCCGCTCGACGCGGCGATCGCCGCGGCCCTCCGCGACGACGACGCCGCGTCGACCCCCTCGGCCGCGATGAGCGAGCGGCTCGGGCGCGCGCCCGCATGATCGAGCGACGACCCACCATCGCGGTCGGCGTGGCGACCGTCGCGTTCGGCGCCGCGCTGGCGCTGCGCGAGCGGCTCGACCCCTGGCTCGTCACCGGCGCGGCGGCCGCGATCGGCGGCCTGATCGCGATCTGGGCGCTCGGCGCGCGACGACTGCGCGCGCTGTTCGCGGTCAACCTGCGCGGGATCGCGGTCGCCGCGGCGCTCGGAGTCGCGCTCGTGATCGCGACCCATGCCGTGTTCCGGGTGGTCGCGCCGCTGGTCGGGTCGCACGTGCGCGGCCTCTACGTGAGCATCGACACCGTCGTGCCCCGCGAGATCCAGGCCACGATCGCGCTCGCCGTCGTGATCGTCGAGGAGCTGGTGTGGCGCGGCTGCGCGTTCGCGCTCGCCGGCCATCGACGCATGCCGGTGATCGCGGTCGGCCTCTACGCGCTCCCCCAGCTCGCCGGCGGCGAGTGGATGCTGGTCGCGGCCGCACTCGGCCTCGGCGCGGTGCTCGCCGTCCAGCGGATGCGCACCGGTCGCCTGCTCGAGCCACTCGTCACCCACGCGATCTGGAGCCTCGCGATCTTCGTGGTGGTACCGCTGGTTCCGGTGTGAGCTCGCGGGGTTATGAAATAGGCGTCGTGCTCGTGCCAGGATCGCGGTCCTCGCGCACCGAACGGATATGACCACCAGCCGCTCCATCCTACTCGCCCTGCTCGTGCCGCTCGCCGCGTGCGACGCCCAGGTCGATGGCGACAGCCAGGGCACTGCGCTCGCGCGCCTTCAGGGCAACGTGTCGAGCGCGCGTGCCGATACCCCGGTCGCCGCCGACGTCGCCGTGATCTGGCGCAAGTGGAGAGGCGCCGGCCTGATCAGCGGCGGCATCGAGCCGGTCGAGGGCAGGTTTCCGTCCGAGTTCAGCCTCTCGATCTACGAGCCGCCGCCGGCCGCGATGCTGAACACGTACCTCGACGAAGGCGTCCAGTTCGCGGTCGCGTACATCGAAGCGGTCGAGCCTGGCCAGACCGAGTTCCTCTACCCGGCTCCGCAGGCGCTCGGCATGGACTTCGATCACCTGCTGGTCTACGTCCCGGCCGATGTTCGCGCCGACAGCTTCGTCGCGACGTTCTTGCACAGCGCGCCATCCGCCGGCTTTCACCTCTACGGCGCTCATCACCTGACGCCCGAGGAGAGGTCCACGCGCCAGGCCTGCATCTACAACGGTCCGTCGAGCCCCATGACGTTGCCGGAGATCTACGAACGGTGTGGGGGTGACGATTACGCCGTCGACTTCGTGCCGCTACCCAGCGATCTCGACACGCCGCTCTCGGTCGAGCTGGTCGACGTGAATGCCATCCCCGACCGCACACCGACCTGGTGACCCGTGCGTGCCCGGGTCGATGTCGAAGCGATGTACCGCGCGTACGGTCACAGCGTGCGGCGTCGCGCGACCCAGATCCTGGCGAACCCCGACGAGGCCGACGAGGTGCTCCAGGAGATCTTCGTCGGGCTCGTCGCCCGGCCGGAGCAGTTCGACGGCCGCAGCGCCGCGAGCACGTTTCTCTACGCCGTGACGACTCACGCGTGTCTCGCGCGCCTGCGCGACCGCAAGAACCGCACGCGCCTGATCGACGAGCAGCTCCGGCCGTGGACCACTGACGTCGATCCGCGCGCGGCCGACACCGCCGCGATCGTGCGCGCCGAGCTCGCGCAGTTTCCCGAGGACGAGGCGCGGGCCGCGGTCTACGCCTTCCTCGACGGCATGTCGCACGCCGAGATCGCCGAGGTGCTCGGCTGCTCGCGGCGGCACGTCGGCAACCTGCTCGAGCGCGTCGACCGCCGCATCACCGAGCGCCGCATCGCCGAGCGCAAGGAGGCCTCTTGACCGACCACATCTCGGATCTCCGCTGGGATCGCTGGCTCGCGGGCGAGCTGTCGCCCGATGACACCGCGACCGCGCTCGCCCACGCCGAGCAGTGCGGCCGCTGCAACGATCGCATGCGCATGCTGAACAACGAGCGCGACCAGTTCCGCGTGCGACCGATGCCGATCGCGCTCGCGCGTGCGCGCCGCGCCCCGCGCTGGATCGTTGGAGGAGCCACGCTCGTCGCCGCTGCCGCGGTGCTCGTGCTGGTGTTGCGCCCCGGCCCGCCGCCGTTCGACGGCGAGCGCCGCAAGGGCTCCGGGCCAAGCCTGATCGTCGCCGGCGGCAAGCCGGGCGCGCTGCTTCCGCTGGCGACCGGCGACGTCATCCACGTCGGCGACTCGATCCAGGTCGGCTACACCTCGGATCGCGACGGGTTCGGCGCGCTGATCTCGCGCGATGGTGCGGCCGCGGTGACCGCCTACGTGCCATCCGACGGCACCACGCTCGCGCCGCTGCCGGCGGGCATCGATCGCGAGTTCCCGCAGAGCACGATCCTCGATACGGTCGTCGGCACCGAGGTGCTCTACGTCGTCTGGTGTCCGACCGCGCAGCCGCTCGCGCCGCTGCTCCTCGAGGTCACCCGCGGCGCGCTCGGCGAGCATCCCGGCTGCCAGATCCGGACGCTCGCGCTCGAGAAGCGCCCGTGAGGTGCGCCGCGCTCGTCACCCTCGTCGTGCTCGGCCTCGTCGGTGCGTCGGCGACCGCGCGCGCCGAGCCCGAGCGGTACGCGGTCATCGTCGGCCAGAACGCCGGGGCCGCCGACGAACAACGGCTGCGCTTTGCCGAGACCGATGCCGATCGCGTCGCCGAGGTCCTCGGCGAGATCGGCGGCGTGCGCGACGAGAACCAGATCGTCCTGCGCGGCAAGACGGCGGATCAGGTGCGGCGCGCGCTGATCGCGACCAACGAGCGGATCCGCCTCACGCAGGCCGCGGGGCACGACGCGGTGTTGATGGTCTACTACTCGGGCCACGGCGACGCCGACGCGCTCCACCTCGGCGATTCGCGGTTCGAGCTGCGCGAGCTCGAGGCGCTGGTGCGCGGGTCGTCCGCGGCGATCCGGATCCTCATCATCGACGCCTGTCGCTCGGGTGCGGTCACGCGCGTGAAGGGTGGCAGCCCGGCGCCGCCGATCGTGCTGACCACGGTCGACGAGCTCGCCGGCGAAGGCGTGATCGTGTTGACCGCGAGCACCGCCGGCGAGGATGCCCAGGAGAGCGATCAGCTCGGCGGCTCGTTCTTCACCCACCATCTGATCTCGGCGCTGCGCGGCGCGGCCGACACCGACAACAACCAGATCGTCACGGTCGCCGAGGCCTTCAGCTACACGCGCGAGCAGACGATCCTGTCGTCGAGTCGCACCGTCGCCGGCACGCAACATCCGACGTTCCACTACGACCTGCGAGGCCGCAACGACGTCGCCCTCGCCGACCTCGGGGCCGACAAGACGCGCGGACGGCTCACGCTGCCGAGTGGCGCCACCTACCTGGTGATGCGCAAGGAGGTCGGCGGCGCCGTGGTCGGCGAGATCGTCGCGGCCCAGCCGCGCCGCACGCTCAGCCTTCGACCGGGCACGTACGGCGTGCGCGGCCGCGCGCGCGACGCGCTACTCGAGGGGACCGTCACCGTCGCCGCGAATCGCGAGACCGTGGTCGATGCCGGGACGCTCGAGCACACGACCTATGCGAGGCTGGTCAGGAAGGGCGGCGGCGAGATCCTCGGTCACGTCGCGGGGCTGTTCATCGGCCCGGCGATCCAGAGCGCGATCATCGATGGTGCGAGCCCGTGCCTCGGCGGCTCGATCGGGGCGACCTGGGTCCGCAGCGAGCTCGCGCTGTCGCCGCGGCTCGCCGGCTGTCGCGGGAGCTTCGCGAATCGCACGGTCGACGCGACGACGGACGCGCTCGCCGTCGATCTGCGGGTCGCGCGGGCGTGGGATGTCGGCGCGGTCACCGTCGACCTCGGCATCACGCTCGGCGGCGAGCTGTTGCAGGAGCGGTTCGCGACCCGCGGCCTGGCGCCGACCCGCACGACGCTCGCGGGGCATGTCGATGCCGGCGGCGGAGTGTCGATCGCGCTCGGCGGGCGCATGTTCGGCTCGATCGAGCTCGCCGCGCAGACGCACTTCTTCGCGCTCGCGGATCCCGGTGGATCGAACGGCGTCGCGCGGTTCGCGGCGCGCGGCATCCTCGTGCTCGGCGCCTGGCTGTAGCGCTACGGCGCGTGCGGCGAGAGCTCGAGGACGAACATGCCGTCGCGCCCGGTCAGGCCGCGGACGTCGACCGCGACGCCCGCGCCGGGCAGCGCGACCCCGGCGAGCGCACCGTTCATCGAGCCGGCGACCAGCGACCATGCCAGCTGGACGACGCCCTCGACGACCTCGCGATCGAGCGGATGCTCGACGGTCGCGCCCTGCGAGATCAGCTGCGCGACGACGGTCGGTCGCGACGCCGTCAGCGCGGCGCCGCCGGGCTCGATCGCGATCGCGCTACGCAGCGAAACCGCGAAGCGCTGGAGCTCGACCTGGTCCGCGTCACGCAGCGTGATGCCGAGCTCGCCGACCGCGAGCTCGAGCGCGCCGTTCGCGCCGACGCTCACCGTCGGTGGCAGCGCGAACGCGAGCTCGAGCGTGCGGACCTCGGCGCCGAGGACCATCGCGAGCGGGCCGACATCCGCGACCGCGACGGTGCGATCGAACGCGTGCGCGGCCCACAGCCCGGCGAGCAGCTGATTGACCGCGTCGGCCGCGACCCAGATGCCGACCGCGGCGGGCTCGGGTCCGGAGATCCGTGCGGGCACCGTCGCGTAGCGTCCGGCCTGGCCACCCGCGACGGTCAACGCGACGTCGGCGGCGACGATCGCGCCGCTCGCCGTGAAGTCGACGCGGCGAGGCACGACCTCGACCTGCAGATCGCGACCGAGGACGGTCGACGCCGGCGGCTTCGCGAGCACCTCGGCGAGGCGCTTGTCCGCGAGCGGCGGGACCTGGATCGCGAGCGCGCGGGTCAGCTCCTGCTCGATCGACACGCGGATGAGGCCACGGAGCAGGCGCTCGATCGGACCGGGCACGCCGGGGAGGTCGACCTGGAAGTTCACGAGGTCGACCGTCGCGGCGAACGACGTGTGGATCCGACCGCCGACGAGCTTCGCCTGGAGGTCGCCGTGTGCGCGCACGTCGGTCCGCACCGTGACGGTGGTGTCACCGTCGAAACAGGCGAGCGTGTAGCGCACGTCGATGCCGACCTCGACGGCATCGACGGTCACGAACGCGGCGATCGCGCCCGGCTTGGGGTACAGCGCGATCGCGAGCTTGCCGAGCGTGACGCGCGCGACATCGCCGCGCGCGCCGAGGCAACCATCGCGGTCGAACAGGGGGCCCATCGCACGCGCCATCCCCGCGAGGTCGGACGCCTTGAGCGACGTCGCGAGGCCGGGACCGAGCGCGGCGAGCCCGTCGCGACCGAGGCTCGCGCCGAACGGGGTGCGCACGCTGCCGTCGGCCGGCGCGAACGGCCCGACCAGCACCGCGCGGACATCGCGCACGTCGTGGCCGGTCCGATCGATCGCGTGGGTCTCGAGGACCGCGATCCCCGAGGTCACCACGACCGATGCGCTGAACGTGCCGTCGGGCGCGACCGCGACCTCGACACCGTTGACCGTGACGCGCACCGCGCCGTCGTCGCGCGCGACGCCGCCGACCACGACCGCGCTACCGTCGACGAACGCGCCCCGCGCCGGCGTGGTCAGCGCCAGCGTCGGCGCGACGTCGATCGGCGGTGGCCGCGGTGGCTCGACGCGCGCGGGCGCCGACCCGGCGCAGGCCGTGAGCACGCACGCGGCGATCCAGCGCATCCGCCAAGCTTACGTCGTTACTCGGTCACGCGCTCCCAGCGAAACGGGCCGAAGGCGTTCGCGCTCGTCGGCGCATGCGCGTGCGGGTCGATCGCGAGCCTCAGGTACGCCGCGCGGTCCTCAGGTTGAGCAGCTCGACGAAGATGCTGAACCCCATCGCGCCATAGACGTAGCCCTTGGGGATGTGCGCGCCGAACGCCTCGGCGACGAGCACCAGGCCGATCATCAGGAGGAACGCGAGCGCGAGCACCTTCACCGACGGATGGCGCTCGACGAAGCCGCCGATCACCTTGCTGAGCACCAGCATGACCGCGAGCGCGATCAGGTTCGCCGCGACCATGATCGCGATCACGTCGGTCATACCGACCGCGGTGACGACGCTATCGATCGAGAACACCATGTCGAGCACGACGATCTGGGCGACGACCTTCAGCAGCGTGGCGCCACCGCGCGGCGGCGCGCCGCCCACGCCGCTCACCTCGAGCCGCTCGTAGATCTCGGTGGTCGCCTTGTAGAGCAGGAACAGTCCACCGGCGAACAGGGCGAGCGGCTTGCCCGACACGCCGTAGCCGCCGAGCTCGAACATCGGGCGATCGAGTCGCATGATCCACGACAGCGCGCCGAGCAATCCGAGCCGCGAGACGAACGCGCCCGCGAGCCCGATCGTCCGCGCGCGATCCCGCTGCGCCGCGGGCAGGCGCGCCGCCAGGATCGTGATGAAGATGATGTTGTCGACGCCGAGCACGAGCTCGAGGGTCGCGAGCGTCGCGAGGCTGAGCCACGCTTCCGGAGATGAGAGCAGCTCGACCATGCTGGAAGGTGGGTCGCCCGAGGCTGGAGCGCTCCGGGTCACCCCACGGCCTTACAACCTCCTGACAGGGTCACGACGGTGAACCCGAGATTGACGGTGAGGGATGCTCGTGCGATCCTCCAAGGGCTGGAAATCACATGATCGTCAACTACCGCAACCTCGGCACTGTGCTCGTCTTGCTCGTCGGCTGTGCCAAGGGTGGCGCGGCCACCAGCGACGCGTCGGGCTCCGGTGGTAGCGATGGCAACGGCTCCGGCATCGACGGCAACACGTCGTGCGGCGAGTCGTGCGACGCCGACGGCGATGGCGTCCTCGACCCCAACGATCAGTGCCCGAACACCCCCGCGGGCGTGCCGGTCAACTTCGTGGGCTGTGCGGACTCGCAGCTGATGCCGACGTTGCACCCGACGTTCCCCGCCTACGGCCTCACGTTCACGTCCGCTGGGAACCCGGGTCGCGCCGGCGGGTTGACCTGGACGTACAGCGGCATCCAGCGCGGTCAGCTGTTCCACATCTACTGGGTGATCTGCGATGACCCGGCGACGCCGTGTGGCGTCTCGCTCGACGGTGCGATCGACGCGCCGGCGGAGAACTGGACGTACAGCGCGGTCGACTCCAACGCAGCGGCCGGCAAGGTCGCGTTCACCAACACGACACACATCCTGCTCGCCGACACCACGGCGCCGCAGCTGACTGGTCGCCTGACCGTGATCATCACCGACTCCGCCGACGTGCCGATTCCGTTCAAGGATGTCGCGGCGCTGATGGTGCCGCCGCGCGACGCCAAGTACGGCTCCGAGATCACCGGCACCGGCTTCAAGGTGGTCGCGATCACCGAGGTGCAGGACACCGCGGGCTCGGCCTGGATGCCGTACCTCGACTACTACGATGCGGCGTCGACGCCAGACACCGGCGCGACCGCCGCGTCGTCGTTCGGCGGCTCGTTCTACGACAAGTGACGACCGAGTAGCTGCGGACTCGCGGCTGCACACCAAGGTCCGCAGCGTTCTCGCTTGCACGATGCGCGTGGCGCGCCGCAAGGTGGCGTCATGCGGTACGTGTCGATCGTGATCGTCGTGGCGAGTTGTTCCCACGGCACGCCGAGCGCGATCGATGCGGAGGTCGCGCCGGTCGACGCGATCGTCGTCGACGAGCCGGGGTTCACGGCGCAGTACTTCACCGCCTATCGCGAGCTCGCCGCGACGCGCACCGAGCTCGCGATCGATCACTCGTGGGGCACCGGCGCGCCCGCCGACGGCGTCGGTGCCGATCACTTCAGCGCGCGGTTCACCGGCACGCTCGAGCTCGCGACCGCTGGGACCTACGCGTTCGCGGTCGCCGCCGACGACGGCGTGCGCCTGTGGATCGGCGAGCAGCTGATCGTCGACGACTGGCGGCCACACCTCGTGGAGCACCACGCCGCCTCCGTCGAGCTCGCGGCCGGCCGCGTGCCGATCCGCGTCGAGTACTTCGAGGCCGACCTCGGCGCCGAGCTGCACGTCGCGTGGACGCCGCCGGGCGGAACCGAGGCCGTGCTCGACGGCGCGCACGTCCGCACCGCGGCGCCGATCGCGGCGGCACCGAAGCCGCCGTACGCGAACCCGGTCCTCGACAGCAACTGTCCGGACCCCGGAATCCTCGCGGTCGGCGCGCCGGTCACGTACTACGCGCTGTGTACCGGCGGGAAGTTCCCGATCCGGCGGTCGCACGATCTCGTGATGTGGGAGGCCACCGGCGCGACGGTGTTCCCGACCGGCAAGCCACCGTGGGCCGCGAACGGCAACCGCAACTGGGCGCCCGAGCTCCACGAGGTCGCCGGCCAGTTCCTCGTCTACTACACGTCGGTCAACGCTGCGAACCGGCTGTCGATCGGCGTCGCGCACGCGGCGTCGCCGACCGGGCCGTTCGTCGATCGCGGCAGCGCGCTGGTCGAGGATCCGCTCGGCGTGATCGACGCGACCTACGTGCGCGCCGGTGCGACGCACTACCTCGCGTACAAGATCGACGGCAACTCGGCCGGCAAGCCCACCCCGATCTACCTCCGCGAGCTCGCCGCCGACGGCACCGCGTTCGCGCCCGGCTCCGCGCCGGTGGAGATCTTGCGCAACGACCCGGCGACCTGGGAGGGCGGAGTCGTCGAGGCGCCATGGATCGTCGAGCACGCCGGACGGTTCTATCTGTTCTACAGCGGCAACGTGTACGACGCGCGCTATCGCACCGGCGTCGCGCGCGCGACCTCGATCACCGGGCCCTACGTGAAGCTCGGCACGCCGATCCTCGCGAACACCAGCACGTGGGTCGGCCCCGGCCACGGCTCGGTCGTCGCCGCCAACGGCAAGGACTACTTCGTCTATCACGCGTGGCATGCCGACGGCGCCGGCGGCAACGACGCGTCGCGCGGGCGCGTGATCCTGGTCGACGCGATCGCGTGGGCGAACGGCTGGCCGGCGATCGCGGGACCGAGTGCCGGCCTCGACGTGTGGCCCGGCGAATAGGTGTAGCGGCCGGCGCTACACACGCGCGTGCTCACTGGGGACAAACACCCAGCTTCCGCGCTCCGCGAGCGCGTGACAGCTTCACCTCGATGTCGCACCGATCGATCGCCGTGTTGTTCGTCGTCGCCTGCTCGCACCCCGCACCGGTCGCGCCCGACTCGCCCGACGCGACCGGCGCACCCGCCGTCGACGCCGCCGTGGCGAACGCGATCTGCGGCGACACCCACGGCGGCGCGTACTGCGGTGGCGACCAGGTGACCGACGGCGATCCCGCGACGCTCTACACCTGCCCGGTCGCCGGCGAGCCGCCGACCGCGGCGACCGCGTGTGCCGACGGCTGCGTGATCGAGCCCGCCGGCACCGCCGATCGCTGTGCGACCCCGGCCTCGGCCGCTGGCTACCACCTGCCGTGGCGCCCGAGCACGACGATGCGCCTCACGCAGGACTGCGATGACTCGTGCTGCGCCGATCACGTCGGCAACGACGCGTACGCGTACGACTGGGCCGACGGCGGCGGGTTCGGCGTCGTCGCGGCACGGGGTGGCACGATCACGCACGTCAAGATCAACTCGACGACCGGCTGCGCGTCCTCGAGCTGCTCGGGCGACGCGAACTTCATCGTGATCGATCACGGCGACGGCACGCAGGCCACGTACTTCCATCTCGCCGGCCACACGCTGGCCCCCGGCATCGCGTGCGGCGCGACCGTCGTACGGGGCCAGGCACTCGCGACGTCGGGCACCACGGGCCACTCGACCGGCGTCCACCTTCACTTTCAGGTCTCGAAGGTTCATCCCTCGGCGCCGACGTGCGAGTGCGGCGATGCCGGCACCGCATGTAGCGCGAGCGTGGTCCCGTACGCGAACTTCTGGGTGACCTCGACCTACCCGAGCGTGCCGGTCGCGTTCGACGAGTGGCCGACCTCGGCGACGTGTCACGACCGCCGCATCACGATGCCGGCGTCGCAGAACAACTGATCACGAGCAGGAGTTCGCGGATCGGTCACTTCAGCGCGTCGTTGAGGTCCTTCTCGGCCGCGTCGAACCCGGCGTCGACGTCCTTGGTGAACGCGTCCCAGTCCGAGGCGACGCGGTCCTTGACGCCATCGACCTTGGTGGCGAGCTCGGCTCGGCGCGCGGTGAACTTCGCCGCGAGGTCCTTGGACTTCGCGTCGGTGCGCTTGCCGAGCTCGGCGATGCGGAGATCGAGCTTCGCGAGGCGATCCTTGATGGTCGTCGCGTACTTGTCCTTCGCGGCCTGGAGATCGACCTTGGCGGCGGCCAGATCGGTGTCGGCCTTGTTGAGGTCCTTCACGGTTGCGCCCTTGTCGGTCGCCGTCTTGTCCATGTCCTTGGCCTTGTCGTTGACCTCCTCGACGGTCTTCTTGACCTCCGAGGCGGCCTTGTCGGTGTCGTCCTGCTTCTTCTTGCAGGCACCGGTGGCGAGGGCAGCGGACAGGAACGAGATCCAGAGAAGCTTTTGCATTGCTCCGTGGAAAGCAACCCCGGTGCCGATCCGAGGGCCGTCGGAACGGGCTTCCAGCGCACGAGCCGTGCGGTGGAGCCCGATGTGCGCTCACTTCAGCGCGATCGAACCGGTGGCGCGCTGGCTCAGGGCTTGGCTTCCTTCACAGCGAATCCAGACAACGTCTGGCGCATCGTCGCCAGGATCTCTTCGGATGCGCGCGGAGTGCGCGGCTGTGACTCACTCGGTGCGGCCGGCGCCTCGGCCACCTCGAGGAGTGGCCACAGCTGGGCACGGACGTCGGGTGGCAGGATGCTCTCGAGGTACTCGATCGCGGTCCCGCGCAGCGTCGGGTCATCGGTCTGTACCGCCCGCAGCGCGATCCGCAGCGGCTCGGCCGGCAAGGCGAGACCGAGGACCGTGAACACGTGATCGAGCCCGTGTAGTGCGGGCTCGGCGTCCTCGAGCTGGTAGGTCTGCCAGACCTCGCGGGCGACCCCGAGCTCGCGCCGGACGGCCTCGAACACGCGATCGGTCGCGACGCTGCTCAGCTTGCCCTCGCCCGCGAGGTGCGAGAGCGCCGAGCCGCAGCGATAGCGGATCTCGAAGCTCGGATCGGCGAGGCCGCGCCACAGCCCCCAGCTCGCGAGATCGAGCTCGCCGGCGACGAGGATCGCCGGGACGTGCCGGCGGATCGAGACCTCACGCCCCTGGTCGAGCAGTAGATCGACGAGCAGCCCGGTACAGCGCGGCGCGATCGCGACGAGCGCGGCGATCGCGTCGCGTGCGACGGGCTTCTGCTTGACGAGCTCGAGCGCGTGAGGCACGAGCTCGGGCTCGAGCGGCAACGCCAGCTCGCGCTGCAGGCTCTGCATGTCGCTCGCGTGAAGCCCGACGAGCCGCGCGGCGAGCTCGCGCGCGCGGGGCCTCGGCTGCTTCGACCGCTCGCGCTTGCGACCGATGTGGAGCTGGGTCAGCGCGGTGAGATCGCTGCCGGCGTCGCCGAGGGTCGGCGCCCCGAACGACCACGGATCCACGGCCGGGGGTGCGTCGGCCGCCCGCGCGAGCAGGCTCTGCTCGAGCGTCTCGGTGTAGCTGCGCCGGAGCCGGATCGCGAGCACGCAGGTGATGGCGCCGACCGCGATCACGGCGAGCTGGAGGCTCACGGTCGGCATCGCGACGTAGTAGACGATCGCACCGACCAGCTGCGCGCCCAGCATGTCGCCGACGCGCTCGGCGCCGACGTCGAGCAGGACCTTGGTCGGCCGCTTGTGCGCCTCGGGCATCGGCGCGAACAAGAGCTCGTAGGCCGCGCGATAGATCGAGTTGCGCGTGACCGACTCGGCGCCACGCGCGAGCGTCGCGGTCAGCGCCGACGGAGCGAACAGCGCCGCGGCGCCGAACGCCGTCACCGTGATCGGCAACGTGGCGACGCTGCGCGGGACGCCGAGCCGGGTGACGATCGCGCTACCGATCGCGATCTGGAGCAGCGCCGTGATCACGCTCGTCACGGTGTAGTAGACCGACAGCGAGCGCAGCAGATCGTCCTTCGAGCCCGCGGCGAGGCTGAACTTGAACACGTAGTCCATCACGCACGCGGCGACCGCGCCGAGCATCACGATGACGGCGACCTGACGCAACAGCTTCGATCGGGCGACGACCGAGACCGCCGACCACGCCCCGGCGTGTTGATTCGTGGTCGGGGCACGCCGCTCGCCGGTGCGAAATCGCCGGAGCATCAGCGCGGTCACGAGCTGCAGGCCGGCGAGCACGAGCACGATCGAGTTCGGCGACAGGTAGACCGCCGTGGCGGTCGCCATCATGCCCCCGACGATCCCGCCGAGGGTCGCGCCCATGCCGATGCGGCCGATGTGGCGCTTGGCCGTCTGGACGTCGAAGCGCTCGTTGATGATCGACCAGAACCCCGAGACCAGGACGGCGCCCAGCGTGCTCAGGTGAAAGAAGATCACCATCGCTGCGATCTGGGGCTCGATCGACAGCAGCAGCCACTCGCCGACCGCAAACGTCGCGCTCGCGAGGTTGAGGATCGGCATCAACCGGAGCGGGCCGAAGCGCGCGATCAACCGGCCGGTGACCAGCACGACGGGGAACGACGCGACGGCCGCGAGGCCGACGAACAGCGGCAGCCAGCGGACGTCGAAGTTCGAGAGCAGGATCGCGTCGCGCGCCGCCTTGCTCGCGACCATCGCGGCGACCACGGTCGCCGCGCTGAGCATCGCGAGCCAGACCAGGCCGCGGTCGGGATCGCGGGGTTCAGGCATCGGCCTCGGGATGTGCCGCGCGCTCGGCGACCCGCTCGTCGTGGAGCTTGCCGGCTCGCGCCGCGAGGAACACCCAGAGGACCGCGAGGCAGACGTTGAGCATGGCGAACGCGTGGACGCCGAGGCCGAGGACATGGACGAGCAAGAACACCAGCCCGAGGCCCGCGATCACGTCACCCATGCGGAAGAAGAACGTGTCGATCGCGACCTTCGCCTTGTACTTGCTCGCGCGCGAGGTCGGCAGGAACAGCGCGGCTCGCAGCGTGTTGTGCAGCGAGTAGTCGAGGCTGTTCTCGGCCGTCTTCTCGACCCGTACCATTGTCATCGAGGCGAACAATAGTAACGCGAACCACCCGCCGAGCACGACGAGCGGCATGATGAATAGCGCGCGACGCACCCCGAGCTTGGTGAGCAGCCAGGCGACCACGAAGCCCTGGAGCACCGCCGCCAGGAGGTTCACGAGCGTGTAGTAGTCCGAGTAGAACGTCGAGATGTACTCGTCGCGCGCCGCCTTGGTCGCCGCGACCTCGGCCTTGTCGGGTGTCGCTGGCGAGGCCACCTTGACGTGCGCGGCGGCATAGACCTCGCTCTGATCCGACGCCAGCTTGCCGACGACGTACTCGCCCGTCGTGTTGATCACGGTGGCGGTCAGCAGCATCACCGCGAGCAGGCGCAGGTAGCGGTCCTTGATGACGAGCGCGAACCCGCCCTTCTTGTCCATCGCCACCTCCGGCTCGGGCGCCGGGGCGTCTGGCTCGGCGGCGGCCTCTTTGATCGCGTTGCGCTCGCGGTGATCGACGAGGCGATACAGGATCGTCGACAGCACGAGCCCGCCGGCGGCGACCAGCATGAGCGCGTGCGTGCCGATCGCGGCGTGGAGGAACTGCGGCACGAACGATCCGAGGATCGCGCCGATGCTCGCGCCGATGCCGATCGTGGCGAACAGCCGCTTGCCCTGCTCCTGGGTGTAGAGGTCGGTGCAGAACGACCAGAAGTTCGCGACGACGAGGACGTTGAAGATGCCGAGCCAGAGGTAGAACGCCAGGCCGATCGGCGCCTCGACCTGCGCGAGGAAGTAGAACGCGACGAGGCAGCCGACGAAGAACAGCTGGATGATCGTGAGCAGCCGCAGCCGGCTGAACCTACTCGCGAGGAGTCCGAATGCCGGGACGATGAAGAGCAAGAGGAGCGTCTGCCCGGCCGACGCGTAGGCCTTGAGCTCGGCCCCACCACCGAGGAGGATCAGCGGCTCGCGGACGACCTTCAGCACGTAGTAGCAGGTCAGCAGCACGAACACGTTGATCGTGAGGAACACGACCGTGACGACCTCGGAACGCTTGATCGGCGCGACCTTGTGGACGATCCGCGCGAACCGCGACTCCGCAGGGACACTAGTTTCAGCGAGATTCGGCATGAGCTCCCAGTCAGTTGCGGGTGATCCCGACGACGCGCATCCCGCGGTCTCCGAGGTCGTAGGCGTGAATCTCGAGCGGTCCGGCGACGCCGTCGCGCAGCCGGATGACGACGCGGCGACCCGCGGCATCATCGGCGAGGCCATCGACGGCGAGTCGGGTCGGCATCACGCAGACCGCTCCGTCGGGACCCGGGGTCACCGGCAGCGCGACCGACTTGCCGCCGCCGCGCTCGTCGGCATCGTAGTGAAACCGCTCCACCGGGACCGCACCGCGGAACCGCGCGAGATCGACGCCGCAGATGCGGCCGTCGGGCTCGACGTGGATGTCGGCGATCGGCGAAAGGCGCGTCAGGTAGCGCGCGAGGATCGTGTGCTGCCGCGCGACGAGGACGTCGGTGATGTAGTCGGTGTCCGACGGATTGGAGAACTGCCCCGCGGCGACGACCGCGCGGATCTGCTCGACCGAGAACCGCGCGATGATCCGCGCCATCCACGCGGCGTCGCGCTCGGTCATCCGCAGGAACGCCGGGTTCGGATAGGCGCCGACCCAGCGCTCGGGGTCGAAGTCGCGCGTCGAGAAGTAGCCGAAGCGCTCGTGGCCCGGCGTCAGCTTGGCGCGATCCCACGGCCGCTCGATCATGCCGAACGTGATGAAGTCGCGGCCCATGTCCGCGAAGTCGTACTGGTACGAATGACCCGATCGGGTCTGGCCCGGATCCATGTACTGGCCGAGCGAGTCGCTGGTGTCGAGGATGCAGTGGCGGATGAAGCCCGGCGATGACCGCGAATGCTTGGCATCCGCGGCCATCCACAGGTCCATCGAGTTCTGCTCCTTGGAGTCCCAGTGGCCCATCCACGCGGCGAGCAGCCGGCTGCCGCGGAGCTCGCGGCGATCCTCGTGGCGGATGATGTCGTTCGGATCGTCGTCGCGCGTGCCCTCGTACTTGAACGGCCCGATCGGGAAACCCGGCAGCCACTTCGACGCCTGCATGCGCGCGAGCTCGCCGGTGTGGGTCGACTCCTGGAGGACCTTGGCGAGCGCCTTCTCGTCGAAGTCGTAGCGCGTGCCGTACGATATGACCTTGAGGCCGGGCTTCAAGACGAGCTGTGACCGCTTGACGTAGACGATCTGCTCGCACGAAGTCGTGAACCCCGCCGCCTGGTAGAGCGCCGCGCCGATCACGCTCGCGGCGCTGTTGCGCTCGGGCTGATCGGCCGTGTCGGACTTGAGCGCGTAGAGCCCCTTGCCCGGCACGTCGACACGAAACCCGAGCGAGGCGCCGTTGTCCTTGCCCTTGTCGATCGTCCACGTGCGGCCCTCGGCCTCCTGGAGGCTGTCGGCCGGCTTGCATGCGCCGGCGGCGATCTCGTCGATCGCCATCGGGCGCACGCCGATGCGGTTATCGAACCAGGCCGAGTCCGGGACCTCGTCGAAGCTGTTGACGTTCGCCGCCTCGGACGTGAGGTCGAGCGACAGCGCGCGAGACGATCGATCGAACGTGAGGTTGTCGATCATGTCCCAGCGGTACGACGACGTGTATTCCTTCGGCGTGCACGCGACGCGATCGGGTTCCTTGTCCGACGGATCGGGGTGACACGGGAGCGACACGAGACGGAGGTCGGTGTCCTGGGTGAACGGCGCGCGCAGCGGAAACGGCTTGGGCTCGGCGGCGCAGCCGATCACGCCACAGAGAAGGAGGAGTCTCATCAGAATCCCTTTCGCGATCCGAACGCGATCCGCACGGAGGTGATGTGGGCGCCATCCTCGATCGTCTCGGTCCCGAGGCCGAGGATCACCTCGAAGCCGGCGTCGCGCGAGCCCGACGTCTTGATGCCGATGTCGCCGGACAGCCGGAACTTTCGCGTCGTCATGCCCTCGAGGTGCTCGCCGAACGCGTTGCCGACCGAGAACCGGGTCTCGCCGTCGAGCGCGATCGCGACCGGCCAGGTGTACGACAGCCCCGACACGAACGTGCTGCGGCCGTTCATCCAGCCGCCGACGAACCCCGGCATCTGATCGCTGCCGAGCTGCGCGAGCTCGTTGAACGGCACGATGCCACCGTGGATCGGATCGACGAACTCCAGCCCGACCTGGAGCTTGACGACACGCTGATGCCCGGTGACATCCGCGGCGGCGCCGAGCACGCCTCCGTAGGTCACCCAGCTGCGGTCGTTGGTGACATCGAACGCCGACTCGCCGTTCAACTGAAGGTACGCGCCGCTGCCAGGTGCCGGCGCCGGCTTGCGCGAATCGAGCACCAGGATCGCGCGCTGGTAGAGCGCGGTGTACGGCACCTCGAAGCCGGGCGGCATGTCGACGACCCCGGACGTGACGAGCTCGTTCAAGGTCGGATCGGTGCAGCAGCCGGTGCGAAACGCGATCCGCCGCGCGCCGGTCATCACGGAGATCGACGACGGACCGAACAGCTGCTTGAACGTCGGCCCGGCATCGATCCGCTGGATGCCGTACCGCGCGCGCGTCCGATCGGTGACCGATGGGCCGATCCCGAAGAACAGGAGGTCCGGCCGCCGCAGCAGCTCGAAGCGCCCCTGAAGGACCGTGCGGCCGTCGTTCCAGCCGTAGCGATCGACCGCCGTGATGCTGTTCCAGTCGGTGCCGCCGGTCGCGACCTGCACGCGCATGCTGTTCATCTGCGCGAACACGTGGTCGCCACGGAAGTAGATGCCGATCGTCGGGCGCAGCCCGAAGTCGAACAGCGCGGTCGGCGCGAGGAAGTAGTTGTCGTCCGCGCCAAACGTGAACAGGTTGGTGACCCGCTGCGTCCAGCGCTGGCGCTCCGAGACCCGGATCAGCGCCCCGATCGGCCGGCGGAGCACGTACTCGTTGACGACATAGAGAGGTGCCAGCGCGATGCGCGGGATCCACAGTGCCCAGGACCCGTCATCCTGGTTCACGTTGCCGCGACCGTCGTAGTCGGGCATCGGCCGCTTGTCGTCCGCAACCGCCGGCTTCGCGCACATCGTGGCGAGCGCCGCCGCTGCACATATCACGCGTATCCCAGAACCACCGAGCATTGGCGCACGTTGCTGCAAGCCCTGGCCCGTTCATGATCCACGAGATCTACGCCTTTGCGCGAGCGGCGGCGCTCGTCGGGTGAGCGTGGCTGTCTACATGTGCGAAATCGCTCGGGCGGTTCGGCGTGCCGCGAACGGGCTATGCTCGGCCTCGATGCATCGATTCGCTGTGGTCCTCGTGATGTTTGGCTGCGGTGGCAAGCCGGACGCGCCGCCCGCTCCCGCCCCATCACCACCGATCGCCGAGGTCAACCCCACCACCAAACCGGTCCCGCTCGAGGCCCCCGAGCCGGTCAAGGTCGATCCGGGTTCGGCGGCGCCCGAGGGCAACCCGCCGCCCGACGGCAAGTACGAGCGCGTGCTCGTCGAGGGCGTCACCGTCCCGATGGTGAACGTGATGGAGGGCGGCACCGTCGTCCTGGTCGACACCGACGGCAAGAAGCCGCGCACGTGGGAAGAGCAGTACAAGCGCAAGAAGCTGACCGCGAAGGGCCAGTTCGACGTTCACAAGACGGACGCGAACAAGAACGGCAAGTTCGACGATGACGCGATCGACAAGGAAGGCCTGTGGATCATCGACGCCAAGGCCAACATCACGAAGCACTAGTAGGCGAAGCGCTTCGCGAACGCCGCGGCGATCGCGGCATCGCCGCGCGTCGGCGCGCGACCGTGCTGCTTGGCGACCGAGAGCATGAGCGCGTGGACCGTGGCCGCGACCTCGCTCGGCGTACCCGGGCACGCGACGCACTCGATCGCGTCGGCCACGATGTCGAGCTGCGCGAGCGCCAGCTCGACGGCCTGCAGCCGGATCACGAGCGGCGCGACGGCGTCGTCGGTCCGGACCATCGCCGCGATCGGCACGGCGCGCGATCGATCGCTGTGCCCGAGCGCCGCCGACGCGAGCCCGACCCGGCGCACGACCTCCTCCGGGCTGCCGTCGGCCGGCATCAGGCGCGCGGCCAGCTTGATCGTGACCTCGCTGCGCGGGCCGTTCCCGAGCAGCTGCGTGAGCCGATCGAACCGCGCGACACCGGACTCGAGCGGCTCGAACGCGAGGAGCGTCTTGGCGGCGCCGAACGTCGCCGGGATCCAGGGGAAGCCGGCGTGCTGCAGCAGCTTGATCGCGCGCTCGAGCCGCTCCTGGGCCTGCGCGGTCCCGCCGAACGCGCTCGCGTTGCGCGCGAGGGTGACCGCGACGTCGGCCGCGCCGGTCTGCTTCTTGGCCTGATGATAGACCCCGAGCGCCTCGGTCGCCGGCTGTCCGGTCTTCGCGAGCCCGATCACGATCTGGTGCGGGTTCTTCTTCACGTAGCCGATGTTGTTCGACAGCGTCGCGATCTCGCCGCCGAACGCCTGCATCTTGGTCTCGGCCTTGTCGAACGCCTTCACGAAGGTCGCGAGCGGGTGATCGCGATAGCGATCGAAGCGCATCGCGAGCGCGCGCGCGACGGTGATGCCGCGATGGGTGATCGCGTACAGCTCGTCGCCGAGCGGCTTGCACGCGAGGTACTTCGTGCCCGTCGCGGCCAGCGTGCGCGCCTCGACCGCGGCCTTCACCAGCCGGGGTAGATCGTGCGCGTCGCCGAGCACGCCGAGCACGCGCTTGAGGTTGCGGCGCTCGAGCTCCTCCTTGGCGAGCGCCTCGTCGCTGGTGGCGAACCGATGCCAGTCACTCTTCAGGCGCTCGTCGAGGTCCGCGAGCCGAGCCTGGAGGAGCGGCGCGGTCTCCGGATCGTCGATGCCGGTCGGCGAGAGCTCGGCGACCAGTGGGTGGAGCCAGGCGAGCGTCGCCGCGTCGCGTGGATCAGCCTCGATGGCCAGCCCGGCGGCCAGGAGCTCGTCGATCTCCTTCGCGGTAAACGCGAGCGGCCCCTTGGCGAACGTGTTCAGGATCTCGAGCGCGCGCTGGCCGTTCATGCGGGAGGTCTCCTTGCTGCGACGAGGATCTCGAGCGCCGCGACCGGCGTGGCGACGCGCGCGAGCACGACCGGGGCGGCCTCCGGGGTGGCGCGAGCGTGTTCGAGCGCGGCGAACACGCGGGGCTCGATGGCGTCGCGATCGCCACCGTCCCACACGAGCTGGATCCCGGCTGCCCCGGTGGCGCGCGCGGCCTCGATGCACGCCACGAGGTCGACGGCGCCGGCGACCGAGACGATCGCGAGCTCGGCCGCGACCGGCGGGACCACCGCACCGCGCAGCGCGGTCGCGATCGCCGCACGCAGCGCCGTGGCGAGCGCCGGGTCGGCGATGGCGAGCACGATCGCGGCCTCGCCGGCGGCGGGTGCCGGCGCGTCGACCCGGACGACGAGATCGTTGGCCGCCGCGGCGACCCGAGCCTCGCCCTCGACGACGTGGATCACGACGGCACCTTCTTGCGGAAGAAGCAGTTGTTCAGGCACGTCAGCGGGCACGCGTCCACCAGAGCGCGCGTCCGCGCGTACGCCGCGCTGTTCCACAGCGCACGCACGTCGGTGAGGCGGGCATCGCCGTGGCTCCACGGCAGCCGGTAACACGGCTTGATCTGGCCGCGGTGATCGACCGCGAGGAACGCCTCGCCGACGCGGCACGCGACGCCGAGCGCCCCGCGCGACGAGTCCTCGAAGTAGCGCCGCATCAGCGCGATCCGCTCGGGCGTCGCGTGGACAACCTTGCCGAGCGCGGCACGCAGCGCGAGCAGCTCGTCGAACATCGCGTCGAGTGCTTCGCGCTGGTCGCGCCTCGGCCACAGCGTGCCGATCGCGACGACGTCATCGCGCCGCACGATCGCGCCGTCCTTGAAGCTGCCGTGCTGGAGGTTGACCGGCTGGATGTTGATCCCGTTGACGCCCTCGCCGTGCGCGCGCCGCACGAGCGCCGCGATCTCGGCGACGTTGGATCGCTGGATCACGGTCGAGACGTTGACGCTCAGCTTGCTACCCGGTCGCGCGTCGCGGGCGCGCACCAGCCGGCGGATCGCCCGCCACGCGTTGTCGCCCGCCTTCGGGATGCCGGTGATCGCCTCGTGCGTCTCGTCGGTCGCGCCATGGATCGAGATCGAGATCGACACGACGCGGGTGGCGAGCTCGTCGGCGATCGCGTCGCCGATCGGGAAGCCGTTCGACGTGATCGTGACGAGGTGACCGAGCTCGTTGGCGTGGCGGATGTGCGCCAGCATGTGCTTGTCGCGGAACGGCTCGCCCGCGCCGGTCAGCGCGACGCGCCGGATCCCCCACGCCGCGGCGTCGGCGATCAGCGTGCGCACCGTGTCCGGCGAGATCGTGTGCGGATCGCGCGCGGTCGCGCGATTGCCGCACATGTTGCACTCGAGGCCGCACAGGTCGTTCGTCGAGATGTCGAGCGCGGGCGGCGGCAACACGTACGGGCGCCCGTTCGACATCGCGATCGTCACGCGCGGATCCTCGCGCAGCCGGCGCAGCGTCGGCACGAGCTCGGCTTCGTGCGCGACCAGCGTGCGATCGTCGGCGACGTCCTCGGCGCGCAGCACGAGCTCGAACCGCTCGGCAGGCACGTCGCGGATCGCGCGCGACAGCAGCCCGAGGTTGCCGGGGTCGGCGTACCACCGCACCGGATCGCGAGCGCCACCGCGGAGCAGCGCCTGGACGCCGTCGGACGTGCCGTGCTCGAACATCGTGATCACGCGCGGACCTCCTCGACGGCGGCGATCAGGTCGTGGGTGCCGCCGCGGCAGCGATCGCACACCGGCATCGCGCCCCGATCCTCGAGCATCTGCGCGCGGAACGCCCGGTACTTCTCGCCGCGCCAGATCGAGGCGAACGGGGTCTCGAACACGTTCCCCATGACGAACGCGGCGCCCATGTCGGGCCGAAGATAACAGCACGGCGTCACCGAACCATCGACGTTGATCACCGTGTGATCCCACGCCATCGTGCAGAAGGCGTGGCGCGTGTTCGGCGTCTTGCCGTCGGCGGCATAGCGCGACAGCAGGCGCGAGGCCGGCACCAGGTGGCGCGTCTCGTCGTCATCGGCGCCGACCGTCTTGACGCGCAGCGCATCGACGCCCCACGCCTTCGCGAGCGCGCGCATCTCCGGCAGCTCGTGCTCGTTGTGGCGCATCGCGATGAACTGCAGCTCGATCCGCGGCTTGGCGAGGCCGAGCCGGCGCTTCTCCGCACACAGCCACGCGACCGACGCGGCGACCGTCGCGAAGTCGCCGTCCTTGCGGAACGTCTGGTAGGTCGCCTGGCTCGCGCCGTCGACGGAGAGGATCAACACGTCGAGTCCCGAGCGCAGCAGCGCCACGCCGCGCTCGCCGTCGAGGAAGTGCACGTTCGACGACACCTTGACGACCCCGATGCCGGCCTGCTTGGCGTGCGCGATCATCTGCGGCAGCTGCTTGTTGAGCAGCGGCTCGCCATAGTTCCACAGCGCGAGGTTGCGCAGCCGCGGCAGCTCGGCGACCGCGTGCTCGAACCGCGCGAGCGTCATCGCGGGGAGCGGCGCGATCTTGCCGCTGCCGGTCGGGCACGTCGGGCACGCGAGGTTGCACAGGTTCGTGGGCTCGATCATGCCGGTCTCGGGTCCACCGGCCGGGGTCTCCGACAGGTAGCGCATCAGCTCGGGTGGCGGCACGACCACCGCGCCGCGCGCCGCGAACAGCCGGCGCAGCGCGTGCGCCTCGGGAACCAGCCCCGGATGATCTTCGGTGGCGACGAACATCCGCAGCGTGCGGACCTTCGCGAGCACCGCGTCGGGCAACGCGCGGATCGTCGCGAGCAACGCGGCCGGGTCGCGCGACGGCAGCCCGTGCACGAGCTCGACGCCCTCGGCGACCGGCAGCGCGTGCGCCAGGAAGTCGGGCTCGAGGAACCGCTTGAGCTTGACCTCGATCCGCGGCGCGTGGCCGAGCGCGGCGCAGTCGGCGAGCGCGTCGGGAAGGAGGCGGGCGCCGTCCCCGGTGGCGCGCAGTCGCACGAGCCGATCGCGCGCGATCGCCTTGGCGAGCGTGTCGCGTCGCCGGTCGCGCTCGGCCCGGCGCGCGAGCCCGCGGCGCTGTGCGAGCCGCACGAGCCCGACGCCGGCGAGCGACTCGCCGGCGAAGCTCACGCGATCGCGCGCCGGCATCCGCGGACCGCGCGCCAGGATCGCGGTCCAGGTCTCGAGCAGGCGCGCGGTCGCCCGATCGTGCGAGAACCCCGCGATCGCGCGGGCGCGACCTCGCACCCCGAGCGCGGGGGAGACGAGCGCGCGATCGATCGCGGCGGCCGCGGCCTCGGCGTCCCCCGGCGCGACGAGCAGGCCGGTCTCGCCGTCGGCGACCGCCTCGGGGATCCCACCGGTGCGCGTCGCGACGACGGGGAGCCCGGTCGCCGCGGCCTCGAGCAGCGCGACGCCGAAGCCCTCGACGTCGTGGTCGGTCTCCGCCTCGGCGAGCAGCGCGAACACGTCGGCGAGCCGGTACAGCGCTGGCAGCTCGGCGTCGGGGACGAAACCGGCGGCGACCACGCGCGCGCCGATCCCGAGCTCGTTCGTCAGCGCCGCGAGCTCGGCGCGCATCGCCTCGCTCTCGCCGGTGAACACCAGCCGGATCCGCGGATGCGTCGCGGCGAGCCGCGCGATCGCGTGGAGCGCGGTGCGGTGGCCCTTGCGCGGCGCGAGCCGCGACACGACGAGGACAACCTCGTCGGTCGGCGCGAGCCCGAGGCGCGCCGCGAGCGCCGGATCGCGGGGCCCGGGACAGAACCGCGCCGGATCGACGCCGTTCTCGATCGTGACGAGCGCACCGTCGCGCACGCCGCGCTCGCGGGCGAGCGCACGCGAGAACTCCGAGACACACACGACCGCGTCGGCCGCCGAGAGCCCGGCGATCTGCGCGTCGCGATACGCCGCGTCGTCGCCACCGTGACTGACCCACGGCGCGATCAGATCGTTGCCGTGCACGTTCGCGGTCACCACGCACGGCAGCGCCGCGCGGAGCATCGGGATCCACGGGCCGAGGCCGGCGTGACACAGGTGGATGACGTCCGGGCAGTCGCGCAGCGCGGCCTCGATCGTCGCGAGCAGGTCGGGCCACAGATCGATCCGCAACGGGCGCGGCAGCGGCCGGTAGAGCGGCTGCACCGTTCCGGCGGCGTGCGCGCCGAGCCGGTTCGTCGTGTAGACCTGCACGTCGACGCCACGCGCACCGAGCCCGGTCGCGAGCGAGCGCGCGACCGACTCCATGCCGCCGAGCTTGGGCGCGTAGTCGTGGGCGACGAGCGCGACCCGCTGCACCACGCGCGTCGCGATCGCGACCGGGCGCACCACGGCCTCGGCGGCGACGCGGTTGCCGGGCACGAGCGGGATCGTGCGATGGGCGCGCGTCATCGCGTCGAGCGCGCCGGGAGCGAGGAGCGCGTGCTCGATCGCGTCGGCGATCGCGCGGGCGTCGGGCGCGGCGATCGTCGCGGCCCCGACGTCGGCGAGCCGGTTCGCGCGGACGCTCTGATCCTCGGCCTTGCGCTGACCGGGCACGAGGATCGCCGGCTTCTCGAGCATGCGGAGCTCGGCGACCGCGTTGTAGCCGGCCTGAGATACGACGAGCGCCCCGCGCGCGAGCAGCTCGCCGAGCTCGGGCATCGTGCCGATCACGGTCAGCCCCGCGTAGTGCTCGAGGTGTGTCGGCGCCGATGCGTACGGCCCGGTGACGAGGATGGTCTCGAGCGCCGGGATCCGCGCGCGCGCGAGCAGGTGCGCGTCGGCGACCGCGCGAAGGTAGCGGCGCGCGTCGACCGGCTGCCCTCCCCCGCCGGCGATCGCGACGACGAGGAGATCGCGCGGAACGCCGCGCGCGATCGGGCGCACGACCGGCCCGGCGAGCATGACGGCGGCCTCGCCGAACGCGGCGACGTCGACCTCGCGGGCATCGTGCGGGACGACGACGCGATCGAACTGCGCCAGCGAGCCGTTCGCGACGACCGCGCGCAGCGCCTCGGGCCGGAGCTCGCGCAACACGAGCACGCTGCGCGCGCCCATCGCGGTCACCGCGCGCACGACGCGCATCGGCGCGTGGGTGTCGAACACGACGAGGTCCGGCCGGAACGCGGTGAACGCGGCGGTCAGCGCGGCCTCCTCGAGCGGCTCGGGCAGCGCGGTGCGCACGCGGTCCGGATCGGCGTGCGGCTCGGCGAGCCGCGGCGGCAGCTGCACGAAGTCGAGGCCCGCTCGCGCGAGCAGCGTGGTGTCGCGTGCGTTGGTCACGACGAGGATCTGCACGCCGGGCACGAGCGAGGGCAGCTCGGCGGCGAGGCACAACGAGCGCACGAGGTGCCCGAGCCCGATGCCGTTGATCGCGTGGAACGCGACGCGGATCGTCACGCGGTCACCAGGTCGAGCAGGACCTCGGCCGCGCGATCGGCGCCACCGACGGCGAGCGCCGGCCGCGGCGCGTCGACCATCCACGCCAGCGCCGCGGTGATCGCGGCGTCGTCGAGCCGATCGAGCACGCACGCGAACCCGGCGGTCGCGAACCGGGCCGCGCGCGCCGCCTGATCGTCGAACGGCCGCGGTCGCGCGAACAGCGCCGCCGGCACGCGCGCCGCCGCGAGCTCGTGCGCCGTGTTGTAGCCGGCCGGCACGATCGCGCCGTCGAACGCGGCGAGGTACGGCTCGAGCGGCGCGACGCGCAGGCCGGCGCGAGCGCGATCGAGCGGGCCGCGCGCGATCGCGACGACGACCTCGGGCGCGACCCGCGCGACCGCGGCCGCGATCGCGTCGGCGCTCGCCGCCGCCTCGTCATCGCCACCACCGCCGGCCGCGACGAGGATCGCGCGCCCTGCCGCCGGGAGGCCGAGCGCGGCGCGCGCCGCGGCCCGCGGCAGCGCGGGCGAGCCCAGCGTGATCGGCGGGACGCGCGCGATCCGGATCGCCAGCCCGCTCGCGACCGGCACCGGATCGTCGGCGAGCACCGCGAGGGCGTAGTCGTCGAGGCCGCGCGCGAGGGCCCGCTCGTCGGGGACCGCGCTCCGCACGAGCGCCCGCTGCGCGCGCCGCCCGACGCTCGCGAGCTCGTCGTGCGGACCGTTCGGGAACGTGTCGGCGACGATCAGATCGGGCGCGAAGCCCTCGAGCGCGCCATCGACGAGCGCGGCCGCGATCCGCCGGCGCTCGGGATCGGTGAAGCCGGCCCGGCGCGCGCGATCCGGCGCCGGCAGTCGCACGATCGCGATCGGCTCGTCGGCGAGCAGCGCGTCGGCCTCCGAGGTCGTCACCAGCACGGTCCGCAGCGCGAGGCCGCGGTGCCGCGCGACCCGTGCGAGCCCTCGACTGATGGCGATCGCCCGCGTCACGTGCCCGGCGGAGAACCCGTCGTTCGCGACCAGCATGATCCGGAGCGCGCGTGTCATGACACGTCGTAGTCGTTGCGCTCGAGCAGCGGGCCACCGTCCTCGCGCGCCTGGCTGTCGAGGTCGACGACGTACGGCATCACGCCTTTCTTGATTGGCGCGTGCGGGTCGGGCATCGCGGCCGCCTGCGCGAGGTCCTCGTCGCGCGATCGGCGGCGGCCGTCCTCCCACAGGTAGTCGACGTAGCGACTGCGATCGGTGCGGTACGAGTCCCAGTGCGTCGACGGATCGTGGAGCAGCGCCCACACGAGCGGGTCGTACCCCAGATCCTGGAAGTACGAGCGGCGATCCTGGGGCGGCAGGTCGCGCGTGCGCAGCTCGTTCCAGATCGCGTCGGCGCCCGCCGGCCGATACACCGCCTCGATCGTCGCGATGCCGCGCTCGGTCAAGCGATAGCGATCGTGGCGCGGCCACGTCCGGTCCCAGCGCGCGATCTCACCCTGCTGCTCGAGGCTCTCGAAGATCGCGCGCAGCGGATGGTCGTTGGCGATCGGCCATTCGATGACATCGCCGTCGTAGAGGTGGCGAAGGATCAGGAAGGCCTGCGCGAGGTCTTCGGAGGCCGCGAACTGCATCGCGCCATGCTACCGCCGTGATAACTTGAAGTGCATGATCGGGGCGCCGTCGATCGGTGCTGTGATCGGGAAGTACCAGCTGCAGGCCGAGCTCGGCAGCGGCGGCATGGGGACGGTCTGGCTCGCGCACCACCTCGAGCTCGGCTGGCGCGTGGCGGTGAAGATCCTGCACGCCCAGTTCCACGAATCGGACGACATCGTGCAGCGGTTCTTCAACGAGGCCCGCGCCGCGGGTGCGGTGAAGGACGCCGGGATCGTCGAGATCTTCGACTTCGGGTTCACGCCCGAGGGCAGCGCGTACATCGTGATGGAGCTGCTCGACGGCGAGTCGCTCGAACAACGGCTGCGGCGCGTCGGCAAGCTGCCGGTCGACGACGCCCTGCGCGCGATGCACCAGGTCGCGGCGTCGCTCGGCGCGGCACACGCACGCGGCATCGTCCACCGCGACCTCAAGCCCGACAACGTGTTCCTCGCGCGCGACGCGAGTGGTGCCGAGCGTCCCAAGATCCTCGACTTCGGCATCGCCAAGCTCGAGTGGATCTCGAACGTCAAGACGCGCACCGCGGCGGTCATGGGCACGCCGATGTACATGTCGCCCGAGCAGCTGAAGGAGGCGAAGAGCGTCGATGGGCGCGCCGATCTCTGGGCCCTCGGCGTCGTGATGTACGAGCTGCTAGCAGGCTC
>JBBQEX010000048.1:0-60089 GCA_038321315.1 Haliangiales bacterium | reverse complement strand
GTCGCACTGGGCGTCACGTCCTCCAACTTCGAGCGCTCGCCGTCAGCGATCGCTGGGATCAGGCGATGTCTCTCACGCTACGGCCGCTCCGAAAGTCGGTCCGGGTGGCGGCGTGATCAGGATGGGAGTCACACCCGTGCGTGGCCGTCAGAGCGAGCGTGTCGAAGAAGAAGTTGCTGTTGTTGCTGACGTCGTTCGTGCTCGTCATGTGAAGTCGAACGGTCGTGCCGGCAATTGCCGCCGGGCTCGCGAACGTGTGGGTGAAGAAGTTCCAGGTCACCGCGGTCTGCGCGTTGAGGTTCGAGAACGCGAGCACGTTCTCGATCGGAGTGCCGGTGGTCTGCGTGAGGTCCATCGACATGTTGTCGTACTTGATCGTCGTGGTCGTCTCGGTCGAGCCGACGATGTAGTAGCCGGTCAACACGAGCTGCGTCGTGCCCGCCGGGATCGCGACGTCCTGGTAGAGCGCGTCGGTCGCCGAGGTGCCGCCGCTGGTGTCGGCGCCCGTGAGCCCGCCCTCGAACACCTTGTAAGCGGGCGACTGCGGCGTCGGGCCGATCGCGACCGACGTGATCGGATAGTACGGACCGCCGGTCGCGCCGGGCACCGGTTGCTGCACCCATCCGGTGCCACCCGCGTCGAGATCGAACGCGGCGTTCTGCAAGAGCTGCGTCGCATGCGGCACGCACGCATCGAGGAACACGAACGCATCGGGTGGCGAGTCGATGGGCGCGTCGTGGTGCGCAGCGTCGATCGTGTGCGCCGGCGCATCCTCGAAGACCTTGCCGTCGATCTTCTGGGGATCCGCGTCGCTGGTTCCCGCGTTGGTCGGATTTCCCGCCGACGCACAGCCAGCCGCCAGGGCGGCGATCGCCACATACCTCATCAAGGGCGATAGTGGGGCCAACCGCCCGACCCTGGCAACGACGATCTTGTGTGCGACGCGTTACACCGCGGCGCCGATCATCGACCGCCGAGCCGCCGCCGCGGCCGGCCGCCAGCCACCCCGCCAGACTCGCCACCAGACCAGGCCGGCCCCGACGAAGATCTCGATGGCGAGCCCGATCCAGCCGCCGACCACGCCGTAGCCCCAGGTCACGCCGAGCAACCAGGCCAGCGGCGGGGTCGTCAGCCAGGCGGTCACGATGCCGACCACCGCGGCGTAGCGAACGTCGCTCGCCCCGCGCAGCACGCCCCGCGCGATCACGTTCGCGGCGTCCGCGACGAGGAACGCGAGGCTGACGTGGATGAGGGTGGTCGCGCGCGCCGCCAGCGCCGCGTTGCCGGCCGCGAGCCCGTCGGCGATCGAGTGCGCGACGACCGCGAACGCGACCACGCACAGCGACGAGTAACCGGCGCCGATCGCGAGCGCGCGTCGCGCGACGCGCGGCACCAGCGCGTCCTGGTTGGCGCCGACCGCCTGACCGACGAGGACCGCCGCCGCCTCGGACAGCGCGTGCGCGGGCAGGAACGACACGTTCACCAGGTGAAGCACCATCTGGTGGGCGGCGCCGTCGATCGCCGACATCCGCGCGACCAGCACGGTCAGGATGAGGAACGAGCCGACCTCCATGATGAACTGGATGCCGTTCGGGACGCCCTGCCGCCACAGGTCGAGCAGCGCGAGTTGGTTGAACGCGAGCGCCTTGAGCCGCCCGCGCATCGGCCACGCCAGCACCGCGAGCTCGGTCGCGTTGCCGCAGATCGTCGCGACCGCCGCGCCGTGCACGCTCTGGTGGAGGCCGAGGATCAGGATCGCGTCGAGCGTGATGTTGACCGCGTTGCCGGCGAGCGCGGCGCGCATCGGTGCGCGGGTGTCACCCTCGCCATAGCGCGACTCGCGCAGCGCGGCGTAGACCAGGACGAGCGGCGCGCCGAGCGATCGGATCGCGAGGTACTCGGCGGCGAACGCGCCGGCGCGCGGCGACGCCGACAGCGAGACCAGGAGTGGCGCGACCAGCTGGCCGAGCACGAGCGCGACCACACCGAGCACCGCGGCGGTCACGAGCGCGGCGCCGAGCAGCGCTGGGATGCGATCTTTGCGATCGGCACCGACGGCCTGCGAGACCAGGGTCTTGGCGCCGCGCAGGAGGCCGACGCCGAAGCAGATCAGCGAGAAGCCGACGACGCCGGCGAGCCCGACGCCCGCGAGCTCGTCGGAGCCGATGTGCGCGACGAACGCTGTCGAGGCGAGCGTCATCGTGGAGAACGAGATCATCGAGACGGTGATCGGCCAGGCGAGCCTCAACAAGGCACGGCCGGGCCGCTCCGCCCAAGGCAGATCGGTAGTCGCAGACAGCATGACAAACTCCTCAGCAGAGAATTGACGCCTCGAACCAGGTTCGCGGTGTCGCGAGCTTTCGCGAGCTCCGGACAAAGGATTCGCGAGTAGCTGTGTTCGTTGCCGAAACGAAACACGGGCTCCTAGGATTTGCTGGGAGCCCGCGGCGGAGGAGAGATCGTGCTCGGTTCGGTCTATCCCGAGCCTCGCCCACCGCGGGCTTCATCGATGTCGACGCAGAGGTCGACGATCGGAAGCATCTTGCGCGGGGTGGTGCTCATGGGTTGACTCCGAGACTCCAAGGTTACTGTCGTCGACTCTCGACGCGAACGCAAGGACTACTCGTGCGGACGATACGAGATCGTGAGTCGCTCGCACGATTTCACGCTGTCGGGACCGGGCATCGCCGCGAATTGCCAGGCCGCAACGTCGTTCATCATCGCGCGATCGAACGCCGGCAGGTCCGAGCTGCGCTCGAGCTTGACCGACGCCACCTTGCCGCTCGGCGACACGCACAGGTGGATCGCCGCCGACGCGGTGTCGCCGAGCACGTGGTGGATCCGCGGCGCGATCCGGTCGGCGCTCGGCAGCTGCGGGTCGACGACGCCCGGGAACGTCGCCGCCGCCGCGTCACCTTCGACGTGCGTGAAGTCGAGCTTCACGCGTCCCGTCGTCGGTGTCGTCTCGCGATCCATCGGCATCGTGCCGGCGGCGCAGGCCATGAGCGAAAGGGTGAGAGCACCGAAGCTGAGCATCGTGGTGGACATGTGACCGACTCCAATGGAAGACGTGTGCCATGCGCGCTCGGCAGGTAACTCGTTGGGATCGCAGGATGGAATCCGATTCGCCCCCCGGGGGGCGACGCACGCTGCGTCAGGTCGCAGGGACGTCGCACGTTTGCGGAATGCACCGACCCGTCATCCGGTTGACAGGCCACCCGCCACGGGGTTCTCTCCACCGCGCCTTCCACCTATGTCCGATCGCCTCACCGAAGAAGCCCAGAAGCTGCAGGGTCGGTTCGCCACCCTCAAATCCGAAGTCAACAAGGTCCTGGTCGGTCAGGACGACATGCTGCATCGCCTGCTGCTCGGCATGCTCGCGGGCGGCCACGTGCTGCTCGAGGGCGTGCCCGGCCTCGCGAAGACGCTGGTCGTGAAGACGCTCGCCGACGCGCTCGACGGCACGTTCTCGCGCATCCAGTTCACGCCGGACATGCTGCCCGGCGACGTCGTCGGCACGCAGATCTTCAACCCGCGCGAGGGCAACTACAACGTCAAGAAGGGGCCGGTGTTCGGCAACTTCATCCTCGCCGACGAGATCAACCGTGCGCCCGCCAAGGTGCAGTCCGCGCTGCTCGAGGCGATGCAGGAGCGCCAGGTCACGCTCGGCGACACGACGTTCAAGCTCGCCGAGCCGTTCCTCGTGCTCGCGACGATGAACCCGATCGAGCAGGAGGGCACCTACCCGCTCCCCGAGGCGCAGCTCGATCGCTTCATGCTGAAGATCCGGGTCGGCTATCCGAGCAAGGACGACGAGCTCCGCATCATCGAGCGCATGGCGGGCTCCGGCGCCGAGCCGACGGCGAGCAAGGTGATGGGGACCGACGAGATCCTCGCCGCCCGCGACATCGTGCGCCAGGTGTTCGTCGACGAGAAGGTCAAGCGCTACGCGGTCGACGTGGTCGCCGCCACGCGCGATCCCAAGGCCGCGGGCATCCCGCAGCTCGCGACGCTGATCGACAACGGCGCGTCGGTCCGCGCGTCGATCGCGCTCGTCAAGGTCGCCAAGGCGCAGGCCGTCCTCGCCGGTCGCAGCTACAGCTCGCCGCACGATGTGAAGACGATCGCGCTCGACGTCCTGCGCCACCGCGTGCTCGCCAGCTACGAGGCCGAGGCGCAGGGCAAGACGACCGATCACATCATCCAGCAGATCCTCGAGAACGTTCCCGTCCCGTAGTCGCCGTGCTGCCCGCCGAGATCGCGCAAGCCGTCAAGCGCATCCAGTTCGTCACCGGACGCCAGGTGTCCGACGTGATGGCCGGGGCGTACCTCTCCGTGTTCAAAGGACGCGGCATGGAGTTCGACGAGGTGCGTCCGTACGTGCCCGGCGACGACGTCCGATCGATCGACTGGAACGTCACCGCGCGTACCGGCGAGCCGCACGTCAAGCGCTTCGTCGAGGAGCGCGAGCTCACCGTGATGCTGATGGTCGACGTCAGCGCGTCGCAGGATTTCGGCAGCGGCCGACGCAGCAAGCTCGAGGCCGCCGTCGAGCTCTCGGCGCTGCTCGCGATGAGCGCGGTCGAGAATGGCGACAAGGTCGGCCTGCTCCTGTTCCACGGCGGCGCGGACCACTACATCCCGCCGCGCAAGGGCGGCAAGCACGCGCTGCGCATCGTCCGCGAGGTGCTGTCGCGCGGCGAGTCCACCGCGGCCGGGCTGCAGCCGCGCGGCGGTTTGCGCGATCTCCCGCGCGTCGTCCGCGGCTGGTTCGCGAAGCTCCAGGCCAAGACGCGCGCACCCGACGCGCGACGCTCGACCAGCATCGCCGCCGCGCTCGAGTTCTGTCGCCAGGTGTTGCCGCGCCGCGCGGTCCTCTTCTTGGTGTCCGACTTCCTCGACGACAACTACCTCCAGGTGCTCCGCCACGCGAACCGCAAGCACGACGTGGTCGCCGCGCTGATCACGGATCCGCGCGAGGCGCAGATGCCACCCGCCGGCCTGGTCACGCTGGTCGACGCCGAGAGCGGCGCGTCGCGGCTGGTCGACACGCGCTCGCAAGCGTTCCGCGACGGGCTCGCGGCGACCGCGGCCAAGCGCGAGACCGAGCTGCGCAACGCGCTCCGCACGACCGGCATGGACCTCATCGTGTTCGACGCGTCGGGCTCGAGGGTCGATCCGCTGCTCAAGTTCTTCCGCGAGCGCGAGCGGAGGCTGCGGCGATGAAGGCCCTCCTGTTGATCGGGCTCGTCGCGTGCAGCAGTGGCGACGCGGAGGTCGCGAGCGACACTCCGCTCGTGCCAACCAAGGACGCGATCGTGAAGACGACCGACACCGGGCCGGTCAAGACGACGCTGACGGTGTGGCCGGCCAAGCCTTCGCTGTCGGACGCGATCTACGCGCGGCTCGAGGTCACCGCGCCCGCCGGCGTCACGATCGACGCGCCGTTCCAGCAGGCCGGCGATCAGAAGCTCGGGCGGTTCGATGTCGTCGGGTTCACCCGCGACGATCATCCCGGTGTCACCCAGCAGACCTACACGCTCAACGCACCCTCGAGCGGCCGCCACCGCATTCCGCCGCTGCGGCTCGAGATGCTCGACGCGCGCGCCGGCTCCAAGAAGACCGAGATCCTCACCGAGGAGGTCGCGCTCGAGATCGCGCCGATCAAGACCGAGCAGGTCGACGCGCAGCTCCACCCCGCGGCCGGCGAGCTGCCGATCACGGTCGGCGGCCTGTCGTGGCTCGCGATCCTCGGCCTGCTGAGCGGCGTCGCGATCGCGGGTTCCGGATCGGTGCTCGCGTACCGCGCGTGGAAGGCCAAGCGTCGGATCGCGAAGCAGCGCTCGGCGTACGACGAGGCGGTCGCGCGACTGCGCGAGCTCGAGCACAAGGGCGCGCCGGAGTCGGCCGAGGCCGATCGCTGGTTCGTCGAGCTGTCCGCGATCGTCCGGCAGTACCTCGAGGACCGCTACGAGATCCGCGCACCCGAGCTCACGACCGAGGAGTTCCTCCAGACCGTCGCGCGCGGCGGCGCGCTCACCGGCGCGCACGAGGTCTTGCTCGCCGGGTTCCTCGAGCGCTGCGACCGCGTCAAGTTCGCCGGCTATCGCCCCGACGAGACCGAGTCGCTCGTGACGCTCAAGTCGGCGCGCGGCTTCATCGAGGATACCCGGCTCGCGGAGGTCGCGTCGTGATCGCGAAGATCGTGTTCGCGCTCGCGCTCGCGCTCGGCCTGACCTGGGCCGCGATCCACTTCGCCCACACCGTCGAGTTCGCGAACCCGTGGTTCATGCTGGTCGCGCTGATCGGCCCGCTCGCCGTGTGGTGGTCGTTCCGCGGCACCGGGCGCGTCGTGTTCTCGTCGCTCCGGGTGCTGCCGAGCGCGGGCAGCACCTGGCGCACGCGGCTCGCGTGGATCCCCGATCTGCTGATGGGCCTCGCCGTGCTCGCGCTCGCGATCGCGCTCGGCGGCCCGCGCCGCGGCGACGCCGACTCGCGCGTCCGCCGCGAGGGCATCGCGGTGATGATGGCGGTCGACGTCTCGGGCTCGATGCGCGCCCTCGATCTGTCCGAGCGCAGCCAGGAGCTGACCCGGCTCGACGCGATCAAGCAGGTGTTCGAGCGCTTCGTCCTCGGCGGTCACGGCCTCGAGGGCCGCGCCGACGACGCGATCGGCCTGGTCGCGTTCGCGCACTACGCCGACACGCGCAGCCCGCTCACGCTCGATCATCAGAACCTGATCTCGGCCGCGCGCCAGCTCGAGTTCGCGCGCGAGGACGAGGACGGCACCGCGATCGGCGCCGGACTCGAGCTCGCGGTCGACCGGCTCGCCGAGTTCGGCAGCCGCGCCAAGGTCGCGAGCCGCATCGTCATCCTCCTGACCGACGGCCAGTCGAACATCCACGAGATCGACGAGGACACCGCGATCGACGACGCGAAGAAGCAGGGCATCAAGGTCTACACGATCGGCGCCGGCACGAACGGCTTCGCGCCGATCCGCGTCGATCGCGGCGACGGCCACACCGAGCTGCGCCAGATGGCGGTCGACATCGACGAGGTCACGCTCAAGAAGATCGCCGACAAGACCGGCGGCCTCTACTTCCGCGCGACCGACCACGACAGCCTCGCGAAGATCTACGCGCAGATCGACAAGCTCGAGCGCAGCAAGATCGAGGAGACGCGGTTCACCGAGTACCACGAGTACTACGGGATCTTCGTGACCTGCGCGCTCGCCCTGGTCGCGCTCGCGCTCGCGATGCGCGGGACGATCCTGCGGAGGTTGCCGTGATCTTCGACTGGACCTGGGAAGCGCCCCAGCGCGTCCACCTGATCTGGCTGGCGATCGCGATCGTCGGCGGGCTGTTCGCGCTCGAGCTGCGCACGCGCGACGCGATGGCGACGTTCCTGTCGCCCGCGATGCAGCGCCGGTTGACGGCCAGCGCGTCGTTCGGCCGCGTGATCCTGCGGCTCGCGCTCGTGCTCGCCGCGATGATCGCCGGCGTGCTCGCGCTGATGCGCCCGCAGCTGCGCGGCGAGACCGACGAGGTCACGGTGTCCTCGGGCAACGCGGACGTGATGTTCGTGCTCGACACCTCGCGCTCGATGCTCGCGGACGACGCCAAGCCGACCCGGCTCGCGAAGGCGAAGTCCGAGATCTCGCGCCTGATCGACAAGCCCGACAAGCTGGCCAACCCGCGCGTCGGCCTGGTCGCGTTCGCCGGTCGCGCGGTCCAGATGTGCCCGCTCACCCCGGACTACTCGTTCTTCAACACCGTGCTCAACACGGTCGACACGCGCAGTGCCGGCAAAGGTGGGTCGCGGGTCGGCGATGCGCTCCATGCCGCGCTGCGTGGCTTCCCGCCGGGCCAGGGTGCCAAGCTGATCGTGCTGATCACCGACGGCGACGATCAGGATCCGTACACCGAGGACGCCGCGAAGGCGGTGCGCGATGCCGGCGTCAAGATCGTCGCGATCGGCATCGGCGACCCGGCCGGCAGCGAGATCGATCTCGTCGATCCGGTGACGCACGCGAAGCAGAAGCTGCTCGACAAGACCGGCAAGCCGGTGATCAGCAAGCTCGACAGCGCGATGCTCGGCAAGATCGCGGTCATCACCGAAGGCGCGTACATCCCTGCCGGGACCGCCGCGCTCGACCTCGAGGCGATCATGCAGCAGCACGTCACGCCGCTCCTGACCGCCGCCAACGCGCAGGTCAAGCGGCAGATCCCGGTCGAGGAGTACACCTGGCTCGTGATGATCGCGCTCGGATGTCTGCTCGCGTCGCTGTGGGTCGCGGCCGGCGCCGGCGACCGGAGAGACGCATGAGATCCGCATACCCGATCGTGCTCGCCGTCCTGCTGGTCGGCTGTATCCGCGGCGAGGATCGCCCGGCGCGCGGCCAGTACAACGAGGGCCTCGCGGCGCTCGCCAAGAGCGACTTCCCGGCCGCCGAGAAGGCGCTGATGGACGCGCGGAGCTCGGCCGGTGTCGATCCCGAGCTGCGGTTTCGCGCCGCCTACGATCTCGGCCTCGCGTACGCCGGGCACGCGGACAAGGTGAAGAGCCCGGCCAACGAGGGCGGCGCCGATCTCGCGAAGGCGCTCGAGCTCGAGCAGCAGGCCGCGTGGTGGTTCGGCGATGCGCTGCGCCTGAAGGACAAGGATGCCGACGCCACCGCGAACCTCGCGATCGCGCGCGCGCGCGTGCAGTCGATCAGCGACGAGCTGCGCAAGGGACAGAGCAAGCTCGAGGCGCGGCTCGACGCGCTGATCCAGCAGCAGCGCGCCGTGCTCGACAGCGTGCGCGGCGCGTGGCGCGAGATCACGCGGATCGCCGGTCGCGATCCGCTGGCGCAGCAGAGCACGCTCGTCGGGCTCGCCGATCTGTCGCGCGGCATCGTCGCCGAGGCCGGCACGATCAGCGACCTCGCCGCCGACGAGATCGACGCGATCGGCAAGAAGCCGCAGGACAAGCGCGAAGAGCAGGAGCAGGCGCGCCTGGTGCAGCTGAAGAACCTCGACCTCTACATCGGCGAGGCGCGCTCGCGGATCGCCGAGACCCGCCGCGAGCTCCAGGATCTGTCGGCCGAGACCGCGCTCGCCAAGGCCGAGGCGGCGCTCGTCGCGTTGAAGCGCGCCCGCGAGCAGCTCGACGATCCGATCACGATCCTGCAGGCGACGCTGCGGGACGAGGTCGCGCTCGACGCCGAGACCGCCCAGGCCAAGGATGGCTCGACCGACAAGTGGCTCGAGTACACCGCGCTCGCCGGTCGCCAGGGCGGCATCCGCGATCGCGTCGACGAGGTCCGGCTCCGCCTGCAGGGCGCGATCGACGCGCACGACAAGCCGGCCGACGACAAGGCGCCGCCGAAGCAGGCCGATCCCAAGCAGGACAAGCTGATCGCGCAGGTCCGCGTCGCGCTGCCGTCGGTGGTCGCGGCGACCGCGGCGATGACGCGCGTGCACGACACCCTGCTCGACAAGCAGTGGAAGCCGGCGCGCGACGCCGAGAGCGAGGCCGCGCTCGCGCTGTTCGCCGCGATCGAGCAGTTCGCCGATCTCAAGCGCACGATCGACATCGCGTGGGGCAGTCACCAGGAGCTGACCGCGCTGTTGCAGCCGCCCGCGCCGGGCGACCCGATGGCGCCCGCCGAGCGCGGCAAGCGGGTCCACGACGATCTGACCGGCAACCTCGCGCGCGTCGATCGGATCGCGGCGCTGATCGCCGACGAGACCGCCGGGATCGCACGGAAGGAGCAGGCGCTCGCGGAGAAGCCGGCGCCAGCGGCCGGCTCTGGGAGTGGCGAAGACCCCGCGAAGCAGCTCGAGGCCCAGAAGGCGCAGCTCGCCCAGGAGCGCGAGCTCTACGCCAAGGCCGAGGAGCTGCGCGCACGCGCGAAGACCGAGCTGACCGCGCTCGACAAGGCGATCGCGACCAACGGCGACGCGATCGGGGCGGCGAAGACCGCCGACGCGACGCTCTACGAGCTGCGCAAGCTGTTCTTCGACGTGATCGAGCACCTGAAGGAGCTCGTGCGCGAGCAGGGCGAGACCAAGGAACGCACCAGCACGGCCAGCTCCGCCGACGACTTCTCGCGGCAGGACATGCTGCCGGCGATCGCGACGCGCCAGGACGACCACGAGAAGATGGCGAAGTCGATCACCGAGGCGCTCGGCCACCAGGCGGACGCGATGACCAAGCAGGGCGCCGCGCCCCCGCAACCCGGTCAGCCGTCGCCTGCCGAGCGCGCCAAGGCGCTCGCCGAGGCCGCGGGTGAGGTCCGGCTCGCCGACAACGACATGTCCGATGCGAGCGCGGTGTTCGCGAAGGCCAAGTCGGCGGTGCAGAGCGTCGGCCTCGAGCCGGCGACCAACAGCCAGGCGAGCGCGATCGATCATCTGATGAAGGCCCTGCAGCTGCTCCAGCCGCCAAAGAAGAACGACCAGAAGAAGCAGGACGACCAGAAGCAGGACGACCAGAAGAAGGACGACCAGAAGAAGGACGACAAGGCCGAGAAGGCCAAGCGCGACCAGCAACAAGGTGGTGCTGGCCAGCGCGCGCGCGACGAGGACGCCAAGCGGCAGAAGGCGAAGCGCGACCGCGAGAAGTCCTCGGACAGCGTGGACCAGGACTGGTGATGCCGAAGTTCTTGCTCGTCGCGGCGATCGCGATCCTCGGGGGGTTGCGCGTCGCGCATGCCCAGACCGCGCAGTTCCGGGTCGATGGCAAGCCGCACGTCGACGTGCCGTTCGAGCTCGATCTGATCGTGCAGGGCTTCGACGAGGCGCCGGTGCCGCCGCAGCCGGCGTTGAAGCTCGCGAACGCCACGGTCACGCCGCTCGGCGCGACGCCGAACGTGTCGCGCAGCATCCAGATCATCAACGGCCGCCGCAGCGAGACCGCCGAGGTCCAGTGGGTGCTGCGCTGGCGGGTCGAGGTCCATCGGGAGGGTCCGCTCGAGGTCCCGCAGACCTCGGTCGTCCAGGGCTCGCACTCCGCGGTGGCGCACGCCGGCAACATCACGGTCGACACGATCCCGACGACCGAGGACATGAAGCTCCAGCTCGTGCTGCCGGATCGTCCGGTGTTCGTTGGCGAGACCGTGCCGGTCGAGCTCGTGTGGCTGTTCCGCCAGCAGCCGGAGGATCAGGCCTTCGCGGTGCCGCTGATGACGCTCGACGATCTCACGGTGTCGACCGCGCCGGTGACCGACAAGAAGACCGCGTTCCCGTTCGCGGCCGGCGCGAAGCAGATCCCGGTGCCGTACGACGCCGACACCACGGAGGTAAACGGCCAGCAGTTCCATCGCATCAAGTTCACGTTCTTCGTCGCGCCCCGGCGGCTCGGCAAGATCGAGGTGCCGGCGTCGTCGGTGGTCGCGTCGCTCGCGGTCGGGCGCCGAGACTTCTTCGGCAACGCCGCGACCCGGCCGTTCCGCGCGCTCGACGTCGCGCATACGATGCAGGTCCAGGCGCTGCCCGAGAGCGACAAGCCCGCCAACTTCGCCGGCGCGGTCGGCGAGCAGTTCTCGATCGCGGTGAAGACCAGCCGATCGGTCGTCCAGCTCGGCGAGCCGGTCGATCTCGAGGTCACGATCAAGAGCAACCAGCGGCTCGACAACTTCTCGCTCGGTCGGATCGCCGGCGACGGCGGCCTGCCGAAGGACCGCTTCACCGTGCCCGACGAGGTCCCGACCGGCGAGCTCGCCGAGGACGGCCTGACCAAGACGTTCCACGTCAGCGCGCAGGTCACCGGGCCCGCGACCGAGATCCCGGCGATCGCGCTCGCGTACTTCGATCCGGCGAAGCGCACCTACCAGACGATCCACTCGGACCCGATCGCGCTCGCGGTCAAGGGAGGCTCGATCATCGGGGCCGACTCGGTCGTGACCGCCACTCCCAAGAAGGGCAACCCAGCGGCGACGATCACCGACGACACCGCGCTGGTCGATGCGCAGCTGGCGCTGTCGACCGTCGGTGCCGACGACCAGCCGCTCGGCGGCTGGGTGCTGTGGCTGATCGTCGGCCTGCTCTACGCGGTGCCGCTCGGCGTGTTCGGCCTGCGCACCTGGCAGATCCGCACGAGCGACGCGCGCGAGGACGCCGCCGAGGTTCGCCTCGCGAAGAAGCGCTTCGATGCCGCGCTCGATCGCGCGAAGACCGCGCCGGCGCGCGAGGCCGCCGGACCGCTCGGCGCCGCGGTGCGCGAGGTCGCGCGGGCCCTCGAGATCCCGGTCGACGACGGAGGGCTGCTCGCGAAGCTCGAGACCGAGGCGTTCGCGCCGAGCGCCGCCGAGCTGCCGATGACGTCCGAGATCCGGACCGCCGTCGCGGCCCTCGTCGATCGGTGGCTGCGCGAGCGTCGCGCGCCGGCGGCGTCGCGCGCCGTGGGCGTTGCCCTCGTGCTGCTCGTCGCGCTGGCGCCGCACGCCGCGTCGGCCGATCCACTCGCCGAGGCGCGCGCGACGTACAGCGATGCGATGACACGCACCGATGCGACCTCGAAGCGAGCCGCGTTCGAGCGCGCCGCGGCCGCGCTCAAGGACGTCGCGGCTGCCCACCCGAACCCCGAGATCCTCGCCGACTGGGGCAACGCCGCGCTCGGTGCCGGCGACGTCGCGACCGCCACGCTCGCCTATCGCCGCGCGCTGCTCGCGGATTCGCGCAACGCGCGCGCGCGCCAGAACCTCGGTCTTCTTCGGAGCCGCCAGCCCGCGATGCTCCGCCCGGCCGACGGCGGTGCCGCGAACTCGCTGTTCTTCTTCCATCGCTGGCCGCGCGCGTGGCGCATGGTGGTCGGCGGGATCGCGTTCGCGATCGCGGTGTTCCTCGTCGTGCCGTGGCGCGGTCGCCGCCGGCGCGGCCTCGTCAACCTCGCGATCCTGCCGGTGATCGTGTGGCTCGCGATGATGGTGTCGCTCGTGGTCGAGCGCACCCGCACCGACGACGCGGTCGTGATGGACGACGCCGTGCTGCGCGCCGCCGACTCGGCCGGCGCGCCCGCCGCGATGCTGTCGTCGCTGCCGCGTGGCACCGAGGTCAACGTCGTCGAGCACCGCGGGAACTGGACGCGGATCGCGATCGCCAACGGCACCTCGGGATGGGTGCCGAGCGGCACGCTCGAAGCCGTCGCGCGCTGACTCGCCGATCAGGGCAAGAGCGCGGCGATCGTCGCGGCCCAGTCGTCGATCGCGGTCGCGACGCGGCCCTCGGCGCGATCGGCCTTGCCGCCGCCGCGTCCGCCGAGCCTTGCGGCGAGCTGCTTCCACAGCGCGCCGCAGTCGAGCGTCGAGCCGGTGGCGCGGAACACCACGACCATCGCGCCCACCGGATCGGGGCAGCACAGGATCGCGTCGCGCCCGGCGGCGGCCAGCTTGGCGGCAACCGCGCGCACGAGCTCGGGCTCGCCGGGGATCGTCGCGACGATCGCGCCGGTGCCGACGAGCAGCGAGTCGGCGACCAGCGTCGCGAGCCGGCCGCGCAGCGCGGTGAGCTCGGCGTCGTTCGCCGACGCGTCGCGCCGCAGCTTGTCGATCGCGGCGGGCACCTCGGCCGGGCCGCACGAGAACGCCGAGGCCAACCCGCGCAGCACGTGGTCGCGCGCGAACAGCTCGGTGCGCGCGCGTCTGCCGGCGACGAAGCTGACCCGCGTCATGCCCTTGTAGCGCTCGGCGCCGACGATGCGAACGTTGCCGAGCTGCGAGGTGCGCGCGCAGTGCGTGCCGCCGCACGGCGAGAAGTCGAAGTCGCCGATCGCGATCACGCGGATGTCCGCGGTGACCTTCGGATCGCGGCGCAGCTTCAGCGTCGGCAGCTCGTCGGCGGTCGGGAACCACGCGCGGATCGTGAGGTCGTCGTCGATCAGGTCGTTCGCGAGCTCCTCGGCCGCGGCGAGCTCGGCTTCCGGGATGCGATCGCGCGTGACGTCGATCGTCAGCGCGCTCTCGCCGAGCCGGGCCGACGCGGTCGCGGCCTGCGCGCGGTCGAGCAGCGTGCCCGACAGCAGGTGCTGCGCGGTGTGCTGCGCCATGTGCTGGCGGCGGCGGATCCAGTCGAGCGCGCCGGCGACGCGCACGCCGATCGCGGGCATCACGGTGCCTGCGGCGACGACGTGCGCGATGCGGCCGTCGTCGAGCTCCTGGGTATCGGCGATCGCGAGGTCGCCGAGCGTGCCGCGGTCACCGAGCTGCCCGCCGGCCTCGGGATAGAACGCCGTGCGATCGAGGACGATCGCGGGCGCGGCCCCGACGGTCGCGTGCGCGATCACCTCGGCATCGAACGTCCGGAGATACGAATCGGCGTGATACAGGCGCTGGGTCATGGAATCTGGGGGCCCTGGGCAGCCGCCGGTGGGGCGATGGTGATGATGTACGAGTCGCAGCCACCGGGTCCGGTTGTCGGGCCGATGCGCTGCGCATCGGGGCAGCTCTCGTCGTGCTCGTCGGTGCGCAGGATCGTCGCGCCGTCCTTCTGGATCTCCTCGATCACCTCGTGGTCGGGGAGCACGGTCTTGCCGTAGCGCTTGGGTCCGCTCGAGACCAGCGCGAGCGACGGGTGCACCGCGGCGAGGAACGCGTGGCGACTCGAGGTCTTCGAGCCGTGATGGCCGACCTGCAGGATGTCCGCGCGGATCTCCTTGGCGTGGTGCTCGAGGAGGAACGCCTCGACATCGCCGGGCGCGTCGCTCGGATCGCGCCGCTCGCCCGACTCGGCGTCGCCGACCAGCAGCACGCGCGCGGCGCCGAGCTCGACCGCGATCACCACGGAGTTCTGATTCGGATCCGGCAGCTTCTTGGCCTCGGCGTGCAGGATCGTGAACCGCGCGCCCTCGCCGAGCTGCACGACGTCGCCCTCGGAGAACCGCTCCCACTTCGCGATCGTCGAGCTCGCGTCCTTCACGTGCATCACGTGATCGGCCGGCACGTCGGCCGCGGTGTGATACGTCGTGCCCGCCGACCTCGCGATGCCCGCGATCAGCTCGCGATAGAACACCGCATCGTTGACGCGCCCCGAGTCCCACAGGTTCGCGACGTCGAAGCAGTGCACCACGAGGTCCATCGCCGACGCGTGATCGAAGTGTGGATGCGACAGCACGACGTTTGGCAAGGCGATGCGTGGAACAGACTTGTGCGGGCCGCACAGATCGTCGCCCGACGGGCCGAGCGCGGCCTCGAGGTACGCCGTGACGCGGATCGGCTTCTCGTCCTTGTCGTTGCTGCCGGCGTCGTACAGCATCGCGAAGTCGTGACCCTGGATCAGGATCGCGAGCCCGGTGCCGACGTCGATCAGGTGCAAGCGATACGTCCCCACCGACGGTGGATCGCGCGAGACGTCGCGCGGTGACGCGACGCGGCTCCACGTGATCGTGGGCGCGCCATCGTGCGAAGGAATCTGACCGGTCGCCGGGCCCTCGGGATGCGGCCGGGTAGTGTGATTCGCGTGATGGTGATGACGTCTGGGTGTGGGATGACACGCCCCGAGCAAGATCATCGCGAGAACGAGACTGCGCACGTCGAACCAAGCGTACACGATCGTCGCGGGGTGCTACGGTGCCTCCGATGTCAACCGATCCGAAGTTGGGATTCAACGGCGTGAAGGTGTTCTCGGCGACGATGTTCGCGGACCGTGAAGCGCTCGGCGACAAGGTCACGAACTGGATCACCAACAACTCGCAGATGAAGGTGGTCGACATCATCGTCTCGCAGTCGAGCGATGCGTCGTTCCACTGCGTCGCGATCACGGTGTTCTATTCGGAGCCGGGCCGCGAGCCGGGCATGCGCACCGCCGCGCGCGCCTGATTCAGTGACTCCGTAGCGAGACGTCCTGGACCCACTCGATGCTCGGTCGCGGGTACGCCGCTGCCATCATCACTTGCTGCACGCACGTTGCGAACGGCTGGTCCGGATCCTTGGGCTTGAACGTCACGCTGCGCGCACGGCCTTCGGTCGTCACCACGATCGACACGATCGTGCCGACCGGCGGCAGGCCCGACTTCGCGACGCAGTCGACCAGGCGCGGCTTGAGCTTGTCGACCGCCGCGTTGATCGCGCGCGTGTAGGCGTCACCGGTCAGGTGTTGCGGCAGCGGGTTCGACGGTGGCCGCTTGATCGTCGGGATGGCCGACGAGCCCGATCCAGCGGGCTCGACGGCCGCGGCCGATCCGGAGCTCGGGGTCGGCTCCTCGCCGGTGTTCGCCGAGTACTGCTGGATCACGATCGGCGCTTGCGGCGCCTGCTGGTTCCGCAGCTGGCTCCACACCAGGAACAACGCGCCGCCGGCGACCAGCACCATCGCGAACGCGACGAGTGGCCACACCATGCTGCGGCGCGCGGCCGCGACCGGCGGCGTGAGCGGCTGGAGGCTGGCGCCGCTGGTCGACGACTCGACGGCGAACGGCGGTGGTGTGTGCTCGACGAACGCCGCCGGCTGGGTCTCGGCGCGACGATGCTCGATGCGGATCGCGGCCGGCATCTCGTCCATCGTCTCCTCGACCGACGGGAACTCGTCGTCGTCCTCGTCGGAGATCGAGACCTCGGGTTCCTCGTCGTGCGCGATCAGCGGCATCGTCGAGCGGCCGAGGCTCCCGGGCACGAGCGAGACGTCGGTGCGATGGATCGCCGAGGCGACCTGCTTGCTGCGGCGGCCGAGCTCGTCGTTGAAGTGGCCGGCGACGAACTCGCCGATATCGCTCTGGCCCCACGGGCGCCGGTTGCCGAGGCCGTCGAGCACGGCCTCGCGGAACATGCGCGCCGAGTCGAAGCGCTTGTCGGGCTCGCGATCGAGCGCGCGCTGGATCACGTCGGCGAGGCCGGTCGGGATATCGGGGCGATAGCGCCGCACGTCGGGGAGCGGCTGCTCCATGACGGCGCGGAACGTCAGGTAGTCGGTCTTGCGCTGGAACAGCCGGCGCAGCGCGGTCATCTCGTAGAGCAGGATGCCGAGCGCGAAGATGTCGACGCGCCGATCGATCGCGCCGCCGCGCAGCTGCTCCGGCGCCATGTAGGCGTACTTGCCCTTGACCGTGCCGGTCTGCGTGTTGACCGCGGCGTCCTTGACCTTCGCGATGCCGAAGTCGAGCACCTTCGCGACGCCGGACTCGGTGACGAACACGTTCGATGGCGTCACGTCGCGATGGACGACGCCGAGGAAGTCGCCGTTGCGCTCGCGCAGCTCGTGCGCGTAGTGGAGCGCGTCGCACACCTGCGAGATCACGCCGCCGATGAACTCGAAGTCGAGCGGGCGCTGCTCCTTGCTGAGCTTGCGCAGGAGCGGCAACAGCGTGATGCCCTCGAGGTACTCCATGACGATGTAGAGCTGGCCGGCCTGATCGCCGAGCTCGTAGACCTGGCAGATGTTCGCGTGCGCCATCTTCGACGTGACGCGGGCCTCCTCGACCAGCATCTGGCGGAACCGCGCGTCGTCGGCGAGGTGCGGCAGGATGCGCTTGACGACGTAGAGCTTCTCGAAGCCCTGCGCGCCTTCGAGCCGCGCGAGGAAGATCTCGCCCATACCGCCGGTCGCGAGGCGCGCGAGCAGCTCGTATCGACCGAGCCGTGTCGGCGCGCCAGTCGGCATCCCTCGCAAAATCATAGCATCGGGCGCCGCGGTCCGCCTGTTTCAGCGTGGGAGGTGCCCGTTCGCCCCGTGCTATACGCGGGCATGCGCATCGAGCTGCACTGCCACTCGACGTGCTCCGACGGCACCGAGGCCGTCGCGCAGGTCGTCGCCCGCGCTGTCGAGCGCGGTGTCGCGGTGTTCGCGCTGACCGACCACGACAGCTGCGACGGCTCCGACGTCGCGGTCGCCGGGGCCCGCGTGATCCGCGCGACCGAGCTGACGTGCGACGATCACGGCCGCACGATCCACGTGCTCGCCTACGAGCGCAGCGGTGGGTTCCAGCCGATCCTCGACCGGCTCGGGGCTCAGCGCGAGGCCCGCGCGAATCGCCTTCGCGTGATGGGCGCCAAGCTCGCGCAGCGCGGCGTGAAGCTCGATCTCGAGTCGCTGTTCGACGAGGCCAAGCGCCGCTCGGTCGGCCGCCCCGATCTCGCGCGCGCCATGGTCGCGAGCGGCGTGTCGTCGTCGATGAAGGACGCGTTCAACCGCCACCTCTACGATCGCGGCCCGGTCGACGTCGCGCACAAGGGCCTGTCGCTCGCCGATGCGCTCGCCGCCGCCCGCGCGTGCGGTGCCGCGATGTCGCTCGCGCACCCGCACCTCTACGACGTCTACGGCGAGCAGCTCCTGCGCCAGCACCACACGGCGGGGCTCGGAGGCGTCGAGGCGTTCTACGGCGTCTACGATCCGCGCGAGCGGGCCCGCTGGGTCACGCTCGCCGACGAGCTCGGCCTGGTGTGCACCGGCGGCTCGGACTGGCACGGCCCCGATCACGCGCACTGCCAGATCGGCGTCGAGCTGCCACCCGATCGCGAGGCCCGCGTCCTCGAGTGGCTTGCCGCCTAGCGTTTCTTCTTCGGCTTCGGCTTCGGCTTCGGCTTCGCCTTGGGCTTCTTCTTCGGCGGCTTCGGTGGTTTCGGCGGCGCCTCCCACGCCGACGCGCTCAGCGCGACGACGTGCTCGTAGTGCTCGCGGCTGACCGGCTGCACGCTGAGCCGCATCCCCTTCATCAGGCACATCATGCCCTCGAGGTCGGCGTCGAGGCGCAGGCGCTCGAGCGGCACGTAGTTCGCGAACGTCGACGCGTACGCGACGTCGACGCAGTCCCACCGCGGCGCCGCGGGCTTGGCGCGCTCGTCGAAGTACATGTGCGCCGGATCGAACTGGGTCTCGTCGACGTGGCTGAGCGCGCACACGGTCGCGAGCCCGGCGACGCCCGGCGGCTCGGCGTTCGAGTGATAGAACAGCACGCGGTCGCCGATCGCCATGTCGCGCATGTAGTTGCGCGCGACGAAGTTGCGCACGCCGGTCCACGGCTCGGTGCGGCGCTGTTTCAGATCGTCGATCGAGAACGAGTCGGGCTCGGACTTCATCAGCCAGTACTTCATCGGGCTCCTACCGGGACATCGATCGCCATCGTGTGCACCGCGATCTCGCGCGACACCGCGTGGACCTCGTCGGCGAAGCCGGTGAGGTTCACGTTGAACGACATCTCGAGCGGCGTGCCGAGCGGCTGGAAGAAGTCGTCGTAGTGAGTCGGCACGATCATCTTGGGCTGGAGCTTCGCAGCGATCCGCGCGACGTAGCGCTCGGTGAACCGGCGGCCGGAGATGCCGCACAGGAACACGTCGGCGCGATCGGTGATCTCGTCATCGAGCAGGTCGGCCGAGCCCTGGTGATAGAACGTCGTGCCGGCGACCTCGACGAACACGCCCCAGACCTGGCCGCAGTGATAGGCCTGCGGCGTCAGCCCGCCGACGTGATCGCAGGTCAGCTCGCCCGAGAACGGGATGCCGAGGCCGAGCTGCAGCTTCGAGTGCACGCTCGGCACGAAGTGCACGCGGAACGGCCCGATCTGGTAGTCGCGCTTGGCCTCGACCGCGATCGCCTGATCGGCGAGCCCGTGCAGCGCCATCAGGTGGACGAGCGACGCCGAGCCGTAGACCTTGCAGCCGTGGCGGCGCGCGATCGCCGGCACGTCGAGCGCGTGATCGAAGTGCGTGTGTCCGACGAGCACCGCGTCGGCGCGGTCGATCCACCGATCGAGCAACTCGGGCGCCGACGGCACGACCCGGCGCAGGGCGAGATCGCGCTTCGGCATCCGCGTCACGTACGGATCGATCCACACCACGGTGCCCTGGTACTCGAACCGAAATCCCGCCGTGCCGAGCCAGGTGACGACCAGCCCGGCGGGCAGCGGCAGGTTCGCCGGCCAGGCCAGCTGACGCGCGGTCGTGTGGTCGCTCGCGCGCTGCTGCCGCGCGGTCGCCAGGTAGGCCGCTCCATCCCGGAGGTGTGTCAGCGCGCGGCGAATCACCGGCGTACTTTACGCCGCTCCCGGCTCCCGTGCCTCGCGGGTCGGCGCTACAACCACGGCCATGACCTTCACACTTCCGGAGCTGCCCTGGGCCAAGGATGCCCTCCTGCCGACCATCTCGCCCGAGACGATCGACTTCCACTACGGCAAGCACCACAAGGCGTACGTCGACAACCTCAACAAGTTCGTGGTCGGCACCAAGTACGAGTCGATGACGCTCGAGCAGGTCATCAAGGCCTCGCACGACCAGGTCAGCGACAAGAAGATCTTCAACAACTCGGCGCAGGTCTGGAACCACACGTTCTACTGGCACAGCCTCGCGCCCAACGCCGGCGGCGCCCCGACCGGCGCGATCGCGGCCGCGATCGACAAGTCGTTCGGCAGCTTCGACGCGTTCAAGACCAAGTTCTCCGAGGCCGCGGCCGGCCAGTTCGGCTCGGGCTGGGCGTGGCTCGTGAAGACGCCCGATGGCGCGCTCGCGATCGAGACCACCGCCAACGCCGACACGCCGTTCGCGCACGGCAAGACCTGCATCCTGACGCTCGACGTCTGGGAGCACGCCTACTACATCGACTTCCGCAACGCGCGCCCGAAGTACATCGAGGAGTTCTGGAAGCTCGTGAACTGGGAGTTCGCGAACAAGAATCTCGGTTAGTCGCTTCGGGTAGTCGCTGGCACGGTTCCAGCACCACGGGTCGGGATGAGACCCGCCGCGGTGCTGCTCGGCGACCTCAACATGGTGAGGTGCTTCGACGGCTCGGAGCTCCCGATCGTCGTGGCCGCGTCGAACCCCGACGAGGCCGCGCTCGCGACGCGGTTCGCCAGCCAGCGGCGCGTGATCGCGCCATTTTCGGACGAAGCCCGTGTGCTCGACGATCTCGATGCGCTCGCGCGCACGTTTGCCGTGCGCCCCGTGCTGTTCTACGGCAACGACCAGCAGTTGCTCGTGATCTCGCGCAATCGCGAGCGGCTCGCGCACGGTTATCGGTTCCTCCTGCCGGCGGCCGACGTGGTCGAGGCCATGGTCGACAAGAGCCGGTTCGCCCACCGCGCGGCAGCGCGCGGGCTCCCGGTGCCGATCACCGCGGGCGCGGGTGATGCCGAGCTCGTCCCGCTGCCGTGCGTGATCAAGCCGAGCGTCCACATCGGCTGGCTCGGTCACGCCGCGCTTCACACCAGCGGCCCGCGCAAGGCGCTGATCGCGACGACCGCCGCCGAGCGCGACGCGCTGCACGCGCGGGTCTCGGCGTTCACCGACGAGTTCGTCGTCCAGCAGTACATCCCGGGTGGCGAGGATCAGATCTACAGCTATCACGCGTACGTCGATGCGCGCGGGCGCGTGCTCGCGCGGTTCGTCGGCAAGAAGGTCCGGACGTTTCCACGCGAGGCCGGCGTGAGCACGTACCTCGGGCTGGTCAAGGACCCTGGCGTGATCGAGATCGGCGATCGCGCGGTCGCCGCGCTCGGCATCGTCGGGCCGGTCAAGATCGATCTCAAGCGGCACGCCGACACCGGCGAGCTGTTCATCCTCGAGGTCAATCCGCGGTTCAACCTGTGGCACCACCTCGGCGCCGCGTCCGGCATCAACCTGCCGCGGATCGCGTACGCCGATCTGGTCGGCGATCCGATCGACGCGCCGAGCGACTACGCGACCGACATCCACTGGCTGGCATTCGGGGACGACCTGCGCTCGTTCCTGCGCAGCTATCACCCGGCCGGCGAGCTCGGCTGGCTCGGCTGGCTCGCGTCGCTGCGCGGCAAGAAGATCTACGACGTGTTCGCCTGGCGCGATCCGCTGCCGTGGGCGACCGCGATGCTCGAGCAACTGCGCCACCGCCTGCGAGGAGCCCACGCATGAAGTACGGCATCGTGTCGGATATCCACGCCAACGTGGAGGCGCTCGAGGCCGTGCTGCGGCGGCTCGAGCTCGCGCGCGTCGACCGGATCGTGTGTCTCGGCGATATCGTCGGCTATCACGCGAGCCCGAACGAGTGCGTTCGGCTGGTCCGCGACAACTGCGTGCACGCGATCGCCGGCAACCACGACCGCGCCGCGATCGGCACGCTCCTTCCGACCGAGTTCAACTTCGTCGCCCGGCGCGCGATCGCGTGGACCGCGCCGCGCCTCGAGCCCGACTGCGACGACTTCCTGCGCGGCCTCGACATCGCGGCGACGCTCGACGCGACCGCGTGCATGGTCCACGCGAGCCTCGCGCCCGAGCCCAACGATCGGTTCCACCTGACGACGCCGGCGCGGATCGCGGCGAACCTCGCGGCGGTCGACGAGCTCGACGCGCACATCTGCTTCTTCGGCCACACCCATCGCGCGGTCGTGCACGCGCGCCCCGGCTCGACGACCGCGTCGAGCGTCGAGCTCGATCCTGCGCGCAGCTATCTGATCAACCCGGGCAGCGTCGGTCAGTCGCGCGATGGCGATCCGCGCGCGGCCTGCGCGATCTACGACGCGGTCGAGCACCGGGTCGAGCTCGTGCGCGTCGAGTACGACCGCGACGCGTGTCTCGCGCGCGCGGCCGCCGCCGGGCTGCTCGAGACCCCGAGCCTGGCTCGCCGCGGCCTCGAGGCTGCCCGCTCGCGGTGGAACGACGCCGCCGAGCTCGCGCGCCGCGCCTGGGAGCTCACGTGCGCCTGATCCTCGATCCGTGGACCGACCGCCCCGCGGTCGAGTCGCTGTGGCGCTCGCTCGAGACCACGTGCCGGCCGGGCTACTTCCTGACCTGGGCGTGGATCGAGAACTGGCTCGCGACGCTGCCCGTCGGGACCACGCTGAAGCTGGTCGCGTTCGTCGACGCGCACGGCCCCGAGGCCGCGTGGTTCATCGGCGAGCGCGTCGTGTTCCACGGGGGCGTGATCCCGATCCGCGCGCGGTTCTTGAACGCGACCGGGTTCGACGAGTTCGACGAGCTGACGATCGAGCACAACGGCTGGCTCGCGCGCGATCCGGCGGCGTGGCCGCTCGATCGCGTGATCGCGGCGCTCGATCCGGGATGGGACGAGGTCGTGATGAGCGCGCTCGACGCCGAGCTCGCAGGCGGCTCGACCCGCGCGGTGACGACGCGCACCGTCGCGTGTCACGTCGTCGCGCTCGACAAGGTCCGCGCCGCGACCGACTACCTCGCGCTGCTCGACGGCGAGACCCGCGCGCAGATCCGGCGCGCCCAGCGCCGCTACGCCGAGCGCGGCGAGCTGCGGCTCGAGGTCGCCGCCGATCTCGCCGAGGCGCGCGCGATGTTCGACGAGCTCGTCGAGCTCCACACGGCCGCGTGGGCACGTCGCGGCCAGCTCGGCGCATTCTCGCCGTACCTGCGCCGGTTTCACGCGCGCTTGATCGAGCAGCGGTTCGCGCACGGCGAGATCCAGCTCGTGCGCGTCCGGGCCGGCGACACCACGGTCGGCTGCCTCTACAACCTGGTGCACGATGACGTCGTCGCCTTCTACCAGAGCGGCCTCGCATACGAGTCCGACAACAAGCTCAAGCCCGGCCTCGTGTGCCACGCGCTCGCGATCGCGCATGCCGCCGAGCGCGGCCACCAGACCTACGACTTCCTCGGCGGCGACACGCGCTACAAGCGATCGCTCGCGACCGACGCCACCGAGCTCGCGTGGTGCACGGTCCGGCAGACCTGCATGCGCTTCGCGGTCGAGGATCGCGCGCGCGACCTGCTCCACCGCTGGCGGCTAGCGGTAGCGCGCGTAGCCTGAGCGGACGGCCGCGCGCACGCGCCCGAGCAACACGATCGCGTAGGTCACGAGGACCTCGGTCTGGCTCCGCGTCGGCACCACGCGCGGCGCGGCGAGCATCGGGACCACGGTCGTGCCGACGATCCCGATCCGGTCGCGCGCCATCGCGATCTGCTCGGGTGTCGCCCGATCGAGCGCGCGACGCAGGTGCTCGGCCGCGACCACGATCTCGTCGGTCGCGTCGGCCTTGACGCCCGGCCGTGCGCCGCAGGTCGGGCAGCCGACCTCGCGATGCGTGTCGTACGCACGCGCGCAGCGGTCGCAGTGGACGTAGTTCATGGGTCGAGCGTCGCGTCGTCGCCGGGCCCGAGCAAGTTTTTCACCAGCGGGAACTCGACGCGATGGATCGCGCCGCGCTCGGGGCAGACCAGCAGCACGCCGTCGACCCCGAACGCGACCCGGTACTCGAGGAGCTGGCGGCGCGTCGCCGCGGTCGACAGGTTCGGCGCGGCCTCCCCGGTCTTGACCTCGGCGACCAGGCGCTCGCCGTCGAGCTCGACGACATAATCGGCCCGCAGCTCGATCGGGAACGGCTCGCCGTCGACCAGCGGCACCCAGGTCGCGCGGACCTGGCGACCGACGACGCGATAGCCGGCCTCTTCGAGCAGCGCGATCGCCCCGACCTCGCCGCGCACCGCGCGCGCCCCACGCCGCCGCGCCCGCCGCGACCCGCGCCAGCGCGCCCAGGCCCGCGCCAGCCACAACGCGACGATCGCCGCCACGCAGCCGACGATGATGAAGGTCACGACAGGAATGATCGTGCGGCAGTCTGACAACCATTGCCGCTGACCGAGCCGCCCGACACCGTACGATGGCGCACATGCAACGTATCGCGCTGGTCCTGGCTCTCCTCGGCGGGTGCTCGTTCGCCGAGCTCGAGGGCGTCGACCACGCGCGACCGCTGCGGCAGAAGCCGACCTGCTCGACGACCCCGGTCCCCGCGATCATCGATGGCAGCATCATGCTCGCGCTCGCGGTGACCGCAGGCATCGTCGCGTCGCAGCCAGCGCCGGCGCAGAACGGGGACGTCATCGATCCCGGTTCCGATCCGGGCGTCCGGGGGTTCGGCATCGCGCTGCTCGCCCTGCCGTACCTGGTCTCGGCGATCTACGGCGTCCACGTCGTGTACGCCTGCCGCGACGCGAACGCCGACTATGCGACCGAGCTCCAACACGCGCCGGTGACCCCGTGATCCGTGGGCTCGCCCTCGGCCTCGCGCTGACGACCGGATGCTCGTTCGCCACGATCGACCGCCCGATCCGCAAGCCGGGCGTCGTGCGGTGCGACACCACGTCCCTCCCGATCATCATCGACCTCGGGCTCGGCGGTGCGAGCGCGCTCTACGGCGCGGCGATCTTCGCGACGCACCCGGATGGTCGCGACAACGAGGCGGTCTTCGCGCTCGGCCTCATCGCGGTGCCGTTCGTGCTGTCGGCGGTCTATGGCCTCCGCAGGACCGCGGAGTGCCGCGACCTCCAAGCCGCGTATCCGTCAGGTTGGATTCCGGCGCCGGCGCCGCAGCCACAGCAGCAGCCCGCCCGTTAGCCAACCGCCGTTGCCGCCGCCGATCGTACAGCCGCCCGCGGACTTCGGCGGCGGATCGAGCCCGCCACCGTCGAGCGCGATGACCTGCAGCGCGTCGAACAGCAGCGGCACCGGGGCCGGATCGTCGGTCGCGTCGCCGAGCGTGACGTACTCGTCGCCCTCGCCGGTGAACATGAAGTCGCCGAGCTTCGTAAAGCCGGTCGCGCTCGTCTGATCGAGCACGACGACGTCGTCCTGGCCGCCGTGGACGACGTGATACGCGGCGTGGGTGCTCTGCCCGTGGACGCCGCCGTCGAGGTAGACCGCGAGCTGCAGCATCGCCGCGCGGTTCGCGTGCACGTGCCACTCGGCGTAGTTCGACGGCGCGGCGGCGGTCTGCGTGTTGGTCCACTCCGACGAGTCGCCGTAGCCGACCGCCTCGTGACGCCACGATCGTGGATCGCCGGCGGCGACGTAGCACGCGGTGCGCTGGTCGATCACGCCGTCGGCCGGGACCTGCGCGCAGCGCCCTGCGGTCGCCCAGAACTCGGCACCCATCTCGCTGTAGACCGCGAGCGCGTTGTCGCGATAGCCGTTCGCGCGCGTCGTACACGTCGTGCTCGTCGAGCAGCAGCCGTTGTAGCGACACGCGAGCAGCTGCGCCCACTGCTGCATCACCGGATCAGCCTGGTCCATCGGCACCGCGTTCATCCACGCCGTCGAGCTGCGCCAGTCCGTGACGCCGGCGATGTCGAGCTCGGTGCGCCCGACGACGAAGTTGACCGCCAGCGCCGAGTTTCCCTCGACGGTGAGCACCGCGTCGCCGTAGGTCGCGAGCGTCTGCGCGTAGGTGCCTGCGTCGAACTGGAACATGCCGAGGCCGCCCTGCATGGCGCTGCACGGGCCATCGGCACCGCCGGCGATCACCGGGTTCCCTCCGCACGACGGCGAGGCCGGACCCGGGCAGCCGAAGCCGACCTCGGACGCGCAGTGCGCGAGCTGCGTCTCGGACACCGCGATGCCGCCGAGCAGTGCCGCGTTGTACATGCCCATGTCGGCCGCGGTATCGCGGATCGTCGTCAGGCGTGCGTGCCGCACCTCGGTCGTCAGGCCCTGCTCGACCGACCCGTGCTCGGGTGGCTGCGCACACGCCACCAGCACGATCGCGAACCGCCACATCCGCCGAGGATACCGCGTGGTGGGTCAGGGCTTCTGCTTTTCGTACGTGCCGATCAGCTCGCGTAGGTGCGCGTGTTCGCCGGGCCGGCCGTCCAGGCCAGCGGCGGCGACGTCTCGGCGGCCGCCTGGCAGCTGTACTTGAGCGGAATCTCGCCATTCGCGGGAAAGGCGGTCGAGGACACGACGAGCTCGGCGGCCGGGTCGGCGTGCGCGACCGTCCCGAAGCCAGCGATGCCGAGGAGATGCAGCAGCGAACTGCACGACCCGCGCCACTCAGCGACGCTCGTCGACCGGACGCTCGCCGAGCTTGACCGTGAACTGCTTCTTCGACGAATCGACCCGCACGACGTCGAGTGACACCGTGGTGCCCGGCCGGATCATCGCGATCGAGTTGCGCAGCGCATCGCCGGTGCGGACCTCGGTGCCGTCGAGCCCGACGACGACATCGCCGGCGAGCAGGCCGACGTGACCCGCCGGCCCGGTCGGCTCGACGCCATCGATCACCGCGCCGCGCGAGGCGCCGAGCTTGTACTGATGGGCGAGCGCCGGCGTCGCGGTGCGCGTCCCGACGCCGAGGTAACCGCGCGACACCTTGCCGTCGCGCGCGAGCATCTCGGAGATCGGCTTGGCCATGCTCGTCGGGATCGCGAGCCCGATGCCCTGGTTGCCGCCGGACTTGCTGAGGATCGCGGTGTTGATGCCGATCAGCTCGCCGCGCATGTTGATCAGCGCGCCGCCCGAGTTGCCCGGGTTGATCGCGGCGTCGGTCTGGATGAAGTCCTCGTAGTCCTCGATGCCCATACCGCCGCGGCCCTTCGCCGAGACGATGCCCATCGTGACCGCCTTGCCGACGCCGAGCCCGTCGCCGATCGCGAGCACGATGTCGCCGAGGCGCAGCTTGTTGGAGTCGCCGATCGCGATCGGCCTCAGCGGCGGGACGACGCCCTTCAGCTGGATCACCGCGAGATCGGCCTGCGGATCCTTGCCGACCACCTTCGCGGGCATCTCGCTCCCGTCGTGCAGCGTGACGACGAGCTCGTCGGCGCCCTCGACCACGTGCGCGTTGGTGAGGATGCGCCCGGTCGCGTTGATGATCACGCCGGAGCCCTTGCTCAGCGCGGCCCCACCGCCCCACTGGAGGTTCCCGTGGGTGTTCGCGATGTTGACGACGCTGTCGATCGTGCGCTCGGTCACGTCGGCGATCGAGCCGTCGATCGGGACGCCGGGGCTTGCCGAGGCCGCGCGCGGGCCGAAACCTGCGTGGAGCGCCGCGCCCGTGCCGACGAGCCCGAGCACGGCAACCGACGCCAAAACGTTCTTGGTGATGGTCATGGGTTCTCTCTGTATCCGAACCTATGACCCGGCAAGGGGTTGCCCGTATTCCTTCAGGGCGCCGGAGCCGGCCCCGGAACCGGCCCCGGAGCCGGCGCAGGCATCCCCGGCGCCATCCCGTGCGGCGGAGGACCGCCGTGCGGGTTGACCGGGACGTCCTTGAACGGGTTCGACTTCGGGTCGAGCTTGGCCGGTGGCGGCTTGTCGCCGAACACCACCGGGATGTCCTGCTCGCTGCGCTGGGCGGCGTCCTTGCGAACGATCGCGGGGACGCGGGTCTTCTCGGTCACGATGTAATAGACCGTCTCGACCTTCGGCGGCATCGTCGGATCGATCGGGCCCTCGGCGGGACGATCGGCCTTCGACAGCACCATCGTGCCGAGCGTCGCGCCCGCGCCATCCTTGAACGTCATCTTGACGACCGGCGTCAGCTCGCTCGGCTTGACGTTCGGCGCGTACTCGGTCGGCCGCAGGTTGTTCGCGGCGTCGATGAAGTTCGCGAGCGTCTGGTCGGCCTTCTTGGTCTCCGCATCGCCCCACGTCTTGACCTGCTGGCCATCCGAGCCGGTCTGGACGCGCGTCGCGTTCTTCGTGCGCCCGGCCGCCTCGATCGCCACGTTCTCGATCTTCACCTGGTCGAAGCCGCGCGGATCGAGGAGGTGGAGGCTCGACTCGCCGATCTCGAGCGCCGAGATCAGATCCTTCGACAGCACGTATGCGTGACCCGACGCGGTGTCGAGCACGTACTTGTCGGTGCCGCCGTAGACCGGCCCGCCGAGCGCGAACGTGTGCGCGCCGTCCTTGAACGTCGCGACGATCGTCGCCTTGGTGTCGGTGAGCTTGTACTCCTTCTTCTCCTTGTCGTCGGGCGTCCCGAGGTCGTGGAGCGCGCGCGCGGCGGTGTAGCTCTTGATCAGCTTGTCGCCGGTCTCGCCGAGCGGGAACTCGTGCACCTTGCGAACTTCCTCTTCCTTGGGCGGCGCTTCGGCGACTGCCGCCGAGCCCGAGCCCGAGCCCGAGCCCGAGCCCGCAGAGCCGCTGCCGGAGCCCGCGGTCGCGACCGCAGATCCCGATCCTGATCCTGATCCCGCCGCGGCAGATCCGCTACCGGAGCCCGAACCCGAGCCCGAGCCGGAGCCCGAGCCCGAGCCCGAGCCGTCGGCCGGCTTCGGCGGCGCCGGCGGCTTGACGATCTTCTTCTCGATCGTCGTGTCGGTGCCCCACCAGTAGGTGTCGCCCGTGCCGCGCCGATCGAGCTTCACGATCTTCTTGTCGCTCTTGTACTCGATCGAGACCAGATCGGCCTCGGCCTTGTCCCAGAGCACCACCGAGCCGTGATCGGGCTCGACGGTCTTGTCGCGGGTCCACGTGCGATAGCCGTAGACCAGCATCACGACGAGCAACACGCCGTGGATGATCGCGCCTCTCATGACTTCACCTCCGACTTGCGAGACCGGCGTCGCCGGGCCCAGGTGCCGGTAAACCCGACGACAAACACGAGCAGTGGCACGCCGACGACCGTGAGCGAGAAGAACGCCGCGTCCTGACCCTTGGTGTGCGAGATCGGCTTGTCGTCCTCGGAGACGACGTCGCCGGTGAAGTTCTCTTCGCCGCCGAGCCACTTCACCGCGTCCTCCATGAGAGGCCCGGAGATCATGACCGCCTGGACGCCCCGCGGGTCGCGCACGTAGACGTCGGCGAACAGGTCGGCGTCCGCGAACACGAGGGCGCGGAAGCCATCCTTGTCCTGCGGCAGCTTGGGACCCTCGATCGCCGCGGCGATGTTGTAGCGCTGCTTCTTCTCCGGCACCACGCCGGTCGGGTCGTAGGACGTGTTGTCGTTGAAGTCGAGGTAGCTCGACTCGAGCGAGCGGATCGTGATCGTCTTCTTGGGCTGCTCGCCCTTGACGACGAACGGCGCGTCCTCGAGCGACCCGGAGTCGATCAAGAGCAGGCCCTTGTCGATCGTGCGCGACAACCCGGTGGTCGACGCGTGCGCCGAGAACTGCGTGGTCAGCACGTTGCGGCGATCCGAGATCGTGCCGCGCATCGGATAGAACTTCACGTCGTCCGTGAGGTGCGCCGGGTTGAACTTGATGCCGAGCTTGCCCTCGAGCGGCCCGAGGTTCGGGTTCGTCTTGGGATCCATCACGACCATCAGACGCCCGCCGCGATCGAGGTAGCGCGACAGCGAGTCCCACTCCGCGTCAAGCAGCGGCGACGCCGGCGCCATCATCAGCACGATCGTCGCGTCGTCGGGCACGTCGCGCGACAGGTCGACGAGCCCGAGGTCCTTGACCTCGTAGTTGAGATCGCCGAGGCGCTTCTTGAACACCGTCGTGTGGCGCTCGCCGACCGTCACCTTCTGCTCGGGCGTCAGCGACTCCGGGTTGTTGAGCTCGCCGTGGCCGGACAGCAGGTAGACCTTGCGCTTCTCGCGCACGATCTTCAGGAGGACCTTGTTGACCTCGCGGTCGAGGTTGCGCAGCTTGCCGGTCGTCTTGCGCGCCTTCTCGAGGTCGGTGTCGACATCGATCAGCTCGGTCTTCATCTTGTCGCCGGTGCCGCGGGTGAGGACGACGACGCCGTCCTTGGTCACCTTGTGCAGCGCCGCGAGGTCGGCATCGGCGAACCGATCGTGCTCCTCGACCTCGAGCTTGCTCGACGCCCCGTGCAGGCTGTCGAAGTACGCCTTCACCTGGTCCTTCACCTCGTTGGTGTCGGGGAAGAACAGCATCGCCTTGATCGGCTCGCTGCTGGCGTCGACGATGTGGATCGTCGAGTCACCGGGGGATGACGTCTTGAAGTAGCTGACGTCCTTGCTGATGTTGCGGTCGGTCGCGACCTTGCAGGTCACCATGAGGAGCGCGAGCGCGAGGCCGACCGACAGCCCCGACCAGCCGAGCTCGCGAACGCGGAAGTACTCGACGCCGTCGGCATCGCCATCCGCGTCGTCATGGACGTCGAAGTTCTCGCGGCGTGCGACGCCGAGCGACAGCTCGATCATGAGGACCGGCACGGACGACGCCAAGAAGCCGAGCATGTAGAGCACGGCGAGGATCCCGGGGACGTGCGACTTGTCGTCGAACGTCGGGCCCCAGCTCGTCGTCATCGCGTAGATGAACAGCGCGACGAGCGCGACGACGTGGCAGGCCAGAAACGTGCGCTCGACGCGCCGGCGCGCGCCCTTGGTCGCGAGCGTCGTCCACACGCGCGCGGCCGTCACGGCGATCATCAGCCCGACGCCACCGCACGTGAAGATCATGCGCAGGCCGCTCGACTCGCTGCCGATCAGGCGCTCGCCGAGGAACAGGAACAGGAGGCCGAGCCCGAACGCGAGCGAGGCCCACCACGGGGACGCGGTTTTCATTGCCATCGCTTCGCCTCCAGCGTCTTCACCGCGAGCAACAAGAAGAAGTATGTCGCGGCGAGGTAATAGATGACGTCCTTCAGGTTCAGGACACCGCGCATGAAGCCGCCCTGGAAGTGAACCCACCAGATGTCGAGCTCCTGCAGCGCGGTGCGGACCGGCGGGTCGAGCGTCTTGGCGAACGGGAACAGGAGGAACATGAGCACGAGGATCACGAGCGCCACGAACGCGGTGATCAGCTGGTTCCGCGCGAGCGAGCTGCCGAAGATGCCGATCGCGAGGGTCGCCGAGCCGAGGAGCAGGAGGCCGAGGTAGCCGACCAGCACCTGCGCGAGCGTGATCTTGCCCTCGACCTTGATCAGCGCCGGCATGTAGAACGACAGGGCGAGCAGGATCGCGAGGAACGTCAGCGCGGCGAGGAATTTGCCGAACACGATCTCGCTGTCTCGCACCGGTGAGGTGCTGAGCAACACGTAGGAGTGCGTCTGGCGCTCCTCGGAGATCAGCCGGAACGACAGGAGGAGGCCGGCGGCCATCGAGATGCCGCTCGAGTAGTAGAAGAACTTCTCGAGCACGATCGCGGACAGCTGCTCGCCGCTCATCGCCTGCGAGCGGAACAGGATGCCGTCGACCGTGAGGAGGATGGCGGCGATGCCCCACGAGATCGGCGACCTCAGGTAGGCGCCGAGCTCGCGACGAAAGATGATCCTAGTTGCTCGCATCGGCGCCTCCGACCAGACGGATGAACGTGTTCTCGAGCTCGCTGCGCGAGTGGTCCAGCTTGAGGAGCGCGAGCTTGCCCTCGACGATCGCGCGGGCGACCTCGGCGCGACAGTCCTTCGAGGTCGACAGTGCGTAGGTCAGCCCCCCACCCTGCTCGTAGGGATCGGCGACCTTCGACACGCCGTCGATCGCCTCGAGCACCTTGCGCGCGTGCGCCTTGGCCTCGTCGCCACTGACCCGGATCGTCACCGTGATCTGGCGAACCTCGGACTCGCTTGCCGCGAGATCGCCCTCGCTGCCCGAGCCGAGCAGCTTGCCCTTGCCGAGCACGAGCAGCCGATCGCAGGTCTGGCTGATCTCGGTGAGGATGTGGCTCGAGATCAGGACCGTGTGGCTCTGCTTGAGATCGTGGATGAGGTTGCGCATCTCGACGATCTGCATCGGGTCGAGCCCGCGGGTCGGCTCGTCGAGGATGAGGAACTTCGGGTTGTGGATGATCGCCTGACCGAGCCCGACGCGCTGGCGGTAGCCGTGCGACAGGGTCCCGATCGTGTCGGCGGCGACGTCGCCGAGGTCGGTGATCTCGAGGACCTCGGGGAGGCGCCGCTTGACCTCGACCTTGCTCATGCCGCGGAGCTCGCCGGCGAACCGGAGATAGTCGGCGACCGACATGTCCGGGTAGAGCGGCGGGTTCTCGGGCAGGAACCCGATCCGCTTGCGGACCTCGTGCGGATCGACGACGGCGTTGACGCCGCCGACCTCGATGGTCCCGGACGACGGCCTCAGATCGCAGGCGAGGAGCCGCAGCGCGGTCGTCTTGCCGGCACCGTTGAGGCCGAGGAAGCCGACCGTCTCGCCATCATTGATCTCGAACGAGACCGGGCCAAGAACGCGGTTGCCTCCGTAGAACTTCGAGAGATTGCTTACTCGGATCATGGGATCTCGCGACGCGCAGGGGCGCGGAATCGCTCGCCTTGTTAGTTCGGCACGGCAGCGGTGTCAAGCCGTTATCCCCCAAGTAATCGTTAGGGAATTTTGCGGTGGTACTCGCGGTAGACAGGGTCCCAGATCCGTCCTCCGATCGCCGCATCGAGCGCGGCGTCGTCGATCGGTGGGGCGACGCCCTCGCGCACCGCCTGCCGCGCCACCGCACCGGCGACGGCGAGCGCGACCGTCCGCAGCTGATCGACGTGCGGCAGCAACGGCGCGAGCGAGTCGCGCGCGCACGGCGACCGGGCGGCGAGCTCGCGGGCCGCGGCCATGAACATGCCGTCGGTGATCCGGGTCGCCCCGACCGCGAGCACGCCGAGCCCGACGCCGGGAAAGATGTACGAGTTGTTGGTCTGCGCGATCGGATGGGTGCGCCCGCCGTGCTCGACCGGCGCGAACGGCGAGCCGGTGCCGACCAGCGCGCGGCCGTCGGTCCACGCGTAGAGCTCGGCCGGCGTCGCCTCGGCGCGCGACGTCGGGTTCGACAGCGGCAGGATCACCGGCCGCGCGACGTGGGCCGCGAGCTCGCGGATGATCGGCTCGGCGAACGCGCCGGGCTGGCCCGACACGCCGATCAGCGCGGTCGGGTGGACGTGGTGAACGACCTCGGCGAGCGTCGGGTGCGCCGACATCCACGGCTGGCGCGCCTGGACGAAGCCGCGCTGCATCGGCGTGACCGCCATGCCCTCGACCAGGAGGCCGTCGCGATCGATCGGCCAGAACTTCGCGCGCGCATCGGCCTCGGCGATGCCGGCCTCGACCATCGCGCGCACGATCAGCTCGGCGATGCCGTAGCCCGCGGCGCCGAACCCGAGGAACGCGATGCGCTGCTCGGCGAGCGGCACGCCGGTGACCTGGATCGCCGACAGCAGCGCGCCGGTCGCGACCGCGGCGGTGCCCTGGATGTCGTCGTTGAACGTGCACAGCCGGTCGCGATACTTCGCGAGGAACGCGCCGGCGTTCTGGCCCGCGAAGTCCTCCCACTGCAGCAGCACGTCGGGCCACCGCGCGTGGACCGCGCTGACGAAGTCGTCGACGAACGCCTCGTAGTCGGCGCCGCGGATCCGCGGCTTTCGCCACCCGATGTAGAGCGGATCGGCGAGCCGCTCGGCGTTGTCGGTGCCGACGTCGAGCAGGATCGGCAGCGTCTGCTCGGGGTGGATCCCGGCGCACGCGGTGTAGAGCGACAGCTTGCCGATCGGGATCCCCATGCCACCCGCGCCCTGATCGCCGAGGCCGAGGATCCGCTCGCCGTCGGACACCACGATCACGCGAACGTCGTCGAGCTCCGCGTTCGCCAGGATGTCGCGGATGCGCGCGCGGTTCGGATACGACAGGAACAGCCCGCGCGGCCGCCGCCACACCTCGGAGAATCGCTGGCAGCCGGTGCCGACGGTCGGCGTGTACACGATCGGCAAGAGCTCCTCGGCGTGGGCGACCAGGAGCGCGTAGAACAGCGTCTCGTTGACGTCCTGCAGATCGCGCATGAACGCGTAGCGCTCGAGGTCGTTGTCGCAGCCGCGCAGCGCGCGGAGCCGGCGCGAGACCTGTTCCTCGAGCGTGCCGACGTGCGGTGGCAGGAGGCCGTGGAGCGAGAACCGATCGCGCTCGTCCTCGGTGAACGCGGTGCCCTTGTTCAAGAGGGCGCGCGAGAGCAGCGCGCTGCCGGTGAGCTCGGTCTCGACGGGGGTCACGCCCGAGTTCTATCAGCGCGGCGACATCACGGTCGTGCACTTCCAGAGCTTTCCGGTGGGCGCGCAGCGGATGACCGCGTGGCGCAGCGTCTTGTCGGCGAGCGTGGCAGCGAGCTCGACGGCCACGCCGGTCCCGTCGTCGCGGATCGTCGGGACGATCGCATCGAGGCCTTCGAAGTCGAGCGCCGGACCGATCAGCACGCCTTCCGCGCTCGGCACGCTGACGACGACGCGCGTGATGCCGCGCGGCGTGCCCGAGCGGTAGATCGTGGCGCGCTTGTCGTCGACCACCTTGGTACAGCGATCGCCGACCTGGGCGCGCAGCAGATCGCAGATCGGCTCGTCGATCGCGCGCATCGGTTCGAGCCGGGGCTGGGCCGCGGCGACCTGGGCGATCAGCAACCCGGCGACGACGATCGACTTCCGCATGCCGATCCAACGCACCCGCCCGGGGTCCTATTTCGTGCGATGACTGTCGCGTGCCGGAGCTCGCCCGCGCCCAGCGCCAGCCGGCTCCTCGCGAGCTCGCCGACGTCGCGGCGATCGCCGCCGCGCTGACCGCGATCGTCATGCTGGCGCTCGACGAGCCCCTCGCCCGCTGGATCGGCGACTTCGAGCCGAGCGCGATGTGGGACCGCGGGATCGACGGCCTCGAGTACGCGACGCTGGTCCCGCTGTCGCGCTGGATCACGTCGTTCGTCGTGGTCGGCGGCATGCTCGCGACCGTCGTGGTGCCGCGGCTCCGGCCGTACGCGCCGGCGTGGATCTGGCTCGCCGCGACCCACATCCTCGCGCGGCTCGCGATGAACTACACGAAGATCTGGACCGGCCGGCTGCGGCCTTCCGAGTGGCTCGCGCGCCCGCACCTCGGCGACGGACCGACGTTCGGGTGGACCCACGTCGGATACTCGTTTCCATCCGGCCACGTCGTGCAGTTCGCGAGCCTCGCGATCCCGATCGGCGTGCTCTATCCGCGCGCGCGGTGGCCGCTCGCGATCGTCGTCGGGTTCGTCGCGGTCGCGCGGATCGTGGTCGACGCGCACTTCGTGTCCGACACGCTCGGCGCGCTCGCGCTCACGGCGCTGGTCGCGTGGCTGACCGGGCTCGCGATCCGGCCCATGCGGTGACCAGCGTGCCGCCGACGATCAGCGCGGCGCCGCCGAGCGTCGTCGCGCCGGGCGCGCTGCCGAACACGACGAGTTGCCAGCCCATCGCGAACGCGACCTGCAGGTAGTTGACCGCGGTCGCGTTCGCCGCGCGCTCGACGGCGAGGCCCATCGTCAGGAACACCTGGCCGACCTGCGTCGCGATCCCGATCGCGAGCAACAGGCCGACGTCGCCGAGCGACGGCACCACGAAGTCGGAGGCCGCCCACGGGATCGCGAGCGGGGTCGCGACGAGCGGGAACGCCAGCACGATCACCAGCGGGTGCTCGCTGCGTGCGAGCTTGCGAACCGTGACGTACGCGACCGCCGAGCACGCCGCCCCGCCGAGCGCGGCCGCGACGCCGATCGAGTCGAGCGCATCGCCGCCGTGCGCGAATGGTCGCGCGACCAGCACGACGCCCGCGGCGCCGCACGCGAGGCCGATGGCGACCGGCCACGCGACGCGCTCGCCGAGCAACCACCACGCGAGCCCGGCGGTCAAGAGCGGCACGGTGTTCTGCAGCGTCGACGCGTCCGCGATCGGTAGCCGCACGACGCCGATGTAGAACCCGGCGAGCCCGAGGAACCCGAGCACGCCGCGCAGCGCGAGCTTGCCGCGCGCACCGGGAGCCCCACTGCCCCACGGCGACAGCCCGGCCCGCCGCACCATCACGTACGACAGTACCAGCGTGACGATCGCGCGACCGAGGACGATCTCGCCGGTCGGGATCCGCGGGCTCGCCAGCTTGACGAGCACGCTCATCACCGAGAACCCGAACGCGCTGGCGACCATGTAGCCGATGCCGCGCGAGACCCTCACTGCTCGGTCAGATCATACAGCGCTCATCAGGTGGCGCACGATCATCGGGTGGATCGCGAGGTCCGGCTTGTAGCGCGCGAGCAGGCCGGCGATCGTCGCGAGCACGCGCCCGAGCAACACGAACGAGCGCGGGATCGTCAGGCCTCCGAGCTGCTTGGCCGCCGCGAGCTGGCCTGCGAACGCCGCGCTCCAGTCGAGCTCGGCGACCGAGGTACCCGGCCGCAGCGCGCCGACGATCGAGGTGGTCAGCGCGACGAGCTGCGCCGGGTCGTCGCACACGAAGCCGAGCGCCGCGAGCTGGGTGGCCGCGCCCGCGTTGTCGCCGCCCGCGATCGCCATGACGAGTCGCGCGTACGCGCCGCGCTCCGCCTTGTCGAGCTCGAGCGTGCAGCCGAAGTCGAGCAGCGCGAGCTTGCCATCGGGGGTGACCAGGAAGTTGCCGGGATGCGGATCGGCGTGGACCTTGCCGCGCACGAGGATCTGCTGGGCGACCTCGTCGACCAGCGTGCCGATCAGCCGATCGCGCTCGGCGAGCTTGCCATCGGCACCGAGCCGATCGAGGTGCGCGATCAGGCGGTCGCCCTCGATCATCGTCATCGTCAACACCCGCGCGGTCGACGCGTGCGCGATCGGCTTGGGCAGCACGACCTTCATCGTCGGCGTGACGAACGCGATCAGCGCCGCGGCCTCGGCCACGTAGTCGAGCTCGACGGTCAGCGCGCGGCCGAGCTCGTCGGCGAGCGTCGGCAGATCGGCGCCGGGGATCTCGCCGACCGCGCTGGCGATCGCGCGCAGCGCCGCGATGTCGGCCGCGATGATGTCCTCGATGCCCGGGACCTGCACCTTGACCGCGACCGGCGTGCCGTCGAGCAGCGTCGCGGCATGGACCTGCGCGAGCGACGCGGCCGCGATCGGCACGTCGTCGAACGTCGCGAACAACTCGGCGATCGGCTTGCCGAGCTCGGCCTCGATGCGCGCGCGGATCAGCGCGGTGTCGATCGGCGGCACCTCGTCCTGGAGCACCGCGAGCTCGCTCGCCCAGATCGGGCCGACGAGATCGGGGCGACACGACGCGAGCTGGCCGAGCTTCGCGATCCCGCCGCGCAGCTCGGCCGCGTAGGCGCAGGCCTTCGCCGCGAGCTGGCGCTGATCCGCGTCGGACAGCGTCGCCTCGCCGCGCGCGGCCGCGGCGAGGCGCAGCAGCCGCTGGCGCGCGAGCAGCGCGGTCGCGACCTGTGCGAGCCGGGCCGCGCGCGGGGTCGCGCGATACAGCGTCGACGCCCGATCGCTGGTCAACGTCGCGAGCGCCTGCGCGTCGCGCGAGATCGTGCCGAGGTCGCGGGCGAGATCGAGCGACAGCGCGTCGAGCCGCTTGCCGAGATGCTTGACCAGGCGCGCGGTCTCGAGGGCGGTCTCGCGAAACGGCGCGAGCAGCTCGTTGATCGCGGCGTTCACTGGCGCACCTCGTCGAGACAGGTCGTGCACACGATCACGCGGGCACCACCGTGCTCGGTCACGCCGAGCGCGGCATCGCGCCCGCGCGGCAGGATGTCGTTGCAGCGCGTGCAGATCGCGTTCTTGCCGAGCACGATCGCCTGCCAGCCGAGCACGTCGTTGATCGAGTTGGCGTCGGGTGCCGGGGCCGCGGGAGCCGCGGGAGTCGGGCGACCGCCCCGGGCGGCGCGCGCGATCGCGTTGGCGTCGGCCGCGATATCGCCGACCAGGCCGAACGCGTGCCCGAGCACGTTGCGCACGAGGTTCGAGACCGAGATCCCGAGGTCCTGCGCGCGCTCGCGGAGCTCGGCCTCGAGACTCTCGGGGACGCGCGTGTGGATCACGCGCTCCTTCTTCTCCGGGTCCTTGTCATCGGAGGCTTCGGCCTTGCGTGTCACCATGTGACACACTGTGTATCACGTTGTGATACGCGTCAAGAGTGGCTAATTCACCACACAATTGCCTAAGAAAATCTCGTAATCCGGCTAATGTTTCGGTCTGGTCGATCCCCTGTTCGGTGCAATTCGTAGCTCCTTACGGAACCATGCCCAGTCCCTCCATCCTCACCGACGACCCGCTGATCGGGGAAGTGCTCGACGAGCGCTACCGGATCGAGGCCGAGCTCGGGTCGGGTGCGATGGGGGTCGTCTACCGAGCCCGCCACGTCAAGATCGGGCGGGCGGTGGCGGTCAAGGTGCTGCATCCACACCTGGTCAATACCCCCACGATGATCGAGCGCTTCGAGCGCGAGGCCAACGTCGCCGCCAAGCTTCGGCACCAGAACCTCGTCGGCCTCCTCGACGTCGGCACCCTGGCCGACGGTCGCCGCACGATGATCCTCGAGTTCGCGAACGGCCCGAGCCTGGCGGACGTGATCGGCTCGACCCCGATTCCGCCGGCGCGCGCGATCTTCCTGTTGCGCCAGCTCTGCGACGGGCTCGACGCCGCCCATCGCGTCGGGCTCATCCATCGCGACATGAAGCCGGACAACATCGTCATCGAGACCGCGGTCGACGGCACCGATGTCCCGCGCATCATCGACTTCGGGATCGCGCTCCTGCGCGACGGCGTCGGCGATGCGCCTCGCCTCACCGAGATGGGCATGGTGCTCGGTACGCCGGCGTACATGGCGCCCGAGCAAGCCACCGGCTCGCCGCTCGATGCGCGCTGCGATCTGTTCGCGCTCGGCGTGATCGCGTACGAGATGCTCGCCGGCCAGGTGCCGTTCGAGGGCACGAACCTCGAGGTCGTCTACGCCACCGTCAGCCGAGCGCCGCCGCCGATCGCGACGCGTTCGCCCGGTGTCGTCGTCGACCCGCGCCTCGAAGCGATCGTGATGCGACTGATGGCGAAGCGTCCGGCCGACCGGTTCCCCGACGCGCGCGCCGTGCGCGATGCGATCGACGCGATCGCGCAGCCCACCCCGGTCGCCGCGCCACCGACCGAACCGGCTCGCGTGGCGGTCGCCGCGATCGCGACCGACGCCCTGCCGACGACGGGGCGACACCGCAACCGGATCGCGATCGTGGTCGCGCTGGTGATCGCCGCGATCGCGATCACCGCGGTCGTCACGACGCGCGCGGACAAGGTGACCGCGGTCGCGGTCGCGGTTGCGATCGATGCGCCGCCGACGCCGAGCCCGGTCGCGCCACCAGCGCCGACCCCACCAGCGCCGACCCCGCCAGCGCCGACCCCGCCGGCGCCGACGACGCTCCTGCCCCGGCCCCCGATCGCGGTGCCCGTGACCGCGATCCCGGCGAGGCCGCGCCCGGTCGTCCCGCCGGTGAAGCCGCCGATCGCGCCCGCGCCGATCGTGCCGGTCACCCCGGCCGAGGTCTCCGCCAAGATGCTCGTCGATCGCTACGTCGCGATCGGCAAGGTGCTCGCGAACGCGACCGCGGCACAACAGAACGCATTCCGCGCGATCCAGCTCAACGACGCGCTCGCGACGCCCGCCACGCGACGCGCGGCGATGAAGGTGCTCGACGCGATCGGCGCGGCGAGCCCGTGAGCTATGCTGGCGCGTGGCGCGCGCCCCGACCGTCTACAGCGACATCCTCGACGGTGGCTCCGGCCGCCAGCGCTGCCAGCTCGTCGCGATCGATGGCCCCGATCGAGGCCGCGCGTGCACACTCGGCGACGTCGACGCGATCGTCGGCAGCGAACCCGGGCTCGCGCTCGGGCTGACCGACGAGCGCGTCTCGGGACGCCACGTCGCGATCCGCACGCGCGACGCGCGGTTCGTCGTGCGCGACCTCGGCTCGACCAACGGCACCTGGTACGAGGGCGGCCGGCTCGCCGAGCACGCCGAGCTCGTGATCCCGGCCGGCTCGACGATCGTGGTCGGCAAGACCGCGCTGCGCATCGAGCCCGAGGCGCAACCGCTCGACATCCCGCCGAGCCAGGCGCGCCGGTTCGGCGAGCTCGTCGGCGAGAGCCTCGCGATGCGCGAGGTGTTCGCGGTGCTCGAGCGCGTCGCCGCGTCGGACGCGACCGTGCTCGTCGAGGGCGAGACCGGCACTGGCAAGGAGCTCGTCGCGCGCGCGCTGCACGACGCGTCGGCGCGCCGGCGCGGCCCGTTCGTCGTGGTCGACTGCGGCGCGCTGCCCGAGGGATTGCTCGAGAGCGAGCTGTTCGGCCACGTGCGCGGGGCCTTCACCGGCGCCGCGCAGCCCCGCACCGGCACGCTCGTGCGCGCCGACGGCGGCACGCTGTTCCTCGACGAGCTCGGCAAGATCTCGGCGAGCGTGCAGGCGCGCCTCCTGCGCGTGCTCGAAGAGCGCGTCGTGCGCCCGCTCGGCGGCGACAGCGAGCGCGCCGTCGATGTCCGCGTCGTCGCCGCGTCGCGCGATGATCTCGATGCCGAGGTCGCTGCCGGCCGGTTCCGCGCCGACCTGCTCTACCGGCTCGCCGTCGTGCGCGTGCCGCTCCCCGCGCTGCGCACGCGGCGCGAGGACATCCCGCCGCTCGTGCGCGAGCTGCTGCGCCGCCGCGGCTTCGCGGAGGATCTGCCCGCCGGCGCGAACCTCGATCGCCTGCTCGGCCACGCGTGGCCCGGCAACGTCCGCGAGCTCCGCAACGTCATCGATCGCGCGATCGCGCTGGCGCCCGGCGCGACCCAATTCGCCGAGCTCGCGATCCGCGTCGAGGGCGTCGCCGCGCACGACGACGCCCTCGGGATCCGCGCCGATCTGCCCTACGCCGAGGCCAAGGCCGCCGTGCTCCACGACTTCGAGCGCCGCTACCTCACCGATCTGCTCGCGCGCACCGGCAACAACCTGAGCGCCGCGTCGCGCGCCTCCGGCATCGATCGCAAACACCTGCGCACGCTCGCGCGCCGGCACGATCTGGTCGACGGCCCCGACGACGCGGGCGACGACTGAGCTACTTGCAGGCCGTGATGCCGGCGCGCGTCGTCGCCGCGAGCGTGCAGTCGATCCGCGCCTTTGGCCACTGCTCCTTGTCGCACTTGTCCGCCGCGTAGTGCCCCATCGAGACGACCGCGGCGCGCGCGACCGCGAGCTGCTGCTTCTGCTCGGGCGTCGTCGCGCGCGGAGCCCGCGGATCGACCTCGGCCTGCGCGGCGAGCTCGCCGCTGTGCGCGCCGACCTGATCGCACGGGCTCGAAGACTTGTCGCCGCACGCGACGAGGGCGAGGACGAGGACGAGGACCCCGAGGATTCGCACGCCGGCAGCTTACCCCACGCGGACCACGACCGCGGTGATGTTGTCGCGACTGCCCGCCGCGTACGCCGCGTCGATCAGCTCGCGGCACGCGCGCTCCGCGGGCGCGATCGCGAGGGACGCGGCGATCGCGGCGGCGCCGAGCGGCTCGCTGAGGCCGTCGGTGCACAGGAGGTAGACGTCACCGCGGCGCACGAGCTCGCTGTGCACCTCGGGCACCGCACTCTCGGTGCCGAGCGCGCGCGTGACGACGTGGCGGAATGGATGGTTCGCCGCCTGCTCCTCGCTCATGCCCGCCGCGACGAGCTGCGCGACCAGCGAGTGATCCGTCGTCACCTGGACGAGCGCGCCATCGCGCAGCCGATAGACGCGCGAGTCGCCGACGTGCCCGACCACCGCGCGATCGCCCGCGATGCGCAACACGACGACGGTCGAGCCCATCTGGTGCAGCGGCCCGATCCTCCGCTGCGCGATGCGCTCGCCGGCGAGCTGCGTCGCGATCATCACCTCGTTCTCCGGCAGCGTGTGCGCCGGGTCGAGCTTGTACGGCCACGTCACGTCGGCGTCGCCCGCGGTGCGGCGGACGAGCTCGTGGATCGTGTCGACGGTGACCGCGCTGGCGATCTCGCCGCCCTCGTAGCCACCCATGCCATCGGCCACCACGAACAACCCGAGCTCGGGACGCGCGCAGACCGCGTCCTCGTTGTTCGCGCGGCGACCGGAGATCGAGAGTGCAAAGGTATCGAGCAACATGCCCGGTGTATTGCCCGCGGCGTGCCACGCGGATCTCCGCGTCGACGGCCGGGTGCCTGGGGCGGCGTCACCCCGACCCGGTGCTATCGTCGGGGCATATGGACGTGATCGAAGCGATCGGCAACACCCCGCTGATCGAGCTCAAGAAAGTCGCCGCCGGCCTGCCCGTGAAGGTCTACGTGAAGTGCGAGCACCTGAACCCGGGTGGCAGCGTCAAGGATCGCACCGCGCGCGCGATCGTGCTCGACGCCGAAGCGCGCGGCCTCCTGCGCCCACACCAGACGCCACCGATGACGATGATCGAGGGCACCGCCGGCAACACCGGCGTCGGCCTCGCGCTGATCGCCGCCGCCCGCGGTTACCGCTTGATCTGCGTGTTGCCCGAGAAGATGGCGTTCGACAAGCGCGTCGCGCTGCGCCAGCTTGGCTCCGAGGTCATCATCACGCGCAACGCGCCGCTCACCAACCCGGACAACTTCCGCAACGTCGCCGCCCGGCTCGCCGAGGAGAACGGCTGGTTCCTCACCAACCAGTTCCACAACCCCGCGAACATCGAGGCGCACTACGGCAACGCCAAGTTCCCCGGCACAGGCCAGGAGATCCTCGCGCAGATGCACGGTCAGGCGATCGGCGCGTTCGTCGCGTCGTCGGGCACCGGCGGCACGATCACCGGCGTCGCCAAGCGGCTCAAGGAGCGCGACCCCAACACGCGCGTCGTGCTCGCCGATCCGGTCGGCAGCTCGCTCGCCGACTGGGTCACCACCGGCACCCTCGGTCCCGACGGCCCCTTCGCCGTCGAGGGCATCGGCTCGGGCTCGGTCCCCGGCAACCTCCACCGCGACATCCTCGACCACGCCGAGAAGGTCGCCGATGCCGAGGCGTTCGCGATGGTCGAGCGGCTCGCCAAGGAGGAGGGCATCACGACCGGCGGGTCGACCGGCGTCAACGTCGTCGCCGCCCTGCGCGTCGCCGCCACGGCCAACCTCAAGGGCCCCGTCGTCACGATCGTCTGCGACCAGTGGGATCGCTACAAATCGACCGCGTGGATGAAGGCGTGGATGGAGCGCGAAGCCGCGTCGATCAAGCTGCCCGGGTCCGCCTGACCGCTCGACGACCCTTGACACCACGCGGTTGGGGCGATAACTAGTCGGGACCTCAACGTTCGACGACCTGCGCGGGTGGCGGAATTGGTAGACGCACTAGCTTGAGGTGCTAGCGGGTAACACTGTAGGGGTTCGAGTCCCCTCTCGCGCACGACGCAACCAGCCGAAAGGCTGGTTGTTTTTCTTTCGGTGCTCGATGGTCGGACGCGGAAACATCTCCGCGGAAACTGATTCCGGGAGAAAGTTTCCGCGGATCGATCACGCGAGCCCGCCCTGCAGCACGTTCAGCGCGCGCCGCTGCTTGCCCGTCTGCTCCGCACCCTTCGCCAGGTAGTGGCGACGAGTCACAGCCGGTCCGGTCTGTCCGAGCGCCTCGGCAACGTGCTCGACCGACACCGCGCCGGCCGAGATCGAAGCCTGCGTCCCGCGTAACCCGTGCGGCGTCACCCGCACGACCTTCGCGGCTTTGCGGATGCGCTCCACGTGATACGCGAGCCAGTGACGATCCACCTCGCCGAAGATCAGCGCTTCGGCGGGGCGTCCTTTCACCAACTCGACCAGCCGCGCGCGAATGACGACCGGGATCTCGAGCGTCCGATCGCCCTTGCGGGTCTTCGCACGATCGATCCAGAGCACGCGGCCGTTGTCGTCGACATCACGACACTGGCGGCCGGTGACCTCGCTCGCGCGTAGTCCCATCAGGAGCGCCATCGCCGCCGGAAGTCCCGACTGCGACGGATGCGCATCCGCGAGCGCGGTCTCGATGAACGCGCGCGCCTCGTTGATGCGGAGCTGCGGCTTGCCGCGTGCGCGCTCGCCGGTCGCCTCGAGACCCACGAACGGATCCGAAGGCAGCCAGCCCTTCTCCATACACCAGCACGCAAACCGGCTCGCGACTGCGAGCTCGCCGATCTGCGTATCCGGCTTGACCTTCGCGGCGCGTTCCGCGAACAGTCGCTTGGCGAGCTTGGACGTCAACGAGGACAACTTGCGATCGTGCGCGGTCGTCTGAAGCAAGCCGCGCAGGCGATAGCCCACGGTCTCGACTGACTTCAGCTTCCGCGCGCGAAGATGCGCGATGTACTCGTCGGCAGCCATCGCTATCGTGCGGCCGTCCGCTTCGACTTTGAAGAGCCGGATGTACGTGAGCGCGAGAGCTTCGCTCTCGAACGACCGATATCCTCGTGAACCATCTGCATCAATGCGGATAACTCGCCACTTGAAATAGTGTTTGTAGGGTCCATGAACTCGCTCGGTTGGTTGTTCATCGCCGTCGTCGTCACGTTCGTTGCGTTTTTCGTTTCGTCGCATGGGTCAGCCTTTCGGTGATCCAGAGCGCCGATTCCCGTCGGCAACGGTCTCGCAGAATTCGAGTTCGCCGCAAGCTCTTCCCGAACGATCAGCCGGAGTGCGGCGAGATCGGCGCGCGAAAACCCCACGGCTCGCTCACTTCGCCGCGCGTTGATCGAGACGTTCGCGGATCCACGCGACCGCTTCTGCCGGCGGCATGGCCAGCAGGAACACGATCTCCTCGGTGAACTCCGGATCGCCGAGGTCCAGGCGGACCGAGGCTTCCGGCGCGAGCTGCCGCAGCCGCGCGCGCTCGTCCGGCGCGAGCTGCTCGAGAATCGCGCCGAGCTGCACCTCCATCGCCGCGGTCAGCTGGCGCATGACGTTCGAGATCGGCCTCGGCGGCGGCGGTGCTGGCACACGCGCAAGCCGCGAGCGCGCCCGCTCCGCGCGGTAGGCGTTCATCGCGTACAGGTCCGACGCGAGGCGCATGCCGTCGATCGGATCCGAGGTGAGCTTCATGGCCTCGACCGGATCGATGGCGTGCTCGGTCAACGTCGCGAGCGTCAGCGTGGCTTCGGTGGATTCGTGCATGTCGGACATCGGTCTACCTTTCGTTGGGAGTCGTTTGATCGTGGGTCGCTCGCGCTTACGAAGCGCTCTCGTTGATGGCGTCGCGCAGCATCGCGGTGAGGTCGTCGTTCGACATCGCCTGCATGCCCTTGATGAGCGCGGGCAACTTCGCGCGCGGAGTCGTCTGCAGGAGTGGGATCAACTTGTCGCGCTCGTCGGGCGAGAGCGTCGACGCGATCGCCGTCAACCGAGAAAGCAACTCGGGCGGGACCAGGGTCATCACCTCGGCCATGGTGATGGGATCTTCTCCGGCCGCTGTGATGGGGTCGGGCTCCACGGCGATCGCCTTCGGTGATGCCTTGCGCCAGTCGAGCAGCGACGCGAGGTCGAACCGCTTCTTGGGCGTCGCGTCGGCGCTCGTGGGCCGAGCGTTCGACGCGTTTGCAGCCGTTGCGCCGCCGGCGAGCATGGCGATCAGTGGGCCGGCCTGGGGAGCCAGGTGCTCGGCGAACGGCGTGAGGACGTCGTAGATCCCCTTGGGCGGTGGCGGCTCCAGGTCCTCGTCGTCGCCGTCATCACCATCCTCGTCGTCATCCCGGCTCGTCGACTCCGGCAACTGTTGCTGCTGCGGCGCCGCATTCCGGAAGTACCCCTTCACCGACGCGATCGACTTGACCCAGTCCGCCTGAGACTCGGCGACCGCACGCAGTGCTTCGCCGTTGATCCGCATCATCTGGGTCATCGCTTCGAGCGCGAACCGGAGATCACTCAGTGGCGCCGAGACCGCCGTCGCACGCGGGACGCTCAGCAGCGACGAATACTCCTGCGCAGCCGCGTTCCGCAGGTCACGAGGCTCGCGCGGCGCAGACACCGTCACGACGCAAGGGCCGAGCGTCCTGCCGACCTCGTCGAGCGCATACACGCGATAGGTGTCGGGACCGCAGGTATCGGCGAGGTCCTCGAGCGTCGTGTCGAGCGGGAACCGCATCGGCTGCTTGTCGGGACCGAAGATCTCGCGGGGGCGTCCATCGGTCTTCCGGCAGATGCGCCAGGCGCACGTCCCGTCGGGGATCGCCACGTAGTTGTCGTTCGCGTCTCGCGCGAGGGGTGGATGGTCGTTCTGGGTGTGAGCTGCGTTCGTTGCCATACCCTCAAGGTAAGGTGTCACTCGGCATCCCTTGCCGAACGAGCAGATCCCGGGTGACCCTATCCTTGTGCGAACCCATCGCGAAGCGTTCGAGGAACCCATCAGAGAACCCTTCTCGAAAGTGAATTCGGAAGGTTACGAGGCCGGTTCCACGTCGGGTTTCTGGTTCCTTCTACCGGGTCAGCGACATGTATCGGCGGGGTGAGACGAACCAGGTCGCGCGAGCGCTGCGCGTCCTGGGCTGTTTGCGCGGGTTCAAACACGGGCGTCGCATCTCCGAGGTTGCCGAGGAGGTCGGCGCGAGCGAACGCACCGTGCGCCGTGACCTCGGCGAGCTTCGCGATGCCGGGTTCGACATCGAGACCGGCAAGGTGGACCAGCGATCGATCGCCCTCCTCGCCGTGGAGAAGACGTACTCCGCGGTCTCGATCACCAGGAGCGAGCGGCTCACCCTCCTCGCGGTGCGGAACGTGTTCGAGGTCCTGCGTGGCACGCCGTTTCTCGATGACGTTCATGCCGTCATGGCGAAGCTCGAACAGCGGATGAACGACAAGGAGCGCGGCGAGCTGCGAGCGTTCGCGAAGCAGTTCGTCTACCTGCCCGATCACGGCACGAAGTCGTACGCCGGCAAGGAAGACATCATCGACGCCATCCTGACCGGCATCCTTTCCCACAAGGTCGTCCAGTACCGTTACGGCGACGCGCGCGGCCGAGCCAGACACGGTCACCTCGCACCATATGGAATGGTGCTCTACCGACACGGGCTCTACGCGATCGGCGGTCGCCTCTCCGCTTTGAACGCCGCAGCGGTCGATGCGCCGCTCGGGATCTACGCGATCGAGCGGTTCACCGAGGCCGAGCACCTACGTGCCCACCCCTTCGAGGTCCCTCCTGGGTTCGACATCGCCAGGCACCTGTGTCCGTTCGGTCCACACCTCGCCGACGCGGCCGGCCCGCATGATGTCGTCGTCGAGTTCAGTCGAGAGAAGGCGCTGTATGCGACGTCGCGCACCTGGGACGAATCACAGCAAATCGAAGCTCGCCCTGATGGTCGCGTCCGGATCTCGCTTCGCGTCCCAGCCCTCGCACCGGTGGTCTCCTGGGTGCTCGAGTGGGGTCCGCACGCCCGCGCGATCGCTCCCGAACAACTCGTTACCCATGTCCGAAACGAACTCACTGCCGCACGCGACCAATACGTCACGATGGATTCATAGTTTCCTTCAATGTAACCCAAGCGCGGAACGCTGGGTCTCGCCCGCCTCGCTCGACCCAACAACTGTGGAGCGGAACTCGGAGGCTTCGTCGCAGCTCATGCCGAGATCAGAGCGCGACGAGGCGGACATCGATCCACGTCGGATAGTGATCCGAGAGCAGGACATTCCGCTCGACGCCACCGCCGACGATCTCGACACCGCGTGCGTAGACTGCGTCGAGCCGCGACGAGATTCCGTACCGAACCTCGGTATTGCCGCGCCCCGCGGTCGGGTTGGCGAAGCCAAGGCCGCTCATGTAGTTGTCGATCATCGGAGCCTGATCGGTGTTCGCGATCGCCTCCGCGCCGACGAGCGGGATGATCCCATCCTGCCAAGCGAACGGGTTGGTGTTGAAGTCACCGCCGACGAGCGCCGCGGTTGGCAGGTCGATCACGACCGGGTGAAGCTGGCGCACGCGGTTACTGATGTTCAACGACGTGTCGAGCTGGGTTGAGACGACGCGGAGGATCTGACCGCCAACATGGAGGTCAGCGCCGACCGCGATGCGTTGGCGCTTGAGCGTCGCCAGCGGAAGATCGATGACCTCGAAGTTGTCGATCGGGTACCGCGACAGGATCGCGTCGCCGAGCGTGCCGGTCTTCTCGGCGCGCGCCGGAGCGTAGATCCAACTGGTGTCGAGCACCGCCGCGAGCGTCGCGATCCGGGGCGCGACCTCCTCGGGGAACGCCTCCGCCTCCTGGATGAAGACGACATCGGCGCGCGCGAGGTTCGGGTTCGCCGCGAACGCCGCGGCGATCTCCGCCGGCGCGACGCCACCGTCGCGGATGTTGTAGGTCACGATCCGGACGGTGTCCGGAGACGCGATCAACGCGGTCGTGGCCGCCGCACCAGTCTGCGGTGCGAGATCACCAGTGATCTGGGTGATCGGGGTCCACGCGGCATCGGCACCGAGGTTGATACAGCCGCTCGCGAACGCGAGCAGGGCGACGGAGATCGTGTGCTTCACCAGGTCCATCCGATGCTGATGCCGACCCAGGGCTCGACGCCGCGGGCACCGGCGATTGCCTCTCCGTAGATCCGGAACAGGAAGTGATCGCGGTACTCGTAACCCGACGACATCTCGGCCCCGAAGTCGGTCGAGGTCATACCCTTCCACTCCGGCACCGGTGATGGCGTCACGAGGCGCTCGACCTGCGGGCCTGCGTCGACGAACCAGTGATGGTGGCCGCGCCCAACAAGGGTCATGCCGAGATAGGGCGACAGCGTGTACAGGCGCTGGCCGTCGAGCGGCGAGAACGAAGCGACCGCGCCGACCGCGAACCGTCCGGACAGTTCATGGTCGTACCCGATGCCCCAGGCGCCGCCCTTTCCGAGCAACTCGGCGTACAGCGCGTTCGGGCGCTCCGGCGACGCATGCGCGACCGAGATCCCGCCCGACGTTGCGAGCGCGAGGCCGACGAGCGTGCGACGAGACGGCGAGCGCATGAAGTCCAACGTAGCGTTCACGTCGACGGTGTCGATGTGAAAGATCTGCACGCTACGCGCGAACTTTGCGCAGTCGCCTTCGACGGACCGCGACAGCGGACGGCTCGACGGCCATCGATCCCGACGGCGCCCCCACGAGAGCCATCGCTGCGATCGCGCAAGGGCCGCAGCGGGAGAACCCGCCCGCGCAGCGCCTGCGGGTTCCGCGAACCGGCCGCCTCCGCCAGGCGTGATGCGCTGGTTGCTGTGATCGAGGTATGTCCTACCTCGCCCTCGCCGTGTTCGCCTCGACCGCGCTCGCTGGATGTGCCGCCGAGGTCTCGGCGAAGCCCGGAGCCGAGCTATCCGCGCGCGTCAACGCCATCAAGAATCGGATGCATCTCCGCTATGCGGCCACGCAGCAACTCCAGGACATGATCGCGTGGCGCCCTGAACGAGTTGCAGACGATCGCGCACGGAATCGCCATGTTGCGCGAGGACGACGTCTTGCCCGAGTGGAAGCCCGCGTTCGAAGTGGTGCGCGATGCGGCGGCCCAGCTCGAGCAAACAGCGACCCCGGGGCGGCGGCGCGCCAGCTCGCCGACCTCGGCGCGAAGTGCGCGACGTGCCACGAGTCGGTCCACGCGCGGATCGTGTTCGATCTCAAGAAGCCGCCGCCGGCGAACCCGCCGAACCATTCGCTCGCGACGCGGATGACCGATCACCGCTGGGCGATCGCGCGAATGTGGGATGGGCTCATCGGTCCATCGAAGTCGGCGTGGGACACCGGCGCCGCGCTGCTCGTGGCCGCGCCCTAACGATCGTTGCGGCCAACGATAGCCTCGGTATCGGCGACGACGTCGCGCGCGTGCGGCTGTACGCGACCCGGAGTTCGACGAGCAAGAACACCGCGGAGCGTGCGCGCGTGTTCGCCGACCTGCTCGTGACCTGCGCGCACTGCCACGGCCGTTCGCGACAACAAGCCGATGCCGCGACGTCTGGCGCGCGACTTGCGTCGATGGTCAGCATGGAAGCCGAACGCATTCGCAGCCTGCTCCTCGACCACCACCGCTCGATTCGCCAACACCTCGCGAATTGTCTCGAGCTCGCAAAGGGCCACACGCGCGGTGAGCCGGTGCGCGCGCGGCTCGAGAGCGCGCTCGACAGGTTGCGGGACGAGATGGCACAGCACAATGCCGTCGAGACTGCGCTCGTTCGCTCCGTACTCACCGACGCGGCGAACTGGGGCGCCGCGCTCATCGACCGCATGGTCGACGAGCACGCCGCGGAGCACAGGGCGTTCGCCGACTGGCTCGCCGAGCCGATCGCCGAGATCGCCGAGCGCATGCCCGAGCTGGTCGAGGAGATCGAGGCACACATGGCGGCCGAGGAGCGCACGTTCCTGGCGCCCGTCGTCCTCGACAGCGAAACGGTCGCGCGGCGCTCGAGCGGCGCGCCGTCCTGAGCTGCGGACTGCTACAACGCGGTGCGAACGATGAACACGTTGCGGTCGATGTGATTGACCACTTTGCTCGCGGTCGTCCCGAGCAAGCGGTCGAGCCCGCTATAGCCATGTGAGCCGAGCACGACGAGATCGACCTGCTGTTCGATCGCGGCGTGACAGATGCCATCCCACGCGGTCGCGATCTCGACGTCGAAGTGCTCGACGAGGCCCTTTGGTAGCTCGCGAGCGGCGTGCTCGAGCTCGCCGCGCGCGTTGCCCAGCAAGATCTCCTCGAGCGAACGGTCGGTCACGCGCATCACCTCGCTTGGTATCTCGATCGGGAGTGACACCGCACGGAACAGCACGAGCTTCGCATCGGCGAGTTTCGCGAGCCCGACCGCGGCGGCAAGCACGAGCGGCGCGCGGGGCGAACCGTCGAGCGGTGAGTGTCAAGACAGTTGCCGCACGTGAGTTAGTCGTTGAGTCCGTGTTCCGGGTTGAGCCGCACTGTTGAGATCGGCGACCAGTTGCGAGTGCGGCGCGTCCACCGGTTGGGATGTCGGCGTTGGGCGTCGCGATAGACCGTGTCGCGGCGCGCGAGGATCTCAGCATCGTGGCCGGCGTGGCGCTGGCTCGGCGTGACGAAGCGGATGCCGCTGTGCTGATGGTCGTCGTTGTACCAGCCGAAGAACGAGGCGACCCAGTTGCGTGCGTCCTCGGCGAGAACGAACGGCTTGTCCGGGTAGCCGGGACGGTACTTCAGCGTGCGGAACAGCGACTCGGGGAACGGGTTGTCGTCGCTGACGCGCGGCCGGCTGAACGACGGCAGCACGCCGAGTTGCTCGAGCTTGACGAGCATCGTCTTGCCCTTCATCGCACCGCCGTTGTCGGCGTGAAGTGAGAGCTGACCGCGAACCACACCCTCGCGTGCGCACGTCGCGTCGATGAGCGCGGCCGACAAGTGCTCGCTCTGGGAATCGTGGACCGCCCAGCCGACGACCTTGCGACTCCACACGTCGAGGATCGCGTACAGGTACCAGAACGTTCCGAGGACGCCGGCCGGGAGATACGTGATGTCCCACGCCCACACCTGATTCGGCCCCGTCGCGACGAGCTCGCGTGGCCGGCGGTGCTTGCGCGGTCGCGAGCGGTCCCGATGCCGAACCAGCCGCCTGCGCCGCAGCACGCGATAGACCGTCGACTCCGAGCCGACGAACATCGACATGTCCGCGAGCTTGGGCACGAGCTGGTGAGGCGAGAGGCCCACGAACTCGGGCGCAGTCGCGATCTCGACGATCTGCGCCTCCTCCTCGGTCGTCAGGGCGTTCGCCGGACGCGTCGTCGGACCGTGACGAAGGTCGTCACCGTCGGGACGCGTGCGCCATCGCTCGACGGTCCGGGTGTCGAGGCCCGCGGCTTCGCAAGCGCGTGCGCGTCGTGCGCCGGCGGACACGGCCTCGTCGATGAGCTCGAGGATCACTTGTCGCTCCCGTCGTCCGTGTCGTCGTCCTCGCCCGCCGAAACCTCCGGGAGCAACAGATGCAGTTTTTTTTGGAGCACGAGCAGCGCCGCCGTCTCGGCGAGCGCCTTGTCCTTGCGCGCGACCTCCCGCTCGAGCTCCCTGATGCGCTTCGCCTCCGGCGACCGGCGCGAGGTCGTCGGCTGACCGAACGCGTCGACCAGCGCACGCCACGCATCGAGCTGCTCGCGATGGACACCACGCCGACGAAGAAGCTCCCCGAGCTCCTGGTCGGCCACGCCGTCCGCTTCGAGAACGAACTTGATCCGCTCCTTCGGACTCCAGTCCTGCGGCCGCTTCTCCGTGGCAGCAGCCTCACCATCGCTCGACGCGTCCGGCTTCGTGGTCACCAGCCGAAGGCTAGCCGCACCGCGCAACCAACGCGACAACGTCGGCTGCGGGATGCCAGTCTCCCGCTCCAGGTCCGACGCCGTTACTGCATTCGGGCCGACCATGCGCCGCACCATCCGTGCTCTTACCAGTTCCGAGTACTCCATCGTTCGTATCCGCTCTCGCCCCCGAGGTGGTCAGGTCGATGCGGCAACTACGCTGACACAGGGGGCGAGAGCGCACAAGATCCGCTTCACGACTTGGCCGTCATCGGCGGCACCGTGAGCCCGACAAGGTCGATCGACGGGTCCGAGAGGTCGACCGAAACGAGAATCGCGGATGGCATCATGAGATCGCCTCGTGCAGCTGACGTACCGCCACGCACGGTTCGCGCAACCTCGATTCGCGCAACCGATGCGCGACCTCCCGGCACCACGCACGAACTGCGCGATCCGAACTGAACACCCAACCACCCGATGGAACGCGACTTGCTGGACCACACGACATGAGCAACTACGATTCGCTGACCAAGCAGGACGTGGTCGCGCATCGGGTCGACCACGCCGACATCGGCGTCCAGGTGACCGCCGGCCTCGGCACGCTGGGGCGGTGGGTGGACAGCTGGGTCAAACGCGTCACCGCGTGCGCGATCGACCAGACGCACCTCGTGTGAGCCATGCGTGGTCTCCCGATGATCATCGTCGCGGCGAGCCTCCTCCTGGCGGAGCGGGCACGCGCTGACGATGGTGCGCCACTGCCGGATCCCGACCCGGCACCGTCGTCGCGAACGACGCTGCGCGTGCCGCTCGTCATCGTCGAAAACCTGATCGTCACGCTTCCGGCAGCGATCTACTACTGGGGCACCCCGGGGCAACAGAAGGAGGACTGGGCGCTTCACTGGGACTGGCCGAGCTGGAAGGAGAAGGCAACCAGCCTCGACTCTCTCGTGCTCGACACGAACAAGTTCGAAGCGAACGCGATCCGGCACCCGATGGTCGGCGCGCTGACCTATCAGATCGGTCGCACCAACGGCATGTCGCCGGGTGCCGCGACACTGCTGACCTTCGGCATGTCCGTGTTCTGGGAGTACTTCGTCGAGTACAAGGAGCAACCTTCGATCAACGACATCTTTGCGAACACCAGCTCCGGGATTCTCGTCGGAGAGCCGTTGTTTCAGGTCGGACTCGCCGCGGATCGCAAGCCGACGCTCGCGCGCCGCGTGATGGGCTTGGCTGTGTCGCCGTTTCACCAGGCCCAGTCCGAGCTCGGCCTTTCACCACTGCCGGGCCGCACGGCCGACGAGCAAGCCCGGTTCTCCGCGAGCGCGCTGCTCGCTGGGATCGATCAGCAGGGCCAGACGGGACATGTGCGGGAGGTCCGCCTCGGCCTCGAGCTCGAGACGTTCGGCGATCGCCGGTTCGGCGCGGCGGACGATCGCGGCACGTGGACGTCGTTCGGTGGATGGAACCGGGTCGTCACCGACGTGCGAGTCGGCGACGTGGCGACTGGTGCCGCCCTGTCGGGTGGTGCGTTTCGCAGCACGACCACCTACGCGGGTTGGCTCGATCGCGACACCGACGACATCGGCATCGGGCGGCGGATGTTCATCGGCGTCGGTGGCGGCTTCGATGTCGTCGATCGCCGGTTGCCGGCGGAGTGGGACAAGTACGCGGCGTTCCAGCTCGCGACGCCACGCGTGGCGGTGTGGTGGCAGTGGCCTCGCCGTGCGCTCGCGCTCGAGGCCGCTGCATCCGGCGAGCTCGGCATGGTCCAATCCCACGCGCTCGGAATGATGCTGCGGGAGCCCAACTCGTCGATCGTGCTCACCCGCGGCTACTACTACGGCACCGGGATCGGGGCACAGGTACGGGCGCAGCTCGAGGTCGCGCAATGGACGTTCTTTGCGGAGAGCGTCGCTCACCAGTTCTGGTCGTTCGACGAGCACTCGCACGGCGGGTTCAACGACCCGCGCGATCTCGTCGACCTGCGCGTGACCTCGACTGCGATCATCGGCTACCGCCCCATCCCGGCGGACGACGTGCGCGTCGAGCTGTTCGGCGAGCACGTGGTGCGCGAAGGGACGGGCGACAACCTGTGGCGGCGGTCCACCGAGGTCGATGCCGGCCTCGGGCTACGGCTCGGCTTCTGAGTGCGCGCCACCGTGGCACGGTGCTTGCTGTTGATGAAGTCATGTCGCTACGACCACTCGCGTCCATGATCCCTGTCGGTCTCGCTCTCGCAGCATGCACCCCGGCGCCCAGCCCGTCGACGATGCCGTGGCTGCAGGGTGTCTCGCCGATCGCAGAATCGGACACGGTCATGCCCGGCGTCGGCGAGCGCATGCAGCACTGGCAGGCCTGTGACGCGTGTGTCGACCGCAACGGCATCACCATCGTCGCCGAGGTCGCCGCCGATCATCCGGGAACCGAGACCATCCTCGCGAGCTACGGCATGGGCATCGTCGTGCTCGATGCGAACCAGCACGTGATCGCGACCGCGCTCGGCGCCGAGGTGAACAGCAGTGCCGATCAGCTGGTCGCCCTCGTCGCAGGCGATGCCTCGCTCGGCACGCCCGTCATCGCGACGACGGTGCGTGTCGGGGGCCACCGCACGAGCAAGGTGTGGCTGCACCTCGATCGCGTCGGGACCGGGACCGAGCTGGTGCGGATGTTCTCCGCCGTCGTCGAGGTTCAGGACGGCGACGAGGTCACCACCGGGCGGATCGCGATCGACGCGACCGGCCTCCGCTACCTCGCGCCCCACGCGACCACCACGGAAAGCTACGTACTCGCGGGCCAGCGCTACGAAAAATCTACGCGCTGATCCACCGCTGCGCGCAGTGGTGTCACCGTCCAGCTTTCCGAAACCCTTAGGACCGGCCTGTCGGTACGACACGTGCAACCAGTCTCGCGATGTCGCTCCGAACTCCTCACTTGATCTTTCTCGGAGGCGCCGGGACCGTGACCGGCTCCAAACACCTCCTCGTGACGTCGCGTGCACGCGTCCTGCTCGATTGCGGGCTGTTCCAGGGCCACCGCGCCGAATCTTCGCGGCTCAACCGTACGTTGCCGGTGGAGCTCGGCGACCTCGATGCCGTGGTGCTCTCGCACGCTCATCTCGATCACTCCGGTGCGCTGCCTGTCCTCGTCAAGCACGGCTACCGCGGCCCGATCTACACGACGCCCGCGACACGCGATCTGTGCGCGCCGATGCTCGAAGACTCGGCCGGCATCCAGGAATCGGATGCCCGTCACATCACCAAGTTGATCGCGCGCGGCGTCGCGCTCGATCCGGTCGAGCCGCTGTACACGCACGACGACGTCGTGGCGACGCTCGGACTCGTGATCGGCGTGCCATACCGTCGCCCACCGACCACGATCGCCCCGGGTGTGACGGTGATGTTCCTCGACGCGGGACACGTGTTGGGCAGCGCGATCGTGGTGCTCGACATCGAGGATGTCGAGCGAGGCGCGCGCGTACGGCTCGCGTTCACCGGGGACCTCGGGCGGCCCGGGATGCCGATCCTTCGCGATCCGGAGGTCGCGTCGAATATCGACGTCCTCGTCACGGAGAGCACCTACGGCGACCGGCTCCACCCGCCGATCGTGCAGTCGCACGAAGCGCTGGCCGCCGCGATCACGCGGACCGCGGCGCGTGGCGGCAAGGTGATCATTCCGGCGTTCGCACTCGAACGAGCCCAGGAACTCTTGCTCGTGCTCGGGCAACTCCGGGCACGTGGTGCTATCCCCGAGATCCCGATCTTCGTCGACTCGCCGCTCGCGACCAAGGTGACCGACGTGTTCCGCCTTCACCCCGACTGCTACGGACGCGATGCTTTCACGCTCGTCAATGGGGGGACTGCGTTCGAGTTTCCGGGTCTCGTTCACGTGACCGATGTCGAGCAGTCCAAGGCGATCGATCTCGATCCCGGCCCGGCCGTCATCCTCGCGGGCAGCGGGATGTGCGAGGGCGGACGGGTGCTCCACCACCTCCGTACGTTCGCCGAGAACCCGAAGACGACAATCGTGCTCGTCGGGTTCCAGGCGGAGAACACGCTCGGCCGCCGCATCGCCGAGCGCCGACCGCAGATCAAGATCTTCGGCCTGATGCACGAGCTCCACGCCGACGTCATCTCGCTCGACGGGTTCTCGGCCCACGCGGATCAAGCAGGGCTCCTCGCCTACGCGGAGGCGGTTCACCCGCGGACGGTCGTCCTTGTGCACGGCGAACCGCCAGCGCAGAACGCTCTCGCGGCCAAGCTGCGCGGTCGGGGATTCACGGACATCCACATCCCGGTCGCCGGCGACCGTGTCGCGATCGGACGTGCGCCCGGTCAGGGCTGAGCGAACTCGATCCTGCCAAGCGAGCGAATGCCGAGGTCTTCGACGAGCCTGGTCGCGGTCTTTTCTATCGCCGCCGTCTGCACGGGTAGGCGATCACGCCACGGGTGATGACTCGCATGTTCACCTTCGTGGGATCTCCGTCAGTTAAGCTCGGGGCGGAAACGCACTCATGGTCATCTGCGTTGTGTTCGCGCGGCGAAGCCGCACGGTCTACGACGCGACCCAAGGTGGGTATCCGGGTCGTCAAGGCAGACGATCTCGTTGCAGCTCATCTGGCAGGGGTCACGCAAGCCGTGCGCGGCGTCGAGGGCGGCCAAATTCGGTGCTCGTGGAGATGCCGGCGCGCCGCCGCCGCGACGCTGGCATCGAGTCGGGCATCGGCCCACCGGTAAAGCAGATGATCCTCGCGGATTGCGTGCGCCTGGAGCGTCGCGATGAGGTCGCGCGACTGCGAGACGCGCAGGTGGTGGAGGTCGAGCGCGATGCCGAGTTCGAGCAACTGCTCGCGGATCCTGCCGTGCTGGCGAAGCAAGGCATGGGCTTCATCGCGATCGACCCGCGCGAACGCGGGGAGTACGAAGCGCTCCTCCGCGTCCATGTGAGACAGAACACCGTGCTCAAGCTCGGTCCACACAACACCCGCATCAACATCGTTCGCTTCGAACGCCAGGAGCACGCGCTGGAACAGCTTGTTCAGATGACGATGGTTCTCGATCATGAATGACCAGAGCGAAACCTGCGGTGGTTCGGTTGTGGCGAGCATGGATCTCCTCGATGCACCACACGTGCCTAGCGCGGCGGGCTTCGCCGCGTGGCAACCTGTACACGTCACGAGGATCTCGCGACCTGCTGCGCGTCGAAGGCGCGTGGCATCTCAGATGCAACTTCAGGTTCTCGATGACCCTACCGACGAAGATCTTCGTGCCGACCGACTTCTGCGAGCTCGCGAACCGCGCTCGACTACGGGATCGAGCTGACCGAGAAGCTCGGGGCCACGATCCTCGGATGATGATCGATGACAAGGCCGCGCTTGCGGGCCATATCGAACAACACAAGCATCATGCGACGTTCGGTGATGTCGTCCTTCGCGTCGCGAGCGAACTGATCCGCGAGCGATAGCGAGTCCCCGGCACGCATCCCAACCTCAGTGGTCGCCGCGACCGCGTGTCTGTGCCGCCGCCTCGAGCTCGTGAGCCGCGCGCCGCTGGAGCTCGATGACGAGCGACGGACGCGTCTCGATGATCGTCAGCGCGATCCCCTCAGCGTCTCCATGCGCGTCGACCTTAATGTCAGGGAGGTCGAGTGGGCAATCGTCCATGTTCGCCGCCGGCGCGAGCAGCATCCACGCACGATGACAGCGCATCTCGGCGACCAGCGCGTCGGGTGACCCGCCGGTTGCCGTGAGGTAGACGATGACGCCGTTCGCGGTGTTCGTACCGCCGACTCCGTAACGCACCAGCGGAGAGACCGCGATCTCGGCGACCGAGCGCTGGCCACACGCCTCGTCGAACTCCGCCTGGATGGTCGCGGCCTCGCTGCGGTGAATGCGTGCCATGCGCTCGTGGTCTTCCTTGATGTCCCACGAACGCACCCAGGGCACGCCGGCAGTCGAGTAGTCGAGCGAGCCGGGCTGTCGCTCGCGAACTTCGGGGGAGTTGGGATCGTGGCGGGCAAGCTCGTCGTGCTCGTGTGCGACGTTCAGGTGCTCGCTGGCATGTAGCCCGCGTGGACCGCCGTGTGGTGTCGCGACGGTGGATGGAGAGCTGCAACCCGCCGCGGTAGCGACGACCGCGAGAACGGAGCGGTGATGGCGGGACATGCTCTCAGCCTCCAGCAACAACCGTGCACAACAGTTCTGACGCGAATCGCGTAGCGTGTGCGTCGATTGCGACGGTCGCGCAATCGGTGCGCGTTCGTGAATCGCAGCCGAACGGCGCGACGCTGAACGGCACTCCATTCGAAGACCTCACCACGCGAACCAATTCACGATGTCGTGCTCCCACGGCAACACATGGGGACCTCAGTGCGGAGGATCGCGATCGCGCGCGCGGCCTTGTCAACGAAGCTCGGGTCAGAAGCAACCTCGACGTAGTGCGGGTGTGCACTCCACGTCGCCGCGATCCGCGCGTCGATCGCGGCAGCCTCGAGGGCGGACTCGACGCGGAGCGGGTTCTGATGGTTGTAGTCGGCTGGGCTCGGGGTCCGTAGATGGATCACCGCGGCGTAGCGAGCGAGCTGGGCCGCGAGTGTCGTACCGACGGTCGACCACAAGTCGCCTGGCCCCGGCCAGTAGGCCCCGCCATCGACGGTGCCTCGATCGCACAGAACGATCGCCGCATCGGCCAGGATCGCGACACCCTCGAGCTCGCGCTGGACGTAGAAGATCGCCCGCTGCGCCGCTCGCAGGCTCGGTGGATCGCTGGTGCGCGGGAACCCACCGCCAAACACGATCCCGGCGGCCTCGCGAACGACGTGGACGTGGTCGCAGAGCGATCGCCTCGCCAGCTCGACCACGGCCGTCTTGCCCGCGCCCGGTCCCCCGGTGACCACGACCATCCTCGGGCTATGGGTTGCGGTGCAAAGACAATCACGCGTCATCTCGCGTCACCCTCCGGACCATGGTTGGGTCGCTGACAGTCGCGCTGCCCTGCTGATCGAGCGCGCAAGACGTGCGCGCGGCGCAGCCTCCCTCATCTTTTGCGCACCGCGCAGCAGATGCAACCCAAGTCCTTGGGTGTCACGCCGTCGCACGCTGCAGCACCTCGGCGAGGACCTGTAACGCATCGATGGTCGTGAAGATGCCCGCGACGACTCCATGTCGGTCGAGCACCACGGCAGACCCGAATTTCCGCGTTGCCATGTGCTCGACCACGACGTCCAGCGGGTCGTCAGCGTTCACCGTATAGACTTCTGCAGTCATCGCCTCCTCGACGCTGACATCATCGGGATCACCACCCGGCAAGGTCTCGATGAGGTGCAAGTCGCGCTCGGTCACGATGCCGATGAGCTTGACCCCATCGAGGACCGGCAAGTGTCGAATTCGGTGCTCGCGCATCACGTGATGCGCTTGAGACATCGTGGCGTCCGCGTGGATCGTCCAAGGCTGGCGAGTCATGTGGCGGGTCGTGTCTCTATAGTTGTGTAGAAGCCGGTTTCTTGGGCCGCAAGAAAAGAAGCGGGAACCTCCGGGTTGTAAGACCGAGCAGGAACCCCCATGAGAAGACCAAATCGATCTGCTCCGAGATGCCAGCGCAAGAAGACTTC
>JBBQEX010000047.1:0-60299 GCA_038321315.1 Haliangiales bacterium | reverse complement strand
GCGACCGACGGCGCCGGCAGCGCAGCGAACTCGCCGAGCGTGCGGACGCCGAGCGCCTCGAGCATGTGCTGGACCTCGGGGGTGATCGCGAGCAGCGAGAGTGGACGCGGCGCGAGGAACGCCGCGGATCCGCCGCGTGGCACGCTGATCACCGCGATGTCCTCGTCGCGCCGGTGATCGTGATCTCGAGCCGCGCGGCGAGCCGGCCGCGACCGGCCAGGCGCAGCGCGAGCCGGCTGCCGAGCATCGCGAGCGCGGTCACGCCGCCCAGGGCGTCGCTGGTGACGAGATCCTCGCGGATGGTCGACTCCGGCAGGTACGGCCGCAGGAGCGCGCCGCTCTCGCCGCGTGCGAGGGCCTGGAAGTCGGCACCGGCCGCGGCGACCTGCGGCCGCGCGACCGACGGCGCCGGCAGCGCAGCGAACTCGCCGAGCGAGCGGACGCCGAGCGCCTCGAGCATGTGCTGGACCTCCGGGGAGATCGCGAGGAGCGACAGCGGGCGCGGCGAGAGGAACGCCGCCGAGCCGCCGCGCGGCACGCTGACGACGCCAGCGTCCCAGCCGTCGGCGTGGCCGGGCTGCTGGACCGGCGACGACGCGGCGACCCATGCGGTGAACCGATCATCGGCGATGCCGATCCGCGCGGCGAGGCCGAGCTCGTCGAGCACCTCGACGAGCTTCTCGCCAAAGCTCTGGCCGCGCGTCTTCACCGGGACATCGGTATAGAGCGCGAGGTGCGCGCCGCCGGCGCCGACCCGGCCGCCGATGTCGACCGTGGTCGCGGTGCCGAGCAGGACGTCCGCGATCGCGCGCACGGTCTCGCGCTCGATCAGCGAGTCGGCCGACACGATCACCAGCTCGGGCGACAGCGAACGCGCCGCGGTGGCGGTCATGCCGATCCGGACCCCGTGGGCCCACGCGGCGCGCGAGCACGCCTGGACGATCGGGCTGTGGAGCGCGACGCGCGCGACGGTACCCGCTCCCGGCTCGAGGCCCGCGCCGACCACCACGACCGGCTGGCGCCGGAGGGAGGGATCGAGACGGGTCACGCACTGGAGCGCGAACTGCGGGATATGGACACAAGCGATGCGCATACGGGAAACGCTACTGCACTGGTCTGATGTTCAGTGTTCCAGCAGCTGACCTTGGATCGAGGTTACCCCTGTGATTTCGATCGTCTAGCGCTCGTTTTTGCAGGCGAGATCTCCCCCGAAAACCGGCGTATCTTCGCGATCCTATGGCCCGCTCGCACCCCGAGACCATCTCGCCAACCGCGCACTACACGGGCTATGTCTGGTTCGCCCACGGTCACTCGCACGAGGCGTTCGCGACCACCACTGGGCGCGCGATGTACACCGCGCTGCGCCCGGCCAACGCGATCGCGAGTGCGACCGGGCTTCCGTCGCTCGAGGGCATGCTGCTCGCCCGCCACCGGCTGATCGACCTGCGGCTCGCGCACGCGATCGACCACGGCGGCGTCAGCCAGGTCATCGAGGTCGCGACCGGGCTGTCGCCGCGCGGCTGGCGGTTTCGCACGACCTACGGCGACAAGATCACGTACGTCGAGGCCGACCTGCCGGGCATGCTGGCGAACAAGCGCCGCATCCTCGCCGCGCTCGGCGGCGAGACCGCGCATCACCGGACCCAGGAGATCGACGCGCTCGCCGAGGCCGGTCCGACCTCGATCGCCGCGCTGTGTGACGGCCTCGATCCGGCGCGCGGCACCGCGATCATCACCGAGGGCCTGATCAACTACTTCGATCGCGACACCGTGCTCGGCATCTGGCGCCGGTTCGCGACCGCGCTGCGCGGATTTCCGACCGGGAAGTACCTCTCGGACCTCGTGCTCGCCGAGGCCAACCGCGGCGTGTTCACGACCGGATTCTCGTGGGCGCTCGCCGCGTTCGTGCGCGGCCGCGTGCACCTGCACTTCGAGACCGCCCCCGAGGCGATCGCCGCGCTCGAGGGGGCTGGCTTCGCGCGCGCGGACCTCCTGAACCCGGCGACGTTCGCGTCGCAGCTGCCCGGCGTCGAGCCCGCCGGCGCGCGGCGCGTGACGATCGTCGAGGCCGCGATCTAACGCCGCGACTCACGCGTTGATCACGCGGCGGTCATGTCGAGGCTACGCCGGTCTCGACGACAACGAGGGCATGCGAAACATCCACGCGCTCCTCCTGACCTCGCTCCTCGCCTGCAGCGGCGACGACGCGCAATCCCTCACCCCCGACGCGCCGGCCGCGATGCCCGACGCGCCGGTCGTCCAGCCCGACCCGTGCGGCACGCTGGTCGCCACCGCGATCGCCGACGATCCGGCGTGGTACGGCACCAACCGCGCGACCCTGACGAGCTGGCTCGACGCCGGCGGCTGCAAGAGCGCGGGCTACGACGCCAGCAAGAAGCCGGTCGTGATGTTCGACTGGGACAACACGATCAGCAAGAACGACTTCGGCGACGCGATCACGTTCTGGTTCATCGCGAACGACAAGGTGCTCCAGCCACCGGGTCAGGACTGGAAGGCGACCAGCCAGTACATGACCGATGCCGGCGCCGCAGCGCTCACCGCGGCGTGCGGCACCACGGTCGCGGCCGGGCAGCCACTGCCGACCAGCACGAACACCGCGTGTGCCGACGAGATGCTCAGCATGTACAACGACGAGGTCACCCGCGGCGGCGCGCCCGCGTGGGCCGGCGCGAACCTGCGCCGCAACGAGCCGGCCTACGCGTGGACCGCGCAGCTGCTCGCCGGCTACACCCACGCGCAGATCGCGGACTTCACGATGACCGCGACGGCGCCGCAGCTCGCCGCCGCGATGGGCACGACCCAGACGATCGGCACGACCCCCGGGCTCAACGGCTGGCTCCGGATCTACGACCAGCAGAAGAGCCTGATCGCGGCCGCGAAGTCGCGCGGCTTCGACGTCTGGATCATCACGGCGTCGCCACAGGACGTGATCGGTGCGATGGCGCCGATGGCGGGTGTCGCGACCGATCACGTCGTCGGTATCCACTCGCTGACCGACGCGAACGGAAAGCTGACCTATCGGTTCGCCGGCTGCGGCGAGGTCCCCGACGGTGAGGCATCCGTGATCCCGACGATCCAGGGCAAGCGGTGCTGGATCAACAAGGGCGTGTTCGGTGACACCTCGGCGACCGCGTTCCAGCGCCGGCCCGACGGCAAGCGCCAGTACCTCTCGGTCGCCGACACCGACAGCGATGTCGAGTTCCTGCGCGACGCGACCTACAAGCTCGTGATCAACCGCAACAAGGCCGACGTGTTGTGCCACGCCTACAACAACGAGCAGAACAGCTGGATCGTCAACCCGATGTTCATCGGGCCCAAGGCCGCTCACGCGCCGTTCGCATGTTCGACCGCGTTCATGACCGAGACCGGTGCCAGTGGTCCGTCGCGCGACGAGGGCGGCAACTTGATCGCCGATCAGGCCGACAAGGTGCACCCGTAAGCATGTGACACTGCGGGAATGCGCTACGTGCTCGTGCTCGTCGCCCTCGCCGCGTGCCTCGCCCCCCGCGAGACGGTCTGTAGTGACGGCCAGCTGTGCGCGGCCGGCAAGCAGTGCTTCGCGCTCGGGGATGGCGTGCGCTGCATCCTGCCGGATCAGGCGACCGCGTGCGCCGGCAAGCTCGGCGGCGACGCGTGCGATGCCGAGCTGGTGCCCGCCGGGCTGTGCAACGGCGCCGCTGCCGGGGCCGCGTGCACCGACTGCGCGTGCCTGCCAGCCGCGTGTGGCGATGGCTTCGTGTCCGGGGCCGAGGACTGCGATGGCGCCCGCCTCGGCGCGCTGCCGAGCTGCACCGATCACGCGTTCTACGATCCGGGGATGGTCGGGTGCGCGGCCGACTGCACGTACGACCTCGCGACGTGCGCACGGCGATGCGGCGACGGCACACTCGACACCGACGTCGGCGAGCTGTGCGACGGCGCGCCGCCGCTCGAGACCTGCGTCGGGTTCGGCTACGACGCCGGGTTCGCCGAGTGCCGCCCCGGCGGCTGCAGTCCGGACTTCTCGACCTGCCACGTGATCGGCTGGCGCCCGGTGCTCGAGACCGACACCGTGTTCACCGCGGCGATCGGGGTCGGCGACGACGTGTTCGTCGCCGGCAACCTGCCGGACGCGACCGGCATCGTCGAGTGGCGCACACCGCATGGCTGGACCGAGCTGTCGACCGGCATCGCGATGTTTCCGACCTCGATCTCCGCGACCGGCCCGAACAACATCTACGTGATCGGCGCGTCGTCGACCGTGTCCGGGTTTGTCCTCGCGCACTACGACGGCGCGGCGTGGTCCTCGGTGATCCTCACGGCGGGCCAGTACGTCTGGCAGAGCACACCGGGCGATGTCTTCGTGTTCAGCGCCCAGCTGCTCCAGCGCGGCGACGGCCACACGTTCACCCCGACGGTGCTGCCGGGGATGAACGCGAGCGACCAGATCGCGTCCGTGTGGGGTAGCAGCGCGAGCGACGTCTACGCGGTGATCTCGACCAAGTTCACTCACACCGTGATCCACTTCGACGGCGCGACCTGGACGGCTCTCCCGATCCCGGGGATCGCGACGCCGCGCGTGGTGTCCGGTTCTGCCGCCAACGCGGTGTTCGTCGGCGGTGCCGAGGGCCTCGCATCCTGGAACGGCGCGACGTGGACGATGCTCCACGCAGGCCCGATCTCCGACGTTGTCGGCCGCGCGCCCGACGATCTCTACGTGGTCGCCAACACGCCATCGGAGATCCTGCACTTCGACGGCGCGCGCTGGAGTCACGTGTGGCCGCTGTTCGGCATCCTCGCGCTGACCACCGACGCGGCGTTCGCGGTCGAGACCGGCGGGCGCGTTCGCCAGTACGGCGGCGCCGCGTGGCGCACGACGACCGACCTCGGCGGCGTCGCGACGGCGAGCTCGATCGCGGTGCTCGGCAACGACGTGTTCGTCGCGTCGACCACCGGCCTCCACGCGTTCATCGGCGATGCGCCGGTGGCGACCACCGCGCGCACCGCGGTCGGCCTCGTCGGGACCGAGGTCTATGCGGCCGACAGCGCGGCACTCGACAAGTGGACCGGCGTGGCCTGGACCTCGGTGGCCGCCGGGCCCGGGGTCGCCGCGCGCGCGATCGCCGGCAACGCGCAGGACGTGTTCGTCGCGGTCAGCCCGTCCGGCATCGCACGCTACGACGGCACCTGGCACGCCGCCGATCTCACCGCGCTGTCGTTCACCGCGCTGTGGTGTGACGGCGGCAGCGCGTACTGCTTCGCGGCCGGGAAGGCGGGGCTGCGCTCGGCGTTCGCGATCTGGGATGGTGCGACGTGGAGCCAGGCGAACGTGAACCCACCATCGAACGAGCTGAACACGCTGTGGGGCGTCTCGCGCACCGAGCTCTACACCGTCGGTGGCACCGGGGACCTCGGCCACTACGACGGCACGACCTGGACATGGACCAAGCTCCCCGGCACGACCGAGCAGCTGACCGCGATCTCGGGCACGAGCGCGACGGACCAGTTCGTCGGCACCCAGAGCGGCGCGCTGTGGCACTTCGACGGTACCCGGTGGACGCCTGTGCGCAACCCGGCGCTCGCCGTCGGCTACGACGCGCTGGCGGTGACCGCGAAGTTCGTCATCGGGGTCGACGGCGGCCCGAACCCGCGCCGGCTCGAGTGGCTCGAGCGCACGACGCCCTGGTGATCAGCCGACCGCGCGCAGCGGCGCGGACTCGAGCGCGGTCGTCCGGTCGGCGAGCGCGGTGAGCGCGGCCGCCATCTCGTCCATCGTCGGACGATCGATCGGGCGCTTGGCGAGCGCGCGGAGGATCAGCCGCTCGAGGGCCTCGGGCACGACGGCGAGCCAGCTCGGTCGCGCCGGCCGGCGCTCGAGGTGCGCCGCCATCAGCGCGGGTAGCGAGCCGTCGAACGGCGCGGTGCCCGTGACCAGCAGGTAGAGCGTGCAACCGAGCGCGTAGACATCGGACGCGGTGAACGCGTCGCCGTGCCATTGCTCGGGCGCCATGCACCACGGCGTGCCGGCGATCGCGCCGTCGGGCAGGCGCGGCGCGTCGGTCAGGCGCGACACGCCGAAGTCGACGACCTTGATCTTGCGGAAGCCCGCCGGGGTACGCGCATCGAGCACGATGACGTTGTCGGGCTTGACGTCGCAGTGCACGACCCCGTTGGCGTGAAGCGCCGCGAGTGCCGCGGCCATCTGCGCGCCGATCGTGACGATCGCGTCGATCGGGATCGGGCCGCGCTCGGCGATCGCCGCGAGCGTCTCGCCGTCGAGGTACTCCATGACGAGGTACGGGACATCCTCGGCGGTGCGCGCGCTCGCGTGGATCTCGAGCAGGTTCGGGTGCGACGCGCGCGTCGCGAGGGCGTGCTCGGCTTCGAGCCGGGCGACCAGCTCGGCGTTGTCGGCGAACTGCGAATCGAGGACTTTCAAGGCCACCCGCTCGCCGTCCGGTGCGCACGCCAGGTACACGCCGCCCATGCCACCTCGTGCCAGGGGCATCATGACCTGGTAGGCGCCGTACGTTCCCGGCAACCGGTGCTCGCCGCTCCCCAGCGCCACCGGCCGTCCCCCAAAGTCGGAGTCGTCGTATTCCAGCGTGACGGCGCGCATGACCTCCGACGTTGCATCCGAGGTGCCACTGCGGATCACGTTGAATTCACGGCGACGCCACGATCTGCCAACGTGAAAAACTGAGGGACCTCGGACACCGAGCGTGGAGATTCGTCGACGAGACCGCCCGGTCGCGGCGTGACAGGACCTGTTACAGGTCGATGGCGAACGCCGCACAGGCCGCGACGACCCGCAGCCGGTGGTTGCCTTCGAGGCCCTGCGCCAGCTGCTTGGCCCGCGCCGGATCGTGACGCCGGCACGCCGCGACCGCGCCGAGCGTGCGGTCGTCGGGGCGCATGGCCAGGTTGACGCTCGACGGCGCCGGGATCGTCGATGGATCGGCGCGGTCGTTGCCCTGCGCGGCGGTCATCACGAGCGGATAGACGTCCTGCGGCGGGACGCCGTGGTCGATCGCGCCCTGCGCCTGCGCCAGCCGCTCGTCGACGACGAGCTCGAGCCCGGCGAGGTCGCGCGCCCCCGGGATCGCGAAGCCGTTGACGAACATCGTCGGCGTGCCCGACACGCCGAGCGCCGCGGCGGCCGACTGCTCGGCGACCACCGCGTCGTGGTTGCGGCGGCTGTCGAGCGCGGCGTCGAACTTCACCATGTCGAGCCCGATCGCGCGCGCGAACGAGTCGAGGTCGGCGCGGCTCAGCTGGCCGAAGTGGGCGAACACCTGATCGTGGAACGCCCAGAACTTGCCCTGCTCGGCCGCGGCGACGCCGGCCTCGGCGGCGAGCTGCGCGTCGCGGTGCCCCTGGACCGGGAAGTGACGGTAGATCAGGCGGACCTTGTCGCCGTACTTCGCGAGCACCTGCTGTAACCGCGGCGCTTCTTTCTCGCAGTATGGACACTCGAAGTCGCTGAACAGCACGATCGTGACCGGCGCGGTGTCGGGCCCTTGCTGGTGGTTCGGCAGGCCGAGCCCGACGCGATATGGCGCGGCCGGGTCGAACCGGAAGCTGCGATAGCCGCGTGGCTTCGGGATGTCGGCGGCCGGGTGACCATCGGCGACCAGCGCGGCGTAGTCGTGGGCCGGCGCGGCCTGCGCGCGCGCGAGCTCCTCGTCGATCGTGTCGGCGAACATCTTGATCGGCAGCGCGCCGTTCAACGCTCGCCCGTTGATGAAGAACGCCGGGGTGCCGGTCAGCCCGAGCGCGCGCGCGTCGGCGGTGTCGATCGCGATCTGCGGCCGGTACGCCCCGGTGTCGAGATCGGCGCGAAACCGCACGAGGTCGAGCCCGAGCTCGCGCGCGATCAGCTCGACGCCCGCGCGATCGACGTGGCCGCGCAGCGCGTACATCCGCTCCTTCATCGGCACGAACTTGCCCTGCGCCGCGGCGGCCATCGCGGCCTCGGCGCCGACCAGGTCGTCGGGATCGAGCGGCAGCGTGCGGTGGACGAACCGGAGTTGCCCGGGATACAGCGCGCGCAGCGACGCGAGCGTGTGCTGCGCCTCGATGCAGTACTCGCAGGCGAAGTCGCTCCACGCGACGATCGTGACCGGCGCGTTCACCGGGCCCTCGGTCGGCGACGCGCCCGCCGGCACGCGGTAGATGCTGGTGAGCTCGAAGCCGAGGCCGCTCGCGGTCGTGTCCGACGACGTGTCGTCGGCGAGCGCGGTCGACGACGCGAGGACCAGGGCGAACAGCGCGAGCTTCACGCCAGGGACGCTAGCAGCTGCGCGGCCAGCGCGCTGCCGCGATCGCCGGTCCCGCGCGCGACGAGGCGCCGCGCCTCGCCATCGTGGTCGAGCTCGATCCGCAGGTGATCGGCGGGCATCACGGCGAACCGGTCGGCCCACTCGACGATCGCGACGCCGCGCGGGTCGCCGATCGCGTCATCGAGCCCGAGCTCTTCCAGCTCGCGCGCGCGCTCGATGCGATACAGATCGACGTGGGTCACGATCAGGCGTCCGCCGTCGTAGACGTTGACCAGCGCGAACGTCGGGCTGGTCGCGACCCCACCGCCAAGCGCGGCGACCAGGCCGGCGACGAACGTGGTCTTGCCGGCGCCGAGATCGCCGACCAGGGCGATCGCGTCGCCGCCGCGCAGGAGCCCCGCGAGCGCCGCGCCCGCCGCGATGGTGGCGTCCGCGTCCGCGAGCTTCACAGGTCGTTCTTGAGCTTGTCGTCCCAGTGATCGGCGGTCTTCGCGATCGAGTGGACGATGTCCTCGAACTCCTCGTAGTCGAGGCCGTCGAGCCCGCGGAGGATGCGGAGGTAGAGGTCGCCGGTCTGCGGGTGGAGCGCGAACGCGGCATCGCCGGTCTCGACGAACGACGCCGCCAGCAGCTTCTTGGCCTTGTCGAAGTCGAGCGTCGGCGCCGCGGCGACCTTGCTGAGCAGGAGCAGCACGTTCTTGTCGACCAGCACGTGGATGGTGACGACCGCGGAGCCGCGCTGGATCGACCCGGTGCCGTCGGCCGCGAGCGGCGGCAGCGTCAGGTTGCGCTCGCGAGCGAAGCGGTCGAGGAACACGGCGACCTGCGCCTTCGGATCGGTGGCCACGGCTTCGGAGTCGCTCATGCCGAGAGACTAACAGGGCGCGTGCTATAGAGGGGCCGTGCCGCGCTCCGTGGTCCTCGCCGCGATCGCCCTCACGTTCGCGTGTGGTGCCCGCCACGATGCCCCGCACGTCCGCCAGCTGCCGCGGCCCGAGGGCAGCCCCGCGCTGCGCGGCGGTGGGCCGGCGCGCTCGCCGCGCAACGCGAGCTACAAGATCGACGCCAAGCTCGACGTCGTCCACCACACGATCACCGCGACCGAGACGCTGACGTGGACGAACCTCGGCGCGAGCCAGGTCGACACGCTGCCGTTTCACCTCTACTTGAATGCGTTCAAGAACGAGAGCTCGCTGCTGATGCAGACGTCGCACGGCGTCCTGCGCAGCGCGACCGCGACCGAGCACTGGGGCTTCCTCCAGATCGACAAGGTCACGGTCGGTGGCGTGCCATCGACCCGGCTTCACACGACCGGGCCCGGCAGCGACGAGACGGTCGCCGAGCTGCCGCTCGAGCGGCCGGTCGCGCCGGGCGCCTCGGTCGAGGTCGGGTTCACGTTCACCGCGCAGCTCCCCGAGGCGTTCGCGCGCACCGGTTACAAGGGCGAGTTCAACCTGGTCGCGCAGTGGTTCCCGAAGATCGGCGTGCGCGTCGGTCCGCCCGGCACCGAGCACTGGGAGTGCAACCCGTACGCGGCGACCACCGAGTTCTTCGCCGACTTCGGCGTCTACGACGTCTCGGTCACGGTGCCGAGCACCTACGTGGTGGCGGCGACCGGCGTGCTCGCGAACGCGGTCGAGTCGCCCGGGGGCACGCGCACGTTCACCTATCACGCGGAGGACGTCCACGACTTCGCGTGGATGGCCGACCCGTACATGGAGGTGCTCGAGCGCCCGGCCAAGGTCGCCGACGGCACGATCGTGGTGCGGGTCTATCACCGACCCGAGCAACTGCACTTCGCGAGTCGCCATCTCGAGGCTGCGGTCGGCGCGGTCGAGAAGTTCTCGGCGTGGTTCGAGCCGTATCCGTGGCCGGTCCTGACCGTCATCGATCCGCCGATCGACGCCGCCGACAGCGCCGGCGGCATCGAGTTCCCGATGTTCGTGACGACCGCGGGCGACACCGTGTTCGCGCGTCGCGGGCTGCGCCTGCCCGAGTACGTCACGGTTCACGAGGTCGGGCACAACTGGTTCCAGGGCATGCTCGCGAGCAACGAGTCGGAAGAGGCGTGGCTCGACGAGGGCGTCAACGAGTGGGCCGATGCCAAGGTGATGGCCGAGCTCTACGGCGCGCGCACCTCGGGCGTCGACTGGATGGGCTGGCAGGCCGACATCTCCGAGCTGCGGATGGCGGTCGACACCGAGCCCGACGTGCTGCCGTCGCCGATCGCGACCGCGGCGTACGCGTTCCCCGACATGTCCGCGTACTCGCAGGCGAGCTACGTCGAGACCATGAAGGCGCTCGCGACGCTCGAGCGCACCGTCAGCCCCGCGAAGTTCGCCGCCGCGATGAAGGCGTACGCGCACCAGTTCGCGTTCAAGCACCCGACCGGGCGCGACCTGTTCGCTACGCTCGAGAAGGAGCTCGGCCAGGACCTCGCGTGGTTCTTCGGACCGGTGTTCCAAGAGGTCGGCGGGACGAACCTCGCGATCCGCAGCGCCGAGTGTCGCGCGTCGCATCCGGCGCGCGGCTGGATCGGCGCCGGCAGCGCCAAAAAACTGCTCACGTCGACCGAGGCGCCGTCGACCGGTGGCTATGTGTGCGAGGTGATCGTGCAGAACACCGGGGTCGTCCACGTCCCGGTCGATCTCGATCTGCGGTTCGCCGACGGCGTCGTCCAGCGCGAGCACTGGGACGACAAGGGCGCCGGGAACTGGCAGAAGTTCACGGTCGAGCGCAGCTCGCAGCTCGTCGAGGTCATCCTCGATCCCGACGACAAGATCGCGCTCGGCTCGCCGATGACGCGGCGCTATCGCCTCGCCGGCGAAGGTGCCGCCTCGATGCGCGGCGCGTCGTGGTTCGCCGGTGGCGTGCAGACCCTCATGCAGCTGGTGGGTCCGTGACCCGCGTGCGCCTGCGCGACCTGGTCGTTGCCGGGCCCCGCGCGGTGTCGCGCTACACCGGCACGCTGCTCGCCGTGCATGTCGTCCAGCTGATCGCGACGCTCGGCTGCATGCTGGCGATCGCGATGGTGCTCGCGCAGACGTTCGCGCACCTGCCGATGTGGGACGACGCGGTCGACGGCGATCTCGTCGCGCTGCTCGCGTGCCTGAGCTACGGCAAGTCGGCGTTCCTCGCGATCGGCGGCGTCGCGTTCGGCACGCTCGTCGCGTGGCAGCTGGTGTCGTGGTTCCTCGTCGGCGGCTTGTATGGCGTGCTCGCGAAGCGGCCCGAGGGTCGCCGCGAGGTCGCGCGCTGCTTCGGCGCGAGCGGCGCGTCGACGTTCCTGGCGTACGCGCGGCTCGCGATCGTCCAGCTCCCGGCGTACGCGGTCGTCCTGTTTGTCCTGATCACCGGCCTCGGCATCGCCGCGCCCGCGATGGGCTCGGCGCTCACGATCCCGGCGCTCGTCGGGCCGCTCGCGCTCGGCACGCTACCGGCACTCTTGCTCCTGCACTTCGTGTGGACCGTGACCGACTACGCGCGCGTCGAGCTCGCGCTGCGCCAGGACACCCACGACCCTGGCGTGCTCGTGACCTACCTGCGCACGCTCGGCTACGTCGCGCGGAACCCGGTCACGCTCGTCCACGGCGCGCTCGGCTGGATCCTGTTCGTGCTCGTCACGCTCGCGTACGCCTACCTCGCCGCCGGCCACCCGATGTACGGCGCCGAGGGCGCGGTCACGATCTTCGTCGCGCGCCAGTGCGTCTCGCTGATGCGCACCGCATTTCGCTTCGGCATCCTCGGTGGCCAGATCGAGCTCGGACGAACGCGCGCGCTGCCACCTCGTCGCACGGACACCACCTCGGAGAACAAATGAAACTCGCGATCGCCTCGGTCATCCTCGTCGGCGCCTGCGCGCACGGCCCCGCCATGCAGCGCGTCGAGCTGGTCAACAAGACCACGCGCTCGATCGACGAGATCTACGTGTTCCCGGTCGGCGCGGCGAACCACGGCGCGCCGCGCGGCGTGCTCGCGCCGAGCGCGACCAAGGAGCTCCAGATCCCGGCCGGCAACATCGAGGTCGACGCCGTGAGCGGCCACATGCAGATCGACGAGCACACCCGCGATCGCCCGTCGGCCTCGACGAGCATCGAGCTCAAGGAGCCGGCCAAGGTGATCTTCTACGACGACGACGCCAAGCCGGCCGGGATCGACGCGCCGAACACCTACGGCGTGAAGTTCCACGTGCCCAAGGGCCAGAAGCCGCCCGAGTCGCCTGCCGATCAGTGATCGAGCAGCGCGCGCCGCGTCTCGCGCCACTGCCGCGTGAGCGCGGTCGACGGCGCGCCGAGCACGCTGGCGGCCTCGAGGAGCGGGAACGTCGTCGTCGGCACCCGCGCCCACGCGCCGTCGACGACCGCGTGCGTGGTGTGCCCGGCGAACGCGTGGCGCTCGACCCGCACGACGCCATCGGGGAACTTCGCGGCGAGCACGCCGACGACCTCGGCGATCGCCGCGGGCTCGACCTTCCCGGCGCGCACGTAGGCCGCGAGGCCACGCAGCGCGTCGTAGAAATAGAACCGCGGGAACGTCGGGGCGAGCCAGGCGGGTGCCGCGGCGCGCTCGTCGGCGTTGTGCGCGCTCGGCGAGCCGAGCCGCAGCTCGCGCGCGGCGAGGAACGCGTGACCGCGCGCGAGGAACGCGTCGCGCGACGGCGAGGGCGAACACCCGAGCATCGCCTCGATCGGCGCGACCGTGCCGACCATCGAGCTGGCGACCTCGTCGGCCAGGTACGCGGTGTCGTCGCAGTTGAGCCCGCCGTCGGCCATCTGGTAGCGCGAGAACCACGGCTCGACCCACGGCAGCGTGGTCGCCACGTCGACGCCGCACGCCGCGAGCATCGGCGCGAGGCAGCCGAGCGCGCAGTGGCACGAGATGTCGCGGCTGAGGTTCGTGCCCGGCGGCGCATCGCCCGGATGGATCGGGAACGTGTGCAGCGGCAGCGCGTCGACGCCGGCGACCAGCGCGCGCGCGGTGCGCTCGGGGATCCGCCGCGCCTCGCCGAGCTCGTGGAGCAGGAGCATGTGCCACCACGGCGAGTTCCACTTGGGCCAGTAGGTATCGACCGCGAGGCTCGCGAGCGCGGCCTCCGACGCGAGGTAGCGCACCGAGTGCTCGATCGCGTCGGCGATCGCCGCGGTCAGCGGCACGTCGACGTCGGGGATCCGCGCGAGCACGTCCTTCATACGAGCACCCCGGGGTTCATGATGCCGGCCGGATCGATCGCGGCCTTGGCGGCGCGCAGCGCGTCGCCGAACAGTGGCGGTCGCTCGCGCGCGTACCACGGCTGGTGCGTGCGGCCGACGGCGTGGTGGTGCGTGATCGTGCCGCCGGTCGCGGCGAGCGCGTCGCACGCGGCGGCCTTGAGCGCGCGCCACTGCGCGAGTGCGGCGCCCGATCGCAGCGAACCGACGAACGTGAAGTACGGCGCGGGCCCGTCGGGGTACGCGTGGGTGAACCGGCAGGCGACCAGGCCACCGCCGCATTCCTCGTCGAGCGCGCGGCGCATCGTCGCCTGGACGTGCGCGTAGAGCGCGGGGAACTGCGTCCACGTACAGGCGGTCTCGAACGTGTCGCTGAGCACGCCGATCGAGAGCAGCGCCGACTGGAGGTAGGGCGCGGCGAAGAACGCCTCGCGCCAGCTGCCGGCCGCACCGTCGCGCGCTCCGGTGCCGGCCTCGGTCTCGCTCGGCCCGGCGACGACCTCACCGCCGTGATCGCGGCACAGCTCGAGTGCGCGCGCGAGCCACGCCGACAGCGGGTGATCGGCGGACTCGAAGCCGAGCAGCAAGACGCTCGAGCCGTCGAACCGCACGCGGTGGAGCCGCGCCTCGTCGGCGTCGAGCAGCCGGCAGTTGCTCGGCGCGAGGCCCGACTGCGCGAGCGCGCGGACCGCGCTGACGCCGGCGTGGAAGTCTCGATACGCGATCGACGCGGTCGCGCGCCACCGCACGCGCGGCACGACGCGCATCCACGCCTCGGTGATCACGCCGAACGCACCCTCGGATCCGAGCACGAGGCGCGCGGCCTCGGGGCCGGCCCCCGACGCCGGGTGGCGATGGGTCGCGAGCATGCCGCGCGGCGTGACGAGGTCGACCGCGTGGCAGTGATCGTCGATGTGCGTCGGGCCGGTCGCGTAGTGGCCGCCGGCGCGCGTCGCGAGCCAGCCGCCGAGCGTCGAGAACTCGAACGACTGCGGGAAGTGCCGCAGCGTGTAGCCGCGCGCGCCGAGCTCGTCCTCCAGCGCCGGGCCGAACGTGCCGGCGCCGATCCGCGCGAGCCGGCTGGTCTCGTCGAGCTCGCGCACGCCGGCGAGCGCGGCGAGATCGAGCGACACCACGGCGGCGCGGCCCTCGCGCGCGAGCGCCGCATCGACGCCGCCGACGACGCTGGTCCCGCCGCCGAACGGCACGACGGCCCAGCCGCGCTCGGCACAGACCTCGAGCGTGCGCGCCACCTCGGCGGCATCGCGCGGCGTCGCGACGAGATCCGGCGCGCCGGCGTAGTCGCCTGCGAACCCGGCGACGAGATCGGGGAACGCGCGGCCGCGGCTGCGCATCGCGCGCGCGGTCGGATCCTGGGTCGCGAACGCGGCGAGCGCGTCGGGTGTCGCGATCGCGGGTGGCGCGACCCGCGCGTCGTCGGCCGGGAGTGGCCGGAGCGCCGGCGCCGCGGTCGGGACGAGCGCGCGCGCGAGCTGGACCAGGCCGGCGCGGGCGTCGTCGTCGGGGAACTTGTCGCGCCAACCCCATGCCCACAACGATCGCTTTCGAACCGCGCCCGCGCTGACGTTGGTCACGCCGATCACGTACCATGGCCGACATGGAAGAATTCGTTGCGAAGATGGTCGACAAGGTTGGCATCGACAAGGCGACCGCCGAGAAGGTGATCGCGTTCCTCAAGGAGCACTCCACCGAGGCGCTCGAGTACCTGCAGAAGTCGGGCATCAAGGACAAGCTCCCCGGCGGGCTCGGCGGGATGTTCTGATGGGCACGCCGACCCTCGAGCAGCTGCTCGCCGAGTCCGGCCTCGCCGACAAGGTCACGCCGATCGACACCAACGTGGTGCGGCTCCAGTACAACTCGGCGTACGTCATCGTCGGCGTGTCGGGGTCGGCACTCGTCGTGATCGCGCCGCTGTTTCGCGCGGTGCCGGTCGGCAAGGAGACCGCGTTCTTCAAGAAGCTGCTCGAGCACAACGCGACGATGGGTGGCATCGCCTCGTTCGCGGTGCAGCCCGACGGCTGGGTCGTGCTCCAGGCCGGGCGCCCGGTGAAGGGCATCGACGCGGAGGAGTTCGCCACGCTCGTGGTCGCCGTCGGCAAGTTCGCCGACGAGCTCGACGACAAGCTGATCCGCGAGTTCTACGTCGACATGGCGGACGCGACGAACCAGGCGCCGCTCGACGACGAACCGACCGAGTCGCCCGCAGCCAGCTAGAGCTTCGCGCGCTCGAAGTGCGCGAGCTCGGCCATCGCGTCGAACCGCTCCTGGATCTTCGGGACGGTCAGATCGCGCAGGCCGTCGACCGAGAACTGCTCGACCGCGAAGCTGCCCATCACGCTGCCCATGATCATGGCGGTGCGGATCGTCGACGGCGACATGTCGCCGGCGTACGCCAGGTAGCCGAGCAGGCCGCCGGCGAAGCTGTCGCCCGCGCCGGTCGGATCCTTGACGTCGGCGAGCGGCATCGCGGGCGCCGCGAACACGCCGCCGCCGTAGAACAGGAGCGCACCGGCATCGCCGCGCTTGATGATCACCGACGTCGGTCCCATCTTCAGGATCGACGCGGCCGCCTTACGCAGGCTGTGGTCGCCGGTCAGGAGGCGGGCCTCCTCGTCGTTCAGCATCAGCGTCTGGGTCCGCGCGAGCACGCCGAGCAGGGCCTCGCGCTTGATGTTGATCCACAGGTTCATCGTGTCGGTCGCGATCAGCTGGGGCGCCTTCACCTGGTCGAGCACGCGGAGCTGGAGATCGGGATCGATGTTGCCGAGCATGACGAGCTGGGCGTCCTTGTGGGACTCGTGCAGCACCGGGTCGAACGTCGCGAACACGCCGAGGCGGGTATCGAGCGTCTCGCGGGTCGACAGATCGTCGGCGTACTTGCCGACCCAGTGGAAGGTCTCACCGTCGACGACCTCGATCCCCGAGGTATCGACACCGAGCGCGGTCAGCTCGGCGACGTGGCGCTTCGGGAAGTCGTTGCCGACCACCGCGATCACCGACACCTTCTTGGTGAACTGCGAGGCGACGCGCGCGATGAACGACGCCGATCCGCCGAGCAGATCTTTGTGAAGCCCGAACGGGCCATCGATGTCGTCGAGCGCGACCGAGCCGACGACGAGGAGCGAACGGTGGGCGCTACGCTGATGCATCGCGCTCCTGGTACCATCGTTCGCGCGTGGCGATCAATTCCGACGGGCCGACGATCGCCGAGCTGATCGCCTCGAACCGCCATCCCGAGGCGGCCGCCGCGGCCATGGCCGCCGCCGAGTTCGCCCTCGCCGCTGATCTCTACGAGAAGCTGTGGGACTTCGCGAACGCCCTCGCCGCCGCGCGCGGGGCCGGCGATGCCGCCCGGATCCTGCGCTACACCGTCGAGCTCGGGGACGACCAGGCGATCGCCGCGCAGGTCGACGCGATGGCGCAGACCGACGACGGGGCCCGCGTCGCGCTCGATCTGCTCGTCAAGCTGCGCCGCCACGGCCTCGCCGCGCCGATCGCCGAGCGGCTCGCCGACGAGCGTGCGGTGGACCTCTACACGCGTGCCCACCGCGACCTCGATGCCGCTCGGTTGCTCGAGGCGGCTGGCCGCGACCGCGACGCCGGCAAGCTGCTCGAGCGCGCGCTCGACCTCGCGTCCGTCGAGGAGCGCGCCGCGATCCAGCTCGCGCTCGGCCGCATCCTCGCCCGTCGCGGCGCGTACCCTGAGGCGACCCGGCTCCTGCAAGAGGCCCGAAAATCGGCCTCGCATCGCCGCGACGCTCAGCGCCAGCTGGTCGCCACGCTCGCCGCGATGGGCCTGCGCGACGGCGCGCGCGATGCGCTCCTCGAGCTCCGCGCCGCCGACGCCACCATCCCCGCCGACCTCGACTCGTACCTGCGCGACTGGCGCGATGCCACCACCGAGCGCAAGACCGGCCGCGACCGCGAGATGGTCGCCGGCCGCTACCGGCTCGATCGCCTGCTCGGTGCCGGTGGCTCGGGCCGCGTGTTCCTCGCGACCGACGAGGTCGCCGGTCGCCAGGTCGCGGTCAAGATGTTCTTCGCGGCGGGCGCGCGCGGCGGCGCGGCCTACGAGCGCTTCGTGCGCGAGGCCAAGCTCGCCAGCACGCTCAAGCACCCGTCGCTCGTCGAGGTCTACGACGTCTCGCTCGAGCGCGGCTACCTCGTCATGGAGTTCCTGCCCGGTGGCTCGCTCGCACAGCGGCTCGCCGGCGGCGAGGTGTTCGCGCCCGCCGTGATCCGCCGCATGGCGCTCGATCTGATCGGCGGGCTCGAGGCCGCGCACCATCGCGGCGTGGTCCACCGCGACGTCAAGCCCGCGAACATCTTCTTCGACGCGCGCGGCACCGCGAAGCTCGGCGACTTCGGCGTCGCTCACCTCGTCGATCTCGGCCAGACCCAGACCGGCGGCCTGATCGGCACGCTCGCGTACATGTCGCCCGAGCAGATCACCGGCGCGCCGATCTCGATCGCCGCCGACCTCTACGCGCTCGGCGTCACGCTGTTCGAGGTCGTGACCGGCCGCCTGCCCTTCCTCGGCCCGGACTTCGTCGCCCAGCACCTCGGCGAGACGCCGATCGCCGCGACCGCCGCCGCGATCGCCGATCGCACCGTCGCGCCCGCGTGGGACGCGATGCTCGCGAACCTGCTCGTCAAGAACCCGCGCGAGCGCACCGGCACGCTCGGCGACCTGCGCCACGAGCTCGAGGAGCTCGACCTCGGCGCGCGCCCGCTGCTCGGCATGCGCCCCAAGCGCGACAGCCGGCCGCACTCGATCGCCGCGCTCGCCGCCGACGACGCCGAGGTGAAGCCGCGCTACCAGTTCGAGACACCGCTCGGCTCGACCGCCGTCAGCCAGCTCGCGCGCGCCGTCGACACCGTGCTCGATCGCTCGATCATCATCGAGCGGTTCGATAGCTCCGACGAGGCCACCCGCGCGCTCGATCGCGCGTGCATCCTGGCGCGCACCCAGAGCCCGTTCGTCCAGCGCGCGCTGTCGCTCGATCGCGCCACGCGCACCATGATCTTCGAGGCTCCATCGGGCGCCTCGATCGCCGACGCGCCGCCCAAGCTCACGCCGGTCGACGCGCTCCGCCTGTTGAAGCGCCTCGCGCGCGGCATCGCCGCCGTCCACGAGCTCGGCGGCAGCCACGGTGCGATCGCGCCCGGCTCCGTCGTGCTCGACCTCGGGACCGTGCCCACCGTGCTCGCCGCGGGGCTCGGCGCGGTCGACGAGCTCCGCACGACGCCGCTCGCCGACATCGACGCCATCGTCTCGCTCGTCGCGGCCACGGTCGGCGCCGAGCCAACATTCGCCGAGCTCGCGCGCGTCGCGACCGCCGAGGTCGGCGCCACGCTCCCCACATACGCTCCGCCGCTCGACGGCGAGTCGCTCTACGCCGCCGCCGACACCGTCGACATCGCGGTGCTCGCCGCCCTCGGCCGTCGCTAGAAGTACGCGAGTCGGAGCCGGGTGAACCAGCCGAGCTTCTGCTTCTCGAGGCGTCGCCACGCCGGCATGATCGAGCTGAGGTCCGACGGCTTCGACCGCATCATCTCGCGATAGACCTCGACCGCGCGCTTGCTGCCGCGCTCGACCTGCTCGAACTCGTCGAGGATCGGGAACAGCCGCGCCGCGTTGATCGTGTAGGGGATCGGCTCGCGCACCAGCGTGACGACGCGCCAGTTCATCGGCCGCTCGCCCTGGGTGCGCAGCGCGAGCCCGGCGAGCCCGCCAGTCAGGCCGCCGAAGCCGACGTTGGCCTTCAGGTCGTCCATCGAGAAGAAGAAGTCGTCGGCGCCGACCGCGTGGGTGTGCTTGGCCGCGTTCATGTAGCGCACGAGCGGGTGGCGCTCGTTGTCGAGGGCCGGGATCAGCTGCGCGCGCGGGCCCCGGAGCATCGCGAAGAACTCGGCATCGCGCTGGTCGAGCAACTCGCCGAGCATGACGAGCGCGAGCAGGAACCCCGCGCTCTCGTCGGGCACGCACGCGGCCGATGCCCGTGCGAGCGCGACGAGGTGCTTGGTCGAGTGATCGCCCTGCATCAGCGACGCCATGTACGCGACGACGATCCACATCGGGACGTCGGCGCGCGTCTCGAAGCCGCCGAACCAGTCGGCGAGGTCGCTGCGCTTGCCGATCCGCGACGTCGTCAGGATCAGGCCGACGAGCACCCACTCGGGCGTCGCGTTGCGCAGCCGCTCGCGGTTCGTCTTGATGAAGTCCCACAGCGCGTCCTCGTGCTTGCCGTCGACCAGCGCGAAGAACACCGACGCGAGGTACGGGTGCACCGGCCAGCGCTGATCGAGCACGAGGCGCGCGAGCCCGAGCAGCGCCTCGGGATCCTCGACCCGCTCGATGACGTCGATGAACGCGTGCGCGCGCACGAGCTGCTTGCCGCGGATCGCCGCGAGGCCGGCGCTGACCGCTTCTCCGATCGCGTCGAGCTGGCCGATCGCGCGCCAGGTCTCGAGCGCGGCCCCGTCGGGCTCGGCCGGGCGCTCCATCGGTGCCAGCCACAGCTGCACCGCCGCGGCGACCGCGCCGGCACGATCGTTGGCCTGGCGCTTCGCGAGCACCTCGCCGAGCAGGCTCGCTTCGTTGTCGCGAAACATCAGCGCTTGTCAGCCATCAGGACCACGATCCACATCGCGCCTTCGCCGATCTCGGGGTGCGGCCCCTGCGCGACGCCGACGCCGATCTCGTCGGGGACCGCGTCGCCCAGCAGATCCTTGCCGTCGACCGTATCGAGGTTGGCGGCCGCGGTCACCACGCTGCCGATCCGCGTGTAGACGCCGCCGAGCGCGTCGATCCGGTGACGGACGTCGGGCCACACGGCGTCGCGAGACTTGCCGGTCGCGAGCTGGGCGGCGGCGGCGGCCGCGATCGCCGCCAGCTTGGGGTTCACCGTCGTCTTGTGAGCGGCGTCGAGGCGCGCCGAGATCGTCTTCGCGGCCGCGATCGGATCGATCTTCGGGGGCACGCGGGTGAACACCTGGGTGATGAATACCTCGCGGCGGCCGGAGACCTCTTCGCCGAACACGACGCCGATGCCGACCGCGGTGGCCTGGCGCGACATGATGTTCGCCCGGTGGCCCGGGCTGTTCATCAGGCCCTGGTGCGCCTCGCCGACCCCGTAGGCGCGCGCGACGTTCTCGAGCACGACCGCGGTGCGGATGTTCGCGGCGTGCACGCGATCGGCGGCCGAGCCCGTCGTCGGCGAGAGGTGCGCGACGATCTTGGTGCGCCGCATCTCCTCGGAGTGGGCGCGCGCGACATCGCGGTCGCGATCGTCGGGCACCAGCGCCGCCAGGTTCGCCGCCGAGCGGTCGCGATTGATCAACTGGAGGAGGCGCAGCTCCGCGTCCTCGCGCGTCGTCACCGGGCCGTCGTCGCGCGACGGCTCGACCGTGATCGTGATCGGCGGATCCTGGCCGCAGAAGATCGGGAAGTTCGCGAGCACGGTCGATCCGGTGGTGCCGCTCGCGGTGATCTCGACCTGCTCGCGCCCCTTGGCGTTCGGGCACGCGATCGTCGCGGTGAACGCGCCCGCCCGCAGCTTGGGGCTCGACGACAGATCGATGCGATCGGTGGTGCCGTCGTCGCGGGTGATGAACAGCTCCGGATCGCGGTAGTGTGCGGCGTCGATCGTCGCGTCGAGGACGAAGCTGCCGCCGGCCGCGACCGCGCGCGGAAACGGCGTCGTCGTCACGCCCGAGCTCTGGAGCGCGAACACGATCGCCGACGAGCCGTCCTTCAGGCGCTTGACCGCGCCGACGCCGACGCGCGCCGTCGAGCCCTCGGCCAGCATCTCGGCGAACCGCGGCGCGAGCTGCTCGACGATCGCAGCCGGCTGACTCGCATCGCCCCACACGACGAGCAGGTTCGGCGACGGCTCGATGATGCCGTTGCGCTGGAGCGCGAACTCGACGAGCCCGTAGCTCACGATGCCCTCCTCGGGCACGACCTCGGCGAGCTCCTCGCAGGCGCGAAACAGCCGTCCGTCGGCCACCGGCGCGGGCCGGCCGGCGAGGTGCGCGGCCTCGGAGATCGCGGTGATCACGGCGGTCGCGAGCGGCGTGTTCGGCGGGGCCGTCGGGGGCTCGTTGTAGCGGCTCGATGGCAGCGCGGTCGGCGCGAATGTCACCGGGTTGGTCGCGGTCACCGTCTGCTTGTCGCGCCAGCTCGGCTGGGTGCCGACGACCTTGGGCCCACCCGAGCATCCGAGCGCGCAGAGGAGCGTGACGGCGACGGCTCTCACGGATGTAACGGTAGCACCGCCGTGCCCGACCCAGCACCCGAACCGGAGCCCGACCCGCTGCCCTCGCCGACGATGGGATCGGGCTTCTTCGTGATCGTGCCGTCGGAGTTCGCGAACACCACGGTCAGCATGCGATCGAGGCCGTGGAAGTCGGCGCACGTGATGCGATTCCACGACGTCGCCGCGACGTCCTTGCCACCCGACTTCTTGTCGACTCGGACGACGTTCATCTTCCAGCGGTCGCCGACGTGCGGCGGGATGTTGATCGCCATCGCCTCGTCGCGCCCCTTGACCGCGACCAGCGGGATCGCGATCTCGACGTCCCAGCCCTGATCGGTGTCGTTCGCGACGTCGGGCGTGCCGCGCACCTTCACCGCCGTGATCATGTTGCTGTCCCACGGCACCTCGCCGCTCGGCGCCCGGCCTCCGACGAACCACGAGTCGAACGTCGTGTTGTTCGGGTTGACCTGCAGCTCGACGTATCCGCGCTTGTTACCGTCGGCGTCGATGAAGATCTCGACCGCGTCTTCCTTCCAGATCGGCTCGTCGTGCTTCTTGTACTCGCTGAACACGTCGGTGTCGGTGATCGACACGTAGACGTACAGGTTGGTGTCGTCGTAGCTCAGCTTCGCGGTCGCCTTGCCGACGCTCTCGCCGCAGCCCTCGGCGGTCGCGAACTCCGCCGACGACGCCGCGGTCGCCCACGACGGCTCGTTGGCGACGCCGTCGATCGCGATCGGCCCGGTCGCGCGCGACACGTAGACCGTGCCGGGCGGCGGCGGTGCCTTCGACAGATCGACGTCGAGCTGGCGCGCGACGATCGCGCGGTCGACGACGTTCGCGCCGGTCGCGCGCATGCGGTCGCCGGTGTCGTGCGCGCCGACCGCGATCAGGCCGACGAACACGGTCGCGGTCTTCGAGCGCCAGTCGGGGCGCAGGGTGATCGGCTGGACGTCCTCGATGATCTCGCCGGCCTTCCAGATCGACACCGGATGGCCCTGCTCGACCTCGCTCGCCGCGACGTTGACGAAGTCCGCGGTGTTCGGGCTGCCCTTGACCATCGCGAACACGCGCCAGCCCGGCCCCGGTGGCTTCACGACCTTCCAGTAGCTCTTGAACGTCAGCGTCGCGCCCGGCGCCCACGGCGTCGCGCCCTCGAACGTGTTGCCGACGTAGATCAGCTTGCCGTCGAGGTCGACGTTCGCAAGCGTCACCCCCGCGGGCACCTCCTTCAAGAGGTGCGACGCGACCAGGCTCGGATCGATCTTCTTGTTCGGCCCCGGGCCCTGATCGACGCAGCCGATCAACGCGAGCGCGAGCGCGGCCAGCTTCATACGATCAGATCCGACGCGTCCTGGAACAGCGCACGGTTCTGCGTCTCGCGCGCGATCACGAGGCGCTCGACCTCGGCGAGCAGCTTCGGATGCTTCTTGGCGACGACGTCGAAGTCGGTCTTCGACAGCCGCAGCAGCACCGCCGGCTCGACCGCGACGACATCCGCGACCGCGGTCTGCCCCGACACCAGCGAGATCTCGCCGACCGCGGCGCCGGGGCCGAGCTCGGCGATCGCGGTCCCCGCGCTCTGCACCTCGCAGCGGCCGGTGACCACGACCCAGAGGTGCTCGTTGCGCTGGCCCTCGGCGATGAACTTGGTGCCCGCGGCGACCAGCTCGGTGCTGAACTTCGCGAGCAGCGCGTCGCGATCGTCGTCGGCGAGCGCGCGGAACAGCTCCGACGTGCGCGTCAGGTTCGCGAGCAGCCTGGCACGCGCGTGGTGCGCGAGCACCTCGGCGAGCTTGGGGTGCTTCTGCGCGGCGGTCTCGAGCGCGCGAGCCGGGATCTCGAGGATCCAGCAGTCGCTCTGCGCGGTGACGCGCGCGGTGCGCTTGGTGCCACCGACCAGCGCGATCTCGCCGAAGAACGCGCCCGAGTGCAGCTCGCCGAGGTTGGTCGCGTCGCGGCCGACCGCGACCGTGCCGTGCGCGATCCAGTAGAGCGCGGTGGCCGGCTCGCCGATCTCGATGATCACGGTGTTCGCGGGGACCGCGCGCGCCGCCATCACGCCGATCAGCGCGCGCGCGCCGGGCTTGCTGAGTGCCGACAGGAGCGGTGCCGGCGGCACCTTCGACAGCTGGCGCCCGGTGAGCCACGCGCCGAGCTTCTCGATCGTGGCGCGCGCGGTGACCAGGGGATCGGCATCCGCCGCGGGCGCCGGCAGCTCCGGGGCGTCGTCGGGTGCGGGCGGCGCGCTGAACGAGAAGTGCGGCCCTCCGGTCGCGTAGGTCTCGATCACCTGATCGACGAGCTCGCCGCCGCGCATGCTCTGGAGCTCGGACAGGTGGCGGCCGCACGCGACCGCGAGCGCGACGCGGCCGGCGATCCGGGCGCCCTCGCCGATCGTCGCGAACGCGAGCTCGGCGTCGTCGGCGTTGCCGAGGTTGCCCAGGAGCGCCGCGACCTCGAGCCAGGCCCCGTAGTCACTCGGGTGCTGACGAAGTCGTTCGGTCGCGCGTGCGAGATCAGCGGGGGTGACGCTCACGAGGAGGTCATAACACGGCGCCTAGAAGCGCATCACGGTCATGCCGCCGGGCTGCGCCATCTGGCCCACCGGCCCGAGGGGCAGCTCGCGCGCCCGGGTGCCGTTCGTCGACGACGACCCGCCGCTCGCGATCTCGTAGAGCACGATCGCCGAGACCCCGACGACCGCCCAGAACCACCACTTCTTGTAGACCGGTGCCTCGGCCGGCTTGGCCTGATCCGCGGGCGCGCCGGGCGTGCCGTTCGGCGTCGTCGGACCCGCTGGACCCGCGCTCGTGCCGACCTGCGCGTTCAAATTGCCCGTGTTCCGGCCGGGACCCGCGCTGCGATCCGGGATGCCGCTGCCCGCGCCACCGACGCGCTGATCGCGGAGCTTGCTGATGTCGATCTGCTGCGCGCGATCGAGCTGGGTGTCACCGGTCGACACGCCCTCGCCGGTGCCGGGCGTGCCCGACGAGCCCCGCCCGATCGCCGGCGGCGGCGGCGGCGTGACGATCTTGCCTTCGATCGGCGGTGGCGGCGGCGGCAGTGGGCCCGGCGCCCGCTTGGCGTCCTCGGCGGCCTTCTGCTCGGCCGCCCGCTTCGCGTCGTCGGCGGCCTTCTGCTCGGCCGCCTTCTTCGCGGCCTCGGCGGCCGCGGCACGCTGCGCGTCCTCGGACAGCTTCTTCGCGTTCACCGACTTCAGCGCGGCGTCGAGCCGCGCGATGCTCGCCTCGATCTCGGCGCGGCGATCGGTGCCGGGCACGCGATCGAGGTACTGGCGGTAGTACTGGATCGCGGTGTCGGCCTCGCCGAGCTTGTCGTAGCAGAGCGCGAGGTTGTAGTTGTTGAGGTCGGCCGGTGCGAGCTGCTGCGCCGCCGAGAACTCCTTGATCGCGGTCCGGTAGTCCGACGCCGCGTAGGCCTTCACGCCGGCCTGGTAGTGCGTCTTGGCCTCGACGCGGATGTCGTCGGCCCACGCGTGTCCGCTGTAGCCCGCGACCGAGATCGTGGCGAGACCGAGGGAGAGCACGAGGGTTCGGATCGGGCGCATGGGATTCCTCTTACCTTCTACGGAGACCGTTGCCACGTGCAGTAACCGGCAGCACGTGAAAACAAACGTTCACATCACATCGCGTCGCAACGCAGGTCGCTCTTGTGGAGGGCGCAGTACTGCTTGATACACGCTGCGCTCTTCGGATCGACGACGACATTCGCGCAGTTGACGCCCGGCGGATCGGGGTGTCTGACCACGACGTTGTTCGACCCGTTGCCATTGGGATTGGGCGGCGGCGTGACGATGACCCGGTCCATCGAGAACTGGATCGACTTGCCCTTGCTGTCGACCACCATCTGCCGGTCTTTGAAGCCTTTTGCCTTGATCGTGACGGTGCGCTTGCCGCCGGTCGGGACCTCGAGGTTCATCGGACCGTCGCCGATCTTGGCGCCGTTCTCCCAGACCTCGAACGCGCCGACGTTGCGCGCCGACAGGATGACTTCCTTGGTGTCGACCGCGACCACGCCGGCATCGATCGCCTTGGGCGGATCGACGATGGCCACGCCGGCATCGATCGTCGCCTTGGGCTCCTCGGCGCTGCCGGTCTTGTTGCTGCCGACCGGATCGACCGTCTTGACCTCGGCGCTGCCGTTCGGCTTCGGATCGGTGTTCGGCTTCGGATCGGTGTTCGGCTTGGGGTCGGGCTTGCCCTCGACGACCTTGGTCTCGCCGCTGCCGCCGCTGCCGAGCGCGATCTGCGGGTTGACGGCGTCCTTGTTGCCGAGCACGAGCACCGCGACCGCGACGCCACCACCGACGACGACGAGCGCGATGATCGCGATGAGGAGGCCCTTGCCACCCTTCTTCGGCTGCGAGGTCAGCGACGCCTGGCTCGGGTTGTAGAGGCCCGAGTTACCGGCGACCGCGGCGACCGGCTGGCTCTGCCCCGGCTGCATCATCGGCGGGTGCTGGACCTGCTGCGGACCGGAGGGCTGCGCCTGGTAGCCCGGCGGCGGCGTGCCCGCCATCATGGTCGCGCCCATCGGGGCACTACCGGTCGGACGTTGCATCGCGCCCGGCGTCGCCGACGCCGGGTGATTGAACGCCTCCATGTACGTGCTCATGCCGGCGCCGGCGAGCGTGCGGTAGACCGCGACCAGCGCGGTCACCAGCTCGTCCATCGTGTTGTAGCGCTCCGCGGGATTCTTCCGCGTGCACTTCATGACGATCGCGGCGAGCTCGGGGCTGATCTGGCGACCCGCCTTCGCGGCGCGCTGCTCGACCGGCTCGGGATCCGTCGTGATGTGCTGGGTGAGGATGCCCATGAACGACTCGCCCTGGAACGGCAGCGAGCCCGCGAACACCTCGTACATGATCACGCCGACCGCGTAGATGTCAGTGCGCTGATCGACCGGGTTGCCGAGCGCCTGCTCGGGCGCCATGTAGAACGGCGTCCCGAAGATCGTGCCGGTGCGCGTCAGGTTGTTCTGGCCGTCGTTGCCCGACACCTTCGCGATGCCGAAGTCGAGCAGCTTCGGGATGTCCTCGCCGTTGGGCCCGACGGTGACGTAGATGTTCTCGGGCTTCATGTCGCGGTGCACGATGTTCTTGGCGTGCGCCGCCGCGAGCCCGTGACACGTCTGGATGATGATGTTGAGCAGCCGATCGACCGGCATCGGGTGCTGCAACATGTCGTTGAGCGGCGCTCCGTTCAGGAGCTCCATGCACATGTAGACGCGACCGTCGGGCAGCTGGCCGAAGTCCTCGATGCCGATGATGTTGCGGTGACCGATCGACGAGCTCGAGCGCGCCTCCTGGTAGAACCGCTTCACGGCCTCCTGGTTCGACACGATCTCGGGGCGCAGCAGCTTGATCGCGAAGTGCTTCTCGATGTGGACGTGGTCGGCCGCGTAGACCTCACCCATGCCACCTTCGCCGAGCTTCTTCGTGAGCCGGTACCGGCCATCGAGGACCTGTCCGACCAGCGAAGGGGTCTGCTGCGCGTCCGTGGCTGTGCCTTCGCTCATGAGGGCGCCATTATAACGTGAGACCCACCGTCGTGCCGGTCCGGTTCAGGGCATCCCACAGATACCGACCCCGAGGGCGGTCGCCTCGGGACTCGCGTTCAGGATGCAGTGCTGACCGGTGGGGCACGTCGGCAGGTCGGGGCGACCGCACGATCCGGCTGGCAGGCCCTTGGTCGCGGTCAGCGCGCAGCGGCCCTGGACGCAGCGTGCGGTCGCCGCCGACTCGCACGTGTTGGTCTCGGGGCAGTTCGCGTTCGACGAGCAGCCGAGCGCGGCCTCGAAGCTGGCGACGTCGCCGTTGGGCACCGCGGTGTCGCTGCCGCCGCGCGCGCAGCCGCAGCAATCAGCCGCGACCTCGGTGCAGTCGGTGTCGCCGACGCAGCCACCGTCGGGCGCGGCGCACGCGCAGGTCAGGCAGCCCGCACCGTCGAGCGCGTAGCCATCGGTGCACGACGCGTCGCACGCGACCGGCGCGCAGACCGCGGTGCACGCGTGAGCGACGCAGCTCGCGACCATCGGCGAGCACGAGGCCGGCATCGGACACGCGACGTCCTTGCACGACGCCTCGAACGTGTTGTCGCTCGCCGCAACCGCGAAGCTCGGGCACGCGCAGCAGGTCGCCGCGGCGAGCGCGCAGTCGGCGTCGAGGTCACAGAACGGCGCGCCGTTGCCGATCCCACCGCTGCCGCTGCCGTCGTCGGCGAGCGCGTCGAGTCGCTTGCCGGACGCCTGAAAACAGGCTCCCAGCGACCCGAGCACAACGAGGACCGCGATCCGCACGGGAGCGAGATGAGCACATCGCGTGCCGGCGCGTAAGTCTTCGAGATCACGGCTCGGGCTCTCAGAATCCTGAGGGGATCAGACCGATCCCGTAGGTTCTGCCTCGTCGATGGGCACCAAGATCCTGACGAAGACGGACACGATGATGGAAGACCGCATGATGGCGGTCAGCGACGACCCCGAGCGCTCGGACACGCTCGCGAAGGCGCGCGCCTTCAAGCGGACGTGGCTCGAGCTCGCCGAAGCGCTCCAGCGGATCACGAGCCAGGGCTCGTGGACGCGCTGGGGCTATCCGGACTTCGACAGCTACTGTCGCAAGGAGCTCCACCTGCGGAGCTCGACGGTGCAGAAGCTGCTCGGCAGCTACCGGTTCCTCGAGACCGCCGCGCCGCGCGTGATCGAACGCGCGCGCACCGACGAGCATCACGACACGCCGATCCCGAGCATCGCGACGGTCGACTTCGTGCGCCGCGCGACCGAGGTCGGCGAGGCCGACAGCGACACGATGCAGGACATCCAGCGCGTCGCGTTCGACGAGGGTGGCGAGGTCACGTTCCTGAAGAAGCAGTTCAACGACCTCGCGTTCCCGATGTCGACCGGCCAGAAGAAGGACAAGCTGCGCGGCGCGATCGCCGCCACCGCGCGCCGGCTGTCGTCGCTGATCTGCGAGAACGACTCGCCGGTCTCGAAGAAGCTCGCGATCAAGATCGAGGAGACGATCGGCGAGCTCCTGCAGTCGATCGAAAACTAGACGAGGTAGAGGACGGCTTTGACGAGCAGGTAGACCGCGTAGAACATCAGCGCGATCCCGACGAGCCGCGGGATCCACGCGGCCTTCTCGCCGAGCACGTTCTTGCCCTTCTGCGTGAGGTACGCGACGAGCGCGAACCACGAGAAGCTTCCGATCACGACCCCGAGCGAACAGAACAGGCCGTTCAGGTGGCTCGCGGCCGGGATGATCGAGCCCATGATCACGACCCACGTCACGAGCGCCGCCGGGTTGAGCACGATCAGCGCGAGGCCGACGGTGAAGCCCGACCACATCTCGCGCTTCGGGGTGGGCGGCGGTTGGGTCGAGCTCGAGGCCGGCGTGACCGGCTGGCTGCGCGCGGTCAGGAAGCCGTAGATCAGCAGCACGACGCCGGAGATCGCGTACAGGATCGGAGGGACCGAGGGGTACTGACGCAACACGGGCGTCACGCCGAGCACGCCGAGCGCCGAGTACAACCCATCGGCGATCGCGCCGCCGATGCCGACCGCGATCGCGCGGCGCAGCGTGAAGCGATACGCCGCATCGATCACCGCGACGTTGACCGGACCGATCGGGATGCCGGTGAGTGCACCGGCGGCGAACCCGATCGCGAAGAACATCAGCACGTGGACCCCGTGCTATACAGCACCGTGCCCTCGGCTACCACGCCGAACCGCCCCCACCTGACGTGGCTCGGCCACGCGACGGCAGTGGCCGAGCTCGGGAACGTCCGGATCCTGTTCGACCCGCTCCTGCGATCCCGGACGCGGGCGGCCGGGCGCGTCGATGCTGTGGCGATCACGCACAGTCACGTCGACCACCTGAACCGGTGGTCGCTCAAGGCGGTCGATCGCAGCGCCACGCTGATCGTGCCGCGCGGCGCCAGGCACGTGGTCGCCGATCTCGGGTTCGCGCGTGTGGTCGAGGCCGTCGAGGGTGACCAGATCGACATCAACGGGGTCGCGGTCGAGGCGGTCGCCACCCGCCACGACTTCGGCCGGTGGACCAAGCAACCCACCCCCGAGGCGCTCGGGTACGTCGTGACCGGGGCCGGCGTCAGCTTGCACCACGCCGGCGATGTCGATTTCTCCGATCACGCCATCTTCGATACGATCGGCAAGCGCTTCTCGATCGACGCCGCGCTGCTGCCGATCGGCGGCATGTTGCCGGTGTGGTGGTACCGGATGCGCAAGAAGCACCTCGACGCCGGCGTCCACATCGACCCCGACTGTGCGCTCGACATCTACGAGCGGCTCGGGGCGCGCGCTCTCGTGCCGATCCACTGGGGCACCGTGCACCTGCCGTTCGGCCTGCCCGGGACGCCGAAGCGCAGGCTCGCCCAGGTCGCCGGCGTCCGCGGCGCGCAGGGCGTCCGCATCCTCGCGCACGGCGAGCTGCTCGAGCTCGACGTACAGAAGCTGCTCGCGGCGCCCGCTCAGAACGCGTGATTGTACTTGAGCGTACCGACGATCGCGATCGCCGCGATCACGAGGCCGCTGATGTAGCCGAAGTACTGGTCGCGCACGCCGGCGTCGGCGGTCGACTTGCCACGCAGGCGCAGGAGGTTGCGAACCTCCCACCACACCAGCCACACGCCGATGCCACCGACCATGATGGTCAGCCACACGTGAAACGCGTGGTCCGAGACGAGCTCCTCGGTCATTTCGTCCCCTCCGGAATCGGATCGAGCAGCATGCGCTTGGCGTCGTGCGCGCACACCACGACCATCACCGGCACGAACACCCAGTAGAAGAACTGGACCTCCATGTTCGCGGTCGCGAAGCCGATCATGTAGGCGACGTAGCCGACGACGCGCTCCATCGCATACGACTTGTAGTTGATCGAGCGGCCGGCGCGCTTGATGTAGACCGCGCGGAACGCGGTGTTGAGCCCACCGAGCACGACGAGCACGACGCACGGGATGATCGGAGCCCAGCCGTACGCCGCGATGATGATCAGCGCGAAGCCGTAGCAGATGCCGTCGGTGATCGCGTCGAACAGCTCGCCGAACTGGCTGCGGCAGTCGAAGATCTTGGCGGCGAGGCCGTCGAGCTTGTCGAGCACGCCGCAGATCAGGATGAACAGCGTCGCCCACTGGTGCTGGCCGGTGTGCACGGCCCAGACGAACGGCGGCAGCGTCAGGAAGCGAGACGCGGTGACCGCGTTCGCGGGGTTGATCTTGGGGACCACTCGCGGCGGTGGGACCACCGTGCCATCTGCCGTCGCCGCTGCCGACATCAGGTCGCCTCGGGTACCGGGTCGGGGACCGGGACGTCGGGCGTCGGATCGGCTGGCACCAGCTTGGCGGGATCGACGTTGCGATAGCGCTGCCACGCGAACACCACGCGCTGGAGCAGCGACACGTGGCTCATGATCGCGACCGCCCAGCAGCCGATCAGGAGCGGCCGCGCGTCGTGCAGGATCGCGGTGAACAGGACGCCCGCGCCGAAGTAGATCAGGAACTCCGCCGAGCCGAACAGGCCGACGACGTCGATCGGATGTCCGATCTTGCCCTTCTCGCGGAAGATGTCTTGCGGGCTCTCGGCATAGACCGACAGCTTCACGATCACGTTGGTGAGCGCGCCGGTGATGCCGAACGCGAGCACGATGAGGACGTGCGGGTAGTCGCTCGACAGGTTGAGCGCACCGCCGGCGTACATCACGCCGAGCACCCAGCGATCGCAGGTGTCGTCCATGACGGCGCCGAACGTCGAGCGCTGGTTGTAGTTGCGAGCCTTGTAGCCGTCGACGTGGTCGACGATGCCGCGCACGATCAGGAGCACGAGGCCGATCCACCAGTAGCCGTAGTAGAGGACGGCGCCGCACACGAGGCCGAGGATCGCGCCGATCAACGTGAACGTGTTCGCGTGGATCGGCAGGGCCGCGAGCCCCGCGACGACCGGGTGGAGCACCTTGTCGAGGTGTTTCCTGAACGCGAAGAGATTCATTTACCCGACCGCACGTGGTGCAACGTCTTCTTGAGCGCCGCGATGAACACGTCGATCTGCGCGCTCGTCACCGAGAGCGGCGGCTGGAGGCGGAGACAGTTGCCGTAGAGCCCCGAGATCGTGATCAGCATGCCCTGCTCGTGCAGGTGATCCTTGATCTTGCCCATCTCGGCCTTGCCGAGGACCTCGCGCGACTCGCGATCCTTCACGAGCTCGATGCCTCCGAGCAGGCCGGTGAAGCGGACGTCGCCGATCCACGGATCCTGGAGCGCCCAGCTCACCTCGGTGAAGTAGCGGCCCATGTTGGCCGCGTTCTCGATCAGGCGCTCGTCGATCAGCGTCTCGATCATCGCGAGGCCGGCCGCGGCCGACACCGCGTTGCCGCCGGAGGTCGGCGTCGTGCCGCCGAAGTACTTCTCGCAGACCTCGTCGGAGCCGAGCGTCATCGCGAGCGAGCCGACGCCGCCCGACAGACCCTTGCCGCCGGTCATGATCTCGGGCTCGAGGCCGTAGTGCTCGCACGCGAACATCTTGCCGGTGCGGCCGAGGCCGGTCTGGACCTCGTCGGCGATGAACAGCATGTTGCGCTCGCGGCGGAGCTTGTCGAGGCGGTCCCACCACTTCTGCGGCGGCGCGAGGCCACCGACGGCCTGGATGACCTCGGCGATCAGCGTGCCGGCCTTGTGCTGGTCGAGCTTCTCGCCGACGCCGTCGAGGCACTGGACGCTGCACTCGGTGTGCGGGCCGAACTTGCAGCGGTAGCAGTACGCCGTCGGGATGGAGAAGTTGTCCTTGCCCATCGGCTTGCCGGCGGAGTCGCGATACTTCTCGCTCGCCGTGACCTCGAGCGCGCCGAGCGTGAGGCCGTGGTAGCCGTTCTCGAGGTACGCGACGTCGGGCTTCTTGGTGTACTGGCGCGCCATGCGGAGCGCGAACTCGTTGCTCTCGCTGCCACCGGTCGAGAAGAACGCCTTGTGGAGCGAGCCCGGAGACAGCTCGATCAGGCGCTTCGCGAGCCGGATGGCCGCGACCGTGCCGTGCTTGCCGGAGACCTGGAGGACCTGGCCGAGCTGGCGCGTCGCCGCCTCGATGATCCGCGGGTGGCAGTGGCCGGCATTGTTCACGAAGTAGCCGGCCGTGAGGTCGAGGTACTCCTTGCCGTGGACGTCGGTGATCGTGCAGCCCTTGGCCTTGGCCACGATGACGGGCTCGCCGGCGGGATGCGGCCAGGGACGCATCACGTACTTCGTGTCGTCGGCTTCGATCTGGTCGGCGTCTGAGAGGACTTGGGTCACGGATTACCTCGGTGGTTGCACCTGGTATCGCACCCGGCAATCTGATGTCAAGCCGCGGGTTTAGGTGTGCCGAGCTGTGCCGCGGTTTCGACGACCTGTGATGGCAGCGGAGGCCCGAACCTGTGGGTTTCGGGATCCCACACGCGCACACCGAGCTCGCGGATCGTGGCGTTCTCGACCTCGTAGAGGCGATACCGCGCAGTCCGCTCGGGTTTGTTGTGCAAGTACGTCCCCGATGCGACGCCGCGCACGGTGACCGTGCCCGTGGGCCCGGTCAGCAACTCGGTCATGTCGCGGTGCTCGTGCCCGTGCACGACCCACTCCGCGCCGACCTCCGCGATCGCCGCCGCGAAGGCCGCGTGGTCCTTGAGGCCGCGGATTCGCGAGAACGACTTCTTGCCCGCCGGTGGGTGATGGATCGCGACCAGTCGCGCCTTGCCCGCGAGCCGCGGATCCGACAGCGCCCGCTTCATGCGCGCGAGCTGGCCGGTGTCGATCCGGCCATACGCGGTGAACCACGGCGTCGCACGCGAGGTCGACAGCCCGACGATCGCCAGCGGGCCGCGCACGCGCACGATCGGCCAGTGCAGCTCGGCGGCGCCCTCGCCGTCCGCGGCGTCGGCCTCGGTCCACTCCCAGCCCGGATCGGTCGTGCAGTACGCGCCAAACATCTCGCCGAACAGCGGGATCCCGGCGGCGACGTAGGCATCGTGGTTGCCCGGGATGCAGGTGACGTTCGTCGGCCCGACCGCGAGCTTCTCGAACTTCGCACGCGCGAACTCGAACTCCTGGCGCAGCGCGAGATTCGTGACGTCGCCGGTGCACAGCACGTGATCGATCTTCTGGGCGTTGAGATCGTCGATCATGTCGTCGAACGCGGCGACGTGATAGTGCCGGCTGCGGTTCGACAGCAGGTTCATCGCGCCGATCCAGCGCTTGTTCGCGAGCTCGAGCCAGCGCGCGCCGTCGTGCGACAGCAGGTGAAGGTCCGAGCAGTGCGCGAGCCGCATGGTGAGGTCTCAGATAGCACACTCGGCATCGCCGAGGCCGCGCGCCGCCCTCACCGTGGCCTCATGGCTTCGCACCTGCCACGGCGCGTACCGTGTTCGTGAGCGGCTCGAATCATTCGAGCCTTGAAGGAGAGCTCTCGATGCCCACTCGTCTACTCGCCCTCGGTCTCGTCGCCGCGCTCGGCTCGGTCGCCCACGCCCGCCCCGGCGACACCTGCGTCGCGATCGCCGCCGACGTCTCCGCGTCGGTCTCCGCGGAGGTCATGAAGGCCGACGCGCTGTACGCGCGCGCCGACTTCAACGGCGCGTTCGAGATCTACGCGCGGGCGTACGCCGCGTCGAAGGACGCCACGCTGCTCTACGCCGAGGCGATGGCCAAGCTCGAGCTCGGGATCGCCGCCGACGCGCGCGCGCTGTTCGACGCCTACTTGAAGACCGCCGGAACGCTCGCGTTCCGCGCCGAGGCTGAAGCGCGGCTCAAGGAGCTCGGCGGTCCCCTGCCCGTCGCCGGCGGCAGCCTCGTCGGTGGCGTGGTCGGCGGAGTCGTCGAGCACGTCCCCGTCGTCGGTGGCGCCGTCGGCGGAGTCGGGGCGGGCGTCGGTGGCGCCGTCGGCGTCGTCGGCGGCGTGACCGCGAAGCCCCAGAAGGTCGCCGGCACCGCCGCGATCGTGCTCGGGGTCGTCGCGGTCGCCGCGATCGCCACGCTCGGCATCCACTCGCTCGCCGCCGGGATCTCAGACAACATCTCCCTCGATCCGAAGTTCGATCTCAGCCTCGGGATCACCGGCGTGACGGTCGGGATCACCGCGATCTATCTCTCGGGACTCACCGTCGCGGCCGGCGCGGCGGGTGGCGTGTGCGGCGTCGCTTCGCTGCCCCCGCACACGCCGCTGGTGTCACCGATCGCCCTCCCGGGTGGCGGCGGCATCGCGGCGGCGCTCACGTTCTAGCGGGAACGCGCGTCCCCATCGGTGCGGCGTAGCGTCGCGTCGCTGCCCCGCACCTTGGGCGACGCCTGCGCTACCGTCCCCGGGTGACCGATCAGAAACAGCTCGAGCTCGCGCCCCACCAGGCGACGATCGGCATCGGCATCGCGCTGCTCGTGCTCGGCGCCATCGGCGGCGGGCTGTTCTTGCTCGCGAGCAACAACCGCGGTGCCGCCACCGCCGACGCGACCGCCCTCGTCGCGCGGCTCGCGGCCGGCCCGATCACCGAGGGCATCGCGACGCCGTCGAAGACGCCCGAGCTCCTGCCCGACGCGATGGGTGGTGGCGTCGCGCCCGACGGGCCGTTCCTCGCCGGCTATCGCGAGATCCGCACCGAGGTCGACGGCTCGCTCGGCAAGAAGAACTTCTCGACCGCGGTCGACTACCACGCGCTCGTGCCGTTCCAGCTCGCCACCGATCGCGGCCCGATCACCGTCGGCCCCGCCGCGCTCGACGGCGATCTGTCGGGCTGCCCCGGCAAGTCCACCGACGACGCCCACGTCCGGGTCGTCAAGGCCGGCGCGCGCGTCGCGATGCTCGGCGGCGGCGCGCACGTCGAGCTCCACTGCGGCGATGCCGCGGGCTGGCAGGCGTCCGCCCGCGACGCCGTCGATCAGCCGCTGTCGACGCTCGGCTTCGCGGGCATGATCGTCGCGATCGCCGGCGGCCTCGGCGGCCTCCTGCAGATCGTGCGCGGCATGCGGCAGAAGCCGAAGTCGCCCGCCTGATGTGGTTCGAGCTGCACTGCCACTCGACGTGCTCCGACGGCACCGAGGCACCGGCGGTCGTCGCGGGTCGCGCCGCCGAGCGCGGCGTCGCGGTGTTCGCGCTGACCGATCACGACACGACGGCCGGCACGATCGCGGTGCCGGACGCGCGGAACGTGCGCGCGACCGAGCTGACCTGCGATCACGAGGGCACCACGGTCCACGTGCTGGTCTACGACCGCGGAGGCGACTGGAGCGCGATCGAGGCGCTGCTCGCGGCGATGCGGATCGCGCGGCGCACGCGGGTCGAACAGATGGGCGCGCGCCTCGTGGCGCTCGGCGTGACGCTCGACCTCGCGCCGCTCGTCGACGCCGCGGCGACGCGCGCGGTCGGCCGCCCCGATCTGGCGCGCATGCTGGTCGCGGCCGGCGTCGCGACCACGCCGCGCGACGCGTTCGCCCGCTTCCTCTACGACGGCGGTCCGGTCGACGTGCCGCACACCGCGGCGCCGGCGATGCACGACGCGCTCGCGGCCGGACGCGCGGCGAACGCGGCGATGGCGCTCGCGCACCCGCACTTCTACGACGGCGCGAACCTCGGCCCGAAGCTCGCGCGGATCTACAAGGACGCCGGCCTCACCGGCCTCGAGGCGTTCTACGGGCTGTACGACAGCGCCGCGCGCCGGCGCTGGATCGCGCTGGCCGACGAGCTCGGCCTCGTGTGCACCGGCGGCTCCGACTGGCACGGCCCCGAGGCGAACGGCGCGATGATGAACTCGACGAGCAAGGTGCCTCTCGGCGTGGACATTCCGCCTCGTCGGGCCGAGGCCCTCCTGCGCTGGCTGTCCTGAGCTACGATGACCGCGATGCGGTACCTGTTGATCGTCGCGCTCGTCCTCGGTGGTGGCTGTCGGCCCGAGCCGATCCCGCACAACCCGTCACGCGGGGGCATCGGGGCCAAGCACGTCGATCACGACATCGACACCACGCAGCAGAAGGCGCCCGCGGATTCGATCGTCGTGAAGAACGATGGCTCGACGCTCGATCTCGCGCCGACCTGGGACAAGCACCGCGCGCTCGTCGTGTTCTATCTCGGCGGCTGGTGCCCGCACTGCAAGCGCCAGCTCGAGTCGCTGCAGCAGTACCAGAAGGACATCAGCGATCTCGACGCCGTGATCATCGGCATCAGCGTCGACAAGCCCGAGGACGCCAAGGCGCTGCACGACAAGCTGAAGCTCAACTTCGAGCTCTACTCGGATCCCGATCTCGCGGTGATCACGAAGTGGGGCGTCGCCGATGTCGGCCAGCACATCGCCTTTCCGGCGACGTTCATCGTCGAGCCCGGCGGGACGATCTCGTTCCGCAAGGTCGGCACCAGCCCGACCGATCGACCGTCGATCGAAGAGATCATCGCGGCGCTCAAGAACACCCAGTGATCCGCGTCGCGCTCCTCCTCGTCGCCGGTTGCGGTCGAATCGGCTTCGACGCCAGCAGCGCGGGATCGTCCGATGCCACGACCGATGCCACGATCGACGGCGCGGCCGGCATCGCAGGCCTCGTCGCCTGGTACCGGATGGAGACGATCGCCGGCACCGTGGTCCCCGACGCGAGCGGCCACGGGCATGCGGCGACCTGCACGGCCTGCCCGACGACGACCACCGGCCACGGTGCCGCGGGCGCGCTCGCGTTCGACGGCGCGACGACCTACCTCCAGATTCCACACGCCGCCGAGCTCGACTTCGCGGCGGGCTTCACGATCGCGCTGTGGGCGAAGGTCGATCAGATCCCGACCAGCGGCTACGACAGCTTCGCGACCCGCGAGATCGCCACCGGCAACGAGAACACGTTCGCGCTCGACCTCGCGACCAACGGCCTGGTCGAGTACTTCTCGGAGAGCGGCTCGGTGTACGGCACCACGACCAGCCCCGCGGGCATGTGGTTCCACGTCGCCACCACGTACGACGGGGCGACCAAGCGCGTCTACGTCAACGGCAGCAACGAGGGCTCGGGCCCCGGCGGCACCGTCACGTTCGATAACAACCCGATGCTCCTCGGCACCGACAACACCGGCGCATCGCTCGACGATTTCCTGCTCGGCGCGATGGCCGACGTGCGGTTCTACGACCGCGTGCTGTCCGACGGCGAGCTCGCGATACTCGCGGCGCTCTGATCACGTCGCCGCGGTCGGGTCCATCCACATCACCTCCCAGTGGTGGCCGTCGGGATCGTAGAAGCTCCAGCCGTACATGAAGCCGTGATCGATCGCCGGCATCGCAGACATGCCGCCGGTCTCGATCGCGCGCTGGACGAGCGCGTCGACCGCGCCACGATCGTCCGCCGAGATCGCGAGGAGCGTCTCGGTCGCCTTCGTCGTGTCGCACGGCTCGCGCCTGGTGAAGCCGCGAAAGAACGGCTCGGACAGCAGCATCACGAACGCGCTGTCGCTGAGCACCATGCAGGCGGCCTTGTCGTCGGTGAACTTCGCGTTGAACGCGAAGCCGAGGCCCTTCCAGAACGCGACCGACGTCGGCAGGTCGCGCACCGCGAGGTTGACGTAGAGCTGGCGCGCCACGACTACACCCCCGCCTTGGGGCCGTTGAACATCCAGCGCACGCCGTACGCGTCGGTCAGCATGCCGAACGACGCCCCCCAGAACGTGTCGGCGACCGGCATCGTGACCGTGCCGCCCTGCGCGAGCGCCTCGAACCGCGCGGCGAGATCCTTGGCGTCGTCGAACTCGATCGCGACGTGGACGTTGCCCTCGGTGGTGAACGGCAGGCCCGGCTGGGTGTCGCTGATCATGAGGAGGTTGGTGCCGAGCGGGATCCGCGCGTGGATGATGCGGTCGGCGTTCTCGGGCGCCGGCGTGTTGCCCGGAATGTCGGCGAACCGCGACACCTCCTGGGCCGCGACGCCGAACACGCGCTCGTAGAGCGCGATCGCCTGGGTCGCGGTGCCATCGAAGTTCAGGTACGGGTTCAGGTTCTTGATCGTCATGCTGGTTAGACCCGCCGGCGCGCGAAACTCATCGGTCGGCCGAAACAAATTTCGGCGGCAGGCCGAACACCGGGAACAGGCGTGCGGTGTCGAGGAACGAGGTCATCGAGCCGAACAGCTCGCCGTTCGCCGCGGGCTCGAGCACGATCAGCGCGAACGGAGTCTCGCCGCCGTCGCGATACTGGCCGAACGCCGGCACGCCGCACGCCAACGTCGGCACGAGGCGCGAACCGCGGCAGCCACTGCCACGGCCGAGCAGCCACGCGCGGATCGACTCGCGACCCTGCAGCCACATCGTGTAGGGCGGCATCGCCAGCGTGGCGTCGTCGACCATCAGGCTGGTCAGCGCGTCGACGTCGTAACGTTCGAACGCCTCGAAGTAGCGATCGACGAGCGCGCGCTGCGTCGCGGTGAGCTCGCTCGCGGGCGCTTGCGTCGCGAGCGTGGCACGTGCGCGCTGGAGCGCGCTATTGATCGCGGGCACCGTGGAGTCGAGGCTCTCGGCGACCTCGGCGGCGGACCACCCGAGCACCTCGGTGAGCAACAGCGCGGCGCGCTGCTTGGCCGGTAGCTGCTGAAGCGCGGCGACGAACGCGAGTCGGATGCTCTGGCGCAGGATCGCGCGCTCGGCCGGATCGGCGTCGTGCGGCAACGCGAGCGTGTCGGGGATCGGCTCGAGCCAGTGCGTGCGATCGCGCGTGGCGAGCTCGTCGTCGACGGAGCAGACCGGACCGTCGATGATCGACAGGGTGCGCTGCTTGCGATCGGCGAGCGCGTCGAGGCAGACGTTCGTCGCGATCCGGTACAGCCAGGTGCGCAGCGACGAGCGGCCGTCGAACCGCGCGAGCGCTTTCCACGCGCGCACCATCGTCTCCTGGACCGCGTCGTCGGCGTCGACCGGCGAGCCGAGCATCCGGTAGCAGTGTCCGACCAGGGCGGCGCGATGGTGCTCGAGCTCGGCGACCGACGGCGACATGAGCGCATGCTACCCGAAGCGCCCGCGCAGCACCCCGAGTGCCGCCTCCGACAACGGATTCGCCTGGACTTCGAGGTGCGCGAGATCGTCGAGATGTGACGACGCCATCATCGCGGTGGCCGCGGCATCGTCGAGCCGGTTGTTCGCGAGCGACAGGCTTCGCAGGCCACGCGCGTCGGGCGACTCGACGAGGGCGCGCACGCCGGCCTCGGTGATCGAGTTGGACGCGAGCGAGAGCTCGACGAGCGCGCGCAGGCCCCCGGCCGCGACCAGCGCCACGACGCCCTCGTCGCCGATGCCGGAGCCGATCGCGAGCGCGGTCAGCTGCGGGATGAACGCCGCGGTCGCCAGCGCGCGCATGCCCTCGATCCCGAAGGACGTGCCCTTGCTGTGGAGGTGCAGCACGCGCTGGCGGCCCGGCGGCGCGGCGGCGAGCGCGCTCGCGAACCGGGCGCCGAGCCGGGTGCTCGACAGCGTCAGCGACTCGAGCTGCGGGACGACCGCGACGAGCGGCGCGAGCGCGGCGGGCGTGAGATCGAGATCCGGAATCGTCAGGCGGCGCAGCGCGGTGAGCTCCCGCAGCGCGGCGATCCCCGCCGGCGTGACGCGGTTGTCCACGATCTCGAGCGCCTCGAGCTGCGTCGCGAGCGGGCTGGTCGCGACCCGTTCGATCGGATCAGCGCGCAGCTGGTTCGCGCGCAGCGTCAACGCGCGCAGCGCGCCGAGGTGCGGGCTCGCGAGCAGGTGACGGAGCGCATCGGGCGAGATCGTCGTGCCGCCGAGCTCGAGGGCGACGACCTGCGCGAGCGCCGGCCACGCGGCGAGGCCCCAGACGCCGGCGCCATCGATCGATCGGCCGCGCAGCGCGAGCTCGCGCACGCCACCGAGCGAGCAACCGAACAGCGGTGGCAGCTCGCCGTCACGCCAGCCGGTCACCACGAGGCGCGTGATCGGGATCCGCGCCAGGTAGCCCGGCAGCTGGTCGATCGCGGACATCGGCAGCCGCAGCGTCGTCGGAAACCCGCGCTCGACATCGGCGAACGACGCGGCGCCCTCGCCGGCCAGCGCGAGCGCGGCGTGCCCGTCGTGGGTGACCGCGGCGATCCGGCGAATCAGCTCGCGCCGCCGCGGATCGTGGGCCGCGAGGCGCGCGAGCGCGCAGCCGAGCACGATCAGCTCGCCGCGCGGATGGCCTTCCTGCTGGAGCCAGTCGGCGTAGACCAGGCGAGGCGCGTCGTCGTCGGGCGCCGCGACGATCGCGGCGAGCAGGTCGTCCACGCTCAGTGCGTCTGGACGATCAGGCCGCCGGGCGGAACGTTCGCCGGCACGAACTGCTCCCACGCGAGGTACGGCTTCGAGCCGTGCGCGGTGGTCGCGCCGATCGAGAAGCCGTCGAGCAACGGGCCGGTCGCGAGCGGCGTCATCGTCCAGGTCGCGCCGGCGCGGGTCGCGACGTCGACGTCGGACACCAGGCCGTCCTGGTACGCGATCGTCGGCGTGCCGTTGACCAGGTAGATCGCGGCGGCCGCGCCGACCGGGTGCGTGCGATCGCCGGGGCGCTCGCCGTCGTCGACGACCTCGGGCGGGCTGATCGTGCCGTTCGTCCACGTCGTGTAGAGCAGCTGGTCACCGAGCGCCTCCTGATACGCCACGTGCACCGTGCTGTTCGCCGGATCGACGATGGCGTCGGCCCACATGCCGCGATCGCCGGGCGTGACCGTATCGAGCGTCGTCGGCGTGTAGGTGCCGCTTCCAGCGCTGCCCTCGACCGCGATCACGAGCGCGCGGTTGTTGCGATCGTAGTAGACGATCGCGACGCGACCGTCGCCGAGCACGAGCGCGTTCGGGAACAGCCCGTTGCCGGTCGGCAGATCCGACGTGATCGGATCGGCGACCTTCGCGAGGCAGGTGCCCGCGCTGCACACCTGGGTGCTGGAGCACGCGGTCGTGCAGTCGGTCGTCGGCGTCACGCACTGCTCGCCGGTCGTCGCGGTCGCGCACGTCGTGCCTTCACAAAGACCGGCACAGGTGCCGGCCCCGGTCGCGACCACGTGCGTCGACCAGTCGGAGCTCGCGTGGGGCGTCTGCATCGTGCCGCGCGCGACGCGCAGCTCGGTCTGGCGGTGGCCGGTGCCGTCGTCGTTGCCGACCGCGAGGTACGCGATGATCGGCGTGCCGGTGCTGTCGACCGTCATCGAGATCATCTCGCCGACCGCCTCGCCCGTGCCGGGATCGACCGTGTACGACGTCCACTTGCCGCCCTTGGCCTCGTACGCGAACTTGAGCGCCTTGTTGTCGCGATCCTGGTACGCGATGCGCGCGAGGCCGTTCGCCATCGCGATGCTGGTGTGGGCACCGACGTCGGGACCGGCGTCCTCGATGCCGCCTCGGTAGCCGGCCGGATCGTGCGTCGGCACGGCACCGTCGACCGCGAACCCATCCACCGCGACGAGCACGAGGTTCGTCGGATCGGTCGCGTCGACCGCGACGAGATCGCCGAGGCCCTTGTCGTAGGTCGCGACCATCACGCGGTCGGCGTCGCCAGCGATGCTGGTGAACTTGCCGAGCGCGCCGTGGTCGACGTCGCCCGGCAGGCAGGTCGCGTCGCCGCACGGGTTCGAGCTGCACGAGCAGCCCGGCAGGCACGCGACCGCGGCGATCCAGATGATCGGGCCGAGCTTCATCGCCCGCTTCACCGCGCGCCGCGCACGGCGACGCAGCCGACCGATCGGCAAGACGATCATGCCGAACACGAGGACCGCACCGGCGAGCGATCCGGCATCCGGGCGCGACGTCGCGCAACCGCAGCCCGCCTGCCCCGGCGCGCCGTGGAACGGTGCGATCTGGTTCGCCGGCACGCCGATGTCGAACGTGAGGACCTCGGGGGTCGGATCGATCGTCTCCGGCGTATCGAGCTCGCGCGCGCGGACCTCGACGGTGTGCGTGCCCTGCAGCCAGAACGTGCGCGGCGCGATCGTCGGCTTTTCGTTCGTGCTCCACGCCGACCACGCGCCGTGATCGGTGCGCAGCGAGTACTCGACCGCGGCGCGCGACGCGGTGCCGAGCTCGAGCGTGACCGCTGGGGGGCGCTGCCCGGTCCACCGGCGCGGGCTGTTCATGATCGCCGCGTCGGGCTCGTCGATCGCGGTGAGCGTCGCGCGGGTCTCGACCGGCGCGATCGCGACCGGCGCGGTGGCGAGGTTGGTATAGATCGCGAGGAAGTCGTTGGTGGTGCCGCCGACCGTCGTCGGCACCGCGGTGATCGACTGGACCTTCAGGTTGAGCGGGCCGAGCGCCGGCAACGAGATCGACGGCAGCGCGCCCGAGAGCTGCGGCAAGACGAGGCCGAGCAGGCTCGGGAACAGGTTCGCGAGGTCGGCCGGGCTCTCGGTGACCGCCTCGCTGTTCTTGACCGACACGTTGGTGAACGCCATCGCGGTGTCGCCGAGCACCGGCGAGAGCTGGCCGGCCGCGGTGACCTGGAGGCCGATCGGCAAGTGGACGTCGGACACCACGGTGAACACGCGGATGTACTGGTCGTCGACCGCGGCGAAGAAGTCGATCTCCATCGCCTTGAACGTGAGGTCGAGCAGCGGCTCGCCGACCGACATGTTGCCCATGCCGTCGTCGACGAACGTGTTCTTGCCGAGCACGATCTCGGGCGGCGACTGCGGCCGGAGCCCGACCGCGACCGGCGACGACGTGTCGACCAGCTTGGTCAGCGAGCGCGACAGGAGGCCGATCGTGTCGGTGTTGAGCATGTTCGACACGCGCTTGCCGACGGTGAGGCACAGGAGGCCGCCGTCGTAGCCGGCGAACGCGAACTGCGCGAGCTGCGACTTGTGGATGCCGATGCCGATGTCGAACTTGTCGCCGGTGTCGGGCCGCGTGTTGCCCTGGAAGAACACCGACTGCGGGATCGCCGCGGACGACGGCTCGGTCGCGGGCGGGCCACACCGATCGCGCGGGGCGCCCGCGGGCTCCATGCCGCCGAGCATGCCGAGCGAGGCCCCCGTGTTGTTCGTCGTCGAGTAGCCGCCGATCACCTCGTAGAGATCGAGCGCGCCCGTCGTGCCCGGCGAGAACCCGGCGAACAGCGAGACGGCCGGCATGCGACCCGCGATGCCGGTCTCCTGCACGCAGGTCTTCGCGTCGGCCTCGAGGCACCGCATGTTGGTGTCGCACGACACGGCGAACGGGCTGCCGCACTCCGCGACGTTGCCGCTCGGACACGTCTTGCAGCCCGCGGTCGACAGCTGGCTCTTGATCTGATCCTGGATCGTCGTCGTCAGGAAGCCGGTGAGGAACCCGGCGCCGAGGTTGATGCCCTGACACAGGATGTTGCCGGTGATCGCGACGTCCTCGGTCTCGAGCCGGTTCACCTTGACGTCGCCCGACAGGATGCCGGTCGTGCCGGTCACGCCGTCCTGGGTCAGCATCACCGGGACGACGATCTCGATGTCCTTGTAGGTGGTCCCCTTCGTGGTGTCGATCTTGATGCCGCACGTCAACCCGAACGCGTCGATCGGGAGATCCATCGTGGTCTTCAGCTCGGCGCGCACGGTGACGTCGAGCTCGCCGTTGACGTTGCCCGACGGCTTGGGCACGAGCTCGAGGCGCTTGCCCTGATCGCCGGGGTGCACGCCGAGGTCGATGTTGATCGGGCCGCAGTTTGGCTGCGGCGTGCCACCCGGGCAGCAGATCGCCGCGGGGCTGCCACCGCACGAGGACGGCACCGCGAACGTCAGCGGGCCGCCGCCGAGGAAGCTCGACACCAGCCCGGCCGGATCCGCCTCGAGCGTGGTCAGCGCGGTAGACGTGACGCGCACCTGACCGGCGTTGGGATGGCGCTTCGCGCTCGGGAACCCGCCCGGAATCGGCGTCATCCCCGAGCAGCCACCGCATCCACCGCCACAGCCATAGCCGCTCACGAGCACGAACAAGATCGCGATCGCGACCTTCGCAGAGTTCCCCATGACGGGGACTTGAGCCCGACTCGTGAGCCGGGGTCAAGCGAGAACCACCTACTGCACGTTGCCGTCGACCATCAGGTAGCCCGCGTGGCTCCTGATGCCGAGGTTCGTCACCCCGACGCCGCCCGCGCTCGGCAGCGGGATCGCGCCGACCGCACCCGAGCCGTACGACACCGCGCGCGACAGCGCGAACGAGACGATCTGCTCGAAGTCGGCCTGCGACAGGTCGTTCGCACCCGAGACGCCAGCGTCGGACACGTCGACGTTGACGTCGGGCTGGCCGGCGTCGATGCGGAGCTTGCCGTCCATGCCGGCGGTGACCTTCAGCGCGATGCGCGCGTTGACCAGCACCTTGGTCGCGACGGTGTCGCCGTTCTTGAACGTGATGCCGAGGTCGCCGAGCGTGAGGACCAGCTCACTTCCGCTCGCATCGACGAACGGCGGCACCGCGACGGAGATCTCGACGTGGTCGTAGAGCTTGCCGACCTCGCCGTAGCTGCCGGTGTCGAGCGCGAACGACTTGTCGAACGCCTTGGCGCTCCACATGCTGGTCAGGAGCTCGTTGGCCGCGTCGTCGGCGATCGCGAGGTGAAAGCCATCGTCGGTCGTGAGCTTGGGCATCACGTTGTCGGTGAACACGAAGCCGTCGAGGATCGAGTCGTTCTCGGCGCGCAGCTGGGTGTCCATCGAGATCAGCGCGCCGGTCACGTCGAAGTCGAGGCGCGACGGCGTCAGCTTGATGTCGACGGTCTGGCCGAGCACCTGCGCCTTGGAATCGGCGGCGCCCTGGATCGCGTTCGCGATCACCGGCGCGACGAACTTCTCGGTCGCCCAGCCGATGATCGGGCCGATCGCGGTGTCGAGGTGGATGAGGTTGACGACGTCGCCGGGGATGCCACCGAGCTCGAGGTCGAGCGACGTGATCGTGACGTCGGGGTTCTGGATCGCCGAGGTCAGCTTGCCGTCGTCGCCGATGCCGAGCGCGATCAGGCCGGCGACGTGGATGTGCGTCGCGGCGATCGAGATGTCGCGGCTGCCGTTGATGCAGGCCGCGGCGTAGTCGAGGTGCATGTCGACCAGTGGGTGGTCGAGGTCGGCGTCGAGGAACAGGCCACCTGCCATCGGCGACAGCGCGATCTTGGCGTCGCCGAGCTTGATGCCGGTGATCGACGCGTGACCGTAGAGGCAGTCGGGGTTCGTGCCACCGATCATCAGCACCGGGTTGTGCGGCGTGACCATGTCGGTCAGGTTCGCCGTCTTCACGTAGGTCGTCGCGCCGCGCGAGACCGCGTCGAACGTCTGCGCCGAGATCGACGCCATGATCGCGTCGGGGATCACGGTGGTGAGCGAGCGCGTCGCGCCGGCCGACACCGCGCGGGTGGTCTTGCCGGTGTTGCCGTCGCCATCGGTCGCGACCGCCTCGAGCAGGTTCGTGCCCGGCGTGACCGGGACCTCGACCGTGAAGTTGCCGGCCGGCGACAGCTGCGCGGTGACGCCGTTAACCGTCACGCTCGCGACCGCGGTGTCGTCGTGCGCGATGCCCGAGACCGTCACCGTCTTCACGTCGCCGGCGATCGTGCCGAGCTTGGGAGACGTGATGTCGACGCGCGGCGCGTTGGGGTCGACCGCGAGCCCGCCGCCGTCGTACGCCTTGTCACACGCGGCTAGGGTCGCGAGCGCGAGGGCGGTGAGCTGGATGGTGCTGCGCATGTCGAGTCTCCCTTGGGACTGAGGCTCAGCAAGAACGAAGCCACGCCGTCGTACCACTGGCCCTGGGTCGGAGCCCCTACGAGATCGACCCGATGGCTCGCGCGATCCGACCAGGAGAATCGCGTGGTTCGCGGATCCGCCGTGGTGATCGCGAGCTTGTGACCCGGCGGGAGCTCGTAGGTCACGAGCACGACGACCATCGGACGCACGCCGGTCGGTTCGACCCCGACCTTGGCGCGGACACTCGTGGGCACCAGGCGTCTACCGTCGACGGAGAACGTCAACGACGCGAGCGCGGCCCCGGTCAGGATCGACTCGAGGGCGTCGCGGCCCTTTGATTTCGGCTGGCTGGCCACCCGGGCGAGCACCGTGTCGGTCGCCTCGCCGGTCCCGGGCCGGTAACCGACCAGGACCGCGACCTCGCAGCCCTCGACCTGGACCACGACCGTGCGCACCGCCGGGAACGAGTGCCCCCAGGCAGGTCCAGCCGCCAGCGCGGTGGCCACCGCGATAGCCAGTGCGACACCCCTCACGGCGTGATCTCCGGGAGCGAATCGAACTGCGCGCGAACGTCGGGGAGCGGCGGCGACTTCGTGATCGTGGTGCGCTTGAGCGCCGGCTTGGGCGGCGTGAAGCCGTTGCCATCGGTGTCGATCCAGATCGGATTGGTGATCGCGTACGGCCGCGAGTAGTGCGTGCGCTCGGGCTTCAAGTTCGACGCGATCGGCAAGCTCGACAGGTCGAGGCCCGAGCTCAGCGCCTTGATGATCACGGTCGCGTCGAGCGGTGGGAACTCGGTCGGCGTCAGCACCGGGAACATGTTGTCGGTGCCGTAGACCTCGGCGACGACCCACTCGTCGGCCGTCGGCGTGAGGTGCACGGTCGTCGCGTAGCTCGTCCCCATCGTCGCCGGGATCGGCTGGTCGTACGCGGGCGCGCCGGTCGAGCTCGTGTAGACGACGAGCCGCGTGACCTTCGCCCAGCTCGGCGCCTTCACGCTGATCGCGACGTCGACGCCGCCGCCGGTCATCTTCACGGTGTCACCGATCATCGCGGTGCCGACGTGCATGTCGAGGAACGGCGCGTTGGTCACGATCGCGTGGTGCTTCTTGATCGCGTCGATCACGTCGGCGCGCGCGTAGCCACCCGGCACGTCGCGGCCGCTGCCGACGAACAGCAGCGTGCGCGCGTAGCCCGGCTCGTCGCCGAGCGTGTGGTGCGAGTCCGACGTGCCCATCCCGGTCGCGACGCGGCCGCGATCGAGCATCGTCATCCAGGTCTCGACCACGCCGGGGAACGACGGGTGGCCGTCCTTGCCGACCACGACCTGCCCGGCCACCGGCTGCGGATCGGGGAACGGCCCGGGCGGCAGCGGCGTCGGCGCGATGAACGTGTGGACGTCCTCGAGCCGGCGCCCGGTCAGGAGCTCGACCGCGTCGTAGTCCTGCGAGTACTTGTCCGGTTTGAACTCGTTGCCGTACGGCGCGAAGATCCCGAGCAGCCCGGTCGGCGTGTACGGCTCCGCCGTCGCCGCGTCGATGAAGAACTGCGCGAAGTAGCCGAGCACCGCCTGGCGCGGATGGTTGACCTGCACGATGCCCTGGCCATCGGTCGACAGCGCGCGCAGCTGGCCGAAGATGTCGCCCGGCGTCCGACCGGCCCAGGTGAACTCGCCGCCGCGCGTCGAGCCGGCATCGACCTTGAGCGGATAGGCATTGAAGTGACCCATCTCGAACGTCGTCAGCTCCATGCCGGGGATGCCGAGCAGCCACGGGTCGAGGCCCGACGACGCGATCACCGGCGCGTAGTCGGTGATGTAGTTGTGATCGGTCGCGGTCGCGACCTCGAGGCCCTCGGCGGCGCACGAGATCACGCGCTCGTCGATCGGCAGCCCGCTGTCGGTCGACGGCTGCGCGTGGATGTGAAAGTCGCCCGCGATCCAGCCGTCCGAGCTGTACGCGCGCGTCAGGCGGAGCTCCTGCGCGACGAACTGGCCGGGCTGTAGGTCGACAGGCACGGTCGTGATCTCGTACTCGGGCCCGCGCGTGATCACGAGGTCGTACTTGCCGGGGCGCACGTTCGCGGAGAGCCGGCCGTCCTTGGTCCACCACGCGTTCTCGACGAACCGCATCGAGCCGTCGAACGCGGTCGGACGCTTGCGCTCGCCGAGCGCGAGCGAGTACAGGAAGTCGCGCGGATCGGGACACTGCTTGTCCTGGCACGGCAGCGTCGGGACGCCGCTCGGCGTCGCGTAGCTGCCGATCAGCTGGATCTTCACGGGCGCCGCGCGGCTCTGCTCGTCGAGCACCGCGATCGAGATCGACGCCGGCGGCTCGAACGCGACGAACACGCCGGTCTGCTGGTTCGCGGTGATCGCGAACGCGATCGGCGCGGTCGTCAGCCGATCGTCGGCGAGCACGCGATAGCTGTAGTTGCCGGGCGGCAGGTGGCCGAGGAACTGGCCGGTCGTGTCGGTCTCGAGCTGATCGACCGGATGATCCATCGCGTCGAGCACGATCACGCTCGCGTTGGTGACCGGCGCGCCGCTGTGGCTGTCGACGACGCGGCCGCCGAACGTCCCGGTCTCCTGGCCGCGCAGGTCGTAGATCACGTCGGCCACCGAGGCGACGTCGCCCTTGCCGATCACGAAGTCCGACTTGAAGCTGAACTGCGCACCGGGCGCGAGCATCGAGGGCGGGTTCGCCATGTAGACCGCCGACACGCCGGCGTAGGTGAACGGCATCAGCATCGAGTACGGCGTGATCGTCTGGCCGGGATAGCCGCTCGCGAACTTGTTGACGTAGTTGACGTCGGACTTCGGCATCGTCAGGCCGTACGACACGCCCTTGCCGCGGCTCGCGAGGAAGTCGGTGACCATGCCGGGGAACGCGGGGAACCCGCCGGCGAGCGGATAGGTGTCCTCGATCGCGTACTGCACGTTGAACCCGGCGCGGCCGGGCGCGAACAGGTTCTGCTCGCCGCCGAGCAGTGGCAGCTGGCCCATCGGCACCGACAGCTGGATGTTCTCGATGCCGGGGACGTCGAACCCGAGATCCTTCAACTGCGTCGGATCGAGATACGGAAATGGGTGCGCGCCGTTGCCGGTGTTGATGACCGTGGTCTCGATCTCGACGTACTGCTTGCCGGGGTAGAGCCGGTACGCGTTCTTGAACTGCAGCGTCTCGGGGTACACGAGCCCGGTGTTGAGCAGATAGACCATCTGCAGGAGGTCGCCGCCGCCACCGGTGACGGTGACCTCGGCGTAGTCGCCCTGGCTGCCGTCGTGGGTGACGACGACCGACGTCGGATCGATGACGGTGAACGCGAACCCGGGCAACAGCTCGGCGAGCTCGTCGTTGCCGCGCGCGCTGCCGCCGCCGACGCGCACGAGGTCGGCGTCGACCAGCGAGCCGCCGTACGACGTGTTGACGCGCCCGGTCCCGGGCTGCGCGATGATCAGCCGGACCTTGTCGTTCTCGAGCAGGAGGTCGCCGATCGTGCCGATCGCGTGCGGCCCGCCGATCGTCTCCTCGAGCGAGCCGATCACCTGCGCGCGCACCTGGACCGGCTTGCCGCCGCTACACGCGGCGAGCACGGCGAGGAGCGCGAGCGTCATTGTTGCGCCCTTCGGCGCCCCGCTCAATGTTGCGCCCTTCGGCGCCCCGCTCAAAGCGCGACCTCGGCGGCGAGCTGGATGCGATCGTTGGCGAGCGTGCGCTCGGCCTGCTCCGCGACGTGCGTGAGCTGGAGCTGCAGCCGCATGTGCAACTCTGGCATGGCGACCGTCGCGCCCAGCGTGTGCTCCATCACGCGATCGGTGACCAGGAGGCTCGACGGATCGAGGATGCCGAACCGGTAGCCGAACTCCCAGCCGGGCACCACGACCATGACCTGCGCGTGACCGCCGAACGCGTTCTGCACCGGGCCACCGGTGGTCGGGAAGGTCGTGCGGGTGAACGCGAAGCCGGCGCCGAGCGAGACCGGCCCGGCGAGCACGTGGGCGCCGACCGTGGCCTGCAGATCGTTCTCGTCGCGGCGCGACGGCAAGGTGCCGACCGTGCGCGCGTCGTAGCGCACGGCGGCGACGACGAAGCCATGCTCCGGCAGCCGCGCGAGGACCGCCGCCGAGATCGCCGGCAGATCGTTGTCGTTGTTCGAGCTGTACTCGTCGGCGCCGTTCTGCACCGCGAGCTCGAAGCCGACGCCCGGCTCGGCCGGATGACCCGGGTGCTGATCGACGCGGAGCGCGACGCCGATCGAGCGACCCGGAGGCAGCCCCTGCGTCTGGTAACCCTCGGTCGCGCGGATGCCGCGGCTCTCGATCGGCTTGTCGACCAGCTCGCGCGCGGTGTCGGCGATCTGTGCCTCGGGATCGACCCACGACAGGAAGTAGCCGCCGCGCACCGCGGTGCGCCCCGCGATGCCGACGTCGACCCAGGCGTCCTTGAGGCCGACGCGCAGCTTGCCGTCGGGCACGTTGATCTGGGTGCGCTCGTCGACCGCGCCGTCGATCGCGATCGCGTACGCCGCGCGATCGTCGAGCAGGGTGCCGGCGACGCCGACGCGCGCGTTCTGTAGCTCGAAGCCGTCGTCGCGCCCGACGAACTCGACCGTCGGATCATTCTGGGTGAAGCGGTACTGCATGCGCAGGTAGCCGTATGGCACGACCGTGAACTTCGCCGGCGCCGCCGCGGGCGGTGGAGCCATCGGCGGCCTGGCCTCCGCCGTCGGCGGCTTCGGCTCCGCGGGTGGCGGCGGCGGATCGGTCGGCGCGGAGTCATCCGCGCGCGCGGGCGAAGTCATCGCGATCGCGAGCGCGACCCCGAGCCGTACATGCATGCTTCATTGGTATCACGCCACGAGTGTGACCACGCGCGCACGATCGAGGACGATGCCCGATCGCGCGAGCGGCGTCGCGATCGCGCGCACGACGGCGTCGCGCAGATCCGCCTTGCCGACCGCGTCGCCACCGTCGCCGCGCCACAGCTCGGCGTACGCTTCGAGCGCGTCGAGCGCGCGGGTCGCGAGCGTCGCGCGCTCGGCGTCGGTCAGCCGATCGGCGGCCCAGTCGAGGAACCAGAACCCGAGACGCGCGTGCGCGCCCTCGTCGGCGAGCAGCCGATCGAGCACGGCGTACACCAGCGGCTCGGTCGCGAGCACGCGCGAGCGCGCGATCGCGGGCACGCTGAGCGACTCGCCGACGCACGACGTGACGATCGCGATCTCGGCCGCGCGCGCGAGCGGCCGCAGCCCCGGGCTCGCGACCGGCGCGATCTGCGCGAGGTCGAACGCGATCGGCGCCGCGCCGCCGAGCTCCATGACGACGCGCGCCGACAGCTCGACGTGGAACAGCTCGTCGACCGCGATGTCGCCGCACGCCGCGATCAGATCGACCGGCGCGCCGCACTCGAGCATCGCGGTCGTCAGCGTCGAGAACGCCGCGGCGCTCGCGTACTCGGTGAACACGCCACCGCTCCAGACGTCGCGCGCCTCGCGCAGCGCGTCGGGCGCGAGGTCCGGCGCGATCGCGGCGAGCGTGCCCCACGGCAGCTCGGCGATCCCCGGGCGCCGACGGTGGAGCCGCGCCTCGGTCGCGCCGCCGCGCCACGCGAGCTCGAACCGCGGCGCCGCGGTCACTTGCGCACCGCGACCTGCGGCGCCACCGGCGCGTCGACCATCGTGCAGCTCGACTTCGCGTTCGTGTTGCCGCACGCCGGGCGGCCGTTGGCGAGCCGGCGCGGCGCGACGGCGGCGGCATCGGCGTCGGCGATCGCGAGCAGCGCCGTCACCGCGCCGCGCGTCAGCTTGCCGGCGGTCGTCTTGATCGCGACCTCGGCCTCCGCGCGCTCGCACGCGAGGTTCTTGCGCGAGCCACCCTTGGTCATCGTGTTGCCGCACGCCGGCCGGCCGCCCGCGAGCGTGCGTGGGGCCTGGGCGAACGCGGTGGCGCCACCACCCGTGGCGAGCGTGAAGATCGTGAGGAGCTGGAGCTTGGTCTTGGTCATGGTCCGTGCCTTTCACAGCCAAGGACGACGACCCGACCGAAGCGTTAACTCACAATCGGTAGTGGAGCTGGAGCGCCGCGTAGGCGCCGACCGGCGAGGTCCGGCCGTTGACCGCCTGGTGGAAGTCGATCAGCTCGAGCCGGGTGTTGAGCACGAGCTCGACGTGCGACGTCGAGAACCAGTGCAGGTTGACGTCGAACGCCTCGCGATCGAGCCCCTTGTAGCGAACGTTCTCGTTGAAGTAGCCGAGCCCGACGTCGAGCAGCAGCCAGTCGTTGAGGAACTTCGAGCCGAGCACGTAGCCGGCGACCTGGTGCGCGATCTCGGACGCCTGGTGCGAGACGCCCATCGCGTCGGTGCGCGCGTAGCGGATGTCCTGGCGCGTGCCGATCAGCTCGGTCTCGATCAACAGGTCGCCGGGCAACAGCACCTTGTTGGTGAGCCCGGCGCGCTGCTTGTAGTCATCCTTGCTCGCGGTCGCCATCGCCTCGGCGCCGAAGGCCAGCGTGGTCGTCGGCCGCGCCTCGGCGTACAGCGCGACGCCGCTGTCGACCGATGCCGCGTCGATCAGGCGATCGCGGACGAAGCCGCTGAGGTGAGCCTCGTAGGTCTGATCGATCATCTCGACCGCCGCGCCGTATGGTTCGGTGTCGAGCCCGACCCCCGCGTAGCGCCGGGTGTAGTCCTCGTGCTCGGCGAGCCGCAGCCCGAACACCGGCAGGAAGTGCCCGAGTCGCGCGTACAGCCCGGTCGGCTCGTCGGGGTGCTGCTGCCACATCACGTAGTGCTCGCGCGACCACACGAGCGTCGCGAGCTTGTTGCCGGTCTCCGGCGGCCGGATCCCGGCAGTGACGTGGAACGACAGGCCCGCGCCGAACACCGCGTTGGCGTAGACCTCGAGCTGCATCGGGAAGCCGGCGAGCGAGCGAAACGGCGTCTGGAAGTAGCCGAACAGCCCGCGGGCATCACCGCCGAGCAGCAGCCACGACGGCGGATCGAGCTTCTTGTACATGAACTCGGGCTTGGTGCCCCACTGCGAGATGCCCTCGGCGACGTTGAGCCCGTTCTCGTTGAGCAACCCACCACCGGCCGGCGACACGTGGCAGTTCGTGCAGGCCTGGTCGCGCGACAGCTGGAACTGCGGATACGCCGCCGCGGTGCGCTCGCCCGCGCCGAATACGAGGAGGCCGGTCGCGAGCGCGAGCGCGGCGATGAGGATGGACTTCACAGACACTCTCCGGGCTCCGGTTTCGCGAACACGAACTCGCCCTCGTCGCCGCAGGTCACGATGGAGTGATTGCTGACGCCGCACACCGACGTCCCTTCCGGAAGCTTGCACGCGCCGGGCGTGCCGAGCGCCAGCCACTCCAGGAGCAACTCGACATCGCCCTCGGGCAGTGGCGAATCGAGGGGCATCGCGATCGCGTCGGTTGCGATCTCCGTCGGATCGCTGTTGTTGCGCTTGCGCAGGTTGGACCACAGCGGCTGCTTTGTCGGGTCGGACTGATCGTTGATCAGCTTGCTACCTGTCGCCTTGACCTCGAACAGCAGGGTGCGCTTCACCGCGTCGACCGTGTCGAACGCGTAGCCATTCGAGTTCGCGAACGACGAGTGGCACTGCGCCTCGCCGCAGCCGTCCTTCAGCACGGTCTTCGTCACGTACTCGGTCGTCCGCGGCCGATCGTCCGTCGTGGTGCCGCACGCAGTGAACGCGAGCAACATGATGACGCGCTTCATGTCTTTGCCGGCACGCATGTGGAGATGAGCTTGTCGAACGCGAGCGTGTCCGTGCACGAGTAGAGCTTCTTGCCATTGCACGATCCGATGAGCGCGCCCGCCTTCTTGTCGTTGACGCATGCGCCCGGCCCACCGAGCAGGATCCAGTCGTGGAGTAGCTCGATGTCGGCATCGGGGAGCGGCCGGTCAAGCGGCATGCGCGGCGCGTCGGCGTGCTCGACCGTGAGGTTCACGATCAGGGTCGGCAGCTGGTCGGCGTCGGCCTCGAAGTGGTCGACGATCGCGCCGTCGTTGTAGATCGACAGGCGCGCCCCCATGACGGTGTCGAACACGAGCGGAATCGTCGGATCGCCGGGGTTCTTCGGCCGTCGCCCCGACTGCGAGAACGTCGAGTGGCACTCGGCCGATGCGCAGCTCGGCGCGAGGATCGCCTTGGTGATGTACTCGAGCGTGCGCGGTCGATCGTCGTGGACGCCGCCGCACGCACCGAGCCCGGCGACCACGAATAGCGCGACGCCGACGATGCGAGACATCGCGCGGACGATACCCTAAGTCTGCGAGTGCCGGCGTGCCAGGGCGGCGACCGCGTCGATCCAGACCGGGGTCGCGTTCAGCGAAGGCACCAGCGCGAGATCCTCGCCGCCCGCGGCGACGAACTGCGCCTTCGCGCGCATCCCGATCTCCTCGAGCGTCTCGAGGCAATCGGCGACGAACGCCGGGCACAGCACGGCGAGCCGCTTGACGCCCTTCTTGCCGAGCTCGTCGAGCACGTGATCGGTGAACGGCTGGATCCACGGCGTGCGCCCCAGGCGTGACTGGAAGCACGTCGTGTGCGCCGCGATCGCGAGCCGCGGCACGAGCGCACGGGTCGTCGCGTAGCACTGCGCGCGATAGCAGGTCGGGGTCGCGAACCGATCGCAGCAGCCGTCGGTCAGGCACTGCTTGTCGGCGCGCGGATCCGACTTCAGGATCTGGCGCTCGGGGAGCCCGTGATACGAGAACAGCACGTGGTCCGGCGCGAACGTCGCGAGCACCGGCTGCGCGACCGCGACGAACGCGTCGAGGAACCCGGGATCGGCATGGAACGCCGGCACGACATCGATCGGCGGGACGTTCCAGCGCGCCCCGGCGAGCTCCATCACGCGCGCGACCGCGGTGCCGGTCGACGACGACGCGTACTGCGGGAACAGCGGCAGGACGACGACGCGCGCGCAGTCGGCGAGCTTGTCCATCGCGCTCGCGATCGACGGCGAGCCGTAGCGCATCGCGAGCTCGACCTGGAACGCGTCGCCGAGCTTGTCGGCGACCCCGGCCGCGAGATCCTTCGAGTGATACATGAGTGGCGAGCCACGCTCGGCGTCCCACACCGTGCGGTACGCCGCGGCGCTCTTCGCCGGCCGCGTCGGCAGGATGATCAGGTTGAGGAGCATCGCGCGCCCGACCGCATTGATGTCGATCACCCGCGGGTCACCGAGGAACTCGCGCAGGTAGCGCCGGACCGCGGGCGTCGTCGGCTCGTCGGGGGTCCCGAGGTTGATGAGCAGGAGGCCGGTCTTGGCGTGCAAGCCACTCGTTTGGGAGATGTGCCCGTGAATGTCAAGGAACGGCCCGGCTTGCATCCGGGTTTTCGCGAACCCCGTGAAACCGGCTCGGATCGCGCGGCGATTCGTACGATGGACAACCAATCGTCCGGAGTGTGGAGATCGCACAAGAATCGAATGATTCAAGCCAGATGAAAGATGTTCTGGCCTTCCTGTTTGACGTTCCAATCCCAGCGAGCATTATCGCCAACAGTCATGGCTGGGTACCCGGGAACACCACTCCCCAAGAAGCTTGGGATCAAGGCAGGCCAGAAGGTCTGTCTGCTGAACGCACCGGGTGCGCTCGAGCGATCGATCGCGAGGTCGGAGGATGTGCGCATCACGCACGACCTCCGGTTGCCGCCGGTCGACGTGGTCGTGCTGTTCATCGATCGGCTGTCCGATCTCGAGTATCGCTTCAGCGAGATCGTCTCGCGCCTGCATCCATCCGGCGGCCTGTGGGTCGCGTGGCGCACGCGTCGCGCGATCGACGTCACCGAGTCGGTGGTTCGCCGCGTCGCGCTCGCCGCGGGCATGGTCGACAACAAGGTCTGCGCGCTCGACGACTGCTGGTCCGGCGTGCGCCTCGTGTTGCGCGGCGAGCATCGCGATGCGGTCGCCTATCGCGTCGTGCCACCGCCGCCCGCGCTGTCGCGCCGGACGCGCCGCCCGACCGCGGCCGCGCGGATCGCGACGCGGACGTCCGGTGCGGGCTCGACGCTGCGTCGCGCCCGCGCTCGCTCGACGCGCTAGCTTCGTCAGCGCGCGATCGCGTCGAAGCACGCGCGCAGGTAGCGCGCCGCGAGCTCGAGCGTGCGATCGGTCGCCGCGGCGGTCGGGCCGAGCGGCGGCGCGACCTCGACGCAATCGATCGCGCAGAACCCGAACTCCTTGCCGAGCCGCTCGATCAGCGCGATCAGCCAGTCGGGCTCGAGGCCGTCGGGCTCCGGCGTGCCGGTCGCTTCGGCCCACGTCGCGTCGGTGCCGTCGATGTCGTTCGAGAAGTAGACCGAGTCCGCGTTGCACGCGCGGAGGTGTGCGACGACGTCATCGATCGCGCGCATCGGATCCTTGGCGATCTCGGCAGCCCACAGCTGGCGCACGCCGAGCGTCGACTCCCAGTGCTCGCGCCCGAAGCGCGACGCGCGCACGCCGACCTGCACGAGGCGACCATCGCGGCCGAGCAGCTCGTTCGCGTGGTAGCTCCAGGTCGCGAAGCAGTACTTGATGCCGTGCCGCTCGCTCAGCAGATCGGTGTGCGCGTCGGGCTGCACGATCGACCAGCGGTCCTTGCGGTTCGCCGCGAGCTGCGCGGCGACCGGCCACGCGACCGAGTGATCGCCGCCGAGCACGATCGGCACGATGGTCGGGTTGATCGCGTAGACGCACGCGAGCACGCGCTCCTCGATCGAGAGGGGCGACACCGGAAGCGTCGCGATCACGGTCTCGGGGATGTCGCGCCCACCATAGAGCGCGCGTCGCGAGGCCTCGATCTGCGCGGGCGCGAGCATGTCGTCGTGGAGCAACTGCGGCACCACGAACACGTCGCCGATGTCGACGATCCCGTGGTCATCGAGCCAGCCGCGCAGCCCGGGATCGCGTGCCAGCAGCGCCCCGCGGATGCCCTGCGGGCCGAGGTTCGCCCCGCGGCGATAGCCGGCACCGACATCGGACGGCACGCCCAGGATGATCGCGCGGGCGGTCGCGATCCGCCCGAGGTTCGCGACGAACCGCGCCTCGATCTCCGTCGCAGTTTCGACCCCGTAGTAGCCGCGCTGGACGGCGAGCTGCGCCGCCGTCCCGGTCGACACGACGTAGAGTCCCCCGCCGGCGGGGCGGAGCATGGCGCGTAACTCTACGTACGGGTCCGGGATCATTTGGTGTGCGGAGCGTAAGTCATGAAAATGTGTGCCGCCAGGCCTGGAAATTGGATTGGGGGGGCGATATCAACGGTCACACTAACCAATGGTTCCGCCCGGTTGAACATCCGGCAGGAATCACCAAAGGACGCCTCATGAATCGCTTGTTTCGCCCGACATTTGTTGCCGCACTCGCTGCGGGACTCGGTGCTGCTTCGACGGCACACGCCAACGTCGAAGTCGGTGGAACTGCTGGTATTCACGTGTTCAGTCACGATAACGAGCTCGGTGTCCCCGACGTCAAGGGCGCGACCTCGGAGCGCAACTCCGCGCTGTTCGGGCTCCGGCTCGGTGTCTTCTTCGGCGACATGATCGGAGTCGAGGCCGAGTTCGGCGCGATCCCGAGCGAGCCGCGCAAGGAAGTCCACGATCTGTGGAACCTGGTCTATCGCGGTAGCCTCGTCGTGCAGTTCCGCGCCGACAAGCCGGAGAACAAGGGCATCCCGTTCATCCTCGTGGGTGGCGGCGCGATGTCGCTGGTCTCGAACTCCAAGGCCGATGCGCTGATCAGCAAGGACACCGACCTGCAGCTCCACATCGGCGTCGGCGCGAAGTACCGCGTCGATAACGGCTGGGGCCTGCGCGCCGATGCGCGGATCTACTTCCCGCCGAGCAGCCAGAGCACCGGGTTCACCGAAGACTTCGAGCTCCTGCTCTCGATCTACAAGGAGTGGGGCCGCACCAAGGTCGAGAAGAAGGAAGAGGTCGTCGCGGTCGACGACGATCCGGACAAGGACGGGATCAAGGGCGCCGCCGACAAGTGCCCGAACGAGCCCGAGGACAAGGACGGCTTCCAGGACGAGGACGGCTGCCCCGATCCGGACAACGACAACGACGGCGTGCCCGACGTGTCCGACAAGTGCCCGATGGAGCCCGAGGACAAGGACGGCTTCCAGGACGAGGACGGCTGCCCCGATCCGGATAACGACGCCGACGGCATCCCGGATGCCGCCGACAAGTGCCCGATGGAGCCCGAGGACAAGGACGGCTTCCAGGACGACGACGGCTGCCCGGATCTCGACAACGACGGCGACGGCATCCCGGACGCGCAGGACAAGTGCCCGAACGATCCCGAGACCAAGAACGGCTTCGAGGACGCTGACGGTTGCCCGGACACGCTGCCGGACAAGGTGAAGAAGTTCTCCGGTGCCATCCAGGGCATCAACTTCAAGACCGGCTCGGCCGAGCTGCTCGCGACGTCGAACAAGGTGCTCGACCAGGCCGTCGCGGTGCTCAACGAGTTCCCGCAGGTCAAGATCGAGATCCAGGGCCACACCGACGACGTGCCGCTCAAGGCGACCAAGGGCTCGAAGTACCAGAACAACGAGGAGCTGTCGCAGGCGCGCGCTGACTCGGTGAAGGCGTACTTCCTGAAGAAGGGCCTCGCCGAGGATCGCATCCAGTCGAAGGGCTATGCCGACACCAAGCCGATCGAGGATCCCAAGGATCTGAAGGGCGCCAAGCTCGCCGCCGCGCGGACCAAGAACCGCCGCGTCGAGTTCCAGCTCATCCAGTAGTCGAGTCGACTCTCGAACAGGGCCGCACTCTCGAGTGCGGCCCGTTTCGTTTTCGGGCTATGACAGCTGCGTGCTCGCCGAACACTTCGTCACTGCGATGGCCTGCCCGGTCTCCAAGCAGCCGGTGATCTACTTCCCGCGCGGCGAGGCCGATCGCGACGAGGCCGATGGCTTCATCGTGTGCCCGGCGTCCCGCTTGCGCTATCGCATCGATCAGGGTGTGCCGGTGTTCCTCGCCGAGGAAGCGCAGGAGCTCGCGGTCGACGTCGTCGAGCAGCTGGTCGCGCGCGCGCGCGAGCTCGGCCTCCGCGTCCCCTGAGGTCAGTGGACCATCGCCGCACTTCTCGAGCGACATGCAGTCGCCACGACAACCATTCGAAGTCGTCGCACAGCTCGCCGGTCCACGATGCCGTTGCCGCAGCCGCCGTCGATGCAGATGCCGCCGGGGCAGGCCTCGCCGTCGGCCTGGGCGTGACAGACCTCGATCTGGACCGGCGCCGCGTAGGTGTGGCCATCGGGGCCGCACTCGCGCCCGCAGATTCACCGCAGGTCACGGCGTTGGTGTGGAGGCATCCCACCAACAGCACGACCAGCAGGAGTGCCCTCATGCAGCGAGAACGCCCCGTACCGTCGATCTTCCCCGGTTACAGAAGGGGCACCTTGACGCCAAGCGCCATGGGCTGGTAGATCCGCCCCCTCTCTCTGGGGAGGTCCACCTTGCTGAAGTCGCTCTCGATCTTCACGGGAAATTCGAACCGAGCGCTGGCCGACGAGATCTGTAAGTTCGTCGAGATTCCGCTCGGCCGCGCGGACGTCACCCACTTCTCCGATGGCGAGATCTACGTCGAGGTCGGCGAGAACGTCCGCGGCGTCAACTGCTTCGTGGTCCAGTCGACCTGCTCGCCCCCGAACCAGGCGATCATGGAGCTGCTCATCATGATCGACGCGCTGCGCCGCGCGTCGGCCGGCAGCATCGTCGCCATCATCCCCTACTTCGGTTACGCCCGGCAGGACCGCAAGTCCAAGCCCCGCACGCCCATCTCCGCCCGGCTGGTTGCCGACCTGCTGACCGCCGCCGGCGTCGACCGCGTCTTGG
>JBBQEX010000046.1:0-60779 GCA_038321315.1 Haliangiales bacterium | reverse complement strand
GTCCTTGCGACGGTCGCCGAAGCCGGGCGCCTTGACCGCGCACACCTTGAGCGTGCCGCGCAGCTTGTTGACGACCAGCGTGGCGAGGGCCTCACCGTCGACGTCCTCGGCGAGGATCAGGAGCGGGCGGCCCTGCTTGGCGACCTGCTCCAGCACCGGGAGCAGCTCCTTCATGTTCGAGATCTTCTTCTCGTGGATGAGGACGAGGCAGTCCTCGAGCACGGCCTCCATGCGCTCGGCGTCGGTCACGAAGTACGGCGAGAGGTAGCCGCGGTCGAACTGCATGCCCTCGACGACGTCGAGCTCGGAGTCCATCGTCTTGGACTCCTCGACCGTGATGACGCCTTCCTTGCCGACCTTCTCCATCGCGTCGGCGATCATCTTGCCGATCTTCTCGTCGCCGTTCGCCGAGATCGTGCCGACCTGGGCGATCTCCTTGTGGCCCTTGGTGGGCTTGGCGATCTTGACGAGGTTCTCGATCACGCGCGCGACGGCCGCGTCGATGCCGCGCTTGATCTCCATCGGGTTGTGGCCCGCCGCGACGAGCTTGCTGCCCTCGCGGAAGATCGCCTGGGCGAGGACGGTCGCGGTCGTGGTGCCGTCGCCGGCGTTGTCCGAGGTCTTGGACGCGACCTCCTTGACCATCTGCGCGCCCATGTTCTCGAACTTGTTCTCGAGCTCGATCTCCTTGGCGACGGTGACGCCGTCCTTGGTGACCGTCGGGGCGCCCCACGACTTCTCGATCACGACGTTGCGGCCGCGCGGGCCGAGGGTGACCTTGACGGCGTTCGCGAGCGTATCGACGCCGGCGAGGACGCGGTTGCGAGCCTTCTCGTCAAAAATGATGTCTTTGGCAGCCATGACTTACTCCACGATCCCGAGGATCTCTTCCTCGCGAAGGATGATCTGCTCGACGCCGTCGACCTTGATCTCGGTCCCCGAGTACTTGCCGAACAGGATGGTGTCGCCGGCCTTGATGTCGAGCGGGACGATGACGCCCTGCTCGTTGCGCTTGCCCGCGCCCACGGCGATGACCTTGCCCTCGAGCGGGCGCTCCTTGGCGGAGTCGGGGATGATGATGCCGCCGCGGGTCTTCTCGACCTCGGGGACGCGGGTAACCAGGATGCGGTCCTGAAGCGGGCGAACGTTCATGTGTGCTGATCCTTGTGGTGTGCGGTGAGTGCCGGGAGTTTGTTAGCACTCACCTCGGGCGACTGCTAACGCGGCCTTGGTAAGCCCGTTGCCACACCCGCGCAAGGGTCTACCGATCGGATTTCGTTGATGACTACATCCGGTCATGACGTACCGCGGCATCGCACACCATGACCCCGATTCGAGGCCGTTCTAAGCCGGTTGAATAATGGGCAATCTTGCCTCTTCGCAGAAACGGTCGAAGATCAAAACATGGACGTCACGCTGGCAACTTCGGTGGATGAGTTCTTCCACGAGGTCGTCACCGATGCGCTGACCGCGGTCGATCTCGAGGCTTCGGAGCCTGCGAGCTGGTACCTGGTCAGTCTGCTCGGTGACTTCACGCGGGCCCGGCTCACGGATGAACCGCTCGGCATGAAGCTGGTCGAGCAGAACCTGGATCCCGGGGAGCGTGTACGCACCTTGAAGCAGGTCGGCGACACGTCGCTCTATGTCGCAGGGTTCTTCGCGGAGTCGCTCACCCGCTCGATGGTCGATGTCGACTACTACGTCGGGCTCGGCCAGTCGGCGTACTCGCAGCTCGCCAAGCACGTCCACGCGGGCCGCTCGCTCGCCGTGATCTACGAGGAGCTCGCCGACGAGTTTCCGAAGTTCGTCGACGTGCTCGGCCAGGTCCGCAAGCGCGTCGACTTCGGCACGCCCGACACCAGCCGGCTCCTCGAGATCTGGATGCGCACGCGCGACGCGTGGGTCGAGAAGAAGCTCAAGGACCTCGGCCTCATCGTCGACGTCGGACGAGGGATCCAGTAGTGCTCCGCCGCGTCCAGCGCGGCCTCGAGGAGCTGTACCGCGTCGACACCGGCACGAACGTCGACGACTTCGTGATCGACGGCGTCGTGCGCGATGCGGTCAACCCGACGCGCCGGCCGCGCGAGCAGCTGCTCGTGTGCGAGGACGCCGGCGAGATGTCGATCGCGCTGTTCGTCGATCCGGTCGCGCTCGCGAACCTCGCGTCGCACGATCCGGCGCGCCAGCTCGACGGCAACAACCTCGGCGACTTCCTGCTCGCGATCGAGGGCGTGTCGCACTTCATCTACGCGATCTGCTGCGCGCGTGCGGAGCGCCCGGTCACCCAGCTCGAGCTCGAGCTCCAGGCGGAGGTCGACAAGTACGTCACCTGCCTGCTCGTCACCGAGCCGGAGGTCCGGGTCTCGGGGGAGCTACGCCAGCGGCTGTTCGGCGACGCCGAGTACGAGCCCGACCTCGACGCCGAGGAACGCTCCCGGTATCGCGCGGCAAACGACAACGCCTACCGCTACACCGGGCGGCTCGAACGGGCATTCGTCGGCACCCGCAAGATCCCGGAGATGCTGGACGAGTTGCGCCGGTTCTACCGTCGTGGCCTCGCCGCCAAGCTCGCCGACTGCGCCTGAGATCCAGGCAACGGTTCCGCGCGGCTGGAGTCTAAATTGGGTGCGTCGGACCTGGACCGTGGTGGTGTCGCTCGCGACCCACGCGGTCGTGATCGGGGTGCTCGCCGCGAGCGCCCCCGCGCACGTCCGTCCGACCGTCGCCACCGCGCCGCTCACCGACGTCCCGATCGAGGTCGTCATGCTCGACGAACCTCGATCGAGCCCGAGCCCGAGCCCGAGCCCGAGCCCGATCTCGACTGCTGCTGCTTCGACCGCATCGCAATCGATCCACGCGCACGAGGGCAGCGTCACCGGCGCGAGCACCAGCACGGGCCACGAGGTCGGCCCGCACGATCGCGCCCCCGGTCCGGGCCCGAGCCCCGGCAAGCCCGGCAAGTCGATGCTGCACATGCGCTACGGCCCGGAGTACGTGTCGTCGATCCAGTCGATGCTCGATCGCGCGGCCGACATGCCGCCGGGCACGCCGCCGGAGAAGCTCGCGCCGAGCGGGCTGCTCCACGACGACGGCGGCGGCACGATGCGCGGCGACGAGGGCGAGTTCGGTGCCAAGGTCGGGCGCGATGGCTCGGTCGCGTTCGAGGACGGCGCCAACGTCCGGCTCGGCGGGCGTCGCGGTCCGCCGGTCCAGCCAGACGGGCCGCCGCCGGTCCTGTCGTTCGACATCACCGACGCGATGATGCGCCGCCACGGCATCGATCCGTACGCGTCGGCGAAGCTGCGCTTCCTCGATCGCACGCGGCCCGAGCGCGTCGAGATCGGCCTCGCGTTTCGCAAGGATCAGCTCGCGCACACCGCGCCGATGATGCAGGCGAACATCGCGCGAGCGTTCGTCATGTTCAGCGATCCGGTGAAGCAGCGGCGCGCGCTGTTCGAGCTGTGGGACGACTGCGCCGAGACCGGGACCGACGACCTCGTCGAGGCTGGCCGGGTCGGGCGCGCCCTCGTGCTCGGCACGATCCGCACGAAGTTCCCGGCCGGCACCGCACGGGCGTACACCGCGGACGAGATCGCGACGTTCGGCAAGGGGCGGACGTCGAAGGCCGTGTTCGCGCCGTACGCCGAGTAAGATGCCGCCATGAAGATGGCGCTCTTGCTCGGGCTCGTGGCGTGCGGCGGCGGCGCGACGGCTCCGGCGGTGGGTTCGGGCTCGGGCTCGGGCTCGAACTCGCAGCCGACGGAGATCGACCTGTGCGTGCTCGGTCACGAGGCGCTCGACACGCTGAAGCAGTGCAACGGCAAGCCAACACTCCAGGCCGCGCAGCAGTTCAACGGCGTGCTCGCGATGGTCAAGAAGGATCCGGCGATGCAGACCACGTGCGCGCAGATGCTGCACACGCTCGACGAGAACTTCCGGAAGGACAGCTGCAGCCTGCCGCTGTCGCCCGCGGCGCGCACGCGGATGTACGACCTCGTCGAAGCCTGGTACGCGACGCGCACGCCGGTGACGCCGACCGGCAACCCCGCGGCCGACGCGGTGATCGCCAAGGTCGTCGAGATCCGCGACACTGCGTGCAAGTGCAACACCGAGCTGTGCCTCGAGGGTGTCCAGAAGTCGCTCGACACGATCACGCCGTTCGCCGCCGACGCACCCGAGGTCGCACGCACGCTCGGCACCGCGCTGCTCGACGACGTCAGCCGGTGCAGCGCGCGGATCACCAAGCCCGTCGTCCGCCACTAAGGGACGAGGACGCGGTTGTCGATCAGCCGCGTCTTGCGCTCGCCGCGACCGACGAACGCGGCGATCGCGAGCACGCCGGGCCTGGCGAGTCGATCGATCGTCGCGAGCTCGACCGCGTCGCGCAGCTCGAGGTAGTCGATCCGGACGCTCGCGGCGACCGCGTCGAGCGGCGCGCGCGCGGCGGCGAGCAGGGTGGTCGCGTCACGCTCGCCCGCCTTCGCGGCGGCCTCGGCGGCGGCCAGGCCGCGCGACAGCGCGAGCGCATCGCCGCGCTCGTCGGCGGTGAGGTACGCGTTGCGCGAGCTCATCGCGAGCCCGTCGGCCTCGCGCATGATCGGCACGCCGAGGATCTCGATGCCGAAGTCGAGGTCGCGCACCATCCGCCGGATGATCGCGAGCTGCTGGAAGTCCTTCTCGCCGAACACCGCGAGGTGCGGCTGCGTGAGGTGGAACAGCTTGGCGACGATGGTCGCGACGCCCGCGAAGTGACCCGGCCGCGACGCGCCGCACAGCGGTTGCTGGAGCTCGCGCACCTCGATGAACGTCTGCGCGCCGGCGGGATACATCGCGGTGGCCTCGGGGCAGAACGCGAGGTCGATGCCGCAGCCGCGCGCCTTGGTGAGGTCGCCGGCCTCGTCGCGCGGATAGCGCGACAGATCCTCGTTCGGGCCGAACTGCGTCGGGTTGACGAAGATCGTCAGGATCACGACGTCGGCGCGGGCGCGCGCGGCACGCAGCAGTGTCAGGTGACCCTCGTGGAGCGCGCCCATCGTGGGCACGACGGCGATCCGGCGCCCGTCGCGCCGGAGATCCTCGGCGCGCGCGCGCATCACGGCTGGATCGCGGATGATCTCGAACGGCACCTGCATGGGTGCCTACCGTATTACGAGCACTGCATGGCGTCGACGCAGTCTTCGAGGTTCGACTGGAGGCCGAGGATCTTCGCGAGATCGTCGATCTTCATGTCGCAGTCGAGCTTGTCGAGCTTGTCGAGGCACCGCTGCGCCGCGGCGCAGGTCGGCACCGAGCCGGCGTGGCCGAGCGTCTTCTCGAGCTGAGAGCACGTCATCTTGATCGTCTGATCGGTCGAGCATGCGGACATCCGCGCGCAGCCGTGCTGGATCATCGCGCCCATCATGCCGACCGAGCCGAGCCCGGCGATGCCGCCGAGCCCGCCACCACCGCTCGGCGTACCGCCGCCGAGGATGCCACCGAGGTTGTCATCGTCGTCGGGATCGGCCGGCGCTGGTGGGATCGGGTCGGGAGGCGGCAGCTTGCCGCCGGGCGCCGTCGGATCGTTCTTGCCCTGCCACGGATCGGCCGAGCCGGTGCCGTGCGTGGTGGTCCCGGGCGAGCCACCCGGCACGAGCGGCGAGGTGTCCATGCGATCGTTCGCCGGCGGCGGCGGCTGATCGAGGTGCTTGCCGTCGTCCTTGTGCGGCGGCCATACCAGCAGCACGACCGCGACGACGATCGCGGCGCTCGCGAGGATGATCACGACGAGCGGCCAGCTCTTCCACCACGCGCGCTCGGGCTCGACCGCGAGCTGGCGCGCCGTCGTCCGCGGCGGCAACACCGGCTGGCTGTCGTCATACGCGAGCGGCGCGACCGGGGCGGCCTGGCGCGACGCGGCGGGCAGGTTGGCAAGCGATGGCAACGCCGCGGCGGCGGCGGGGCGGCCACCCCGCAGCGTCGCGAGGTCGGCCTTGCAGAACTTGCAGCGCCCGGCGATCGGGTGGATCAAGCCGCCGCACTGCGGGCAGGGCGTCCGATCGCTCGCTGCAACCATCGCTCCTGATGCTGGCAGGTAAGCCGCTGTTTCGCCACCGACTTGCTGGGTAGTCGACATTGCCAACCACCTCAACCGGCGCCACGCTCGTTCCATGCCCGTCCCGGCTCCGCCGCGTGTCACGTCGCACGAGATCGCGGTGACCGGGCTCGACCCTCGTCACGATGGCGTCCGCATCGCGCAGCTCTCCGATCTCCACGTCGGGAACCTGACCCCGGCATCCCACATCCGCGCGGCGATCGAGGCCGCGAACGCGGCGCAGCCGGATCTCATCGTGATGACCGGGGACTACGTGTGCTGGCGCCGCAGCGAGATCGCGCTCGCGGCCGTCCAGCTCGGCGGCCTGCGCGCGCCGCGCGTGCTCGCGGTGCTCGGCAATCACGACTACTTCACGTGGGGCACCGGCGTGGTCGGCGCGCTCGAGCGCAACGGCTACGAGGTGCTGCGCAACCGCACCACGATCGCCGACGTGCGCGGCGCGCCGCTCGCGTTGATCGGCGTCGACGATCCGGTCACGCGCCACGACGATCTCGACGCCGCGTTCGCCGGCGCGCCGAGCGACGCGACGCGCATCGTCTTGTGTCACTCGCCGGATCGCGGGCCCGATCTCGCCAAGCGCGGCGCGGACCTCGTGCTGTCGGGCCACACGCACGGCGGCCAGATCTACCTGCCGGGCATCACCGATCGGATCATGAAGCGCGTCGGGCTCAACTACCGGCGCGGGCTGTTCGGGCTCGGCGCTCGCACGACGATGTACGTGACGCCCGGCGTCGGGTTCTCCGGCGTCACCCGGCGCGCCGGTGAGGGCACCGGGGCCGAGGTCGCGGTGCTGACACTGCGCCGCCGCGAACCGGTCGCGCGCGCGGCGTGACTACTTGCGCGCCATCGCGCCGCGGATCATGTCGGTGAAGCCCGACTGACCCTCGACGAGCATCGCGTCGATGTCGCGGCGCACCTCGACGACCTTCTTGCGCGCCGGGAACGCGAGCACCGCGAAGATCCCGACGACGATATAGAGCGACAGCCGGATCCCGGCGACGCCGAGCCAGCCGCCGGCGCCGAACCCGAGCACGCCGAGGCGCAACGCGGTCGCCAGCGGCTCGCCGACATCGGTGAACATCCGCTGCGCGGGCACCGAGATCTTGGCGGTCGGTCGCTTGACCAGCGCGCGGGGGGTTGGCGCCGGCGGCTCGGGCGCCCTGGCGAGCAACGCGACGACATCGCGCGCGCGCTGCGGTCGCTTGTCGGGCTCGGGCTCGGTCATCGCGGCGAGCACGTCGCGCAGGCCGCGATCGAGCGCGGGCAGGTGCTTGGCGAGATCCATGCGGAGGCCCTTGCGCGGCACGTCCTCGGGCTCGATCCCGCCGGCGAGCGCGACGATCGTGGCGCCGAGCGCGTACAGATCGGTCGCCGGCGTGACCTGGCCGTGCAGCTGCTCGGGCGCCATGTAGCCGAACGTGCCGACGATCGTCGAGCCACCCGACTCGCGCGCGGCGTCGAGCACGCCGCCGAAATCGACCAGCGCGATCGCGCCGTTCGGCGCGCGCACCAGGTTCGACGGCTTGATGTCGCGGTGGATCACCGGCGGCACGCGCGAGTGCAGGTAGTCGAGGATCTCGAGGCCGCGCACGAGCACGTCGCGCAGCTCGAGCTCGGAGATCCGCCGGCGCGAGACCAGCGCGCGCATGTCGTCGCCGGGCATCCGCTGCATCACGAGGTTGAACGTGCCCGGCGGCTCCTCGAGCGTCGCGATGTGGCGCGGCACGCCGGCGTGGCGGAGCTGCGACAGCACCTTGGCCTCGCGCTCGAACAGCTCGAACGACTTCCACGTCCCGCGCGGGACCACGCGCTTCACGATCACCGGATCGGGATTGCCGCGACCGAGCTCGTCCTTGGCGACGAACGTCTCGCCCTGCGTGCCCTTGCCGAGCCGCGGGCCCAGGCGATAGCGACCCCCGAGCAGGGGACCGTCGAACGCACCGGCAGCCATGTGAATTCATAGCATTAAACGAATTCCAAGCCCGGATCCCGGGCGCCCGCGCAGATCGTTCGACACTTCGGGCACGGTCGCTGACACGAGCAGCAACCCATGTCTGGATACCACCCATGATCCTCGCGCTGTTCGGCCGGCTGTTCCGGACCCGATCGGAGCTCACGCGCGCCCGCGCCGGCGACCGCGACGCGATCGGCCGGTTCTACGACGCCCACGTCGACGGCCTGTACACGTTCGTGTTCTTCCGCGTCGGGCGCGATGGCTCGCTCGCCGAGGACGTCGTGCAGGAGACATTCGCGCTGGCGCTGTCGCGCACGGCCGACTACGACGAGGCGCGCGGCTCGACGGCGAGCTGGCTCGCGGTCCTGTCGCGCAACGTCATCCGCGACCACCTGAAGGCCCACCAGCGCAGCGACGAGCTGGCGGCCGGCTGGGCGCGGATCGACGCGACGCTCGCGCAGACGTTCGCCGCGATGGCCGAGAGCCCGCTGCCGGGCGAGGTCCTCGAGCGCGCCGAGACTCGCGACCTCGTGCAGACCGCGATCGCGAACCTGCCCGAGCAGTACCGCACCGCGCTCACGCGCAAGTACGTCGACGGCGAGAGCCTCGAGACGCTCGCCGGCGAATTCGGCATCTCGGTCGATGCCACCAAATCTCTCCTCGCGCGCGCCCGCCGCGCCTTTCGCGATGTGTTCACGGCGCTCGGCGCCAACCTGCAGGAGGCCTCATGAAGTCCGATGATCGCGACGTGCTCGAGACCAACGTCTCCCAGTTGCTCGAAGGTGGCGGCTCGCCACCGAAGATCGCGGACGCCGCACGCACGCGGATCCGCGCGGAGCTCGTCGCCCGCCACGGCGTCGTCGCGCCGACCCGGCGCCCGCTGTTCGCGGTCGGTGCCGGCCTCGCGGTCGCCGCCGGCGCGGCGCTGATCGTCACGCGTGTCGTCGGCGGCGGCGTCGGCGACGGGCCGGTCGTCGCGCCCGACACCGGCAAGCTCGCCGACGGCTCGACCTGGATCGTCGAGCCCGGCGCCGACGTCACCGTGATCGGTCCGCGCCACGTGCGCGTGACCGGCGCGGCGCTGCTCGACGTCGCGCCCGGCAAGGGCACGTTCGTCGTCGAGACCCGGCAGGGTCGCATCGAGGTCCTCGGCACGCGCTTCATGGTCCAGGCCGACGACGGCCAGACCACGACGGCGGTCGTGCGCGGCCAGGTCAGGCTGGTCGGCGACGCCGGCGAGGTCATCCTCCACGCCGGCGAGCAGGGCATCGCCGAGCACGCACGTCCGCCGACGCGCATGCCGGCTCCGCGCCTCTCGCACCTGGTGTCGTGGGCCGCGCAGGCCCGCCACCGCGACGAGCACGACGTCGAGCCGATCCATCACGGCACGCTGTTCGCGAAGGATCCCGGCGTGCGCTCGCACCCGCCGTGGGGCGAGGAGTACCCGCTGCCGATGGCGCAGCTCAAGGTCGACGTCGTGGTCGAGAATCAGGTCGCGCGCGTCGCGCTCGATCAGACGTTCCACAACAACGAGAACCAGGATCTCGAGGGCACCTATCGGTTCGCGATCCCACCCGACGCGTCGCTGCAGCGGCTCGCGATGTACGTCGAGGGCAAGCTGATGGAGTCGGCCGTCGTCGAGCGCCAGCAGGCCCGCCGGATCTACGAGGAGCTGGTCTATCGCCGGGTCGATCCGGCGCTGCTCGAATGGTCGGGCACCGGGCGCCTCAACCTGCGCGTCTATCCGATCCCGGCACGCCAGGACAAGCGGCTCGTGCTCGCCTACACGCAGAGCCTGCCGAAGCTGTACGACGACTACACGCTCGCGATCCCGTTCCCCGAGATCGATCAGCCGGTCGGCGAGGTCGCGTTCGACGTCCGCGTCAAGGGCTGCGCCGAGTGCGAGCTGACGTCGACCAGCCACCAGCTCACGGTCACGAAGGACGGCGCCGACGCGGTGCTGTCGTACAAGAAGACCAACGACAAGATCGGCGACTCGCTGGTCGTGCACGTCCGCGATCCGCGCAAGGTCGCGACCGTGGCGATCACCGGCACCGGCGACGAGCGCTACCTGATGGTGCGGGCGCCGTCGCAGATCGGCGGCGCGGCGAAGCCGTACCACGCGCGCACCTGGGTGATCCTCGACGACGTCAGCGCCTCGCGCGGCGCGATGGAGCGGCGCGCCCAGGCCGATCTGGTCGACGCGTTCATGAAGGAGCTCGACGAGGACGACAAGGTCGCCGTCGTCGCGTTCGACGTGACCTCGCGCGATCTGCTCGCGCCGACCCGCGTGCTCGACGTCGATCGCCGCGCGCTGCGCACGAAGCTCGGCGCCGAGGGTGGCGTCGGGGCGACCGACTTCGGGGTCGCGCTCGAGCGCGCCGCGGCGCTGCTCGGCACGACCTCGCCCGATGACGCGATGGTGGTCTACCTCGGCGACGGCGTGATCACGAGCGGCACCCGCAAGCTCGACGAGCTGCGCGCGCGCCTCGTCGGCCACGCGCACTTCATCGGCGTCGGCGTCGGCGACGGCCCCGATACCCAGACGCTCCAGGCGCTCGCCGGCGCGACCGGCGGGTTCGCGACCACGATCGAGCTCGCCGATGACGTCGCGTGGCGCGCGTTCGATCTGGTCGCCGCGCTGCACACCCAGCGCGCGACCGGCGTGACCGCGCGCCTGCTCGACGCGCACGGCGCACCGGTCGACGCGACCGCGTATCTCCGCGCGCCGCAGCTCGCCGACGGCGAGGAGATCGAGCTCGTCGCGCATCTGATCGGCCCGACGCCGTCGACGGTCGAGCTGACCGGCACGCGCGACGGTGCGCCGTGGACCCAGACGATCGCGCTCGGCGCGCCGAAGACCGACGCGGCGTACCTGCCGCGGCTGTGGGCCGCGCGGCACATCGCGGCGCGCATGCTCGCGAAGCACGAGCCGGTGGTCGTGCCGGACTGCACCGTCACGCGCGGCAAGGCGTCGACGTGTCCGACCGAGGCGACCGTGCGCGAGGCGCGCGACGAGGCGATCCGCAAGGAGGTCATCGGGCTCGGCAAGAAGTACTTCCTGTTGTCGCGCCACACGTCGCTGCTCGTGCTCGAGAACGACGACATGTACAAGCACTACGACGTCGTCAAGGGCGCCGGTCAGACCTGGGCGCCGTACGCGATGCCGCCGACGATCCCGGTCGTGGTCTCGCCGCTGCCGAAGCTCGCGACCAACGTCGCGCCCGAGGTCGAGGTCGTGCGCTCGCCGATCTCGGTGTTCTACGACTACAGCACGTACAACAACCAGTACTGGAGCCGCGATCGCTGGGCGGGCAACGACGACCTCGAAGGTGGGATGGAGCTCGGTGGGGCGGTCGCCGGGCCGATGGCGACCGGCGCGGTGACGACGCGATCGGCGATGGCGCTCGACGAGGGCGCCTCCGGCAAGCGCGAGGCCGACAACGGCGACGTCGCGAAGGCGGCGAAGGCGGAGCCCGACCAGTCGATCGACGCCAGCGAGAACAAGCACGCGTCCGTCGTGACCACCGCCCAGCTCTACGGTGAAGCGGAGGCGCAGCAGGAGCGCATCGGTGGCATGCGCGGCCACGGCGCGGGCACCGGCGGCTTCGGCTTTGGCCGCCGTGGCTATCGCGGCTGGTCGACGGTCGCGCAGCAGCTCGTGCTCCAGCGCCTCGGCCAGCCGGCCGATCAGCTGTTCGACGATCTGCCGATGTGGGTGCCGGCGCTCGTCCGCGACGACTTCGACGGCTGGCGCGCGCTGCTCGTCCACGACGACCTCGCGCACCCGGTCGACCCGACCGCGGCCGCACTGTTGACCCGGTCGCGCGCGGCGCTGCCGTCGGGCGTGTATCGCTGGGATGACCTGGAGATCGCGCTCGACGACGCGCGCCACGTCGGCTGGCGCCGCACGACCGAGGCCGATCTCGCCGAGACCGCCTCGTTCGACGGCGCGACCTGGACGCGGCGCTACCCCGAGCTCGGGCTCGATGTCACCCGCACGCTCGGCGACGACGCGGTCGCGTTCGACCTCGCGTACCTCCCGATCCTTGTCGGCGAGCCCGGCAAGCTCGCGCACTACTTCGCGATCGCCGCGACCGGCGCGCACCAGGTCACGCTGTCGGCCGTGGCGCACGGCAAGACGACGCCGCGGTTCGTGCTCGACTTCGATGCCGCCGATCACCTGGTCGCGATGACCGACGCCGCGGGCAAGCGCCGCGTCGAGGTCACCTGGAGCTCGATCGGGCCGACCGCGGCGCGGATCGACGACACCACGGTGCAGCTCTCGTTCACCGCGCAGGCGATCGGCGACGCCACGGCGTGGGCGCACCGGAGCGCGCCCGCGCAGGCCGTCGTCGTCGAGCTGCCGCTCCACCTCGCGGCGTTCGCCAAGGCGCGGGTCGACGCGACCACGTCCGGCAACCCGGCGTGGCGCCAGGCGCAGCGCCAGCTGATCGCGACCTACGCCGCGCTCGGCGATCGCCTCAACACCGGCGTCGCGCTCGTCGCGCTGCATGCCCAGGGCGGGGTCGAGCTCGGCGATCTCGTGCTGGCGGCGAACGGGCTGCCGGCGCTGACCGACAAGGACTTCGCGGCGGTGCTCGCGCCGTTCGGCACCAGTGCGGATCGCCCGGTCGTCGCGCGTTACGCCTTCGCGTCGCGGGCGTACACCAAGGACCACAAGCCGAGCTCGTTCGCGCATCCGACCGAGCAGGGGCTCGTCGCGCAGCTGTTCACGCTGCGGCAAGGCGAGGCGCAGCTGATCGACGGCGCGGTCGGTCGCGCGATCGACACGCTGCTGACGCTCGACGGCCGCGCGTGGCAGCTGCACCTGGTCGCCGCGGCCGCGACGCAGAACTACGCGCAGAAGCCGCGCGACACGGCGCGGTTGTGGGACGCCGCGGCGGTCGGCCCGTACAAGAACGTCGCGCGGGCCTACGCCGCGGTCGCGATGTGGAACCGCGGTGACTACGACGCCGGCGCGGAGCGCATCGCGCAGCTCGTCGCCGACCTCGATCTCACCGCGCTGCCGCCGCGGCTCGATCAGGCGCCGTACCTGTTCGCGCAGTCGCGCCGCGGTACGGCCGGCTGGCAGATCGTGTGGGCGACCTGGCGCGAGCGCGTGCTCGCCTCGGGCAGCTACGACCAGGTGATGGCGATCCTGCCGCTCGCGGCGCAGAACCCACTCGACAGCCAGGCGATCCTCGCGCGGGCCGCGGTGCTCGCCGGCGACGACGCCGGCCGCCGCGTCGAGCTCGCCCGGATCGCGATGTCGCGCGGCCAGGCGGCGTGGGCGCAGACCCTCGTCGATCCGTTGCTCGCGAGCCACAAGACGCGCGAGCTCTACCAGCTCGCGGCACAGCTCGCGCTCGCCCAGGGTCGCGACGCCGACGCGCTCGCGCATCTCGAGGCCGCGCAGGGCGCCGCCGGTGACGAGGCGGTCGACATCAACATCGTGCGCAGCGAGCTCGGCCAGATCCTCGAGGTCTCGCGCCGCGTGGTCGCCAGCTCGAGCGGGGCGGCGCGCGATGCCGCGATCGCCAGGGCGCTCGCGTGGGGCAACAAGTGGCGCGCGGTCGACGCCAACAACCCGGCGATCGATCAGCAGCTCGGCGAGCTCCTGCTCGCGGCCGGCGACAAGGCGGGCGCGTGGCGGCAGCTGTCGACCGTGATCGAGCGCGACCCGATGGCGGGCCAGGGCTACATCACGGTCGCCGAGGCGTTCGAGCGCCAGGGCCGCGTCGCCGAGGCGCTCGAGTTCTGGCAGGAGGCCATCGTGATCGAGCAGACCAACCCGACGCCGCGGCTCCGCAAGGCGCAGGCCCTGATCGCGCTCGGTCGCGCCGCCGAGGGCGACGCCATCCTCGACGACATCGCGCACCGCACGTGGCACGAGGTCTGGAGCGGCGTGGTCTATCAGGCGAAGAACCTGCGCGATCGCGGCAAGCCGCAGAACTTCGGGAACGAGTAGCGGATTTCTGAGAGGGCCGCGCCCGGTTTCGCCGGGTTGCGAGCGGCACGCGGGTTGCTGTAGGGCGGGTCCCATGAAGACCACGCTTGGCTTGATCCTGCTCGGCGCGTGCACCGGCGGTTATCAGGAGCCCCCGGAGGTCAAGTCCGACCTCGCGCGCGACACCACACCCGACGTCTCCGATCAGCAGCTCGGCGCGCTGGTCGGTGGCAACACCGAGTTCGCCGCCGACCTCTATCGCCAGGTCCACACCGAGAGCGGCAACCTGTTCCTGTCGCCACACTCGATCTCGACCGCGCTCGCGATGACGTATGCCGGCGCGGCCGGGAACACCGCGACGCAGATGGCCGACACGCTGCACTTCACGCTGCCGCCCGATCAGCTCCACGCCGCGATGGACGCGCTCGATCTCGATCTCGCCTCGCGCGCGCACGACGCCGACAGCACGGTGCGGCCGTTCCAGCTGCACACCGCGAACTCGATCTGGGGCCAGACCGGCAAGGCGTTCGAGGCACCGTTCCTCGACACGCTCGCGGTCGACTACGGCGCCGGCCTGCACGTCCTCGACTTCTCCACCGCACCCGACGCCGCGCGCGGCGAGATCAACGACTGGGTCGATCAGAAGACCCAGCACAAGATCCTCGACCTCCTGCCCGAGGGCGCGGTGACCAGCGATACCGCGCTCGTCCTGACCAACGCGATCTACTTCTCGGCCGCGTGGCAGACGCCGTTCGACGCCGCGAACACGCAGGCGGGGCCGTTCACGACCGGCGGTGATGCCCAGGTCAGCGTGCCGATGCTGCACGGCTCGAGCATGGCCGGCTACGGCGAGGGCGCCGGCTACAAGGCCGGCGCGCTGCCGTACGACGGCGGCAAGCTCGAGATGATCGTCGTCGTGCCCGACGATCTCGCCGCGTTCGAGTCCGGCCTGACCGCCGCCAAGCTCGCCGAGATCACGTCGTCGATCGCGGGCTCGGACCTCGACCTCACGATGCCGAAGTTCACGTTCAGCGCGCCGCTCCAGCTGGACCATGCGCTCGCCGCGCTCGGCATGACCGACGCGTTCACCAGCGCCGCCGACTTTTCGGGCATCGACGGTCTCCACGATCTCGCGATCAGCGCGGTGCTGCACCAGGGCTTCGTCGGAGTCGACGAGGCCGGCACCGAGGCCGCCGCGGCGACCGCCGTCGTGATCGGCCCGACCTCGATCCCCGAGCACCACACGCTCGTCGCCGATCGACCGTTCGTGTTCCTGATCCGCGACATCCCGACGGGCGAGATCCTGTTCCTCGGCCGCGTCGTCGACCCGCGATAACGCTATGGTTCGGCGTGCCGACCGCCGAAGAGCTCGAGATGTCGTTCTACGAGCGGTTCCTGTGGAGCAAGGGCCTGCAGGCGTACCCGGTGCAGGAGGCCGCGTTCGGACACATCTTCGCCGGGCGCAGCGTGCTCGTCACCGTGCCGACCGGCACCGGCAAGACGCTGATGGCCAAGGCGGCGTTGCACGTCGCGTTCGAGCGCGGCCAGCGCGCGATCTACACGACGCCGTTGCGCGCGCTGACCGAGGAGAAGTATCGCGAGCTCGGCGAGGACTTCGGGCCGGGCAACGTCGGGTTCGCGACCGGCGACTACAAGGTCAATCGCGAGGCGCCGATCCAGGTCGAGGTCGCCGAGATCCTGTGGAACCGGATCGTCGCCGAGAAGCACGTGTCGCCGGCCGACATCGTGATCATGGACGAGGGTCACTACTTCAACGATCCCGAGCGCGGGCACGTCTGGGAGCAGTCGATCATCGGGCTCGACCCACGGACGCAGCTCGTGATCCTGTCGGCGACGGTCGGTCACCCCGAGAAGTTCTGTCACTGGGTCGAGCTCACGCGGCGCGTGCCGATGGCGCTGGTCGATTCGCGCGAGCGCAAGGTGCCGCTGGTCCACGAGTTCCGCGAGGAGCTGATCGTCGACACCGTGAAGGACCTGTTCTTCAACAACGAGGTCCCCGCGATCATCTTCGTGTTCGGTCGCGAGCAGTGCTTCGAGGTCGCGCGCCTCCTGAAGACGTGTCGCCGGTTCACCACCGACGAAGAGCGCGCCCAGGTCGAGAAGATGTGCGAAGAGGCCCTCTTGCCGAGCGGCGCGGCCAAGGAGCTAAAGCCGCTGCTGATGCACGGCATCGGCATCCATCACGCCGGCATCCTGCCGCGCTACAAGCAGCTCGTCGAGCAGCTCGCGCTCGCGCGCCTGATCAAGTTCGTCGTGTCGACCGAGACGATCGCGGCCGGCATCAACCTGCCGGCGCGCACCGTCGTGTTCCCGTCGCTGCGCAAGTTCATCAACAAGGTGCCGCGCCTGATGACGGCGGCCGAGTACCACCAGATGGCCGGGCGCGCCGGTCGCCCGCAGTTCGACGATCGCGGCCTCGCGATCTCCTTGGCGCCCGAGGAGGTCGTCGCGGAGATCAAGAAGGAGATGAAGGGCGCGGCGCGTCGGGCTGCGTACGACGAGGTCAAGGTCAAGAAGTCGGTCTACGCCCGGGCGCGGGCGACGGCACAGAAGAACGGCGACATCGCGTGGTCGCCCGAGGTCCACGCCGAGCTGGTGAACGGCGAGCCCGCCGAGCTGCGCAGCAAGACCAGGATCAGCGCCGAGCAGGTGCTCGCGATCGGGTTGCCCGACCTCACGGTTTCCCCGATCCCCGAGACCGAGGCGGGCAAGCGCCAGGCCGAGGCCGAGGCGTCGCTGCCGGTGTCGATGCGCCTCGATATCGTCACGGTGATCGACAACTTGCTGATGACCGACCGCGAGCGCCGCGAGCTCCTGAAGATCCTCGCGCACCTGGTCGAGAACCTGCGCGCGATCGGCGTGCTCGACGAGCACGGCAAGCAGATCGCCGGCGACATGATCCGCAAGCTGCAGGGCATGGACGGCCTGCTCATCTACTACATCCTGTTCAATCACCAGCTCGAGTACATCGAGCTGCGCGAGCTCGTCGAGTACCTCGTCGATCACGACATCATCCAGCGCCAGCTCGATCGCAAGGGCGAGGACGAGAAGCGCGAGTGGATGCGGCAGAAGCTGCGCCAGCTGCGCGACGAGGGCACCCAGGCGAGCTGGGAGGACGTCGAGGTGCTGTGGGAGAAGGAGCACCCGCGCGTGCTCACGAAGATCGAGCTGATCCACCAGGAGTTCGGCGCGAAGGTTCCGCACCCCGAGCTGCACGGCGGCAAGAAGCCGAAGAACACCTGGGCGCAGCTCGAGGAGTCCGGGCTCGGCTTCGAGGAGTTCGTCGACAAGCACGGGCTCGAGCACGAAGAGGGCAACCTGTTCACCTACCTCATCCGGGTGTCGAACTTCGCGGCCAAGCTCGGCGAGGCATCGGGCCTGACCGAGTTCGCCGACATGTCCGACAAGATCAAGCGATTGCTCGCGCGTGTCGACGTTCGCATGGTCGACGATCGCAAATGGTGATCGGCATCGTCAGCGCGATGGCGGAGGAGCTCGCCGCGATCGTCGACGAGCTCGCGGTCGACGAGGTCGTCGAGCTCGGCGGCCGCAAGTTCCATCGCGGCACGTACCGCGGCACGCCGATCGTCGCGGTGGTCAGCCGGATCGGCAAGGTCGCGGCGGCAGCGACGACCGCGATCCTGATCGCGCGGTTCGCGCCGCGCGCGCTCGTGATGACCGGGCTCGCGGGCGCGATCGATCCGCGGCTCGCGATCGGAGACGTCGTGATCGCCGAGCGCCTGATCCAGCACGACCTCGACGCGCGCCCGCTGTTCGCGCGCCACGAGGTCCCGGGCCTCGGCATCACCGAGCTGATCGCGGATCGCGCGCTCACCGATCGCATGGCCGTCGCGGCAGAGGCGTTCGTGCCACCGCCCGAGCTGGGCATCGGTCGGCCACGCGTGTATCGCGGGCTGATCGCGTCGGGCGATCAGTTCTTCGCCGCGAGCGACGCGGTCGACGCGCTGCGGGCACGGGTGCCCGAGGTGCTCGCGGTCGAGATGGAGGGTGCGGCGATCGCGCAGGTCGCGCACGAGCACGGCGTGCCGTTCGCGGTCGCGCGGGTGATCAGTGATACGGCGAGTCATGGCGCGGCGGGAGACTTCGCGCGGTTTCTGGCGGTGGGGTGCGGGCCGTATGCGCGGATGCTTGTTGGCGCGGTCGTATAGGGTCGGCAGCGGTGACGGCTGACGGCTGGCGGCGCGGCTCCGCGGCGCTTCGGTTCGTTGCCCACGGCAGCCGGGCTCGACCTCGCGCCCTGACGCGCACCGGCCCACGCCGAGCGCGTGAGCGGTCGAGAGCACGCGCATCGGCCGCGGAGATGGGGGCGGGCGAGGCGCGAGCACCTTTGGTTGCGCTCGTCATGGGCCGTGCGCGTCGGGCGCGGAGGGGCGAGAGCCGGCTGCCGTGGGGGCAGGGGCGTTTTCCAAAACGACGAAAGGCTCGAGACCTCGTATCGATTCCTCGAAGTCCTCGGCCCCGTCGAAACCAAGATCAGGCGGCGGAGCGCGTCGCTCGGCAAGCGACTAGCGGATGCCGCCGAGAGCATCTCGCTGAACCTCGGGGAGGGCCGTTGTCGGCACGATGGCGATCGCCGGCGCCACTACGAGATGGCCGCGGGGAGCACGAGCGAGTGCACCATCGCGCGGCGCGTCGCCAGGATCCGCGGCTACATCACCGACCGGCTGCGCGGGTTGATGTTCGGTCTCACGCGCCGCTGACCGAACTGCCGCTCGAGTGCGCGGACCGAACCCGCAGCTGCCACTCAGTGAGTGAGCCGATACAGCATCGCGCGCACCTGGTCGAGCTCGACGTCGAGCAGGGCGAGATCCTCGCGCGTGATGTCGCCGCGGGGTGGTGTTGCGGCCGCTGAGCGGTTGCTGCGGTGATCGGTGATCGCTGCGGCTGATCGCCGGCGGGTGATCTCTGCGGGTGATCGCTGATCGCTGCTGCTGGTCGCTGATCGCTGCTGCTGATCGCTGCTGCTGGTCGCTGATCGCCGCTGCTGATCGCTGCGGCTGGTGCTGCGGCTGAACCTGAGTGCCGAGGTCGCGCCGGGAGCGCAGCTAGCCGCGCGACAGCACGAGCCCGTACGCCGCCGCGAGCACGTCCGGATCCGCATCGATCGAATACGTCCCATCCGGCGCCCGCGCGACCTCGGTGATGCCCGGGTACTCCTGCTCGAGGGCCGCGCGCAGGGCCTCACGTCGCTCGCGCCGGCGGCGATCGCCCGACAGCGCGGCGAGCTCGTTGTGGCGGACGATCGCGTCGGCGACCGCGGTGCGCAGCTCGTCGGGCGTGAACGGCTTGGCGATGAACCGGAAGATCTCGCCCTGGTTGATGCCCTCGACCGCGGTCTCGAACGTGCGCCGTCCGGTCAGCAAGATGCGCACGGTCTCGGGGCGGACCCGCTTGGCCTGGGCGGCGAGCTGCGCACCGTTCATGTCGGGCATCTCGTAGTCGGACACGATGACCGCGACGGTCTCGGTCGCGACGATCGCGAGCGCGTCGGACGGTGACGTCGTCGTGCGGACCTCGATCGGCATGCGTCGCAGGCAACGCACGACGACCGCGAGGATCGCCTCGTCGTCGTCGACACACAGGATCAGGGGTGGGGTCATCAGCTGCTCAGGAAGCGGCGCCATCCGCTGCGTTCGGTGACACGCTCGACCTCGTCGAGCGCGGTGACGAGGGCTCGCATCGTCGGGAACCGGTTCTGCGGTGCCTTCTGCAGACAGGTCGTGATCGCGTCGCCGAGCGCGGGTGGCAGCGGTCCGTACTTGCTCATCACGTCGGGGATCGGGGCGCTGATGTGCTTCATGCACAGCTCGCGGATGCTCGGGTCGACGTACGGCGGCTTGCCGACGAGCATCTCGAACAGCACGGCGCCGAGGCTGTACTGGTCCGAGCGATCGGTCGCCGGCAGCCCGCGCAGCTGCTCGGGCGAGATGTAGCTCGGCGTCCCGAGCACGAACGACGGTGGCTCGCTGTCGTCGGGCCGCGAGCCCTCGCCGATCAGCTCGGCGAGGCCGAAGTCGAGCAGCTTGGCGGTGATCGGCGCGGTCGACACGACGTACACGTTGGCCGGCGTGACGTCGGCGTGGATCACGCCGGCGTCGTGCGCGGCGGCGAGCGCCCCGGCGAGCTGGCGCGCGACGGCGACCGCGTCACCGGGAGGCAGCGGGCCGCGCGCGATCAGATCGAGCAGGCTCTCGCCCTCGAGCAACTCCATGACGAAGTACGGGCGACCGTCGATCAGGTGGCCGAAGTCGACGACGTCGACGATGTTCGGGTGATGGATCCGGGCGGCGGCGCGCGCCTCGCGCAGGAACCGGTGCGCCGAGCTCGCATCGCGCTCGAGCAGCTTCGCGCGGAGCACCTTGAGCGCGCGCATGTTGCCGAGCGCGGTGTGCTCGGCGCGAAACACGGTGCCCATGCCGCCCTCGCCGAGGTGCTCGATGATGCGGTACGAGCCGACCATCGAGCCGGCGCGCGGCCCCAGGTCGACGCCGGTCGCGACCTGGATGATCGACGGGCGCGAGATGCGCGTGCGCGGCAGCAGCGTGACATCGGCACGCAGCGCGCCCCCGGGCCGCACGGTCACCACGACCTCGGCATCGCCGGCCTGCGTGTGGGTGCGCACGACGCCGCTGACCGCGTGGTTGGTGGCGAGATCGAGGTTCGCGATGAACGCGAGGCGAGCGACGGTCGCGGCGGCGATCGCGCCGTCGATCGCGAGCACGCCGACCTCCTCGTGGCCGTGCTCGACCACGATCTCGTACCGATCGCGCTCATCGCCGGCGGCGGGCTCGATGTAGATCGTCTCGCCGAGGTTGCCGGCGGCGAGCGCGAGCACCAGATCGGCGAGTCCGCGCGGTTCGAGGGCGCCGGTCACCGCGACGAGCTTAGCCTACTCGTCTCCACGCAAGCGATACCCGACGCCGGCCTCGGTGACCAACCAGCGCGGGCGCGCGGGAGTCGGTTCGACCTTGCGCCGGAGCGCGGCGACATGGACGCGCAAGGTGTGGCTCTGATCACCCGAGGTGTCGCCCCACACGGCGCGCGCGAGCTGGCGATGCGTGATCACGCGACCGGGCTGGCGGGCGAGCTCGACGAGGATCTTGAACTCGATCGGCGTCAGGTGGACGAGCTCGCCAGAGACGGTGACCTCGTGCCGCGGCTGATCGATGTGGAACGGGCCGACGTCGAGCAGGTCCGCGGGCGGGCCGGTGCCACGCGCGTCGGCGTGGCGCAACGCGACGCGGATCCGAGCCATCAGCTCGCCCGCGCCGAACGGCTTGGTCAGGTAGTCGTCGGCGCCGGCGTCGAGCGCGATCACCTTGTCGCCCTCCTGGCCGCGCGCCGACAGCACGATCACGGGAATCGTGGTCTCGGGGCGCAGCCCGCGCAGCAGCGTCAGGCCGTCGCCGTCGGGGAGCCCGAGATCGAGCAGGATGACGGCGGGCAAGGCGCGCGCGAGCTCGGCCCGTGCCTCGGCGAGCGTCGCGGCCTCGACGATCGTGTAGCCGTGACCGGTCAGCGCCGCGCGCAGGAAGCGCCGCAGGTGCGGATCGTCCTCGACGACGAGCAGCGTGCTCATGCCGACCGCACCGGGAGCGTGACGCGAAACAGCGCGCCGCCGCCCGGGTTGGCGAGCGCGGCGACCTCGCCACCGTGCGCGGTCACGATCGCGCGGACGACAGCGAGCCCGAGTCCGACCCCGGGTGCGGTCGCCGTGCTCGCGCGCACGAACTTGTCGAACAGCCGCGTCGCGTCGGGCGGCAGGCCGGGGCCGCGATCGGCGACGTCGAGCTCGACGCGATCGCCGGAGCGGCGCGCGGCGATCGCCAGCGGCGCCCCGCCGTGCTTGAGCGCGTTCTCGACGAGGTTGATCAGCACCTGCTCGAACAGTACCGGATCGATCCACAGCGCGAGGTCCGGGGCGACATCGAGATCGACGCGCCACTCGCCGATCGCGGATTCGAGCCGGGTCAGGGCCGCGCCGACGACCTCCTCGGCCGGCACCAGCTCGCAGGTCGGCCGGAACCCGGTCTCGACGCGCGTCAGCTGGAGGAGGTTTCCGAGCACGCGCTCGAGGCGCCGCGCATCGTCGACGATCGAGGCGAGCAGCTCGCCGCGCGCCGCCGGATCGAGCTCGGCCTCGCGATCGCGCAGCGTGGTCGCCGCGCCGGTGATCACCGCGAGCGGCGTCCTCAGATCGTGCGACACCGCGGAGAGCAGCGAGCTGCGCAGCTCCTCGGTCGTCGCCCGCAGCGCGGCCTCCTTGGCCTCGGCGACCAGCCGCACGTGCGCGAGCGCGAGCGCGGCCTGGCGCGCGATCGCGTCGATGAAGTGGCGAGCGTCGCGATCGAACGTCACGGTGGGCTGGCCCTGCAGCGCGAGCACGCCGAGCGCGCGGTCGCCGTCGAGGATCGGGACGCACAGCGCGCGGGCATCGGCGAGCGTCGCGGTCTCGTGGCCGGCGACCTCCTGATGATCGAACGCCCAGCGCGCGACGGCGACCTCGCGCTCGGCGAGCGCACCGAGCCCGGCCGCGGCGACCAGGCCCTCGGTGGCGTGGGGCACGAGGACCGCGGCGGCGATGTCGAACGCATCCTCGAGATGGCGCGCGGTGACCGCGGCGACGTCGGGCTCGGTGAGCGCCGAGCCGACCTCGCGGGTGAACGCGAGGAGGGCCGCGGTGCGCCGCTCGCGGACGATCGCGTTGCGCTCCTGGCGACGCAGTCGCACGGTCAGCGTGCTGATCGCGATCCCGCAGCCGAACATCACGAAGAACGTGAGGAGCTGGCGCACGCCGCTGACCGCGAACGTGAACCGTGGCGCGACGAAGCAGAAGTCGTACGCCGCGACCGACAGCGACGCGGCGACCAGCGACGGGCCGCGCCCGAACAGCGACCCGGCCGCGATCGCGATCAGGTAGAGCATCGTGAGATCGGCGAGCGACAGCGCGTCGAACGTCGCGAGCCCGAGCCCGGTCACGATCGCGACGCCTCCGATCGCGAGGGCGTAGGCGCGCCAGCCCCGCCGCGTGTCGCGCTGGTGGGCGATCGCGAGCGCGGGCGCGGTCGCCAGCGGCGCGAGCACGTGGACCTCGATCGATCCCGAGCCACGGATCAGCGTGTCGAGCAGGCTGCCGCCGAGCCGATCGCGCCACCGGCCGTGCGTCGGCTTGCCGGCGACGATCCGGGTCACGCCGTGAGCGCGCGCGTGCGCGAGCAGCACCTCGGGCACCGCCGCGCCGTGCAGCCGGTGGACCTCGCCGCCGAGCGACTCGACGAGGCGGAGGTGCGACTCGAGCTGCTCGCGGTCGCGCGCGGCGAGCGGCGGCGCGTTGGTGACCTCGACCGTCGCCGCCGACCAGGTGCTGGCCTCGGCCGCGGCCATCCGGTGGGTCTCGCGGATCAGCCGCTCCGAGGTCGGGCTCGGGCCGACGCAGACGAGCAGGTCGAGGCGCGGGGGCTCCGCCACGGCCCGGGTCAGCTTCCGGTGCGCCAGCGCCGCGACAGCGCGACCTCGGCGGCGTACTCGGCGAGCAGGCGAGCGCGCATCTCCGGCGACCAGGCGAGCCGGGTGCCGAGGAGATCCGCGACGCGCGCGGCATGCGACAGCCCTTGATCGCGCGACACCAGGAGCAGCGGAACGCGGCGCGCGAGGACATCCTCGACGGTGCGCGCGAGATCGTGCGAGGCCGCGAAGTCGACCTCGGCCCACACGTACGGCAGCTCGGGATCCATGCGCTCGCCTAGCGTGCGGTCGGCGGCGATCGCGGCGGCGAGGATCGGCGCGCGCGTGCCGTAGACGCCGCACAGGTGCGTCGCGGTGTCGACGTCGAGGCCGTGATCCGCCATCATCGCGCGACCGATCGCGGCGACGCCCTCGAGATCGGTGGTCACGAGACCCTCGGCGCCGGGCAGCGGTCGGTGCTTCGTGGTGTTCTTCAGGAGCTCGGTGTCACCGTCGAGATCGCGCAGCATCGCGACGGTCTTCGTGATGCACTCGCGCGCCATCCGGCGATACGTCGTGAGCTTGCCACCGGCGATGATCACGAGGCCGTCACCGCGCGTGAAGATCTCGTGCTCGCGCGAGGTCTCGCTCTCGTCGATCTCGGCGTCATCGGAGCGGCGCTCGGCACCGCCGGGCGCGATCAGCGGGCGCAGGCCGGCCCACGTCGCGATCACGTCGTCGGGCGTGAGGTTCGCGCCAGGGAAGTAGCCGTTGCCGCTGTCGCACAAATAGCGCACGTCGTCGCCGTCGGCGGCGACCTCGTCGGCGGTGCCGGTGAAGTCGGTGTCGGTCGTGCCGAGCACGGTGCGCTCGCGCCACGGGATCGCGAACATCACGCGCTGATCGACCGGCGAGATCAGCGTGATCGCGCGCGCCAGCGGCAGGCGCTCGCGCGGGATCACGATGTGGACGCCCTTGGTGCGGCGCAGGAGCGGGCGCCCGATCGGGATCTCGAACCGGGTGATCATCTCGTCGGTCCACGCGCCACCGGCGAGTACGACCGCGCGCGTCGGCGCGGTCCACGTGCGACCGGTCAGCCGATCCTCGACGACGACGCCGGTGACTCGGCCACCGGCGCCGCGCTCGAACCGCTTGACCTCGGTGTAGGTGTGGACCGCGGCACCGAGCTTCTCGGCGTCGATCGCGTTCTCGATCACCAGGCGCGCGTCATCGGTCGCGCAATCGTAGTACTCGAGCACGCCCTGGAGGCCGGCCGGACGCAGCTGCGGCTCGAGCGCGAGCCCGGCCTTGGCGCCGCGGAACGTCCGGTGCAAGCGCGGCGCGCGGAACAGCGCGAGCGAGTCGTAGATCCAGAGGCCGACGTTCATCAGCTCGAGGCCGGGCTTGTTGCCCTCGAAGATCGGGATGAGGAACGGCAGGGGACGCACGAGGTGCGGGGCGACGCGCATCTGCACGCGGCGCTCGGAGACCGACTCGAACACCAGGCGGATCTCGCCGTGCTCGAGGTAGCGCAACCCGCCGTGCACGAGCTTGCTCGACTTGCTCGACGTGCCCGACGCGAAATCGCCCTTCTCGAACAGCGCGACCTTCAGGCCGCGGAGCGCGGCGTCGCGGGCGGCTCCGGCACCGACGATCCCGCCGCCGATGATCACGACGTCGTAGGTCATCGGCTCGGAGAATCTACCGCCGCGGCGCGGTGCGTCAAGGTTTGCTTGGCTTCGACAGCACGACCGAGACCCGTTCAGGGCTGCGGTACGCGATCGCACCGAGGAGCGTCGCGAACGACTCGACCGTCGCGTCGGGCGCGATCGCGATCGTGTAGTGCGCGACGTTCGGCGCGGCCTTGAGCGCGACGATGCCGGCGTCGGCTGACGCGCCGATGGTCAACACCGGCGCCTTGGGATCGGGTGCGACGTCGAGCGGGATCGGGATGATGCCGGGGAGCTGCCAGCCGACCGGCGCGCCGTGCGCGGCGACCGCGAGCACGAGCAGGTGATGTCCGGCGGCGGCGATCGCGGGGACCAGCGCGCTCGCGATCATGCCGCGCGGCGCGAAGATCGCGACGGCGGTCCGCGCGACCGGCGTCGCGGAGCCCGCGGCCTTGGGCGGCTCGGGGACGAGCTTGGTCAACGCGGCGTCGAGATCCTTGGGCGCGACCAGCGTGCCGGGATACGGATCGCCGCCGTGGTCGACGACGAGGCCGTCGGGGGTCATCGTGGCGTGCGGCAGCTTGCCGGCGCGGATCTCGAGCGGTGACACCGTGATCTGCACGGTCGAGATCTTCGGGTCGATCACCGGCGCGTTCGGCAGCTCGACGCCGACGCCGACGATCGACAGCGCCGGCAGCTCGAGATCGATCGCCGCGAGCAGGCCCTTGGTCTCGGGGCGAGCCCCGGCGGCGCGCGCGATCCGATCGAGCGCGTAGTACGGCGCCGACATGAACCGGCCATCGGGCACCGCGCTCGTCTGCGCCTTGCACACCTCGCCGAGCAGCCGCCACGGCGCCCGGCTCACCGAGCCGCGCGCGTCGTCAAGCGCGCCGAGGAAGCGCTGCTTGGCGTTGGGATCGCTGTTCGGCCCGCAGTAGCCGCACGCGGCCATCGCGTTCTCGATCGCGAGCCGCGTCGGTCCACCCGCGGCCGCAGTCGTGTTCCACCGCGCGAGCGCATCCCACTCGCCGCACGGCTGGCAGCCGTCGAGGATCGCCTGCACCCGCCGGTTCGCCGGCGCCTTGGGCGCGTGCTCGAGCGCGGCCTGGCACGTGCTCCAGTCGGCCCCCGGCTTCTGGATCGAGCCCGACCCCGAGCCCGAGCCCGAGCCCGCGTTCGAACCAGCTCCGATCGGGTCGTGGTGCGACTTGCACGCCGCGAGCGCCACGATCACGAGCGCGACCCTCACCCGCGGTCGACCTCGAGGCCGTACTTCTTGACCAGGCGATGGATGTAGTTGCGATCGATGCCGGCCTCGGCGGCGGCGCGCGAGATGTTGCCGCGGTGGCGGGCGAGCAGGGCGACCAGGTAGTCGCGCTCGAAGCCCTCGACGAGCGCCGCCTTGGCCTCCTTGAACGGCAGCTCGAGCACGTCGGGGTTCGACGCGCGCTTCGGAGCCTCCATCGTGTCGGGGTCGTCGACGTTGTCGGCCACGCGCGGCGAGCTCTCGCGCAGCTCGGCGAGCAGGTGCGCGTGGTTCGACTCGCCGAGCGACAGCGCGCGCTCGACGACGTTGCGCAACTCGCGGACGTTGCCGGGCCAGTCGTGGCGCTCGAGCTGATCGATCAGCGCGGGCGACTGCTCGAAGTTGCCGCGGCCCATCTTGGTCGCGAACCACTGCACGAGCGCGGGGATGTCGGCCTTGCGCTCCTTGAGCGACGGCACCTGGGTCGCGACGACCGCGAGCCGGTAGTACAGATCCTCGCGGAACTGGCCGCTGCGCACCATCGCGCGGAGATCGCGGTGGGTCGCGGCGATCACGCGGATGTCGACGTCGATCGACTGGGTCTCGCCGACGCGACGGACCTGGCGGCGATCGAGGACGCGCAGGAGCTGGGGCTGGAGATCGAGCGCGAGCTCGCCGATCTCGTCGAGGAACAGCGTGCCCTTGTTGGCGGCCTCGATCAGGCCCTGCTTGTCGTTCGCGGCGCCGGTGAACGAGCCCTTGGCGTGGCCGAACAGCTCGCTCGCGATCAGCTCGTGCGGGATCGAGCCGCAATCGACGACGACGAACGGGCCCTTCGCGCGCTTGCTGTTGGTGTGGACGGCCTCGGCGATCGCCTCCTTGCCGGTGCCGGTCTCGCCCTGGAGCAGGATCGTGGCCTCGGTCGGCGCCGCGCGCGCGAGCAGCGCGAACAGGCGCTTCATCGGCGCGGTCACGCCGAGCACATCGCCGAACCGATCGCCGGCGAACTCGCCGAGCTCGACCGAGGTGTCGACCGGCTCGATGTCCATCTCGGTGTGCTTGCCGAGGCGCAGGCGGGCCGCGCCGGTCAGGACGACCTGGCCGATGCGCACGCCGCCATGCTTGGTGCCGTTCGTGGTGTCGAGATCGCGGACCTCGATGCCGTCGCGGCGGACGCGGACCTCGAGGTGGTAGCGCGACACCGTGGCGTCGGACAGGACGACGTCGTTGTCGGTGTGGGTGCCGACCATCGTCGTGCCCTCGTCGAGCACGTGCTCCTTGTTCTGGTCAGGCCCCGACACGACCCGGATCTTGAAGCGCCGCTCGACGAGCGCGCCGCTGGCGTCGTCGGTCAGCAGCTGGGTGTGGATCTGGCTCACGAAGGTCTCAGCGTTTTACCACGACGACGACGCCAGCCCGCGAGCACCACCGCGGCGATCGCGATCGGCGATCGATCCGCGCCGGCATCGCAGCAGCCACCGCCGCCACCGCCGCCCGTCATCGTGCCGCCATCGGGATGCTCGCTCGAGCTGCCGTTGCCGTCGACGACGATGTCGGACGCATCGGGCACGCCGGCGTCGACCGGATCGGTCCCCGCCACCAGCACGACGGAGTTGTAGCTGATCATCCCGTCCGACGTGACCTGCGAACACTTGTGGGCAATCCGGTAACCCGCCTTCTTGACCGTCACGCACGCGAGGCGAGGGGTCACGCCGGGGAAATCGTACGACGCGCAGCTCGCGAGCCCGGTCGAGCAGCCGCTCGTGGTGGAGGTGTCGGTGCGACCATCGTCGAGCGTCACCAGCGCGCCGGTGATCCGTCCCGGGCTCCCCGGCGTCGTGCAGTTGCTGATCGAGTCCTTGCAGACGACGCCGCTCATCTCGCCCTTGGGCAAGCTGCCGTAGACCAGCGCGAGGTGGTTCGCGACGGTGCGCTCGACGCCGTCGGACGGATGGCTCGCGACCGCGCCGTCGAGCACGAGCGTCGACGAGCTGCCGCTGTCGAGCAGCATCGCGGTGTCGGCGCCGCGCGCGCGCAAGAATGTCGCGAGCTCGGCGGCGGTCATGCCGAGCGAGCCGCTTTGCCAGCCGTCGACCGTGACGACGAACATCGTGTGGCCGTCGGCCGACAGCCCGACCGCCGCGCGCGGGGCGCGGTCGCACGCGATCGTGGTCGCGTCGTCGCACGGGAACGTGCTCTCGACGCTGCCGGCGCGGACGAGCAGCGGGCGCCCCGACACGACGCCCTCGGTCCCAGCCGGCAGATCGGCCGCGCCGACCACCATCTCGGGCACGACGATCGCGGCGGTGGTCTGCTCGCCGGTGCGCCGGAACATCAGGGTCGCGGTGTGATCGTCGTCGGCGGTCTGCGACCACATCGCGCCGTCGCCCATCGCGAGACCGAGTGGCTTGTAGCCCGACACCGCGAACGCGCCGCCGTTGACCGCGACCGCGGCGCTGATCGTGCCGGCGTACGCCGAGGTCGTCTTGCCCTTCGCGGACTCCGGCGTGGCGCGGGTCTGGATCTCCGCCGACGTCAGGTCGATGCGGACGAGATCGAGCTTCGCGGGGATCGCGTCGTCGTGCCAGCGCTCGTGCGTCATCCCCGGATGGAGCACGACCGCGTCCGTGCGCACCGGCGTCGCGCGCGCCGACCCCGCACCCCAGGTGACGGCGATCAGGACGGGCACGAACCGCATCCGCCGATTCTACGCGGATCGGCCTGCTACTGTTCATCCCAATGCGAGCTCGGTTCGGTGTGGTCGCGGCGTTCGTGGTGCACGCCCACCGGGCGCCTCGTGGAATGATGCGGCGTGGCTGACCCCGGGCACGACGACACGCTCGCCGCGCCCGCCACCACGCCGGCGGGCTCGACGTGCGGGCTGCCGCCGATCGATCCGGCGAACTACACGCTCGGCGACGAGATCGCGCGCGGGGGCATGGGGCGGATCGTCGAGGCCCGCGACCGCCGGCTCGATCGCCCGGTCGCGATCAAGCAGCTGCTCGGCGACGAGCCCGATCTCCGGGCGCGGTTCGAGCGCGAGGCCCGGATCACCGCGCGACTGCAGCACCCCGCGATCGTCAACATCCTCGAGGCCGGCACGACGCCGACCGGCGAGCCGTTCTACGTGATGAAGCTGGTGCGCGGCGAGTCGCTCGACAAGGCGATCGCGGCGCGCCCGACGCTCGAGGCGCGGCTCGGGCTGGTCGCGAACGTGATCGCGGTGGTCGACGCGCTCGCTTACGCCCACTCGCTGCGCGTGATCCATCGCGACTTGAAGCCCGGCAACGTGCTCGTCGGGTCGTTCGGCGAGACCGTCGTGATCGACTGGGGCCTCGCGAAGGATCTCGCGGCCCCGGACACCTCGATCGATCTCTCGCCCGCGCGGCCGAATCGTGCCGACGCCGGCGCCGGCGAGACGATCGCGGGCTCGATCATGGGCACCCCGGCGTACATGCCGGCCGAGCAGGCCCTCGGCGACAAGGTCGACGAGCGCGCCGATGTCTACGCGCTCGGCGCGATGCTGTATCACGTGCTCGCGGGCGCGCCGCCGTACGTCGGCAAGACTACCGACGACATCCTGATCGGCGTGATCCAGGGTCCGCCGCAGCCGCTCGCGGCGCGCCAGGCCGGCATCCCGTCGGATCTCGTGACGATCGTCGGCAAGGCGATGGCGCACGACGCCAGGCAACGCTACGCGAACGCCGGCGAGCTCGCCGACGATCTCAAGAAGTTCCAGACCGGCCAGCTGGTCGGCGCGCATCGGTACTCGACGTGGCAGCTGCTCCGCCGGTTCGTGCGCCGGCATCGCACCGCGTTCGCGATCGGCGCGATCGGCGTGATGTTGCTCGCGACGCTCGCGATCGTCAGCGTGCGCCGGATCGTCGAGGAGCGCGAGCGCACCGACGCGCAGCGCGTCGCCGCCGTGGAGCAGCGCGCGATCGCCGATGCGCAACGGCGCGCGGCCGAGCAGAGCCGCGGCGATGCCGAGGACCTCATGGACTTCATGATGGTCGAGCTGCGCGACAAGCTCGAGCCGCTCGGACGGCTCGCGCTGCTCGAGCCGATGGTCAAGAAGGCGATGGCGTACTACGCCGCGCGCGGCGATGGCGTGTCGGAGGCCGACCTCGGCAAGCGCGGCCAGGCTCACCTCAACATCGGCGACGTGCTGCGCGCCGAGGGCGACCTCACCGCGGCGCTCGCCGAGTACCGCGCGGCGCTCGCGCTCCGCGAGCGACTCGCGGTCGCCAACCCGACGGTCGGTCAGCGCCAGCGCGAGCTCCAGATCGTGCTCGACAAGATCGGCGACATCCTGCTCGCGCAACAGGACCAGAAAGGCGCGGTCGAGGTCTACACCCGGAGCCTGGGGCTCGCCGAGCAGCTCGCGGCGGCCGATCCGTCGGCGAACAACCGGCGCGATGTCTCGGTCAGCAACAACAAGCTCGGCGACGTCATGCTCGCGAACGGCGATCGCGCCGGGGCGCTCGCGCGCTACCAGGCCGCGCTCGCGATCCGCGAGCAGCTCGCGCGCGAGACGCCCGCGCTCGCCGCGCAGCGCGACCTGTCGACGAGCTACGACCGGATCGGCGAGGTCCACGTCGAGCGCGGCGAGCTCGACGACGCGGTCGAGCTCTACCGCAAGAGCCTCGCGATCGCCGAGCGGGTCGCCAAGGACGACAACAGCGCGGCTCACCAGCGCGACCTCGCGATGAGCCACGCGCAGGTCGGCGACGTCCTCGTCGAGAAGGCCGACCTCGTCGGCGCGATGACCTCGTATCGCGCGGCGCTCGCGATCCGTCAGGCGCTGGTCGATGGCGATCCGGCGAACCTCGAGTGGCAGCGCGATCTGGCGCTGTCGTACGACTCGCTCGGCGACATCATGATGATCCAGCACAACACGATCGGCGCGCTCGGCGTGTACGGCGCCAGCCTCGCGCTGTCGCGCACGCTGGCGCTCCGCGATCCGAGCAACGCGCGCTGGCAGCGCGACCTCGCGTACGCGCTCAGCAACGTCGGCGACGTCGCGTTCGAGCGCCACGAGCTGACGACCGCGCTCGCCGACTACGCGGCGTGTCGCGAGATCCGCGAGAAGCTGCTCGCGAAGGATCCGGCGAGCGTCAGCGCGCGCCGCGATGTCGCGCTCGTCCGCCAGCGCCAGGGCCGCGCGCTCGCGGCACTCGGCGATCCCCGCGCGCTCGCCGAGTACACCGCGGCGCTCGCGATCCGCGAAGCGCTGCTCGCCGACGATCCGGACAACCCGCGCGCGCAGAAGGCGGTCGCCGAGCTCCGCGCCGCGCTCACCAGGCAATCCACGGCAGCGCCGCGATCACCGTGAAGTGGATCGCGCGCCCGACCGTGACCAGCAGGATGAACGTTCCGATCCGGACGCGCATCGCGCTCGCGATGAAGCCCACCAGATAGAGCGGCGGCAGGCCGACCGTGGCCGACACGAACACGATCACCTTGGGCCACGTTCCCCAGCGATCGAGCCGGGCCTGCGCCTTGGTGATCACCGTGGCGAACCTGCCACGTGGCAACTTCATGAGGCCGATGCCCATGTAGTAGGTGATGACCTTCGCGAGCACGTGCGCGACGGTCGCGATCGCGACGAGCAAGGGAAGCTGCGCGGGACTCTCGACGAGTTTCAGCGAGATCGCGAACAGCGGGATGTCCGGGTTGAACGGCACGATCCCGAACACGAAGCTCGCGAGAGCGGCGCCGCCGTAGATGCCGAAGCTCGCGAATCCGGCGGGCATCGACGGGAATTGATACCATCGTTCTTGACCGCGTGATCGAGCGCAGTCGAGACTGACCTCGGAGAGCGTCTATGGCGTCGAGTCCGCTTACTTCGAGCTGAGCTTTTGCCCGAGTCTCGCGCTGGTGTCCGATCCGGATGTCACGTCGCGCGTGGCGCTCGCCGCGCACGAGTTGCTCGAGAACGCGGTGAAGTACTCGACCGACGGCGAGACCAACATCCGCGTCGACGTCACGCCCGGCGACGGCGTCTTGCACGTCTGCATCCGCACGCGCAACAAGAGCACGACGACGAACATGGCCCTCCTGCGCGAGTACTTCGACGACATGAAGGAGATGCCGGATCCGTTGCTGTTCTACACGGAGCTGATGGCCAAGAAGAGCAAGAGCTCGGAGGGGCTCGGACTCGGACGGATCGCCGCCGAGGCGGAGATGGCGCTCGCGATGGTGGTGGTCGAAGGTGACATGGTCGAGATTCGCGCAACCGCAGACGTTCCGCTCGAGCCTTCGTTCGCCGACGGCCGCGTCACCGTCACGCTCGTCGGGACGGCCGACGTGCGCGTCACCGCGCTCGAGTTCATGAACTCGTCGTGCATGAAGACGTTCGTGACCTGGATCGGCCTCGACCAGGGCCTCGAAGCGGACAAGCAGTACAAGATTCGGTTCCGGTCGAATCCGGAAATCCATTGGCAGCGCAGGAGCTTACACGCACTCTCGCGATTCGCGGCGGATCTGGTTACTGTCGAACCCTGAGTGATCGCCGTTCTCAATCACACAGATTTCACGGCGCGCTACGAGGGTGATCGGGTCGTGTTGACCGGAACCGCAGATGCCCAGATCGCGCCCGAGCTCGCGGCGTGGCTGCTCGAGGTGCATGCCGAGGGTCCACACCAGCCCGAGCTCGTCGTCGATCTCGAGCGCCTCGAGTTCATGACCGCGGGATGCATCAAGGGCTTCGTCGCGCTGATCGAGGCGATCCAGCAGAGCCCGACGAGCTATCGGGTCCGGTTCGTCCCGAATCCGACCGCGACCTGGCAACGGCGCTCACTCGCGGCGCTCGCGTGCCTCGCGAGCAACCTCGTCACGATCGACAACTGATTTAGAAGTATAACCGCTGGGCATGCGTCTCACGGCCACCGCGCTCGCGATCTCGATCACCGGGTGCTCGTTCGTCTTCGTGGACGGACCGCCGAAGAACCACTCCCAGCGCCCGAGCTTCGACTGCTCGTCGAGCCACGCCGTGCCGGTGCTCGACGCGGTGTTCGCGGCGCTCGAGATCGCGAACTTCGCGCTCGCCGCGTACGACACCGATCAGGACTGGAACGACACCTACAAGAACCAGGCGCCGTTCTCGCGCAAGACCGGGCTCGCGATCTACGGCGTGCTCGCCGCGCTCGGCGCGAGCGGCTCGTATTACGGCTTCGACCGCACGACCGCATGCCGCGAGGCCAAGGCGGAGCTGGCCGCGCGCCAGGCCCGCCAGCCAGCTCCGGTCGTGCCGGGCTGGCCGCCGCCGCCGCTCGCTCCCGTCGCGCCGGTGGCACCACCGCCGCCAGAAACGCCACCGCCTGCACCTGCGCCCGAAACCCCAGCGACGCCCTGATATAGTGCCGCCGGATGGGTATGGAGCCGGAGACGCGACCTCCGCATGATGGGCGCAGGGTGCTGGTGCTCGACGACAGCGAGATCTGTCTCGAGGCCGAGAGCCAGATGCTCATGATGGGCGGGTTCGACGTCCGCGCCGCGCAGGATCTCGTCGCGTTCGATCGCCTGCTCGAGAGCTGGCATCCCGAGATCATCCTGACCGATCTGCACATGCCCGATATCGACGGCGCGACGCTGTGCCGCCAGCTGCGCACGCGGCTGCAGTGGGCGCGGGTGCCGATCATCCTGTTCTCGGGCGTCGACGAGGTCGAGCTCGCGGTGATCGCCAAGAGCGCCGGGGCAGACGCCTACCTGTCGAAGAATGCCGGTGACGGCTATCTGGATCTTCCGGATCGCCTGCGTCAGCTGTGCGAGGAGATCCTTCTGTGAGCGAGCGCGAGCGCAAGATCCTGGTGGTCGACGACAGCGAGATCATCCTCGCCACCGCCGAGCACGCCCTGACCGCCGCCGGCTACACGGTGATCACGGCGAACACCTTCGCCGAGCTGTCCGAGCGGCTCGCCAGCAACCGCGAATACGACCTGATCCTGATGGACGTCCAGATGCCGGAGCTGTACGGCGACGACGTCGGCGCGATCCTGCGCTACACGCGCGAGGTCCAGGGCAAGATCTTCTTGTTCTCGAGCCTGCCGGTCGCGCAGCTCGAGCAGCGCCAGAAAGAAGCCGGCCTCGACGGGTTCATCCCGAAGCAGGGCGGCATCGAGGCGATGGTCGAGCGCGTCAACGAGATCCTCGCCGAAGTGCCTTAGTTCGCGATCACCGTCGCGCCGGGCTTCACGATGACGGCCGCCTGGTGCGTGCCTTCCTCGTCGATCACGGTGACCTTGTGCGGGCCGACCTCGAGCACCGCGCGCGCACCCGGCGGCAGGCCCGGCATCTGGATCTTCTTGCCCTCGCCGGCGACGACCGTGCCGAACTCGAACTTCACGACGACGTCGGCGTCGGTCACGGCGATCTTGCGCTGGGCGCGCACGCCGGGCCCGCCGACTAGATCGACGGTGTACTTGCCGGCACCGACGAGGCAGTCGTAGGGCGTCGCGGCTGCCGCCTGGCAGTGCGCGGCGCCGGAGATCGTGACCTTGGCGTCGATGTTGACCACGACGTTGATCAGGTGGCCGTCGAGCAGCGTCGCCGACTTGACGATGTCGTCGGCGCCGCGACCCGGCGTGAACGGCTCGAACGTGTAGGGCACCTTCTTCGCCATCGTCAGCGTGAAGCGCTGCGGCTTGCCGGCCTCGACGAGGACCTCGGTCGGCGTCGTCGCCCCCGCGACCATCTGACCGTTCTGGATCACCTGCGCGCCGGCCGGGTCGGAGATCAGCTTGATGCGCGCGAGGTCGTCGGACACCGCGAGTGGCTGGACGAGGCGCGTGTCCTTGCCGGGGCCGGGGACGTCGAGCGACGCGGTCGCGGGATGGAAGCCCGCCTTGGTGAACGTGACCTTCACGACGGTGTTCGGCGGCAACGTGGTCAGGTCGAGCGGCGTGACGCCGAGCTCCTTGCCCTCCAGCGTCACGGTCGCGCCCGACGGCGTCGATTCGAGGCGCACGGTCGGCGCGAGCGCGGCGAGGCGCAGCGTGATCTGGCTGCCGCCCTTCGCGGGCTGCACGACCGACGTCTTGGTCTCGTACCCCTCGAGCCGGGCGACGATCGGATACGCGCGGCCGACCTCGAGGTCGCGGACGATCAGGGTGTCGGTCGCGGTGCCGACGTTCTTGCCCTCGAGCTCGATGGTCGCGCCTTTGGGATCGGTGATGACCTCGACGGTGGTCTTCGCGCTGCCGCCCGAGAGTCGCGGATACGCGACCGCGCCGATCAGCCCGAGCACGACCGCGATCATCGCGACCAGGAGCGCGATGACGCTCTTGCTGATCGGCGGCGCGCCCGACGGGGCGGAGCCGCGTGCGCCGGCGCGGCGCTCGACGGGAAACCCGGCGCCCGCGGGCAGCCGGCGCGACGGTCCACCGGCGAGCCGACCGGCGGCATCGATCCGCTCGTGGAAGAAGCCGAAGCTCTCGAGCTGCAGCTTCGGGGTCTCGAGATCGAAGATGCACACGGCCTCGGTCGCGACGCCGGGCAGCACGTTGAAGTAGACCTCGCTCGACGAGTTCGTCATCAGGTAGAGGCCGAGCCCGGCGCCTCCGGCCTTGCGATCGATCTGCTGATCCGAGTGCAGGCACTTGTGGAGGTAGCGCAGGACGGTCGGGCGCTCGAGCGTGCCGAACGTGTCGCGCACCGACACCGCGAACTGCTTGCCGTCGCACGCGTACTGGACGACGACCTTCTGTTCGACGCGGAGGGAGATCCGCGTCTTGGTCGGGACCTCGGCGAAGATCTGCTTGCCATGCTCGTCGACCGGCGCGTCGTACAGGGCATTCATCAGCATCTCGTCCATGCACTGCTCGATCGACTCGCGATACTTGCGGCGGACGCCCATCGCCTCGGCGAACTCCGAGATCTGCGAGATGCACAGCGACTTCTCCTGGTAGTCGCCGACCAGGTGCGAGTGGATCTGCGTGCCCCAGCGGATCAGCTTGTCGAGCCCGAAGATGTCGCCGGCCATCACGCGCGTCGCCATCGCGGACAGCGTGCGGGTGTCGAGATCATCGGCGGCGAGCATGCCGGCGACGCGATCCGAGCCCTGCATGACCTCGACGACGTTCGCGAGGTTCGACGCCGGGATGATGACGATCGCCTTGCCGTCGTTGGTCAGTCGGCTCACGAGGTTGGCAGCCATCGCGACATCCGCGACCTCGGCGACGTGGACGACGAGCAGCGCCGCCGCCAGGTTGCCCTTGCCGAGCTCGTCTGGATTGGCGTGCCAGTCGACGGTGCCGCCGGCCGCCATCAGGGCGACGGATAGCTTCTTGCCAAACGCCTTGTCGGGGGAGACCGCGATGATGCGGCGTGCAAGCATTCGATCATCGATCGTAGCCTAGCGCCGCGTCACACGACAGTTCCCTGGTACCGGCTCAGCCACTGCGTGGGCTGGAATTCAGGGATCGCGAGCGGGGTAACGATGGGTGAGCCATCGCGCCAGAACGACCTGAACGGCCGTTTCTCTCCGGTCTTATAGAAGTGAACCAGGTACGCGGAATCGCAGGCCGCGAAGTCCGAGATCCATTGGTCGAGGTCGTGGATCTGGAGGTCGTGGAGCAGCTGGATCGAGTAGCGACAGGCCTCGAGCTCGTAGGCGCCGACCTCCGCAAGCATCACCTCGGTCCACACGTCGGGTTTCTGGAACGCTATTTCCCGCCCGCGCTCGGACACGTTCCATTGCACGGTGTGGCCGAACAGGTGGATCAGGATGAACACCGCGTCCTCGATCCCGAGATCGTAGTCGACCATGATCTGCTCGCCGTCGAGATCGCCGGTGAACGGCGATGGCACATCCTGGATGTGGACCGGCACCGACCAGCGATCCTCGACGTGCTTTTCGACGAGGTCGAACACCTCGCGAAGCCGATCGAGATCGGGCGCCACGCTAGAGCTTGAGCGTCGTGGTGGTCTGCACCTTGGCCTGCATCATCTCGTGCAGGGTCTGCATCACGCTGTAGGCGGTGAGCTCGACGAGGAGCTTGGTGACCTTGGCGTGCTGCTCGTCGGACAGCGTGCTCTCGACCGCGCGCATCGCGCTGACGAGGTTGGCCTCCTGGGTCGCGAGCTCCTTCTCGTCGATCACGCCGTCGGCCATCGAGCTCGTGAAGTGCTCGAGCTTCTGCACGTGGGCATCGAGATCGGGGTGGGAATTGTCGTTGGTCCAGCTGGCGCGTGTCATGGGTGTCTCCTTCACTGTTGTTCGAGGATCTGTTTGATCGCGGTCAGCCGTTCCTGCAGCTTCTCGCGCCCGCCGAGCTGGTCCATGCGGGCCTTCTTGCTCGGCGGCAGGAATTCGATGTCGGTGCACTCGATGATCGCCGCGAGCTCCTGGGCCTCGCGCTCGAGCGTCTGGGTCGACGGCATGAAGCCCGCGAGCGCTCCGGTGAGCGCGTCCTTGGTGATCGCGCGCGAGCCGCCGAGCAGCGACGTTCGGTACGCGCGGCCGATGATGCCCTCGATGTCGGCGCCCGACAGGTTGCCCTTGTGCGGGATCTCGGCGGGCAGGTCGGCCTCCGCGAGCGTGGTGCCGCACTTCTTCGCCATCGTCATCAGCATGTGGCGGAGCTCGGGCTCCTCGGTTGGATAGAACAGCGGGATGTGGACCTCGGCGCGGCCCTGGCGCTTGAGATCGATCGGCAGGAGGTCCGGGCGCGCGGTCAGCAGCATCCAGATGATCTTGCCGCGGTAGGCGGTGTCGCCCATCTGCGACGCGATCAGGCCGAACACGCGCGCGCCGACGCCGGAGTCACCTCCCTGATCGCGATCGCCGAGCGCGGCGTCGGCCTCGTCGACGATGACGACGACCGGGCCCATCGAGCGCATCACGCCGAGCACGCGCTCGAGGTTGCCCTCGGTCTCGCCGACGTACTTGCTGCGGAAGTTCTTCAGGATCACGGCGGGGATGCCGATCGATCCGGCGACACACGTCGCGAGGAACGTCTTGCCGGTGCCGACCGGGCCGCAGAACAGGTAGCCCATCGGCACGGTGTCGAGCTCGCCCTTCCTCACGAGGAGCGCGTCGTCGAGCAGGCGCTGCTTGGCCGCGACATGACCGACGACGATGTCGAGGTTCCACTTGGGCTCGACGAACTCGAGCATGCCCTGCGCCTGGCGCTCGATCAGCCGCTTCTTGAGCTCGCGGAAGTAGTTCGGATCGAGCCGGCGGTTGCCTTCGATCGCCGAGCGCACCAGGACCTCGAGATCGGTGAGGCCGATGCCGGCGGTGAGCTTGGCGAGCTCGGGGATCGTGTAGTCCGAGAACGTCTCGATGCCCTTGCCGGCATCCTTGACCTGCGCGGTGAGGAACGACGCGCGCTGCGCGGCATCCGGCAGCGGCACCTCGATCGACGCGACGTGCGGGTTCGTCGTCAGGCGCTCGGCGACACTCGACAGCCGCGGGTCCATCAGCACGAACGCGATGTTGAGCCGCTTGACGTAGGGACTCTGCGCCCAGTTGAGCAGCGTGACGAGGTGGGTCTGCTCGGCGAGATCGAGGTTCCCACTCGGCGCGACGTAGCCGACGTGATCGATGATGATCGCGACGCGGATCCGATCCGCGGGGTCCGCCATCACGATCTTCTGCACCAGGAGATCGAGCGCGCCGAGGCCCTTGGTCGGATCGCGGGGCAGGGCGCGCAGGTCGCCGATCCACTTGTTCGCGGTCGCGACCATCTCGACGAGGCGCTTGCCGTTGTTGCCGGCGGTGCAGCGCAGGCCGCGCGCGAGATCGTAGTGGATGACGAGGTCCCAGCGCCCGAACAGCTGCTCGGCGAGGAAGTCGGCGAGCCCGATGTAGCGGGTGTCGGGCTCCGGCGCGGCGCGCACGACGTCGAACGTGTTGCCGTGGATCACGAACATCGACGTCGTGCCCGAGAAGTACAGCTCGGCGAGCTTGGCCGCCCACGGCGGGAAGTGCGGGGGCAGCTGCGTCGCCTTGGAGACGCCCTCCGTCGAGCCCGCCAGGATCTTCGCGTCATCGGTCATCGTCTTGACCTCCCTTTGGTCGGCGTCATTGCGCCACCTTCTGCGCGGTGAGGTCGGTGTCGAGGATCGACGGCGTCTCCTGATCGGCGGCCATGCCGGTCAGGTTCTGGAGGTCGCGGATCGTCTGCTCGGTCTGCGAGATCCCGTCGGCGATCGCGTCGATCCGCGACGACATCTCGTTGGGATCGGAGTGGCCGACCGCCATCTCGGTGACCGCCTGGATCTTGTTCTCGAGGCGATCGAGCTCGGTCTGCACGAACTCCGAGTTGTTCTTGCTCTGCTCGACGTTGTCCTTGCGGACCTCGGCGGTCGATACGCTGTCGTGCAGGCTGCGCAGGATCCGATCGGCCTCGCGCTCGGCCTCCGGCACCGCGGCCTCGCGCTTGGTGACGCGCGCCTTCAGGTCGGTCAGCGTCTGATCGATCGACTTCTGGTCGGCGGCCTGGAGGAACCGGGCGATCGCCTGATCGGACAGCAACAGCTTCAGGAACACCCACAGCAGCCGATCGAGCGCCGGCTGGCGCAGCTCGGTCGCCGCGCCGCTCTCGTCGGAGGTGTCGCCGCGGACCGCGTTCGCGATCCGGGTCATCTCGACGCAGCGCGCGCGCAGCCGGAGGAACCGCGCGCGGCGATCCTCGGTCAGCGACTTCAGGACATCCATGATCCGCGTGCGCGCGCCGCCGGCGTCGTTCCTGGCCGCGGCGACCGCGCGCGGCGAGCCGGCGGGCAGGCCGCGCTCCTCGGCGCGTGCCTTGGCGTCGATCGCGGCCTGGAACCGCGGCAGCGTCGCGAGCCCGGCGAGGTACGTGACCTCGGCGGCGGCGACCAGCGGCAGCGCGATGTCGGGGTGCCCGCTGATCACGGCGGCGATCGTGGCTCCGCCGAGGATCAGCGTGTTCCAGCGGAACATGAACGCTTCCGTCAGGTAGCGGAACAACCCGGCCTTCTTGAGCTCGGCCATCAGTCACCCGCCCGGTTCGACGACTCGAGGTGATCGATCGTGTCGCGCAGCCCCATCACGACCTCGTGGAACTTCGGGTCGCGCTGCAGCTCGAGAGACGGCCGATCGGGTGGTGGGACGCGGATCGTCTTTAGCACCGTGCCGGGCGAGTTCGAGAACACGAGGATGTGATCGCCGAGGAACACGGCCTCCTCGATCGAGTGTGTGATGAAGAAGATCGTCGGCGATTGCTCGCGCCACAGCTCGACCAGGTTGTCCTGCATGCGCGACCGCGTCGGCGGATCGAGCGCGCCGAACGGCTCGTCCATGAGGATGATGCGCGGCTCGAGGATCAGCGTGCGCGCGATCGCGACGCGCTGGCGCATGCCACCGGACAGCTCGTGCGGGTACTTCTCGGCGTCCTTGTCGACGTCGAGCCCGACCTTCTTGATCCAGTGCGCCGCGAGCTCGCGCCGCGACGCCGCCGACAGGCCGCCACCGTAGGTCTTGCCGCGCGCGATGCCGCCGGGGCCGGCGTCGGGGGCGTCGGGGCCGCGCTGCTCGGCGGTGAACTCGGTCGGCGACAGCACCGAGCGCACGGTGAGCTCGGCGTTCATGTGCTTGGCCTTCAGGCCGTCGAGCTCGACCGCCGCGCCGTCGCGGAACAGGTGCGGCGACGCGGTCTTAACGGTCAGCGCGTTGTTCTTGCGCGCGCACGCGACCACGCGCCGCTCGCGCTGCACCGCGTAGTTGGTGTCGCGACACTCGAGGCCGAACGCGACGTTGTCGATCACCGAGCGGTTGTCGAACGACGTGTAGTCCTGGAACACCATGCCGCGATCCGGGCCGGGGCCGCGGATCGTCTTGCCGTCGACCAGCACCTTGCCGGAGGTCTGCGGGAACTGCGGCAGGAGGCCGGCGATCAACCGGATCACGGTCGACTTGCCGCAGCCCGATGGCCCGAGGATCGAGACGAACTCGCCGCGTCCCGGGTAGTCCTCGATCGTGAAGCTGACGTCCTTGATCGCCGTGAAGCCACCCGGGTAGGTCTTGGTGACGTTCTCGAACTGGACGACCGGCGTCACCTTCGGCGCGGTCAGCGGCTTTAGCCCCGCGGCCTCGATCCTCGACGGTGCCGCCGGCTTGGCGACCGTGGTCGACACGTCGGCGGCCTCGCGCTCGGCGACCGCGGCGGGCGCGATCGGCGACTCCGCCGCCTTGACGGTCGACGCGACCGGCTCGCCGGTGAGCTCGGACTCGAGCGCGGCGAGCGCGGCGGCCTCGGCGGCGACATCGCGTGGCGCGGGCGGCGTCGCGGGTGTCGCGACGGGCGTGGGCGTGGTTCCGGCGGCGTCCGCCGGCAGCTTCGGATCGCTCATCAGAGATCCTTTCGCCAGGCGAACGCACCGCGCTGGATCGTGCGGAGCAGGAGGTCGATGCCGTACGCGATGAACGCGATGATGAACAGGAGGAGGATCGTGTGGGTGCGCGGGCCCTGACGGTTCGACGCCTCGATCATCGCGCCGAGGCCGCTGGTCTGATCGAGCGACTCGGCGAGCGTGATGTAGCCGAGCGCGAGGCCGAACTGGAACCGCAGGCTCGTGATCACGTCGGGGATCGCGAGCGGCACGAGCACCTTCCGGATGATCTGCAGCGGCGACGCGCCCAGCGTCTGCGCGGTCTCGACGTAGCGCTCGGGGACGATCGCGACCGCCTTGAGCGTGTCGCTGAACACGAAGGCGACGACCGCGAGGAAGATGTACATCGTCTTCTGCTTCTCGCCGCCGCCGAACAGCAGCAGCGTGAGAAACAGGAGCGGTGCCATCGGCACCGATCTCAGGAAGATCACGATCGGTGACAGCGCCGCGTTGACCGCGCGGATCGATCCCGCGAGCACGCCGAGCGAGATGCCGACGATCGCCGCGATCAACACGCCGATGAACACGCGCTCGAGCGTCGCGAAGATCGCGTCGGCCAGCTTGCGATCCCAGATCGACTGGCGGCGCTCGGTGCAGGTCGCCTTGCCGTCGGTCGGCGTGTCGCGACACTCGACGGCGGGGAGCTCGATCTCGTAGCCGCCGACCGAGCGCCAGACCTCGCCGGGCGACGGCAGCGTCGACGGCGACACGACGCGCGTGTAGCCGCACGCGTCGTCCCACGGCTTGCCCGGATCCTGCTTGGTGTCGCACGAGCTCGAGTGCGTCGCGCCGAACCAGATCAGCAGCACGATCGCGACCATGCCGGCGCCGATCGCGAGCCGCATGATGACCGGAGGCTCGGTGCGCAGCCGCTTCCACCACGGGGGCGGTTTGGCGATGTCCTCGACGGTCTCGCGATTGCCGTCGCCGTACATCGGCACCGACTTGCGTGTCGGTGCCGCGTCGCCGCGCGCACGCGACCGTGCGGTCTCCGCCGCGTCCTTCGCGTCGGTCCACGTCGGTTTCGGCGGCTGTTTGTCGTCGGCCATCAGTCGGTGGCTACTGCGCCTCGGCCGGAATGACCTTGATTTCCACGCGGCGATTCTTCGCGTGGTTGTCGGGGTCCTTCGGATCGGCCGGCTTGTCCCAGCCAAAGCCCGCGGTGATGAACTGGTCGGGCTTCATGCTGAACGGCTTGTTGACGAGCGCCTCCTTGACCGCGTTCGCGCGGCGCAGCGACAGCTCCTTCACCAGGCCCTCGTCGGCCTGCCCGCGCATCGACGCGTCGGTGTGTCCCGAGATCTGGATGCGCGCGGCACCGAACTGGCCGGCGAGCTTCGCGATGTCGTCGACCGTGTTCTGGACGTTCGGGTCGTAGAACGTCTCGGGTGCGCCGTTCTTGCCGGGCACCTTCTTGAACAGCTCGTTGCTGTTCGGGAAGAACTGGATCGTGACGGTCTTCGTGAGGACGGCCTTGTCCTCGACGTTGACCTCGACGGTGGAGGCCGGCGTGAACTTGAACTCGTAGTCGTTGGTCGACGCGGCGTACTTCGGGTCGGCGCCGATCTTCTTGATGACCGAGAAGTCCATGATCTGGTCGAACGGGATCTTGTCGTCGACCGAGCGGATCGCGCGGTACAGGAGGTACGCGGTCGTGTAGGTGCGCTCGAAGTTCGTCGGGTTGTTCTGGTTGAGGAAGAAGTCCTTGTTCTCGGCGTAGTTCGCCCAGTGCGCGTCGCCGAGCATGTCCTTGCCGCTGCCCTTGGGCAGGCCGTAGAACTCGTCCATCAGGTCGCCGACCTTGGGCTTGTTCTCGTCCTTCTTGAGCTCCTCGACCGAGTCGAGGATGCCGCGGACGAGCCCCTCGATGATCTCCGGGTTGTCACGCGCGAAGTCGGCGCGCGCGTACCACACGTCGGCGATCAGGCGGTTCGCCGTCGCCGTCGTGATCAGGAGCTTGTTGCCCATGCCGGGCTTGGTCAGGTTGTAGATGTCCGGCGACCACGACACGCAGGCCGCGATCGTCTTGTCCTGGTTGAACGCCGCCGCGGCCTGGAACGCGTCGGACGTGAACTTCATCTTCACCTCCGACGGCTGCACGCCACCGTTCAACAGCATGTTGAGCAGGAAGAAGTGCGACGGCGAGTTCTGCGCGAGCGCGATCGTCTTGCCGCGCAGGTCGGTGACCGTCTTGATCCCGTCGCGGACGACGACGCCGTCGCCGCCGTTGCTCCAGTCGATCTGCTGGAACACGCGCGGCATCGTGCGCGGATCCTTGTTGAGGCCGCTCTGGATGAGGAGCGGCAGCATGTCGACGGTCGCCCAGCCGATCTGCGTCGAGCCCTGCGCGAACGCATCGCGCATCGCGACCGGGTTGTCGGACAGCACGAGCTCGACCTGGAAGTCGCCGCCCTTGGCGTCCTTCCAGACCTTGCCCGGCTTGTGGCCCTGGTTCGCCCAGATGATCGGCGCCCAGCCGGCCCACGTGTTGACCGCGAAGCGCACGACGCGCGGCGTGCCGAGCTTCTTGTAGTCCGCGGCGCCCGGAACCTGAGGGAGCCGGCTCGCCGACTCGTACGTGTACTCCTTGACCGTCGTCGCGGTGCTGGTCGAATCGGGGTTCTCGACGTTGGTCGGCGCGCCGGACTTCTTCTTGATGTCCGTCATGTCGATGCTGCCGCCGTTGCTGCCCTTGTCGACCTGGGCGCTGTCGGTCTTCTTCGCGTTGCAGCGCCAGAACGCCATGCCGACGAGGCCGGCGACGACGGCGAGGACCGCGATGAAGAACGCCGGCTTCGGCTTGCCTGGACTTGCCTGCGCCATCGGTTACTCCGTCGCCTTCTCGGGCTCCGCTTTTTTCGTCTTCGCGGAGTCGACTTCGAGGTCCGCGGGGCCGAGATCCTTGGCGGTCGCGACCACCGGCACGGTCTCCGGCGCGCGCATCCCGAGCTCGACCTCGAGATCCTTGAGCGCGTCGTCGGCCATCGACTTCTCCATCTTCTCTTCCGCGTTGATCTTGTCGAGCCCGTCGGTCGACAGGTCCGAGGCGACGCGCGCCTTGCCGCGGTTGCCGTCGATCTTGCGCTGGATGACGTCCTCGAGCTGACCGAAGTCGGTCGTGACGTCCATGTTGAAGCTCTGCGTCAGCTTCGCGACCTCGGCCTCGGCCTCGCTCATCTTGAGCTCGGCGTCGTACTTCGAGATCTTGTCCTTGACCTCGACGAGCTTCTTGTTCGCGAACTGAATCTTCTTGAGGTTGTTCTGGTAGGCGGTCTCGTGCATCGCCATCTGCGCCTTGTTCTCGTCGAGCGACGCCTTGGCCTTGGTCAGCTGCAGCGCGAAGCTGCCGGCGGTCTCGCGATCGCCGGCCTTCAGGTAGGCCTTGGCCTGCGCCTGGAACTTGGCGACCTGGCTCTCCCCCTCCTTGACCTGACGGCCGACGCGCTCGACGAGGCCGCGATACTGCTCGAGGCCGAGGCGGCCCTCCTTGAGCTGCTCGACCGCCATGTCGTACTCGTACTGCATCTGGGCGATCGGATCCGCCTCCCAGAAGTAGTTGGCGAGCTTGTTCAACTGCGCCCTGATCGACCCGAAGAACTTGCCGAGAATCATGGCGCGACGGTAGCGGACTTCGGCCCTCCGTCCGCGGCCTACGGGGCGAAAAAAGACGCGCTAGAACACGAACTGGCCCATCACCCCGATGACGAGCGCGAAGCTGTCCTCGGCGTGATAGCGGTGCCCGGCGAGGTCGATCTTGGCGTTGTGGAGCGGGTTGACCTCGGTGGTCCCCGGGTTGATCACGTTGTTGTCGTCGGCCTCGCAGTGCGCGGTGACACCGGACGGGCAGGTCGGCAGGTCGACGCCGGCGTCGGCGAACGTGATGTCGTGCTGGCTCTTCCACGCGAGGTCGACGATCGCCGCGACGTTGACGTGGGGGCCGAGCTGCGCGCGCAGCGCGATGTGCGCCGCGGTCTCGAGGTAGTTCTCGATGTTGGTGACGCCGGGGTGCGAGAACGGCTGGACGTCGGCGCGCGTCGGATCGGCGTCGAGGATCAGCGGGTTGTTCGCGACGTGGGCGTCACCCGCGTAGGCGAACACCTCCCACAGCTCGGAGTAGTCGCGGCCCTCGAAGTGCGCGACGGTGCGAGCCCCGAGGTCGATGCTGATCTTGTTGCCGTTGATCGCGTCGTCGACCGCGTAGGCCTCGACCCCGAACGACGCGCCACCGATCTGGCCGGGCATCCCGTTCGACACGCCGAACCCGGGGTTCTGGATCACCGAGCCGGACCGCACCGCGATCGGCGTCTGCCAGAACAGCTCGAACCATGGCTCGAACCGCCCGAGCTTCTTGTCGAGCGTCGTCCACACGCGGAGGTCGTCGACGCCGGTCGACACGCCGGTGCGATCGGGCGCGGCCTGCGAGAAGTCCATCTGCTTGCCGAGCGCGAGCCGCACCTCGGCGCCGATCCGCCACGTCGGCTTCGTCGGATCGCGGCGCTGGTTCATCGGCGCGGTCGCGATGCCGAGGCGGATCTGCGACAGGCCGTGGCGGTCGTGACCGCGGAACACCATGTCGCCGCCCGGTGCCGTGTTCGGATCGTTGGCGTCGTAGCCGTCGGTCGGCACGAAGCCGTCCTGCAGCGTCGTCGAGTCGGCCCGATCGACGCCGTCGGCGAGTCGGAGCTCGCGCGACTGGGTGATGATGATCGGCAGCGCGACCGTGATCCAGGTGTCGGGGAACACGCCGACGTCGAGCTTCGGCGTCACCGTGTGCTTGTACTGGTGGAACAGGAGGTCGCGCGTCTTGGGGATCGCGCCGACCGGCGTGCCGGTGACCTCGGTCCCGACGCGCTCGCGCGTGATCACGCTCTTGTCGACCTCGTACTCGTAGTCGATCGTGACGGCGGCGGCGGTGCCAGCCTCGCCGCCGCTCGGGACCACCGAGAACGGGTTGGCGTGACCGATCGCAGGTGTCACCAGCGCGCAGACAACGAGAGCGGTTCGCACGACGCGCGACGTTATCACTGTTCGGCTCGCACTGGCTTCGCTCCACCCGCCACCTGCCACCCGCCCCGCGAAGCCGCTCGCCTGGAGTTCGGCTCGCACTGGCTTCGCTCCACCCGCCACCTGCCACCCGCCCGCGTGAAGCCGCTCGCCTGGAGTTCGGCTCGCACCCGCGAAGCCACTCGCCTGGGATTCGCCTACGCGTCTTTGTCGCGAAGGCCGAACTCCTTCATCTTCATCTGCAGGCTCTTGCGCGAGATCTTGAGGAGCCGCGCGGCTTGCGTCACATTTCCGCCGGTCTCGTCGAGCGCCTTCACGATCAGCTCGCGCTCGACCCGGGAGGTCTCGGCGCGCACGATGTCCTTGAGCGAGCCGGACGCCTGCTCGCCGGTGCCGGTCTCGTCGTCGTCGTCGTCGTTCATCACGACCGGGGCGTGCACGCCGCTGGCGTCGGGGAAGTGGGCCGGTGGCGCCGGGATCGGCGTGGGTGCGTTGGTCGGCGCGAGCTGGAGGTCGGCGCGCTCGATCGTGCTGCGGTCGCTCGCGATGAACAGGATCGTGCGCTCGAGGACGTTCTCGAGCTCGCGGATGTTGCCCGGCCAGGCGTGAGACTCGAGGACGGCGAGCGCCTCGTCGGAGATGCCGGCGAGGTTCTTCTTCAGCCGCTCGTTGAACTTCTTGATGATGTGGGCGACGAGCAGCGGGATGTCACCGGTGCGCTTGCGCAGCGGCGGGATCAACAGCGGCACCACGTTGAGCCGGTAGTACAGATCCTCGCGGAACCCGCCGACCTTGATCTCGGCCTCGAGGTCGCGGTTCGTCGCCGTGATCAGGCGAACGTCGACCTTGATCGTCTTCAGGCCGCCGACGCGCTCGAACTCGCTCTCCTGGATCGCGCGGAGCAGCTTGACCTGCATCTCGACCGGGATCTCGCCGATCTCGTCGAGGAACAGCGTGCCGCCGTCGGCGAGCTCGAACCGGCCGGGCTTGGACGAGGTCGCGCCGGTGAACGCGCCCTTCTCGTAGCCGAACAGCTCGGACTCCATCAGCGTCTTGGGGATCGCGGCGCAGTTGATCTTGATGAACGCGTTGTTCTTGCGCGAGCTCTGCTCGTGGAGCGCCTTGGCGACCAGCTCCTTGCCGGTGCCGCTCTCGCCGGTGATCAACACGGTCGACGGCGTGTCCGAGACCTTCTCGATCACCGTGAAGATCGTCTGCATCTCGGGCGACTGCCCGACCAGACCGTACTTGCCGCGCGTGTTGGCGTCGGCCGCCGAGTACAGCGTCTGGCGCGGCGCCGTGCGGTTCGCGGCCGCCTGCGCGATCGCCTTGTCGACGATCGCGCGGATCTGCTCCTGCTCGAACGGCTTCTCGATGTAGTCGAACGCGCCGGCCTTGATCGCCTCGACGGCCTGACCGACCGAGCCGTACGCGGTGATCATGATCACCGGCACGTGCGGCGCGGTCTTGGCCGCGGCGCGCAGGACCTCCATGCCATCGGCGCCCGGCATCCGCAGGTCGGTGATCACGACGTCGGCCTCGCCGAGCCGCTCGATGGCCTCGAGCCCGTTGGTCGCCTGCAGGACGTCGTGGCCCTCGCGGCGCAACAACGTCACGAGCACCCTCCGAAGGTTCTGCTCGTCGTCCGCGACGAGGATCTTGGCAGGCTGCATCAGCGAGAACCCTAGCCCGGGCTGCAGCGATCCGTAACCGAAGGATGGGTCTATCGTCGGATGGTCGCGAGCGAGCCTAGGACTTATCGCCGTTCGCTTGCACCGGGAGATCGGGGACCGAGTCGTCGGCGAGCGGCTCGACGGTGGGTTGCTGCGTGGCGACCGCCGTGGGCGTCGGGTCGGCGCGATCGCGCGCGAGCGTCGACAGCGAGGTCAGGCGGCCGGTCTCGGTGATGTCCTCGACCTTGTTCGCCGGCACCGGCTCGGCGGCGGGCAAGAACACCGAGAACGTCGAGCCCTGGCCGACGATCGAGCGGACCTCGATCGTGCCGCCGTGCTGGTTGACGATGCGATGGCTGATCGCGAGGCCGAGCCCGGTGCCCTTCTGCTTCGTCGTGTAGAACGGGATGAACAGCTTCTTCAGGCGATCGCGCGGGATGCCGACGCCGGTGTCGCGAAACCGGACCTCGCCGAACTGGCCGTAGCCGAGGCGCGAGCGCCGGCGTCGCGTGGTCAGGATCTCGAGCGTGCCGCCATCGGGCATCGCCTGGATCGCGTTCTGCCCGAGGTTCAGGAACACCTGGAGCAGGCTCTCCGGATCCCCGCCGATCAGCGGGAGCATCTCGTCGATGCGGACGCGGATATCGATCAGCCCCTGGCCGCCGCGCTGCTTCGCGAGATCCTGCTGGAGCAGCTGCACGGTCTTTCTCACGACGAGGTTCATGTCGAACTTGCCGCTCTCGCGCGGCCGCTCGGCGCGGGCGTAGTCGAGGAACCGGGTCACCACGTTGTTGAGCCGGTTGGCCTCCTCGACGATGATCTCGAGCAGCTCGACGGTCTCGCTCGACGGCGTCGCCGGCTTGCCGTCGGCGGTGATCAGGAGCTGCGCGGCGCCCTTGATCGCGCCGAGCGGATTCCTGATCTCGTGCGCGAGGCCAGCCGACATCTCGCCGAGCGCGGCGAGCCGGTCGCGCTCCTTGACGCGCTCGTAGGCCTGGCTCGACTCGATCACGCGCGCGGCGCCGAGCGCGAGCTGGCGGAACGTCTCGATGTCGTCGGGGTCGTACGCGTTGTCGGTGCGATCGTCGCGGACGCAGAACAGCCCGAGCAGCCACGGACCCTGCTCGGTCTCGGCCGACCCGAGCAGCGGGAACACGAGGCCGGCGTGGAGCTCGTCGAGCCGGTCGCGCAAGCTCGCGAGCGGCGTGCGCGCCGACTCGACCTCGGGACCGGGACCGAGCTCGGTGATCTCGCGGGCCAGCGCGTCGCGTTCGAGCAGCCCGCCACGCACGCGCTCGAGGAGCATGCGCTCGACGTTGGCGTCGAGCCGCTCGATGCCGGGCTTGCCGGTGAACCCGGCGCGATCGTAGCCGGCGCCGTCGGGGTCGAGCAGGTAGACCGCGCCGTCGGTGACCCGCGCGCTCTCCTCGAGCGCCGTGATGATCCGCTGCACCATGTCGGGCACGTCGACGACGCCGGGCAGCTCCTTGCGGACCGCATCGAGCCGCCCGCGCAGCTCGGTGCGCTGCCGCAACAGCCAGCGGTTGATGCCGTTCTCGAGCCAGTTCCGCACCGGCTCGAACAGGATGAGGATCACGAACGCGGCGACCAGCGCGTTGAGCAGGTACAGCCCCTGCTGGCCGCTGCCGATCCAGTAGAGGAGGACGCCGTACACCGCGGTCAGCAACACGACGAGCGTGACGAGCACGGCCATCTTGCCGACCAGCTCGTTGAGATCGATCAGCCGGTAGCGGAACAGCGTCTGCGACAGGAAGTAGAGATAGAGGATCGCGAGCACGTTGCCGAGCGCCGGCCACGCGACGCCGAACCGCGGCAGCACGTCGGTCAACGTCAGCGTCGTCGCGACGAACCCGCCGAGCGCGAGGTAGCCGACGCGCGTGCGCTCGACCCGCTTGCCGGTCGCGCGATACGCCATGTACATGTCGTAGACGCAGCGATACAGGCCGCCGAACACGTAGGCCCCGAACGGCACCAGGAAGTACGTCTTCTCGTGGATCGGGTGAACCACCGCCGAGTAGATCAGGAGGACGTACGCCAGGATCGTCCAGATGAACGTCACGCGCGGCCCGCGCTTGGTCGCGCCGATCGACGGCTGCGCGAGGAACGTGCGGAAGAACCGGATCGCGATCGGCGGGATCGTGGCCGCCGCCCACAGCGACAGCCAGCGCATCACCGGGCTGTGGGTCGCGCCGTCGATGAACGTGCACAGCTGCCAGGCCGACACGATGAACGTCAGCTGCGCGAACGACGTGTACATCCGGTCCTTGCGCGACCGCAGCAGCACGCTCATCCCGATCGCGAGGATCAGGAGCGCGGCGAGCAGCGACGAGACCGCCTGGACATCCACGCCCTGACCATACCCGGTCTGCGTCGGTCAGTAGCGGGTCGCGCGCTCGTGCCGGTACATCGTCAGCGCGTGGCGGCCCGCGGCGCTGTCGCGCCAGCCCTGGATCCGATCGCGCGACTCGGGTGGCACCTCGGACGCATCCGGCAGCGGGTAGGGATGGCCGTCCTTGGGCAGGAGGACGATCGCGGCGAGCGCGGCGAACGTGAGGTCGGCGACCGAGAACGCGTCGCCGGCGAGGTAGCGGCGGCCGTCGCGCAGGAGCGCGTTCGTGCGAGCGAACGCGTCGTCGATCTGCTGGCGCGACCGCTCGGCGCTCGCCGGGTTGATCGACAGGCCGCGCTTCATCGCGAGCACCGCGAGCGGGCGCCCGAGCGTCAGCGCGGTGACCTCCCACGCCGGCACCTTCCACGCGAGGCGCCGCGGGAGATCCTTGCGGTCGAGCATGTGGAAATAGGCCCAGCACCGCGTCGCCGGCCCGAGCGTGCGATCGAGATCGTCCTCGATCGCGATCGCCGCCGCCCGATCGCGCGGGTCGATTGGCAGCAGCGCGCCCGGCTTCTGGCCGTCGGCCCACGCGACGATCTCGGTCGAGTCGCACACCACGTTGCCGCGTTCGATCACGAGCACCGGCACCCTGCGCTTGCCACCCGCGCGTCGCGTCGGCAGGTAATGGAACATCGGCAGGTGGCCGTCTTCCTCGTACGCCACGCCCGCGCGGTCGAGGGCCCAGCGCGCCTTCTCGCAGAAGTGGGACACCGCGATCGTGACGAGCCGGATCATGATGACCGGAGGATATCGCGCTAACTTCAAGCGGTGTCGCGCGCGCTCCTGGCCGGTCTCCCCGCGGTGCACGAGCTCGTCCGTGCATCGACCGCGCCGGATGGACCACCGGGCTGGGCGATCCTCGACGCCGCGCGCCGCACGATCGCGAAGCACAAGGCCGCGATCCTGCGCGGCACGGCGATGCCGGCACCGATCGATCCGCTCGAGGTCCGGACGCTGGCGGCCGAGCTGGCGCGCGCATCGCTGCGGCGGATCATCAACGCGACCGGGGTCGTCCTGCACACGAACCTCGGCCGCGCGCCGCTCGCCGACGCGGCGGCCGAAGCGATCCGCGACGTCGCGCGCGGCTACTCGAACCTCGAGTACGACCTCGGCAAGGGCGAGCGCGGGTCGCGGCACGATCACCTGCGCGACCTCCTCTGCACGCTGACCGGCGCCGAGGACGGCATCGTCGTCAACAACAACGCGGCGGCGACGGTGCTCGGGCTCGCCGCGCTCGCGACCGATCGCGAGATCATCGTGTCGCGCGGCGAGCTGATCGAGATCGGTGGCTCGTTCCGGTTGCCGGAGATCCTCGCGCTGTCGCGCGGCATCCTCGTCGAGGTCGGCACGACGAACAAGACGCACGCGAAGGACTACGCGCGCGCGATCACCGAGCGCACGGGCCTCCTGCTCAAGGTGCATCGCTCGAACTTCGCGATCGTCGGGTTCACCGCCGAGGTCACGGTCGAGGAGCTCGTGACGATCGGCGGGCGGATCCCGACGATGGTCGACCTCGGCTCGGGGGCGCTGGTGTCGCGCGAGCAGCAGCGCGCGTGGGGCCTGCCCGACGAGCCGACCGTGCGCGAGGTGGTCGCGAGCGGCGCCGACCTCGTGACGTTCTCGGGCGACAAGCTCCTCGGCGGCCCGCAGGCCGGCATCCTGGTCGGCAAGCACGCGGCGGTCGAGCGCGCGCGGACGCACCCACTGATGCGCGCGCTGCGACCGGACAAGCTCGCGATCGCCGGGCTCGCGGCGACCCTCGCGCTGTACCGCGACGCGGCCTTCGACCAGATCCCGACCCTGGCGATGCTGGGGCGTCCGGCCGCCGCGGTGCGCGAAGACGCACGCCGGCTCGCCGACGGCCTCGGCACGCTGGCCGGCGTCACGGTCGCGGTCGAGCCATGCACTTCCACCGTCGGTGGCGGCGCGATGCCGACCGCGGCGATCCCGTCGTTCGCGGTCACGCTCGCCGGCGACGTCTCGGCGATCGAAGCCGCGCTGCGTCGCGCGAACATCGTCGCGCGGGTCGCGGCGGATCGCGTCTGGCTCGATGTGCGCACTGTCGCACCCGACGAGCATGGGGCGATCATCGACGCGCTTGTCGGGCTATAGTTCGCGCATGAGGCTACTCCTGGGCTGTTTGGTCCTTGCGGTCGCGGCGTGTGGACCGACGCCGGTGAAGCACAACGGGATCGACTCGGGGGTCAATCCCGACGGCAACGGGCTGCCGCACAAGCTGCAGGCGATCACGGTGACGCCCGGGGAGTCGCTGATCGAGCTCGATCTCAACTCGAGCGGCGCGCAGAGCTTCGTCGCGCAGGGCAACTACCTCGACGGCATCCCCGAGGATCTGACGAGCCAGGTCACGTGGGCGTCGTCCAACGCGATGATCGGATCGATGACCGGCGCGGCGCTCTCGATCCCCGGGTTCGCGACCGCGACCGCGCAGACCACCAAGATCAGCGCGAAGCTCGACGGCTTCGAGGGCGACGCGCAGCTCACGGTGGCGGCGTATCGCAAGAGCGGCCCGACGCAGGACTTCTTCTTCGTGCTGCCGTACATCGATCCGGTCGGCGTGGTCGCCAAGCCGCTCGACTTCTCGACGACGGTGCCCGCGCTCGACGTCTACTTCCTGATGGACACCACCGGGTCGATGGGCGGCGAGATCACGAACCTGAAGTCCGCGCTGTCGGGCACCGTGATCCCGGGCATCCAGGCCGCCGCGGCGAGCACGCAGTTCGGCGTCGGCTCGTTCCAGGACTGGCCGGTGACCGAGAACAACCACGGGTATGGCGCGATCTCGTGCTTCGTGACCGGCTCTCCCGACCAGCCGTTTCGCCCGATCACCGCGATCACGGCGAGCGTCCCCGCCGTGCAGGCCGGCGTCGCGACGCTGTCGAACGCGAGTGGCTCGCCGATGGGCTGCGGTGGCGATGGGCCCGAGTCCGGCATGGAAGCGATCTATCAGGTCGTCAAGCACACCGGCCTCAGCGGCCCATCGCCGACGAGCGTCCCGGCGACGCCCGTCGGCTTCCGGGCCGCCGCGATGCCGGTGATCGTCGAGATCACCGACGCGCAGATGCACGCCAAGAACGAGGCCGACACCTGCACGGTCACGGGGTATGGGCCGCTCGTCAACGCGGTCGCGCACACGCGGGCCGAGACCAAGACGGCGCTGACCGACACGTGCTCCCGCGTCGTCGGGATCTCGCCGACCACCGGCACCTGCAGTGGCCAGGCGGATCTCGAGGACTTCGCGACGGCGAGCGGCGCGCTCGTGACCCCCGAGGCATGGGACTTCGGCACGCGCCCGGCCGGCTGCGCCGCGGGACAGTGCTGCACCGGCCAGAACGGCGTCGGCCGTCCACCGGTCAACGGCCTCTGCCCGGCCGTGTTCCTCGCGGCGACCGACGGCACCGGCGTGTCGTCGGCGATCGTCACCGGCATCCAGATGGTCGCGCGGTTCGCGACGTTCGACGTCAACACCGAGACCGATGGCGTGACGACCGACGTCGATGGCACCCCGCTGGGCGCCGGGCAGACGACGGCGAACTTCATCAAGGGCATCGTGCCGGATCACTTCGTCAAGGCGCCGGCGCCGCCGGTGCTGCCGGATCCGACGTTCGATCAGACGTCGTTCCACAAGGTCACGCCGGGCACCAAGGTGTTCTTCAACGTGCGCGCGTTCAACGACTTCGTGCTCGAGACCAACTCGGCGCAGATCTTCCGCGCGACGATCAAGGTGCTCGCTGGTGGCTGCACCGCGCTCGACCAGCGCGACGTGTTGATCCTCGTGCCGCCGAAGCCGCTCGTCATTCAGTGATAGGGTCCGCACCCCTGTGACGGTTACATGACGGCGCTCGGAACTCCCAAGGTCGTCGCCATCGCGGGTGGCAAGGGAGGCGTCGGCAAGAGCCTGGTCGCGGCCAACGTCGGCATCTTCCTGGCCACGCTCAACAAGCGCGTGATCCTGGTCGACGGCTCGTTCGGCGCGCCCAACCTGCACATCTTCGCCGGCGTGCCGCGGCCGTCGCGCTCGCTGTCCGAGGCGTTCGCCGCCAACGGACCGGCGCTCGCCGAGCTCGCGGTGACGACGTACGTCCCGGGGCTCCGGCTGATCGGCGGCGTCCAGGATCCGCCGTGGGTCGCCGAGCCGGGCCCCGCCGTCGTCCAGCTCGTGCGCGATTCGCTGCGGCAGCTGCCGGCCGACTGGGTCGTTGTTGATCTCGGGCCGGGCCTCGCGTCGCCGACGCTCGAGCTGTTCCTCGAAGCCGACATCCAGATCCTCGTCGCGGTGCCCGATCCGACGTCGATCGAGCTGATGCATCGCTTCGTGCGTGCCGCGTTCCTCGCCAAGCTCGCGCGCGCGAACCTCGGCCACCTCGTGCAGCAACTCGAGAAGCACGCGCGCCACGACGCCGAGACCGGCACGCCGAGCCCGCTCGACATCTACGCCGCGGCGGTCGCCGACGCGTCGCCCGATCTGCCGGAGCTGCGCAAGACGATCCTCGAGTTCGCGCCGCACCTCGTGATCAACTCGGCGCGCAGCAAGAGCGACATGGAGCTCGGGCGCGCGGTCGCGTCGGCGGCGCGGCGCCGGCTCGGCGCGCCGATCCGCTACCTCGGGCACCTCGAGTACGACGAGGCCGTCTGGGCGTCGACCCGGCGGCGCCGACCGCTGTTGATCGAGCACCCCGAGACACGGATCGCGAAGTGCTTCGAGCGGATCGCGCGCGGCGTGCTCGCGACCAAGCCGCCGAGCGTCGAGGGCGACGTCTTGCCGTCGGACGCGCACTACGACCTCCTCGAGGTGCCACCGACCGCGAGCTTCGAGGACATCCGGCGCGCGAACCGCCGGATCCGCGACATCTACGGCGCCGAGTCGGTCGCGATCAGCGGGCTCTACGATCCGGCCAGCCTCGAGGCCGTCCATCGCCGCCTCGACCTCGCGTACACGACGCTGATGGACGCGGCGAAGCGCAAGGACTACGACATGGAGCTGTTTCCCGACGGCGTGCCGATGCCGATCTCGCCGACGGTGGCGCTGACGCCGGAGACCCCGCCGCAGCGCCCGCCGACCAAGGTCGACGACCCGGCGACGCTCGCGGCACGGCCGCCGATGCCGGCGATCTCGCCGACCACCGAGTTCACCGGGCCGATCCTGCGCCAGATCCGCGAGGCGATCGGGATCGAGCTGCGCGAGATCGCCGAGCGCTCGAAGATCGGCATGGCGTACCTGTCGGCCCTCGAGGCCGAGGCGTTCGCCAAGCTGCCACCTGCGGTCTACGTGCGCGGGTTCCTCGTCGAGTACGCGCGGGCGCTCGGGCTCGACAGCGAGCGGGTCAAGCAGACGTACCTGGCGCGGTTCCGGGCCGCGCGGCCGAGCCAAGATGACGACGAGGCGGAGCAACGGCCCGCCAAGCCTTGACCTAACCTGCGCCAACTCCTACGATTCTCACAACCATGGCGACCCTGATCGACAATCCCAAGCGCGCGCGGCAGCTCGCACGTGCGATCGCCTCGGACCTCACGCTCTATCACGAGCCCAAGATCCTCGAGGGCATCGCGAACGACAGCCTGTTCGAGGTGATGGCCGACGAGATCAACGAGGGGCGCGAGCTGTTCAAGAGCCGCGTCACCGAGGACATCTTTGGCCAGCACATCTACGAGCGTGCGATCGTCGACGTCCTCGTGAAGAGCAAGGGACACGTCAAGTCGAAGATCTGGTAGAGACCGACGACCTCGAGGTCGTCATCCAGCGGGCGGAGGCGGGGATGCGGCTCGATGCTGCCATCGCGCTGCGCGTGACCGAGTTGTCGCGCGCGCAGGTGCAGCGCCTGATCGGTGATGGTCACATCACGGTCAACGCGATCGTCGCGGTCAAGGCCGGCGCGCGCGTCCACGAGGCCGACGTCGTCGCGATCGCGATCCCACCGCCGGTCGACCTCGCGGTCACCGCGGAGGACATCCCGCTCGCGATCCTCCACGAGGACGCCGACCTCATCGTGATCGACAAGCCTGCCGGCATGGTCGTGCACCCGGCGCCGGGTCACGCCAAGGGCACGCTGGTCAACGCGCTCTTGTTTCACTGCACCGATCTGTCCGGCATCGGCGGCGTGTTGCGGCCGGGCATCGTGCACCGGCTCGACAAGGACACCAGCGGCGTCATGGTCGCGACCAAGTCGGATCGGGCGCACGCCGCGATGGTCGAGCAGTTCGCGGCGAAGAGCCGCGGCGAGCCCGGCGGGATCGATCGCACGTACCTCGCGATCGCGTCGCCGTCGCCCGGCAAGCCGGCTGGCACGATCCGCACGCTCCACAATCGCCACCCGACCGATCGCAAGCGGTTCTCGAGCAAGGTCGCGACCGGACGCACCGCGGTCACGCACTGGCAGATCGTCGAGCCGCTGCACGACGCGGCGCTGATGCGGTTCCGGCTCGAGACCGGGCGCACGCACCAGATCCGCGTCCACGCGCGCGACTCGGGCTGGCCGCTGGTCGGCGATCAGCTCTACGGCCACAAGCCGCGCGACGCCCGCCTCGCCGCGGTCGCGACCGCGCTCGGTCGCCAGGCCCTCCACGCCAGCACGCTCGGGTTCGATCACCCGATCACCGGCACGCGCCTCGCGTTCGAATCGCCGCTGCCGGCCGATCTGGTCGCGGCCCTCGCGGCGCTCCGGCCCGGCTAATCGGCGTCGATGCCGAACTGCCGCAGCTTCTTCCACAGGGTCGTGCGGTTGATGCCGAGCATCGCCGCCGCCTTGGTCTTCTGGCCGTCGCACACGTCGAGCACGCGGAGGATGTGGGTGCGCTCGAGCTCGTCGAGCGTCGGTACGCGATCGCCGATGAACGTCGACAGCCCGGCGTCGGTCGCGCGGCGCGGCCCGGTCGTGAGATCGCGGACGTCGATCACGTGGTTCGATCCGAGGATGACCGCACGCTCGATCGTGTTCTCGAGCTCGCGCACGTTGCCCGGCCACGGCTGCGCCGCGAGGTGGGCGAGGGCGGCGTCGGTGAGGTCGAGGCGCGGGCGCTCGGCACGCAGCGCGGCCTGCTCGGCGAAGTGGCGCGCGAGCGTCGGAATGTCACCGGGACGGCTGCGCAGCGGCGGGACCTCGATCGTGATCACGGCGATGCGGAAGAACAGATCCTCGCGAAACGCGCCCGACTTGATCTGGTCGGCGAGCGTGCGATTGGTCGCCGCGATCACGCGCGCGTCGACCCGGATCGAGTTGGTGCCGCCGAGCGGGCGGATCTCGCCATCCTGCAGCGCGCGGAGGAGCTTGGGCTGGAGCTCGAGCGGCAGCTCGCCGATCTCGTCGAGGAACAGCGTGCCGCCGTCGGCCGCGAGGAACAGGCCGCGCTTCGCGGTGTCGGCGCCGGTGAACGCGCCGCGCGTGTGCCCGAACAGCTCGCTGTCGAGCAGCGTGCCGACCAGCGCGCCGCAGTTCACCGGCACGAGGGCGCGACTCGCGCGCTTGCCCGCGAAGTGGAGAGCGCGCGCGACGAGCTCCTTGCCGGTGCCGCTCTCGCCGGTGATGAGCACGGTCGCGTCCGACGCGGCGACCTTGTCGATCGTTGCGCGCATCTCGCGCATCGGGGCCGACTCGCCGAGCATGCTGCCGTAGGCGAGCTTCTTGGTCAGCTGATCGTGGGCGCGGCGGAGCTCGTCCTCGGCGAGCGCGCGCGACACGCAGAGCCGGAGCTCGTCGGGCGAGAACGGCTTGCCGATGTAGTCGCGCGCGCCGAGCTTCATGCCGCGCACCGCGGTGTCGATCGACGGGTACGCGGTGATCAGCAACACCGCCGGCGGCTGCTCCCCGACGAGCAGCTTCGGCAACAGCGAGACGCCATCCTGATCCGGCAGGTTGATGTCGCACAGGATCAGATCGAAGCGGCGGCGCGCGGTCGCCGCGATCGCACCGGCCGCGGTGTCGACCGCCTCGACCTCGTGGCCCGCGAGGCGCAGGATGTCGCTGCACAGCGCGCGGATGCCGCGCTCGTCGTCGACGACGAGGATGCTACTCACGAGGAGTATTCGGTATCACGACGCGGAACTCGGCGCCACGACCGCCCGGCCCCTCGACGACCTCGATCGAGCCGCCGACGGTGGCGACCAGGTGCTTGCACACCGCGAGGCCGAGGCCAGTCCCGACGCCGGCGGCCTTGGTGGTGAAGAACGGGTCGAACACCTTGGGGCGATCCTTGGCCGGGATGCCGGGGCCCTCGTCGATCACCGCGAACATCGTCGCGATGCCGCCGGGCGCCTCGCGCGTCGCGATCGTGATCGTGCCGGGCTCGGTCATCGCCTGGGTGGCGTTCTGCACCAGGTTGACCAGCACCTGCTGCAGCGCGTTCGCCTCGATCGCGACGCGCGTCGTGGTCGTCACGTCGGTGGCGAGCTGCGCGCGCGCCCGGCGCAGCTGCGGCGCGAGCAGCGCGGCGACGTGGTCGACGACCTTCGCCGGATCGGCGCTGTCGTCATCGGGGTGCGCGAGCCCCGCGGTGAGCCGGGTCTCCGACGCGCGCGGCGTGCGGGCGTAGTCGAGCAGGCCGCCGACGATCTTCTTCATGCGCTCGGCCTCGTCGGCGATCAGCTCGAGGCCTGCGCGATCCGGATGCTCGGCGGGCTTCTGTTCGAGCAGCAGCTTGGCGTAGCCGAGCACCGTGGTCAGCGGGTTGTTGATCTCGTGCGCGACCTGCGCCGACATCACGCCGACCGACGCGAGCCGATCGCCACGCGCGAGCGCCTGCTGGAGCTCGGTGCGTTCGGCGATCCGGCGTGCCATCTCGTCGATCCGCTGGCCGAGCACGCCGATCTCGCCAGGCCCGCGCACCGGCGGCGCGTTGCCAGCGACGCCGTTCGCGATCGCGTCGGCGCGGCGCGCGAGATCGGCGAGCGGATCGGTCAGCCGGGTCGCGAACCAGGCGCCGAGCGCGAGCGCGAGACCGAGCGCGATCACGCCGACGACGATCGTGGTGCGCGTCGTGCGATAGGCCAGCGCGTACGCCTCGTGCTCCGGCTGCTCGTGGAGGATCGCCCACCGCACGCCGCGCAGCGACTGGTAGCTCGACAGGTTCCGGTACGACGCGACCCAGCCGTTCGCGACCAGCGTGCCCTCGCTGGTCGAGGCGAGCGCGCGGTCGACGGCGGGATCCTTGCCGATCAACGAGCGCGACGGGATCGCGTCGTCGCTGGTCGCGACCGGCACGCCCTGGCCGTCGACGACGAGCACGCGCGCGCCTAACCCGAGCCGCGCCGAGGCGATCGTGTCGCGCACGAACGCGAGGTCGAGGCTCGCGACCACGACGCCGATCAGCTCGCCGTTGCGCGCGCGCGCCTGGACCACGAGCCGCACGAGCGGGCTCTGGTCCCCGAGCACGATCGCGTCGCCGATGTAGCCGCCGAAGCTGTGCGAGCCGATGTCGACGAACGGCGGCAGCGGATCGCCGGCGATCGCGCGTCCATCCGGATCGACGATCGACAGCTGCTTGACGATCGGGACGTCGCGCCGGATCCGCTCGACGAGCAGCGTCGTCGCGCGCTGATCGTCGGGCGCATCGGCCCAGGTCGACGCACCGAGCTCGACGGTGCGGCGGGCGTCCTGCAGCGTGCCATCGAGCGCCGCGCCGAGCGCACGGATGTGGGCGAGGGCGCCGCGCTCGACCTCGCGCTCGACCGCCGATCGCGCGCGCACGATCGCGAGCACGCCGACGATCACGGTCGGCACGACCGCGGCGATCGCGAGGGCGCCGATCACTCGCCAGCGCAAGCTGGGTGTCATGAGAGGGCCCTCGCTTCGCTCGGCGCTCTCCGCTCGAACCTGGTTCGAGCGCGCGGTAGGGCCGGCGCTCTCCGCTCGAACCTGGTTCGAGCGCGCGGTAGGGCCGGCGCTCTCCGCTCGAACCTGGTTCGAGCGCGCGGCAGGGCC
>JBBQEX010000045.1:0-61059 GCA_038321315.1 Haliangiales bacterium | reverse complement strand
ACCGTCCCCAATTCACAGCCCCGCGAGCGAGGCCTGGAACGTGACCGCCGGCCGCGCGATCGACACGAGGTAGGCGGTGTCGATCTTCGCGAACGTGTCGCCGCCCCCCTGATCGAAGTGCGGGTTCGCGTACGGGTTGTGCTCCGAGTAGACCAGCGTCGGCACGCCGATCTCCCACATCGCGAAGTGGTCGCTGTGCTCGCCCATGCAGTCGCGGTAGACCGTCAACGGCGCGTACTTCGTGATGAGGTTCGCATAGGCATCGCCGAGCGCCGTGTAGTCGTACGACTTGCCGCGGCCGGACCCGCAGCTGAACACGTCGACCGCCGGCCACAGGTTGTCGCCGCACAACCCGTCGGTGTTGCAGTTCCAGCCGCTCTGCTCGTCGTCGATCGCGGCGATCAGGGCGAACCCCTGCTGCTGCGCACGTGCGGCGATGCTGGCGGCGTAGTCGCGCGCACCGGCGAGGCCGCCGAGCTCCTCCTCGTCGGACGCGACGAACCGCACCGTGTACTTGAGGTCGGCCTTGTGGGCGACCAGGATCCGCGCGGTCTCGAGCTCGATCGCCATGCCGGACATGTCGTCGTCGGCGCCCGAGTTCAGGGTCTCCTGGCCGTCGGGACCGATGCTGTCGTAGTGCACGATCACGATGACCGAGTCGGGGCTCGCACCTGGCAGCACGGCCTCGAGGTTGTCACCGGCGCGCGGATGACCGGCGGCCTGGTAGTGGCTCGGCGTGACCTCGAGCCCGAGTGCTTGCATCGACTGCGTCCAGTAGTCGCGGAACCGCTGGCGTCCCGCGTCGCTGTAACGCTCGTCGATCGTGATCGACGCGCCGCCGACGGTGACCGCCACCGCGCCGGACATCTCCTGCACGAGTCGCGCGATGCGCACGCCGTCGACCTCGTCGTAGATCGCCTTCAACCGATCCGGGCCGGCGTCCGGTGCGGCATCGATCGTCGGCGTCGCAGGCGCATCGACGTCGACCATCGGGTTCGACACGCCGTGACAACCGAAGAGGACGACCGTGGCGGCGACCGACCAGCGCATGCCCCGAGCGTACACAGCCAGCCGGCGATGGCTCGGAGCGACCTCGAACCGATGCTGTCCGGGCGCGACGCAGGTGCATCAGCAGGTCAGCGGGCGTTGATCGGATCGGGGTCGGCGCCGATCCGCACCGAGAACGCGACGGTCCGGGCGTGCTCGACGAGGGCCTCGCGGATCGTGTCGAGCTTGCCGAGGCGCTGGCGGTCGACCCGGATGCGCAGCTGCACGACCGTGCCCGGGCGCGCGACGCTGCACGGCTCGAGGTCGTAGCTGCGGCTGTCGCACGCGAACTTCAGGCCCTCGGTCGGCGCCGCGGTGTGCGCGCGGCACGTGATCACGATGCGATCGGCGATCAGGAACGCGGCCATCAGCGCCGCGCCGTAGGCCCCCACGACATCGTGCGCGGGCTCGGTGGCGAGCGCGCGCTTGATCGCGCCCATGCGGCCGCTCTGGATCACGGTGTAGAGCTCGCGGAACGCGTCGGCCTCGAAGGTCTCGCCGTTGTCGGTGATCGAGACGTGCGCGACACCGCCGATCGTCTGCGTGCTGACGAGGATCGAGCCGGTGAAGCGATCGTCGATCGAGGCGCGGCGCGCGCACGCATCGGCGGCACGATCGACGAGCTCGCGGTACGCCGCCCGCATGTCGGCGTGGACACCCTCGCCGAGCACCCGCGCGAACGACGCGAAGCCGGGAGGCTTTTCGTCGCGCGGCATCAGAGCAGGCGCAGGTTGAGCCGCAGGTAGAGCAGCGCCTCGGCCTGCACGCCGCGGTAGTGCGTCGACAGATCGTTCGCGGTCGCGCCGTTGCCGTTCTTGATGAAGTAGCCCCACGACACCGGCACCTGGAGGCCGAAGTCGATCAGGTTGTTGACGTGCTTGCCGATGCCGACGCGGGCCTCGCCGAGCAGCGCCTTGTCGGTGATCTGCGAGTTATCGAGGGGCGGGCTGACCTGCTGGCCGGTGCCGACGCCGAACCAGACGTTGCCCGCGAACTCGACGAAGCCGCCGTCGCGATCGGGCGCCTTGGCCTTCGCGCCGCTCGCCTTCTGGCTGTGCTTGGTCGGGTCCTCGACCGGCTTGTCCTGTGCGAAGTCGATCTCGTAGTGCATCCCGATGCCGAACTGCGTCCAGGTCGCGACCCGCGAGCCGTCGGTGTACTGGTGATGCTGGATGAGGCCATCGAGGAACACGAGCTCGGCGCCGAGCTCGACGCCGTACATCCCGTGCGGGGCGTTCTTGAAGAACGCGCTCGCCTTCTGATCGCCCTGGGTGCCGGTCCCGACCATCCCACCACCATCGGCCTCGGCGAACAGCTTGAAGACGTCGGCGTGGGCGGGTGTCACCGCCGCCGCGAGCACGACGCCGGTCACGGCCACGATCACACGAGACATCCCGCGATTGTGCCACACTCCGCTCGATGTGGTTCCGGCTCGTCGTCGTCGCGCTCCTCGCCACGTGCGCATGTCACGATCCGGACGTCGATACGCTGGCGTCGATCAAGGACAAGGTGTGTGCGTGTCACACGGGTGACTGTGCCGACAAGGCCGTCAAGCTCGTCGGCGATCACCCGATCGAGTCGAACCGCCGCACCCAGAAGCTCGCGAAGGCGATGCTCGCGTGCGTCGCCAAGGCACACGAGGACGAGCTGTCCGACGAGCCCAGCGGTAGCGCCACGCCGTGAGCCTGCGCTCGGTCGACGGGCTGCTCGCGGAGATCTACGCGCACCCGACCGACGACGGCCCGCGCCTCGTGCTCGCCGATCTGCTGCAGGAGGCCGGCGATCCGCGTGGCGAGCTCATCGCGCTCCAGTGCCGCGGTGGCGACCCGGCCCGCGAGAAGGCGCTGCTCGTCGTGCACGCGCGCGCGTGGATGGGCGAGATCGGCGTCGCGGTCGCGAAGGGATCCGGACGCGACCGACCGGTGTTCCGGCGCGGCTTCCTCGCGTCGGCGTATCTGACGTTCAAGAACCCGCAGGAGGCCGTGCGGATCGGCGGCGATCCGGCGTGGGCCACGCTCGATCGCCTCGTGTTCGGCAAGGACGGCCGGATGACCGAGGCGATGCGCCACGCGCGCGTCGTGCGGATCGCGTGCGACACGCTCGACTACGAGCAGGGCGCGTCGCTGTTCGGCGACGGCCCACCGTGGGCGATCGAGGAGCTCGCGATCGACCACGGCGCGGCGGGCCTCGCGACGACGACGCGGCTCCCGCGCCTCCGGATCCTGCGGACCTCGAACCGCGTCGAGCTGTTCGACGCGCCGATCGCGGCGCAGCTCGAGGAGCTCGAGTGCACGGACCTGTCGACGAAGCTGGTGGTCGAGGCCGGCAAGCGATTTCACAAGCTGCGCGAGCTCCGGTTCACCGCGCGGCGCGCGGCCTGGCGGCTGGTGTTCACCCGCGATCCGGACGGTGCGTTCACGATCGCGACCCTCGTCGGCGGCGTGCCCGAGGTCACCGTCCTCGACGAGGCCCTCGCGGCCCTCCGCCCGCGCACCCTACGGGTCGACGGCGCGTGCGATCGCGCGGCGATCCTGGCGACCGCGACCGCGCGCGGGATCGGCGAGGTCGTGCTCGCGGGTGAGCGCCACGCGATCGGTGGCTGGCGCGCCCCGGTGACACCGCCACCGAAGCCGGTCATCGAACCCGATCTGCTCGATCATCCGGACGCGGTGTGCTTCGCGCCCTCGGGGTGCAGCGTGTGGGTCGCGGTGCAGCAGGGCACGCGGCGCTTCACGATCCCCGAGCTCGAACCCGGGGCGCTCGTCGGCTCGTCGCGCATGTACCGCTCGCCACTGATCCGCGGCGGCGACCGGATCGCGAGCGTCGCGTTCTGTCGCGTGAGCGTGCGCGACGGCGAGACCGGCACCGAGGACTTCGACGCGCCCACCCGCACCGAGGTCGACGACGCGGCGTTCTCGCCCGACGGCAAGCTGATGGCGACCGGCCTGCGCAACGGCGGCGTCCTGGTCTGGAACCTCGCGCAGCGCGTCGCGGCGAGTCCGTGGAAGATCGTCCCGCGCTGCGCCGACCACGTCGCGTTCTCGCCCGACGGCACGCTGCTCGCGGTCGGCTCGCGCTACAACACCCTCGCGGTCGCACACGTCGCTCGCCACCGGACGATCTGGCGGCTGCAGCCGAACCCGTCGGCGATCGCGTTCGCCTCGAACGACCGACTGCTCGCGGTGATCACCGACCCGCGCATGGCGCTCGTGGCGCTCGCGACCGCCGATGGCACGGAGCTCGCCTGCCACCCATATCCATCGTGGGCCGCCGGCATCCGCGTCGTCGGCGATCGTGCGTTCATCGGCTGGGGCGACGACACGGTCTCGGCGCACGACCTCGCCACGCTCGCCGAGGTCTGGCGCGTCACGATCGGCGCGGGCAACAGGGCCTGCGAGCTCGACGTCTCGTCCGACGGCACCCGCGTCGCCGTCGTCCGTTACACCGAGCAACGACTCGTCCTGCTCGACGCGGCGACCGGCGCGGTCGTGAACCAGCGCTAATCCTCGCCGGGCTCGAGCTCGATCGGCTGGGGCATCCCGGCAGCACCGAGCGCGATCGTCGTCATCGCGTCGGGCTCGAGCGACCAGTCGTCGTCGACCTCGGTCGGGATCGCGGCCGAGGTCGGATCGTGTGGCAGGCCGGTCTCGGCGTGGAGCTCGGGCGCCACGGTCTCGGCGGTCTCGGCGATGATCTTCGCGCCGAGCCGGACGCCCGGCATGATCAGCGCCATCGCCGGCGTGATCACGACGTCGGCATCGGACTCGTGACCGAAGAACTGGGTGTGCTCGTAGTACCTCACGCCGTGGCGCACGAGCACCGCGACGGTCGCGGCGATCGGCACGGCGAGCACGACGCCGACGAACCCGAGCAGCTTGCCGCCCGCGACGACGGCGAGCAGCGCACCGGACTCCGACAGCCCGACGCGGTGACCGACGATCTTCGGCGTCAACACGCCGGCCTCGAGCAGGTGGAGGCAGAGGATCACGCCGCCGACCATGCCGAGCGTCTGCATGCTGCCGCCGTCGGCCACGGTGACGAGCGCCGCGATCAGCGCGCCGACGAACGTGCCGACGAACGGGATCACGGTGAGCGAGCCGACCAGGAGGCCGATCGGCAACGACAGCGGCATGCCGACGAGCGTGAAGCCCGTCGCGTAGAGCACCGCGAGGATCGAGGTCACGATCGCCTGGCCGCGCACCCAGCCGGCGACCACGCGATCGATCTCGCGGACGACGTCGCGAACCTCGCCACGCCGACGCGGCGGCACCATGTGATCGAGCCGGCGCCAGATGTTCGGCCAGTCGACCAGGAAGTAGAACGAGAACACCGGCACGAGCAAGAGCTCCGCCAGCACGCCGAGCACGTTGAACACGCCGCCGACGGCCGCGGCCGCGAGGACGCGCAGCGGTCCGCCCGAGTCGTCGAGCGAGTTGCGCAACTTCGGATCGTGGACGTACGCTTTCCAGTCCGACGGCATCTGCACGCCGAGGTGCTTGTCGAGCCAGCCCGACAGGTTGTCGACCATCGTCGGCAGGTCCTTCGCAAAGCTCTGGACCTGATCGGCGATCCGCGGCGCGAGCACGATGATCGCACCGATCGCGATCACCACGCCGGTCGCGAGCAGGAGCGACGCGCCGACCGAGCGCCGGATCCCGCGCGCGACGAGCCGCTCGAGCACCGGGTTGAGGAGGTACGCGATGCCGAGCGCCGCGAGGATCGGCGCGAGCACGGTCGCGAGGTACGACAGCACCGCGTAGCCGAGCACGACCATCACCCCGACGAGCAGGATGCGGAGAAGCGAGAGGACCTGTCTGGTCTCCCGCGGCAGCGGTGGAGGATCCTGCGACGACACCCGGCGCTACGGTAGCATCGCGGCGAGCGGCAACGCGATCTTGCGGTGCTCGGCCTTCACGACCGCGAGCTCGAGGTACGTCGAGAAGTAGTCCTCGTGGCGCAGCTCGATCCGGTGGGTCCCCGGGATCACCGAGATGCCGCCGTGGAGCGCGAGCAGTGGTGCGACGAAGTGGCCGTCGACGTAGACCTGCGCGTCGTGGACGTTCGACGACAGGTAGAGGATCGCGTTGTCGTGCGGGTCCGGGTGCTTCGCGCCGCGGCACGCGCCGAGGAGCACGAGCCCGACGAGCAGGCGCTTCACGGCGCGGCCGCCGCGGTCAGCGTGACCTCGACGATCGTGCCGACGACACGCACGGTCGACATCGTGTCCTTGACCGGCGGCCGGCGCGCGATCGAGGCGATCTGATCGGCCGTGTCCGACGTCGCGACGCCGATGATCCAGCCGCCCGGCGACAGCCGGCGCAGCGACGCGCGGCTGATGCCCTTGGCGCCGAGCAGGAACTTCTGCTCCGCGATCACGAGCGGGAACGGCGTCTTCGGCGGCAGCCGCACGAGCACGACGCCGGCCTCGGCGACCGGCGTGTCGTCACCGTGGAACCCGGTCGGCGCGGCCGCGATCGCCTTGGGCGGCGGCGGCAGGACGTCGCCGAGCGCGTCGCGCAACGCGCGATCGATCGCCTCGCCGATCGCGCGGGCATCGGTGCCGGTCGAGGCGACGCTCGCGCTGCCCTGCCCGACCGCGCGGTGGGTCGCGGTGTCGATCAGCCGCGCGCGCGCCGTCACCAGCACGACCTCGGTCGGCACGCCGCGCACCGCGGCCGGCGGATCGACGATCACGCCGGCGACCAGCGCGAGCTCGGCCTTGGCCGCGACGGCGAGCGCCTCCGCGGCGGCATCGTCGAGCGTGGCCGGCGCCTCGCCGCCCGAAGCGCGCTTGATCGCGTAGCCGGCGCCCTTCAACGCGGTCGCGATCGCGGCCGCGCCCGGCGTGTCCTTGTCGGGCTTGTCTCCGAACGTCGCCCGCGCGGCCTCGACCTCGGCGACCCGGAGGAGGATCGCGACGCCGCGCGCCCCGGGCTTGGGGACCTCGACCGGCGGCATCGCCGCGGGGTCGAGGGTGATCGAGAGCTCGGTCAGGCGCGCGCGCATCTTGTCTCGATCGACAACGACCGTGACCGTCAGTTGCCGACGATCGTCGGTCGTCGTGTCCTTGGACACCGTGAACTTGCCGACCCACAGCCGGGCGTGGCCGACGATCTCGCGATCGAGATCCTGCTTCTTCGCGATGCGGACCGCGCCGGGGACCAGGTCGGCGACCGCGCGCTGGGCCGCGCGCGCGAACGCGTCGTCGAGCGCGGCGAGCCGCGGCTCGGTGCCGCCGGCATCGGCGTCGCCTTCGACCTCGTAGGTCACGAAGTCATCCGCGTGGACCCGCGCGGCGAAGGCCATCACGAACACGACGGCGAGGAAGGAGCGCACGCCGTGAACCTACCAGCGAATAGTCGCTAGTGCCCGGTCGTTACGATCATGTACAGCGTCGATGGAGACCCGAGCGGCTTGGCGAGCACGAGCACGCCATCCTTGGTGACGGCCGTCGTGCGCGCGGCGATCGTGCCGTCCTCGCCATCGATCCAGATGGCCGAGATCGGCGCGGTGCCGATCCGGTAGCCGAGCGCGGGTGGCGTGGTGCTGGTCTCGATCAAGACGATGGCCGGGCCGGTGTCGGCGCCGGCGAGCACGCGCGGGCCGTCGACCGCCTGGCGCAGCGCCTCGAGCGGCACGCCGAGCGAGACCCGCCACGAGCCGTCGGTGCTCGGATCGGCCGCGAGCGTGAGTGCGCGGCCGACCGCGGCGTCGATCCGCGCGCGCACCGCGGGATCCTTGGCGCGCTCGCCGAGCGTGCCGCCGCTCGCGAGCGGGATCGCCGGCAGCGCCGCCGCGATCGCGCGCTTCGCGGCGTCGTCGGCACCGCGCCGCGCGGTGTTGCGGGCGACCGCCGGGCTCGGCGCGTGTCGATCTGCGACGCCGACGCCGTCCGCGATCACGAGGCCGCGGCCCCAATCGACCTTGGCATCGGCGTGCGCGATGCCGGCGAGCGCCGCGACGATCGCGAGCGCCTTCACTCCCACTCGATCGTGCCGGGCGGCTTGCTCGTGATGTCGTAGACCACGCGGTTGATGCCGCGGACCTCGTTGATCACGCGCGAGCTGATCTTCGCGAGCAGCTCGTACGGCAGGTGCACCCAGTCGGCGGTCATGCCGTCCTTGCTGTGCACCGCGCGCAGCGCGAGCGCCTCCTCGTACGTGCGCGCGTCGCCCATCACGCCGACCGAGCGGACCGGCAGGAGCACGCCGAACGACTGCCAGATCGACTCGTAGAGCCCGGCCGCGCGGATCTCCTCTTCGATGATCGCATCGGCGCCGCGCAGCACGTCGAGCCGCGCGCGGTCGAGCGGCCCGAGGCAGCGCACCGCGAGGCCCGGGCCCGGGAACGGCTGGCGCGAGATCATGTGGTGCGGCAGGCCGAGCTCCTTGCCGAGCTCGCGGACCTCGTCCTTGAACAGCTCGCGCAGCGGCTCGACCAGCGCGAGCTTCATCCGCTCGGGCAGGCCGCCGACGTTGTGGTGGCTCTTGATCACGTGCGACGGGCCGCCCTTGACCGGCACGCTCTCGATCACGTCGGGGTACAGCGTGCCCTGGGCGAGGAACTTCGCGTTCTCGATCGTCTTGGCTTCCTCGTCGAACACCGCGATGAACTCGTAGCCGATGATCTTCCGCTTCTTCTCCGGATCGGTGACGTCGGCGAGCTTGTCGAGGAACCGCGCCTCGGCGTCGATCACGCGCAGATCGACCTTGAAGTGATCGCGGAAGATCTTGGCGACGTAGTCGCGCTCGCCGCGGCGCAGGAGGCCGTTGTCGACGAAGATGCAGGTCAGCCGGTCGCCGATCGCCTTGTGGATCAGCGCGGCCGCGACGCTCGAGTCGACGCCACCCGAGAGCCCGCAGATCACGCGACCGGTCTCGCCGACCTGGGCGCGGATCCGGTCGACCGCCTCGGTGACGAAGCTCGCCATCGACCAGTCGCGCTCGGCGCCGGCGACGCGGAACAGCCAGTTCGAGATCAGCTCGGTGCCGCGCGGCGTGTGGACGACCTCGGGGTGGAACTGGACGCAGTGGATCTTCTTCGCGGCGTTCGCGAAGCCGCTCATCGCGCAGTTGTCGCTCTCCGCGGTGTGCTCGTAGCCGGGCGGCAGCGAGTCGACGTGGTCGCCGTGCGAGGCCCAGACCTCGAGTGGCGTGCCGGTGGCGACGTTCTCGAACACGCCGAACGGTCGCTTGACGCGCACGCTGGCGCGGCCGTACTCGCGCTTGTCGGCCTTGGTGACCACGCCACCGGCGAGCTTGGCGACCAGCTGGGCGCCGTAACAGATGCCGAGGATCGGGATGCCGAGCTCGAGCAGCTGCGGCGTCATCGTCGGCGCGTCGGCGTCGTAGACCGACGACGGTCCACCGGACAGCACGATGCCGAGCGGGCGAAGCGCGCGGAGCTGCGTCAGCTCGGGATCCTGCGCGATCGTGTACGGGTGGATCTCGCAGTAGACCTTCTGCTCGCGAATCCGGCGCGCGATCAGCTGCGTGAACTGCGATCCGAAATCGAGGACGACGATCAGCTGATGCGACATGGGTCTCGAGCTCTCTCCCGCGCTATTCCGCGCGGTAGTTCGGCGCTTCCTTGGTGATGATGACGTCGTGGACGTGGCTCTCGCGCAGGCCGGCCGACGAGATCTTCACGAACCGCGCCTTGTCGTGCAGCTCGGCGATCGATGCCGCGCCGACGTAGCCCATCGAGCTGCGCAGGCCGCCGACCAGCTGGTAGATCGACTCGCGCAGCGGGCCCTTGTACGGGACGCGACCCTCGATGCCCTCGGGCACGAGCTTCTGCGGCGTCTCGACGTCGGCCTGGAAGTAGCGATCCTTGCTGCCCTCCTTCATCGCGCCGATCGAGCCCATGCCGCGGTACGACTTGTACGACCGGCCCTGATAGAGGATGACCTCGCCGGGTGCCTCGTCGGTGCCGGCGAACAGCGAGCCGATCATCACGGTGTTCGCGCCGGCCGCGAGGGCCTTGGCGACGTCCCCCGAGAACTTGATGCCGCCGTCGGCGATGATCGTGACGTGCGTGCCCTTGGCGGCCTCGACCGCGTCGGCGATCGCGGTCAGCTGCGGCACGCCGACGCCGGCGACGATGCGCGTCGTGCAGATCGAGCCGGGCCCGACGCCGACCTTGACGCCGTCGACGCCGGCTTCGATCAGCGCCTTGGTCGCCGCGCCGGTCGCGACGTTGCCGGCGATCAGCTGGAGCTTGCCGAACTTCTTGCGCGTCTGGCGCACCGACTCGAGCACGCCGGCCGAGTGGCCGTGCGCGGTGTCGATGCAGATCACGTCGCAGCCCGCCGCGATCAGCGCCTCGATGCGCGCGTCGCGATCGCCACCGACGCCGACCGCCGCAGCGACCCGCAGCCGACCGAGATCGTCGACCGCGGCCGCCGGGTTCGCCTCGGCCTGCTCGATGTCGCGGATCGTGATGAGACCGCGCAGCTTGCCGGCGGAATCGACGACCAGGAGCTTCTCGATCCGGTGTTTGTGCAGGATCTCGCGGGCCTCGTCGAGCGAGCAGCCATCCTTGACCGAGACCGGGTTCTTCGTCATCAGGTCGCCGACGAGGAGCGACATCCGCTTCTCGAACCGCACGTCGCGGTTGGTCAGGATCCCGATCGGCCGCTTGTCGGAATCGATCACCGGGAGCCCGCTGATCCGGTGGTGGCGCATCAGCGCGAGCGCCTCCTCGAGCGTGCGGTTCGGCGTGATCGTCAGCGGATCGACGACGATGCCGCTCTGCGCCTTCTTGACGCGCGAGACCTCGACGGCCTGCTGCTCGATCGTCATGTTCTTGTGGATGAACCCGAGGCCACCCTCGCGCGCCATGCGGATCGCGGTCGCCGCCTCGGTGACGGTGTCCATCGCCGAGCTGACCAGCGGCATGCGGAGCCTGATGCTCGCGGTCAGCTGGGTCGCCGTGTCGACGTCGCGAGGGATGATCTCGCTGTACGCGGGCACGAGGAGGACGTCGTCGAAGGTGAGTGCTTCGCGGAGGCCCTGCTCGAGCATGGCGCACCCTACGCGAGGGGTCTGACCGCGGCAAGGCCCGGGCCTGGGACCAAACTCCCAGGGGTGGGGGCCTGGGCTCCGCGAAACAAGGTGATCAAGTTGTGCAAGTTACCGAGATAAGTCAGCGCGAGCTGGCACGTTCCGTGATGTGGCTTGCAATGCCATGCCTCGCCTAAACCGAACCTCGTTTGTATTCGCGCTGTTGGTTTCTGCTGGGTGCACCGGGAAGGTTGCGTCGTTCGGTGGCGATGCGATCGACGCCGCGCCGATGACGACCGACGGGCCGCCCGCCGGCGACCTCGGTCAGACCGTGACCGGCAAGGCGATGGACTACTTCGCGCTCACCCCGACCGCGGTGCCCGCGGCGATCGTCGCGACCGATGGCATCACCCCGGCCATGATGGCGACCGGGATCGCCGACGGAACCTACACGCTCGAGCACGTCCCGACCGGGAGCAAATTGTTCCTGACCGCGACGCACACGAACTACTCGCCGACCCGCAACGCCACGACCTCGGTCGACGCGCTGCCGGTCACGCAGGACATCTACTTGATGGCGACCAACGACATCAAGAACGCGACGAACCCGTCGGGCGCGGCGTGGACCCCGGGCACCGGGTTCTTCACGGCCGAGCTGCGCAAGAATAACGGCATGCCGAACGTCGGCATCGCGCTCGCCGACGTCAAGCTGCTCGACAGCGCGGGCGCCCCGGTGATCGCGACGCCCTACTTCTACAACACGAACGGCCTGCCCGATCCGGCCGAGGCCACGTCGGCCGCGTACGGCACGCCGCTGCGCGCGCGCGTCGCGTTCGTCAACCTGCCGCCGGGCAGCTACCAGCTCCAGGTCCCGACCGGCATCAACGTCGGCGCGACACTCGAGCTCACGCCGTTCTCGGTGGCCGCCGATGGCGCGACCCTCGCGCACACCGGCAACGCGGGCGGTCAGGGCAACGTCACGCCGCCGATCGATCCGCTGTTCGCCACCGACATCTATCCCAAGCTGCAGCGCGCCGGCGCCGGTGGCCTCGGCTGCGCGAACTGCCACACCGCGGCCGGCACGGCGGCCGTCCTGCCGTACGACGGCACCGCCGCCGACACGCTCGCGAAGATCAAGGCAACGGCCGGCGTGCTCGACCTCGCGGCGCCGGCGAGCTCGCTGTTCCTCACCAAGCCGCTCTACGAGATCGCCCCGATCCCGCAGAACCACCCGAACGCGACGTTCCTCGACATCAACGACCTCGACTACAAGCTGTTCCTGCTCTGGATCACGAACGGCGCGAAGCCCTAGCGATACGGTCCGGCGAGCGGCGCGCGATCGATCGCCCAGCGCGCGACCAGCGCGAGGCCGGCGTCGAGCCGGGCCCGATCGTCGATCGCGCCGTCATAGATCAGCTCGACCCGTCCGGCGTCGACGGCGACGGCGGCCGGTCGCGCCACGACCACGAGGCCGCGCGTCGCGTCGTCGAGCCGGGTCGCCGGGCCGCGGAGCTGATAATCGGCGAGCTCGCTGTCGGCCTTGTCGGCATCGGGGACGCTCGGACGTTGCCCGCGCGCGACCCGGCGATCGACGAGGCTGAACGGCTCGCTCGTGCCAACGACGCGGAGGGCCTCGATGCGCGTGCGCAGCCGATCTGGATCGCCCGGGCGTCGGCGGTAGAGCTGGACCGCGAGCTCGACCGTGCCGCGCGTCGCGGTGAGGATCGGCGCGCCGCCGATCGCGAGCTCGCTGCGCGCGGTGGCGTCGAGGGCCGGCGCGAGCGCGCGATAGGTCGCGGCCCAGCGGTGCGCCCGCGACGCGATCACGCACGCGGTCTCGATCGCGATCGCGAGCCTGGCCGGGTCGTACTCCGTGGTGCCCTTGGTCGCCGCGAGCGTGTCGCCGGCGAGCTCGTACGACCACGTGCGCAGCGTGTTCGGCACGATCGGCCGATCGTCGAGATCGTCGGCGAGCCGCGGCTCGTGATAAGCGTACGCCGACGCGATCAGCGCCGCGCGCGCCGGCGCGTCGAGCCACTGCGACAGCAGCACCGGGTCGTTGGTCGCGAGGCCGAACCGATCGTCGAAGCTCGGCTCGCCGATCTCGGCGTCGCCCCGGCGATGGCCCCAGCGGATCGCGAGCTCGAAGCCGTCGAGCGGCGGCAGCTGGACGAACACCTCCGCGACCGGGAGCATCCGCAGCCGCACGGCGCAGAACGCGTCACCGCTGCGCACGACCCCGTGGATCCCCGACGCATCCTCGACGAGCCGCGCCTCGCCCAGCCGCTCCGCGATCTGCGCGGCGACCGACATCAGATCGCGGCCGCGACCCGCGCGAGCGCCGCCGCGGCATCGACGTCGATCGTCTCGTGGTGCGAGACCACGACGCGGCGGAGCTCGGGCAGCGCGGCGAGCCTCTCGAGGTGCGCGCGGAACGCCGCCTTGTCGGACACGCCGAGCAGCTTCATCAGGCGCGACACGCGCGGCCCACCGCTCGAGCCGGTGATCCGGCGCAGCACGAAGCCCTTGAACCCGGGCACGTGCGGCATGTTGAACACCGCGTCGTTGAGCACGATGCTGAGGCCATCGGAGCCGCGCACCAGCATCGCGCCCTCGCCCTGCTTGGTGCCGTCGAGCGTGACGAGCTCGACCGCGCCGTCGGCGGGCTCGGCGTCGTACGCGTGGCTGACCGGCACGACCTGCGTGACCTTGGCGACCGCGCCCGCCGGACAGATCACGCGCGCGTCGGGATAGCGATCGTGGAACACCTTGGCGTCGAGCCGGTGATAGCCGTTCGGCACCACGAGCACCGCGACCTTGCCCCACGCGTCGATCGCGGCCATCTCGGCATCGCCGAGCGCGATGCCGTTGTGGATCGCGAGCGTGCCGTCGGAGCGGCGCGCGATCGTCATCACCCGCTTCATCGGGATGCCCGCGAGCTGACCCTCGACGCGCCACAGCCGATCCGACAGCTGCTCGATCGGGCCGTGCGAGAGGACCGTCCAGGTCGCGTGTGCCTTCGCCATGGTCCGGACGTATACACTCGCGACCATGAAGATCGTCGTGTTCGGGGCCGGCGCGATCGGCTGCTGGGTCGGCGGTCGACTCGCCGCGGGTGGCGCGCACGTGACGCTGATCGGCCGGCCGCGCGTGATGGCCGAGCTCGCCGATGGGTTGCGCGTCACCGATCTCGACGGCGGCGACGCGCGGGTCACGATCGCGTGCGCGACCGACGCCGCGCCGGCCCGCGACGCCGATCTCGTGCTCGTGACCGTGAAGTCGGCGGCGACCGACGGCGCCGGGCGCGAGCTCGCCGCGGTCGGCGGCTCCGCGACGGTGGTCAGCCTGCAGAACGGCGTGCGCAACGCCGACGCGCTGCGCGCCGCGATGCCCGGCCGCCGCGTGCTCGCCGGCATGGTGCCGTTCAACGTCGTGTGGCGCGCGCGCGGCACCTACCACCGCGCGTCGGCAGGCACGCTCGCGGTCGAGCGCGGCGCGCCGCGCCTGGTCGCCGCGTGCCGCGCCGCGGAGCTCCCGCTCGCCGAGCACGACGATCTCGTCGCGGTGCAGTGGGGCAAGCTCGTGCTCAACCTCAACAACGCGATCAACGCGCTGTCGAACCGGCCGCTCGCCGAGGAGCTCGGCCTGCGCGCGTACCGCCGCTGTCTCGCCGCCGCCCAGCGCGAGGCCCTCGCGTTGCTCGCGCTCGCCGGCCAGCCGATCGCGAAGCTGACCGCGGTACCGCCGCGCTGGCTGCCGCGCGTGCTCGAGCTCCCCGACGCGATCTTCGCCCGCGCGGCGCGCCGCCTGCTCGCGATCGATCCGGCGGCGCGGTCGTCGATGTGGGACGACCTCGAGGCGGGACGCCCGACCGAGATCGACTACATCAACGGCGAGATCGTCGCGCTCGCCGCCCGCCTCGACCGCGAGGCGCCGGTCAACGCGAAGCTGGTCGCGCTCGTCCGCGACGCCGAGCGCGGCGGCTGGCGCGAGTGGGACGGCGAGGCGCTGCTGGCTAGCCTGCCCAGAGCATGACGGCGAACGCGCCGGCGAGCGCGCCCACCAGCATCGCGTCGAGGAACCGACCGTAGCTCTGCAGCCGCGCGCGCAACGGTGCCGCGCCCTCGTGATCCTCGACGGCGAGCTCGGCACGGCGGACCTGACGGACCAGCGCGTCGAACCGATCCCAGTCGCGCGCGGCGACGAACCACCACGAGCCGCGCTTGGCCTCGAGCGCGATGCCATCGCGATAGACGTGGGCGCGCACGATCCGCGCGGCCGACTGATGAAACCCGAGCGACGTCCATCCCCAGCGCACGCCGTCGCGCGTGATCGCGACGCTCGCGTGGCGCACGGCGAGCCCGAGCATCGCGATCGCGAGGAACGCGATCGGCAGCACGACCTGCGTGCTCGCGTGCCAGCGGTATGGATGGCGAGACACCAAGCCCCAGGTCACGGCGCCCTGCACGATCACGCCGACCACGCTGACGATCGCGAGCACCCGCGCGCGGCGCGGCGCGCGAAACGTGCCGAGCGGCGTGCCGACGAGGCCGATGCCGGGCGGCAGATCGACGACGCTCATTCGTCGACGGCCGCTTCGAGTCGCGCGACGAGCTCGGCCCGCGCCGCGACGTCGTCGAGCCGCGCCCCGTTGCGCGTCACGTAGAACACGTCGGCGACCTTCTCGCCCTCGGTCGCGATCTTGGCGAGCTGGATGTCGAGACCGAGCTCGGCGAGCGTCTGGGTGATCGCGTAGAGCACGCCGGCGCGATCGCGGGTGAACACCTCGACGATCGTCGCCTGCGGCGAGTCGTCGTGGAGCTTGATCTCGGTGCGCACGGCGGGCGTCACGCGCTTCGGCATGCCCGACGGCGGCCGCCGCCGCGCGATCAGCTCGGCGACCGCGGCGGTCGCGCTCGGCCCGTTCGCGAGCAGCTCGCGGAGATCGGCGAGCAACTTGGCCCATCGCGGATCGTCCTCCTCGATCGCCTCGCCCTTGCCATCGCGCACGTAGAACAGATCGAGCACGCGATCGCCGGCGGGCAGCGTGACGTGCCCGAGCACGGCCCCGAGCACCTCGACGCGATTCGCGCTGAGCGTGCCCGCGATCGCGGCGAGCACGCCGGGCGCATCGGGCGCGACGATCGACACCTCGCTGTGACCGCGCATCGGGAAGCAGTGGACCTCGATCGCGATCGGCTGCGACGCGAGCCGCACGAGCCGCACCGCCTGGCGCGGCGTGAGCTGGACGAACAGGCGAGGATCGATGCCGTCGAGCACGTGGGTGACCGCGGTGAGGTCCGCGTCCGCCTCGGTCGCGAGCTGGATCACGCGCGCGCGTGCCGTCTGCTCGCGCTCGGCGTCGCCCTGCACCACCCGGCCGTCCGGCACCGTCGCCTGCGCGAAGTGCGCGCGGGTCCGCTCGACGAGGTTGCGCAGGAGCCCGTCTTTCCACGCGGTCAGGTTGTCGGGCGAGGTCATCGCCGCGTCGCACACCGTCAGGAGGTAGAGCTGCACGAGGTGTTCGTCGTCGCCGATCCGCTCGGCGAACCGCGCGATCACGTCGGGGTCGCTGAGATCGCGGCGCTGCGAGAGGTGCGACATCGTCAGGTGCTGGCGCACGAGCATCTCGGTGAGCTCGACATCCTCCTCGCGCATCCCGAACCGCCGCGCGACCGCCGCCGCGAGCACCGCGCCCTTCTCGGCGTGGCCCTTGCCCGCCGGCTTGCCGACGTCGTGGAGCAGCGTGCCGAGCAACAGCGGCCCCGGCCGCTTGACCTCGCGCCACAGCGCCGACGCCAGCGGGTGCTCGGTCGCGAGCTCGCCGCGCGCGAGCCGCTTCTGCATCGCGAGCGCGTAGAGCTGGTGCTGGTCGACCGTGTACACGTGATAGAGGTCGTGCTGCACGCGCGCGGTGCACGGCGCCCACTCCGGCATGATCGCCGACAGCACGCCGAGCTGGTGCATGGTCTCGAACGCCGACGGCAAGCCCGCATCGCGCAGGTCGAGCAGCGCCTCGTACAGGAGGCGCGCCGCGGTGCGATCGGCGGCGAGCGGCGCCGGATCTCGGGCGATCGCCTCGGCCGCGAGCTCGCGCGTGTGGCCGTAGACCGCGAGCTTCTCGGTGACCGCGACGCGATACAGCCGCACCATCTCGCTCGGGCGCTCGACGAACAGGCGCGGATCGCGCAGCGCGAGCTCGCCGTTGAACGTGATGAACGACGCGTCGACGTCGGCGATCCGCGGGCTGCGACGCGCCGGGACGCGCGCCGACTCGAGCAGGCGATCGGTCACCTGCACGACGCCGCGCGCGTGCAGGTAGTAGTCGCGCATCAGCGCCTCGACCGCCGGCGCGACCGCCGCGCGGGTGTCGCTGTCCGAGGCGCCGACCTCGGGATACAGCCGCGGCGCGATCGCCTCCTGGATCTCGAACGTCAGCTGATCGAACCGGCGCTTCACGGTCAGCTGGACGAGCGCGCGCAGCCGCAGCAGGAAGTCGCGGGCGCCGGTCAACACGCTCGCCTGGCGGCCCGTCAGGTGACCCATCGTGACGAGCGCCGCGATCACGCCATCGATCGACGCCGGATCGAAGCCCGGACGCGGCGGGTGCCAGCGCGCGCCGGCCGCCCACAGCGCGGTCGACAGATCGCGCAGGGCACCGATGCCCTGCTTGAGGTTCGGCTCGAGCAGGTAGACCGAGGCGCCGAACCGCTCGTGGCGACTCTTGCGCTCGCCCGCGAGCATCGCGATCAGCTCGTTGGGATTGCCGCCGGGCGCGAGCACCGCCAGCACCTGGCGCGTCATCTCGGTCGCGAGCCGGCGATCGCCCGCGATGTGGCGCGCGTCGAGCATCGCGGTCGCGGTCGCGAGGTCGCTCTTGGCGAGCGCGGCGGCCCGGCGCGGCTCGCGCAGCTGGTGACCGATCGCGAGCTTGTCGTCCCACAGCGGGTACAGCAGCTTGTCGGCGACGAGCTTCGCGGTCGCCTCGTCGCGATCGTGGAGCAGCACGAAGTCGATGTCGGAGTACGGCGCGAGCTCGCCGCGCGCCCAGCCGCCGGTCGCGACCAGCGCCAGCCGGGTGTCGACCCCCTCGGTCGCCTGCGCGAACCGCGCCGCGAGCTCGCGATCGTAGACCTCGGAGATCGCCGCGCACGCCGCCGTGCCGGATCCGGCGCCACCGATCAGCGCCTCGGGCAGCTGCGCGATCACGGCGTCGAGCGCGATGCGCAGGCTGGAGCGAGTCGTCACGCTTCACACATAGCATCCGGATCCGCGTAGACGGCAAGCCCGGCCTTGGCTGGGCGCGCCGCAGCGCCGAAGGGCGTTGCGCAGGTATGATCGCGGTGATGAAGCGCGTCGTCGTCGCGGCCATGATCGCGGCCTGCGGGCACCGCGATCCGCCGGCGTCGCAGAACCACGACGCGATGACCGCGGCCTCCTACGCGACGTCAATCCTGACGCTCGAGAGCTGCCCGCTGACCGGCTACGTCATCGATCCGGCGTGCCCGGCGAAGCTCGCGCTCGGCAAGCTGCCGCCACCCCCCGATCCCGAGGCGACCGGCGGCTTCCTCATGCTGAACCGGTCGCCCGCGATCCGGATCGCTGGCGTCGAGCTGATCGCGACCGCGCACGGTGCCGCGCGCGTGCGGCTGATCGCGGGGATCGCGATGCACGAGCCCGATCCCGGCGTGCTCGCCGCGATGATCCGCGTCGTCGCGCCGGCCGGCGGCAGCGACGCCGGCGTCGCGCAGCTGCTGCTCGCGGTCGCCGACCACGCCGCGCCGTCGGTGCGGCTGCAGGCGGTCTACGCGCTCGCGTCGCCGTGGAACCGCGGCGTCGCCGGCGGCCCGGCCAAGCTGGTCACGATCGCCGACGGCGATCCCGACGCGCGCGTCCGCGAGGCGGCGTGCGAGTCGGCCGGCGCGCTCGGCGATCCGACGCTGTTGCCGATGTACGAGCGGCACACCGCGCCGACCGAACCGCCCGCGATGCGCGCCGCCTGCCTGGCTGGGCTCGCGCTGATGTTCCACCGCGATCCGCAGTTCGACACCCACGACGCCGGCGCGTACGCGCTGTTCGTGCGCCGGCTCGGCGAGACGCCGCGCACGCCCGATCGCACGCCGTGGCGCGCGGTCGGCGTGTTCCACCACGCGCATCCACCGGGCGACGCGTGGTTCGATCGCGCCGCGGTCAGCCACACGCTCGTCGCGATCGTCGACGATCGCGCCGCGGGCTGGCAGGCGCGCACCGCCGCGGTCGGCTCGCTCGTCGGGCTCGGCGCGACCCGGGCCGAGCTCGCCGCGATCGCCGCGCGCTACGCGACGCCGACCGGCGACGACGCGCTGGTGGCCAAGGCGGTCGCCGAGGCCGACGCGAAGCTCACTTCACCCTGACGCGACCTGGTCGCGTCGCGAGGACGTTGCCCTCACTTCACCCTGACGCGACCTGGTCGCGTCGTGAGGACGTTGCCCTCACTTCTTCTTCAGCGGGTCGATGATCGAGAGCTGCGACAGATCGAGCCAGCCGTCCCAGATCTTGATGTTGTCGAGCCGCCGGCTGATCAGGCCCTGCGGCGCATCGGCGACCACGCCGGTGAACGGCCAGTCCTCGGCGAGCGCGCCGCCGAGCTCGGGTGCGAGCCGGGCCCGCTCGCCCGGATCCCACGCGGCGCCGAGCGCATCGAGCGCGCGGCCGATCCGCGGCGTCAGCGGGATCCACTTGCCGGTCGTCGCGTCGCGCGTCGACAGCAGCGCGGCGACGTCCATGTCGGTCATGCCGCCCCAGGTCAGCTCGGCGATGTCGTAGTTGCCGTCGGCGATCTTCTTCTCGAGCCAGCTCTCGCTACCGGTCTTCACCTCGATCGTCACGCCGGCGCGGCGCGCGGCGTCGATGAAGTAGTCGCGCGGCAGCTTCACCGGCGGGCCCGACGCGTCCTTGGGTGCCGGCTTGTCGCCGCCGATCATCACGAGCCGCAGCGGCTTGCCGGCGCGGTCGCGGTTGCCGTCTCGGTCGCTGTCGATCCAGCCCGCGGCGTCGAGCAACTTGGCGGCGCCGGCCGGATCGAGCTCGGGGACCGCGGCCTCGACGCCGTCGACCGGGCCGCCCGGCCAGATCGGCCACGATGCCGGCCGCGCGAGCCCGTCGAACACGCGCTTGGCGATGCTGCGCCGATCGATCAGCAGCGCGAGCGCGTGGCGGACGCGCGGATCGTCGAGCGGCGCCCGGTTGACGTTGAACGAGAAATATCGCATCCGCGGCGGCGCGAGCACGAGCGCCTTGAACGACGCTGCGATGCCGGGTGCGGTCGCCTGCTCGGGCCAGTGCGCCGGGATCAGCGCCGGCACGAGGTCGATCTCGCCGCGCTTGGCCGCGGTCAACGCGATCGCGGCATCGGGCTGGTAGACGAACTCGAGGTCGCCGATCGGCGCCGGGCCGCCCCAGTACTTGTCGAAGCGCGCGAGGTGCACGATGCCGGCCTTGTTCGACACGTAGCGGAACGGGCCACTGCCGACGAGCGCGCCGCCGCCGAGCAGGCTGCCGTCGTAGACGTGCATCGGCAGGATCGGGATCTCGGCGAGCGCGCGCAGCACCCAGCCGCTCGGGCGCCGCAGCCGGAGGCGGATCTGATGAGACGTGATCAGCTCGATCGCCTCGACGTCCTCGAGCATCGCGCGCAGGTGCTCGACGCCGACCTTGTGGGTGTCGCGGATCGCGTCGAGCGTGAACTGGACGTCCGACGTGGTGAGCGGCTTGCCGTCGTGGAACGTGACGTCGGGCTCGAGCTCGATGCGGATCTCGAGGCCGGTCGGCATGACCTGCCACGACCGCGCGAGGCGTGGCTCGAACCGGCCGGGGCCGCCGGAGTCCGACGGCGCGTAGCGCAGGAGCGGCTCGAAGATCGTGCCGAGCGTGATCCGGCGGGCCCACACCGACGGCGAGACCAGCGGAGTCAGCCGACCGGGCTCGGCGTCGACGTGGATGCGGACCGTGTGGGCCCGGGCGGCGCGGACGTCGGCCTCGGTCGGCCCGCTGGTCTCGAGGACCGGGGATCCGGGCGCGCGCGAAGCCTCCTCGGTCGGGTCCGGCGCGTGCCGCCACGGCTTGACCCGGGCGGGCGAATCGCAGCCGAGCGGTCCGAATAAGACACCGACGACGATCGCGAGCACGGCGGCGACTTGAGGGGCCCGGATCGCCATGTTATCAACGCCAGCATGTCGCACCGTCACGGCCTGCGCATCCTGCTGCTGTCAGCCCTATCACCCATCGTCGTCGCCGGGTGTGGAAAGAAGGGCCTGGAAGGACCCGAGGCCGAGGTCAAGCCGACCAACGTCAAGGTCGACCTCCCGCCGGTCCCCGACTTCTCGCTGCCGGCGTCGCCGGGCGAGGGTCTGCATTCGGTGAAGGAGCTGCGGGTCAAGGGAACGAAACTCCTCAATTCCGACATCTCGGTCAAGGGGGTCATCACCTGGGCGTACGACTGCGCCACCGCGATCGCGACGCCGGGTCAGACGCCCAAGGAAGTCGCCGACATCATCGAGAAGGATCCGACGAAGTGCGACCGACAGAAGTTCTATGTCGGCGACACCAAGGACACCCCGATCGAGAAGAGCCTGTGGGTCGTCGACGTCCCGCGCCCGTTCAACTCGGGCGAGCGCAAGAACGGCCCCAAGGAAGACCTGAAGAACCCGCCGCCGGATCGCTGCGATGACAAGGACCCCAAGCGCAAGCTGGCGTGCCCGGTCTACGCGGTCGGCGACACCGTCACGATCACCGGGACGTTCTCGCTCGCGTCGAACCACAGCGAGCGCAACTCCGACGGCCTCATGATCTACAAGACGATGAAGAACGAGACCCAGAACTGGGAGACCCCGCCGCCGGATCCGGCCGCGGTCCCGCCGGGTGGCGCGGCTCCGACGACGCCTCCGCCCGCGGGCGCGAAGCTGTCGCCCGAGAAGGCCGTCCTTCAGGGCAAGAAGTAGCGAACGTCAGGGCGGGCTACACAGCTCGCGAGCGACGAGGACCGGCGCGCCACCGAGGCGCGCGGGACAGCCAGCCGGGATCGGAGCGCCGACGTCGAGCGCGTGGATCTCGCGGCGACCATCGGGAGACGCGACGCGGATCTCGACGTGGTGCGCGATCGCAAAGCTCGTGGGTGGCGAGGCCTCGAGCGCGCGGGCATGCGCGATCGCCGCGACGTAGGCCTCGACCGCCGCGGGGGTCGTGGTGGCCGACCACTCGCCGAGCACGGCGCCGCGCTCGTACACCGCGCGATCGACGACGAGGCCGACGATCGTCGTCGGATCCTCGGCCCACAGCGTGCGCACGCGATAGGCCGATGCGCCGCGCACGATCGTGGCGTACGCCGCCGGCGCGATCCGGATCGCGACCTGATCCTCGCTGCGCACGACGACGTCCGGCTGGTACGCCGCGAGCGTCAGGTCGCCGTCGGCGGTGTGCACGACGAGCGTGGTCGCCGACCCGGTCGGGACGTCGGCGCGCTCGCCGCGGGTCGCCAGCGCGGCGAGCAGCGCGGTGACCTCGGCCGGCTCGACCGCGCTCGTCGTGCCGCCGAGCGTAACGTGCGGCGCCTTGCCGAGCGCGAGCTCGCCGTCGGCGAACCGGATCCCGATCGCCGCGATCGGCAGCGGGCGAAGATCGACGCCGTCGGGGCTGTCGATCACCCGCGCGGTCGCCGCGATCGAGCGCCACGCCGACTCGCCGACGCAGCCGTCGACCACCCCGGTGACCGCGATCCACTCGGGGTGGCCGGCGCACGGGCCGAGCTCGGCGAGCGTGGTGCGCGCGGCGCCGTGGATCAGCGTGATCGATTGCGGGGCGCGTGCCGGTGCGGCGGTACCGCCGGGGCCGAGGATCTCGATCGCGCGGAGCGCGTCGTCGAGCGCGGCCGACAGCACCGGATCGATCCAGCGGTGCAGGTACTTCGGCGGGTGGCCGACCAGATCGATCGTGCGCAAGCCCTCGACGAGCGTGACATCGCTCGCGCCGGCGTCGGCGAACGGATGCCGCACGTGGAGCTGCCACGGCTGGACCGCGAGCGCCCGCGCGACCCAGCCGTCGACCAGGAGCGCGGCGTCGTCGCGCACGATCCAGACCTGCTCGGTGCCGGCGAGCGGCTGGCCGATCGCGAGGGAGGTGTCCCCGACGTGGAGCTGCGGGCCGATCGCGCCGGCGACCTCGCGCGCCGCCCGGCGCTGCCAGCGCGCGCCACGCAGCGTGGTCACCACGGCATCGACCGCGGCCGCGTCGAGCAGCGCGCCGGAGTGCGCGTGCCAGCCGGTGCGATCGTGGACCAGGGTCTCGCCGTGGTCCCACGCGAGCTGCTGGTCGGCGAAGCCCGGGACCAGCGCGCGATCGACCGGCCGGTGCGGGTCGCGCACGACATCGACGATGGCGAGCGCGCCGAGCACGATCGCGAGCGCGACCGCGATCGCGACGTTGCGCGCGTTGCCGATCACGCGCGCCTCCGCCGCAGCCACACCACGACGGCGCCGAGCGCGATCCAGGCGAGCGGGATCCCGGCGACGCACAGCGCGATCGCGGTCCGGCGCTCGCCATCGGTCATCACCAGGCGGACCTGCTCGGGCGCCCGCGACGCGATCGTCGGTGCCGCCGCCGCGCCGCCGGCGGCCCAGCGCACCGCGTGGGCGAACCACAGGTCGGCGGCCGACGTGCCCGACAGGACCGCGCTCGACAGCGACTCGGCCGAGCCGATCGCGATCGCGCGATGCGCGGCACCGACCGCGGCGATCGCGATCGGTCCGGCGAGGTCGTCGGGACCCTTCGCGGGCGGCGCGGTGAAGTCGCGCTCGCCCCAGCTCTCGGTGGTCGCGACGACCAGCGGCCTGGCGCCGCGCGCGACGACGACCGGCCGCGGCTGGAACCACAACGTCGCGCGCTTGCCGGCGAAGCCGAGGTTGATCGGGTGATCGGTGTAGCCGGTCTGCACGAGCAGCGCGCCCGGCACCTCGCGGACGCCGAGCGTCGGATCGATCGCGATCGCGATCGGCAGCCCGAGCCCGTCGGCCGCGAGCACGCCTTCGAGACCGGTCGCCGCGAGCGCGCCGTCGACCGGCCGGCTGGCGGCGAGCACGACGAGGCCCCGGCCCGCCGCGACGTGGTGCTGCACCACGAGCGCCTCGCTCGCGGACAGCGGCGTCGTCGGCCCGGCGACGATCGCGACGCTGCACGGCACGTCGGTGAACCCGGCCGCGAGCGGCGACACCGTGATGCCCTCGGCCTCGAGCCGCCGCGCGACGACGTTCCAGTCCTGCTGATCGGGGCGCGCCGCGAGCGGCAACTCGCCGTGCCCGGTGGTCACGCACGCGGTGATCGGCGCGGCCTGCACGAGCTGGGCGATCGCCCCGGTGATCGCCTGCTCGATCGCGAGGCGCTCGATCACGACCGCCGCGCCCGGGTTCCGATCGACGGTCGCGAGCGCGAACACGTCGATCGCGCGGCTCTTGCCACCGATCTCGACGACGATCGCGCCACCCGACATCAGGTCGCTCGGCGCGAGGCCCGCGAGCTTCGCGAACCCAGCGACCGCATCCGGATCGCTCGCCGGATCGACGTGCGCGACGGCGAGCTCGGGGGCGACCTCGGCCATGTGCGCGACGACCAGGTCGGCCTCGCCGTAGATCGCCTCGAGCCCCGCGAGCGTCGGCGCGATGATCGTGAGGCGCGTCGGCGGCGCGCCCGCGAGCAGCTCGCGGGTCTCGGGATCGAGCGAGTTGCGCCGGTTGCCGCTCGCGTCCCACGCCCACGGGTGGCGGATCGCGAGCGCGCTCGCGGCGATGACGATCGCGGCGATCGCGAGCGTGCCGATCGCGCGCAGCCGGAGCTCCCGCGCGCGGCGGCGCCCGGTGCACGCCGCGGTGGTCGCGACCGCCAGGCCGGTGACCGTGCAGCCCGCGAGCGCGACCAGCGTCGCGAGCCGGACCTCGCCGCGCGCGAGAGCGGCGAGGTGCTGACGCGGCGAGATCGCGGCGAGCAGCGCGGCGAGCCCGGGGTGCGACGTGGAGAGCCCGGGCCACAGCGCCGCCAGCTCGCCGACCAGGAAGCACGCGACCAGCGCGGCGAACCCGAGCGCGCCGGCCGTCAGGCTCGAGCTGGTCGCCGCGCTCGCCGCGATCACCCACGCGAGCAACGCGGCCCCGAGCGCGATCGCGCCGAGGTAGCCGATCGCGACCTGGCCGAGGTCGAAGCCGCCGGCATCGGCGCGGTAGTGCGCGACGACGCCGAGGTAGAGCAGCGTCGGGAGCCACAGCAGCGCGTACAACGTCGCGGCCGCGAGCCACTTGCCGATCACCGCCGCACGCTCCGAGACCTGCGCGGTCAGCAGGAGCTCCCAGGTTCCGGCGCGCTTGTCGTCGGCGATCGCGCGCATGCCGAGCAGCACGAGGACGACGAGCTCGAGGATCCAGGTCAGGAGCGTGCCCGACAGCTGCGCCTCGAGCAGCGTGCCGAGCGGTGCCGGGCGCCGCGGATCCGACATCGCGCCGATCAGGCCGGCGAACGCGACGCCCTGCACCGCGAGGAACAGCCCGCCGACCAGGTAGACGATCGGCGCGCGCAGCATGACGTGCAGCTCGCGCCGGAGCACCCAGTAGACGCTCACGCGGCCCCGATCAGCCGCTTGACCGCGTCGTCGAGCCGCTCGGAGCCCTCGAGCAACGACGCCGGCGTGCCATCGGCGACCAGCGCGCCATCGCGCAAGACCGCGACGCGCGCCGCGAGCGGCTCGAGATCGGCGACCGCGTGGCTCGACACCAGGATCGCACGCGTCTTGCCGAGCTCGATCAGGTGGGCGCACAGCTCCGCGGTCTGGATCGGATCCATCCCGCCGGTCGGCTCGTCGAGCACGAGCAGCGGCGGATCGCCGAGCAGCGCGTCCGCCAGCCCGACGCGCTGGCGATAGCCCTTCGACAAGGTCCCGATGCGCACGTGCGCGCGATCGGCGATCGCCGCCGCGGCGAGCGCGCGCTCGATCGCCGCGCCGACGTCCGCGACGCGCTTCTGCTTCGCGCGGAACCACAGGTGATCGCGCACGGTCAGCTCCGGCGGGGCCGGCGCGTGCTCCGGCAGGTAGCCGAGCCGCGCCTGGGCTCGCCCGCGCGCGCCGCCGAGCGCGAGGCCGTCGATCGCGACGTCGCCGGCATCGGCGTCGAGGAAGCCGGTCGCGATCCGCAGCAGCGTCGTCTTGCCGGCGCCGTTGCGGCCGACGAGCAGCACGGGCTCGCCGATCGCGACGGCGAGCGTGACGTCGCGGAGCGCGCGGGTCGTGCCGAAACTCTTGTCGATCGCGCGGAGCGCGAGCATGAGGAGAGGCTACTCCTCGGGACGCTGGAGCGGCAGGCGCACGGTGAACGTCGTGCCTCCCGGGCCGGTGTCGCACGCGATCGTGCCGTGGTGATCGTCGACCACCTTCTTGACGATCGCGAGCCCGAGCCCGGTGCCACCCTTGCGCCCGGTCGCGAACAGCTCGAACAGCCGGTTCTGCATCGCCGGTGGGATGCCCGGGCCGGTGTCGGTCACCGCGAAGATGATCGCCTCGGGATCGTGGTCGATCCGCACGGTCAGGTGGCCGCCGTCGGGCATCGCCTCGAGCGCGTTGCTCGTCAGGTTGTGGAACACGCGCATCAGCTTGTGCTCGTCGAAGAACGCGACGCCGTCGAACTTGGTCTCGATCTTCAACTCGACGCCGCGGCCCTGGAGCGCGGCCCCGAGCTGCTGCTGGAGCTCCTCGGCGAACTTGTGCAGGTAGACCTTGCGCACGACGAGGTCGGTGTCGCCGCGCGCGAACGCGAGGACCTCGCGCGTCATCCCGGCCATGAGGTCGAACTGGCGCTGGATCTGGTCGACGTACTTGTCGCGCACGACCGACTCGTCGGCCATCGCCATCAGCTGCGCGTAGCCCGAGATGATCGTCATCGGCGTCTTCAGATCGTGCAGCAGGCCCGCGAGCATCTGGCCGATCGACGCCAGCCGGTCGCGGTTGCTCTGCTCGCTGCGCCGGCGCGCCATCCCGATCGCCTGCGCCGCCTGCGCCGCGATGAGGACGAGCAGCTTGAGATCGTCATCGCCCCAGATCGAGTCGCCGTCGCGCTGCGCGCGCCGCTGATCGATGATCTCGATGCCGCCGATCGCATCGTCGCCCTCGACGAGCGGCGCGACCATCAGGTGCTGCGGCCGCACGCCGATCTCCTTGGCGACATCGGCCGCGTGGCGCGGATCGTTCGCGGGGTCGGTGACGACCGCGGGCTGGCGATGCGCGATCGACCAGCCGAGCAGGCCGGTGCCGTGCGGGAGCGTGCGCTCGATCAGGCGCGGCGCCGCCGGGCCCTGCACGGTGCGGAACCGCAGGGAGCCGTCGGGCTCGACGAGGGCGATCGACCCTGCCCCGCCGCCGAGCACGGTGATCGCCTGCGCCAGGATGCGCGAGAGCAGGTCGTCGAGATCGAGCGCGGCCGACAGCTCCTTCTCGACCTCGTAGAGCGCGTTGAGCTCGCGCTGGCGGCGCTCGAGGTCGCGGCGCGCGCGCTGGAGCTCCTGGTTCTGCTGGACGAGCGAGTGGTACAGCCGCGCGTTGTCGATCGCGACCGCCGCCTGGCTGGCGAGCGCCGACAGCAGCTCCTCGTCGGCCTTCACGAACGGCCCGTCGTGCTTGTTGAGCACCTGGAGCACGCCGACCATGCCGCCGATCGCGTTCAGCATCGGCACGCTCAGGATCGAGCGCGTGCGATAGCCGCTCTTCAGATCCACGTTGGGCTGGAACCGCTGGTCGGCGTAGGCGTCGGGGATGTTGATCGACTCGCGGGTCTGCGCGACCCAGCCGGCGATGCCCTCGCCGACCTCGAGCCGGATCTCGACCCGCTCGCCGCCCTGGACGACCTTGCTCCACAGCTGGGAGCGATCCTCGGTCAGGAGATAGAGCGTGGAGCGGTCGGCCTCCATCAGCTCGGTGACCTTCCGCATGATGAGGATCAGCAGCGTGTCGAGGTCACCCTCGGTCGACAGCGCGCGGCTGACCTCCTGGACGAGCGCGACCTTCTTCTGCTCGCGCCTGAGCTCCGCCTCGAGCGACTGCATCGCCCCGTCCACCATCGCGGCCATCCTAGATCGGCATGCTACCAGCTGTCGTCGGGTAGCTCGACGAGATCGAGATCGCTCGCTTCGATCAGCTTGCGCGTCAGGGCCAGCCGCGGCAGCTCGTGCTTGGCGAAGAACCGGGCCGCGGCGAGCTTGCCGCGATAGAAGCCCTGGTCGTCGCCGGTCGCGGCGGCCAGCTTGCCGAGCGCGACCTCGGCGCTGACGATCAGCCGCCAGCCGATCACGAGCTCGGCGAGCGCGAACAGGATGCGGTTGCCCTGGAGCCCGACGTGATAGACGCTCTGACCGAGCTTCCCCATCATCGCGCCCATGATCCCCTGGACGTCGCCGACCGCGGCGAGCAGCGCGGCCTTCTCGACCCCGAGCGCCTCGGGCAGCGCGTCCGCCGTGCCCTTGACCTGACCGACGAGCGCGGTCAGCGTCGCGCCGCGGTCGCGCCCGATCTTGCGGAAGAACAGGTCGAGCGCCTGGATGTGCGTCGTGCCCTCGTACAGCGAGTCGATCTTCTGATCGCGGATGTACTGCTCGATCGGATAGTCCTGGCAGTAGCCCGAGCCGCCGAACACCTGGAGCGAGGTCGAGCCGAGCAGCTCGTAGACCTTCTCCGAGCCGTAGCCCTTGATCAGCGGCAGGAGCAGATCGTTGAGCGCCACGTCGGCACGGGTGTCGCCCTCGGCGAGCTCGATGCGATCCTGGATCGACGCGGTCCACAGCACCGTCGCGCGCAGCCCCTCGGCGTACGCCTTCTGCAGCATCAGCATGCGGCGGACGTCGGGGTGCCGGATGATCTCGACGCGCGGCGCGGCCTTGTCGGCGGCCTGCGCGAGATCGGAGCCCTGCTTGCGCTCGCGCGCGTAGGCCAGCGCGTTGCCGTACGCCGTCGACAGCGTCGCCATCGACTTGGTGCCGACACCCATGCGCGCGTACTCGATGACGTGGAACATCTGCGCGATGCCGGCATGGACCTCGCCGAGCAGGAGGCCGCGGCACGGCGCGCCGTCACCGAGCGTGAGCTCGCAGGTCGCCGAGCCGCGCAGGCCCATCTTGTGCTCGATGTTGGTGACCATCGCGCCGTTGCGCGCGCCGATCGAGCCGTCGGCCTCGACCCAGTACTTCGGCACGATGAACAGCGAGAGGCCCTTGGTGCCCGGGCCCGCACCGACCGGCCGCGCCAGCACCATGTGGACGATGTTGTTCGGCCAGTCGAAGTCGCCGTTCGTGATGAACCGCTTGACGCCCTCGAGCAGGTACTCGTCGCCCGCGACGTGCGTCGCCTTGGTCGTGCCGGCGCCGACGTCGCTGCCCGCGCCGGGCTCGGTGAGCACCATCGTGCCACCCCAGTGCTGGTCGAGCATCGGCCGCACGTAGCGGGCCTTCTGCGACGCCGTCCCGAGCTCGGCGATCACCTTCACCATGATGTTGCCGAGCAGGTAGAAGCAGATCGACGCGTTCGCGCCGGCGAGCTGCTCGAACCCGGCCCAGCGGACGCTCGGCGGCGCACCGTAGCCGTCGAGTGACTCGGGCAGCTCGAGCTTGTTCCAGCCGCCCTCGAAGTAGGCGTCGAGCGCCTTGTGGTAGGTCGGCGGCAGCGTCACGTTGCCCTTGCCATCGAACGTCGCGCCGACCCGATCGCCCTCGACGAACGCCGGCGACCAGGTCTGCTGCATGACCTCGACGAGGCCCTCGAGCGAGGCGCGCGCGGTGTCGCCGTCCATCGACGCGAACGGCCCCTTGCCGAGGCTCGTCTTCTCGATGTCGAGCACCTCGAAGAGCTGGAAGAACGTGTCGCGAAGGTTGGGGACGAAGTGGTTGCTGCTCGTCACGCAGCGACCCTACATCAGCAGCCCGGCGTCGACATCTGGTAACCCAGATTCAGCGTGCGCGTCAGCGTGCCCATCACGGCGGGGATCACGATCTGATCGTCGTTCGTCCAGCACGCGGCGCCGCCGGCGACAAGGCCACGGACGTGGAGCTGGTAGCTGCCCGACGGCGTCCCGGTCGTCGTGATCTCCTGATCGTTCTCGATGCACGGGCCGATCACCGGGGTCGCGCAGTTCACCGTGTACGTGGTCGCCGCGGTGCCGCTCGTCGCGCCCGCGCCGATCATCAACGTGACCGGCTCGCAGGCCGCGCCCGGCGCGTGCTGGAGCACGAACGTCGTGTTCGCGATGCCGGCACCGGTGCTCGCGGTCGGCTGGCAGTTGCCGCCCGGCTTGTTCGCGGACAGGTGGAGCTTCAGGTTGCCGGTCGCGTCGAGCTTGAACACGATCGGCGTCAGCGTGGTCGACTGGTTCGACTTGATGACGATGTCCTGCTGGCGCGGCGACGTCGCGATCATGCCGGACCCGGCGTCGAGCTCGAAGTCGATCGAGTAGGTGCCCGGCGTGATCGCCTGGGACTCGCCCATGCCGCCGCTGCACGTGAACACCTGGGTCGAGCCACCCGAGACCTGGGTCGATCGCACGACCGCGGTCACCGTGATCGCGGCGACCCGCGCGCAGTCGATCGGCGCGTCGTTCGTGTCGGTCAGGCTCCAGGCCAGCTTGAAGGTCCCGGACGGAGGCGGGGTATCGTCCTTGACCTTGGCATCGGGGAACCCGCCACCGCCGCCACACGCCGCAAGAACCAGGACAAGGTAGGCCGCGCGCATATACGTGCAGTCTATCAGGCCTCGGGCTCCGGGCTGCGGGCTTCAGCCAGCAGCTACGCGTAGGCGGCGACGGACTCGTGCATCGCCGGGGCGAGCGGGCGGTGCATCTCGACGAAGTGGCAGGCGCGCTTGACCGGGCGGTGGTCGTACGGCGCGGTGCCGACCTCGCGATAGCCGAGGCCGCGATACCAGCGCGCGAGCTCCTCGCGCAAGTTGACGATGCGCAGGCCGACCGAGGTCGCCCCCATCGCCTCGCCCATCGCCTCGGCGATCCGGACCAGCCGGGTGCCGAGACCGAGGCCCTGGAGCGCCGGCAGGACCGACAGCATGCCGATGTACGCGTGCCCCTGCTCGGGCCGCACGAACACCGCGGCGGCCAGGCCACCCTCGTGCTCGAGCACGAGGAAGACGCCGTCACCGGCGGTCAGCTCGGCGATCTCGACCGCGCTGGTGCGATCGCCCTCGACGAAGAAGCTCTCGACCGCGTAGGCAGCGTTGACGAGCGCGGCGAGCGCCGGCGCGTCCGCAGGTGTCGCGCGGCGGACTGAGATGGCGATGGGCACATCAAAGTCGTAACAGACCCCTCTGATCGCGAACGCGATGGGGGGATCTGCTAGCTCGCGAGCTGACGCGCGCGCCGCTGCTTCGTGCGGTCCGCCAGCGCGACATGGAACAGCACGATCACCGTTCCCACGGTCACATCCGAGACAGCCTTCACGACTCGATCAGCAAGGTTCCACATGATTTCCACGCTCCATGATCCACACGTCCACGTCGCCTCATGTCCGTGACGACGAAGGGACACTGTCATGACAACCCGTGTAGCTCAATCAGTATTCGCCACGCCGGCGTGAAGATTGTCCGACGACGCGACGCGGCAAACCGGGTCGACTAGACCAGATCTTCGTCGGGATCGATCATCATCGCGATGCCGGGAGCGATGCGCGGATAGAACCCGGTCGAGCCCATCGGGAGCAGCGCGCCGAGCTCGTCGGCATGGATCACCTGATCGAGCGGCACCGGCCGCGTCACGATCGCCGCCGGCGCGCCGGCCGCGATCGCGGCGAGCACCGCGGCGTGGTCGGTCTCGAACGTGACCGTCGTGTCCGGCAGCGCACGGGGCCGGAACAGCTCGTCGATCGCGATCGGATCGAGCTTCTGGATCCCGCGGTGGACCGCGATGCCCTCGTTCGACGGCGTGATGTCGGGCGACAGCGTCAGCTTGTAGGCGTCGGCGTCGCCGGCGAACACCAGCACGAAGGCCGGCTGGTGCGCGACCGAGGTGTCGAGCGCGGCGCGCTGCTTGGCGACGTCCTTGGCGGCGCCGGCGAGCTTCTCGATGATGAACCACGGCTTGGCGGCGGCGAGCACGGTCGCCGCCTTGACGCCGTCGCCGCGCACGATGCGGTGGCGCGCCGCGGTCGTCGAGTAGACCGAGATGTCGTCGAGGTTGACCAGGCACGCGAGGCCGTGGCTCGCGGCCGAGTACAGGCTCGGGGCCTGCTTCGCGGCGAGCTTGGCCTCGTAGCCGAGCATCGCCTCGTAGCGCGCGTGGCCTTCGAGCACGTGGAGCTTCTTGGGCGCGAACACCTTGCGGAGCGGGCCGAGGATCTCGGCGCTCTGGGCCCGCCACACGCGGTGGAGCGTGCCGTCGGCGGTGGTGTGCTCGTAGGTCGGGCGCGAGCCGTCGATCCCGCGGAACGTGCGATCGATCTCGCCGGCGGCGTCGCGGAACCCGGCGAGCACCGGCTCGACGTGCGCGCCGGTCTGCTCGATCCGCGCGAGCTCGACGTCGCGCTGCACCGGATCGGTGACCTCGTGCGCGCGGATCTGGCGCTCGGCCCACGGCACGAGCCGCACCGCGCAGACCAGCGCCTTGCGGGTGACCGCGCGCCCGTCGAGCTGGAACACCTGGTGGTAGCGATACAGCGCGCGGCCCGGGTCGCGCGCGAGCGTGCCGTTCGCGAGGCGCTCGGTGAACGCGATGCCGGGCGCGGCGATCACCTCGGCGGCCTTGCCCTCGGTCGGAACCACGCCTCGGAATCCGGCGATCTGCGGCATGGCTAGATCTAACCCGTTCAGAACGTGCCCGTCACGAACACGCCCCCACCATTCCGCATCGCGGCCGGCGTGACGTGGATCGTGCGGTGCTTGTGGGCGTCGATCTCGGAGGTCGCCTCGTCGTCGGTGACGCCACCCGGATCGGGATGCGCGTGCCACATCGCGGCGCCGAAGATGAGGATGCCGAGGCTCGCGCCGGTCAGCGCGAGCGGCGCGGTCTTGCCATCCTCGATCGCGAGCGTGCCGAACGACAGCACGCCGATCGCGCCCGCGGTCACCAGGATCACGCCGCCGATCTTCCAGCGCCGATGGCCGCGATAGGCGCGCGCCCGATCGGCCATGCCGAGCGCGTCGTAGAGCTGCGCCGGATCGGTGAGCGGCTCGCCGCGCAGCGCGTAGGTCACGCCGGCGGGCGTGCGGGTGTAGGCGAGCGCGCGATCCGGTCGCGGCCCGTCGGGTTCGGGGATCAGCGCATCGGGATCCGGGTTCGGTGGCAGCTTGGGATCGACGACGAACGTCGCGAGCGGCTGGCCCTTCTCGGCGTAGACCGTCGCGACCGGCTTGCCGCCGACGATGCGCACGATCGCGACGTGCTTGATCGGCAGCGCGAACGCGCGCCGCAGGATCACGCCGTCGGTCAGCTTGTCGATCGCGCCGAGCGAGCGCGCGTCGAGCACGAGCTCGAACGCGTGCGAGCCCTGCAGCGCGGCGAGCAGCGCGGCCGCCGGCTTCTGCGCCGGCGCACCGACGCCGACCACCATGGCGGCGGTGTGCGGCGGGAAGTAGGACGGCGCCTCGGTCAGGCCATCGGCCGCGGCCGGCGCCGCGAGGGACACGAGCAGAGCGATCGCGAGCGCGCGCATCACGAGGTCCGCAGGCCGATGTCGCGCCGGACCTGCTTGCCGGCGAGCTCGATGCGATCGGCCGCCGCATAGGCCGCGCCGCGCGCGGCCTCGATCGACACGCCGAGCGCGGTCACGCCGAGCACGCGACCACCGGCGCTGACCAGGCGACCGCTCGCGTCGAGCGCGGTGCCGGCATGGAACACCTGGGCGCCGGCGTCGACGGGGATCGCGATCGGATCGCCGGTGCGCGGCTTGCCCGGATAGTCGGCGGCCGCGATCACGACGCACACGGCGTAGCGCGCGTCCCACGCGAGCGCGCCGACGGGCATCGCGCCGCGCGCCGCGCCCGCGAGCACCGCGCCGAGGTCGCCCTGGAGCCGCGCCAGGATCGGCTGGGTCTCGGGATCGCCGAACCGGCAGTTGTACTCGAGCAGCCACGGCACGTTCGCGCGATCGACCATCACGCCGGCGTAGAGCACGCCGCGGTACGCGATCCCGTCGGCGGCGAGCCCGCGCACGGTCGGCTCGAGGATCTCGCGGCGGATCCGCGGCACGAGGTCCTCGCCCCACGCCGGCGAGATCGTGCCCATGCCGCCGGTGTTCGGCCCGATGTCGCCGTCGAAGATCGTCTTGTGATCCTCGGCGGTCGGCAGGATCTCGAGGTGCTCGCCGTCGGTCAGCGCGAGCACGCTGACCTCGCGCCCGCGGATCACCTGCTCGATCACGAGCTGCGCGCCGGCGTCGCCGAACCGGCCGCCGAGCATGTCGCGCGCCGCGGCGCGGGCCTCGTCGGCCGTCGCCGCGACCACGACGCCCTTGCCGGCCGCGAGCCCGTCGGCCTTGACGACGACGCCCGGGTCGGCGAGCGCCGCGATCGCCGCGTCGGCCTCCGCGATCGTCGTCGCGATCCGGAACGGCGCCGTCGGGATCCGGTGGCGCGCGAAGAACTGCTTGCTGTAGACCTTGCTGCCCTCGAGCCGCGCGCCGGCCTCGCCGGGGCCGAACACGTCGAGCCCCGCGGCCCGCGCGCGATCGGCGAACCCGGCCACGAGCGGCGCCTCGGGGCCGACGACGACGAGCTCGACCCCCTCGATCTTCGCGAGCGCGATCAGCGCGGCGTGGTCGTCGACCGCGATCGGCACGCAGCGCGCCACCTCGGCGATCCCCGGGTTGCCCGGTGCTGCGACGATCGCGTGTCCGCCCGCGGCGAGCCGCCACGCGAGCGCGTGCTCGCGACCACCACCACCGATGACGAGGATCCGCATCTCAGTGCCGGAAGTGCCGCATGCCGGTGAACAGCATCGCGAGACCGTGCTCGTCGGCCGCCGTGATCACCTCGTCGTCGCGGACCGAGCCGCCGGGCTGGACGACCGCGACCGCGCCGCACGCGGCGAGCACGTCGACGCCATCGCGGAACGGAAAGAACGCGTCGGACGCGACGACCGCACCGCGCAGCGCGTCGCCCGCCTTGCGCTCGCAGATCTTCACGCTGTCGACCCGGCTCATCTGGCCGGCACCGATGCCGACCGTGACGCCGTCCCTGGCGAACACGATCGCGTTGCTCTTGACGTGCTTCGCGACCCGCCACGCGAACGCGAGGTCGGCGCGCTCGGCCTGCGTCGGCTGCCGCTTGCTCGCGACCCGCGCCGCGCCGAGGTCGACCATCCCATGATCGACGCTCTGGACCAGCGCGCCGCCCGCGATCGTGCGCACCGACCAGCTGGTGCCGGGCTCGGCCGGCGTCCACGTGCCGCCCGCCGCGACCAGCCGGAGGTTCTTCTTGCTCGCGAGCACGTCGCGCGCCTCGGCCGAGTAGCCCGGCGCGACGACGCACTCGAGGAATGTCTCGACCAGCAGCTTGGCGAGCGTGCCGTCGACCTCGCGGTTGACCGCGACGATGCCGCCGAACGCCGACGTCGCGTCGGCCTGGCGCGCGCGCAGGTATGCGGCCGCGCAGTCGGCGCCGATCGCCGCGCCGCACGGGTTGTTGTGCTTGACGACGACGGCCGCCGGCTGGTCGAGCTCGAGCACCAGGCCGAGCGCGGCGTCGAGATCGAGGATGTTGTTGTAGGACAGCTGCTTGCCTCCGAGCACCTCGGCCGCCGCGATGTTCGGCCGGCCGGCCGGCGCGATGCCGAGCGGGCTGCGACCGTCGGCGTAGAACGCCGCGCGCTGATGCGGGTTCTCGCCGTAGCGCAGCTCGTAGAGCCGGCGCCACTGGACGCCGAGCGTGTCGGGCAGCTCGCGGCGCGCCGGCACCACCTCGCGGGCGTCGGCCGCGGCGTCGTCGAACGATGACAGGTATGCGGCGATCGCGGCGTCGTAGGCGGCGGTGTGCGCGAACGCCTTCCTCGCGAGCGCGAGGCGCTGCGGGGCGGTCATGACCGGATTCGGGGTCACCGGGGAGGCGGTCGCGTCGGGGACCTCGCCGAGCGCGGCGATCACCATCGCGTAGTCCTCGGGATCGACGACGACGGTGACACGCTCGTGGTTCTTCGCGGCCGACCGCAGCATCGCCGGGCCGCCGATGTCGATGTTCTCGATCGCCTCGTCGAGCGTCGCCGGCTTCTGCGCCCGCGAGATCACCTGCTCGAACGGATACAGGTTCACGACCACGAGGTCGATCGGCACGATGCCGTTCGCCAGCATCTCGGCCCGGTGCTCGGTGGTGTCGCGGCCGAGCAGGCCACCGTGGATCTTCGGGTGCAGCGTCTTCACGCGGCCATCGAGGATCTCGGGGGCGCCGGTGTGCGCCTGCACCTGGGTGACGGCGAGCCCGGCCGCCGCGAGCGCGGCCGCTGTCCCGCCGGTCGACAGGATCTCGAAGCCGTGCGCCACCAGCGCCCGACCGAGCTCGACCACACCACGCTTATCGGAGACCGAAACCAGGGCGCGTCGCATGCGCGCTGAGTAGCACGACCGAGCCGCTAGTTGTGCTTGCCGCCGAAGTCGTACACCTTGCCGGCGAGCAGATCGGCCCCGAGCTCGTCCGGGGACGGCGAACCCATCTTCAGCTTGATGAGGCCCCGGACCTCGACCTGGCGGATGCGCTCGCGGGTCAGGTTCATGATCTCGCCGACTTCCTCGAGCGTGATCCCGCCGCGCTCGGCGACGTCGAGCGCGCAGGTGTGCTTGAGCTCCCACGGCTCGAGGTCGGGGAAGTTGATCTTGATCGACCCGGTCTCCGGGTTGATGTCGAGGTACAGGTGGTGCTTGCAGGCGACCCACGGGCACGGCCGCAGCTCGGGCTCGCGGCACTCGGAGCGGTTGGTCGGGCGCGGGATGTCGACCGGCGGGTACATCAGCGCGCCCTGACGGAGCTCCTCGCGGGTCAGCCGCTTCATCGCGATCGTCTTGCTCCGCGGCCGGGTGCGGCGGCGCCGCCGGCGGACCTTGCGCGAGACGTCGGGAAGCCCGTCCTCGCCCTTGGCCGCGGTCTCCGCGTCGCCGTCGGCTGCGTCGTCGCCGTCGTCGTCGTCGTCGTCGCCTTCGAGCGCGTCGATCTCTTCACCCTCGACGCCGCTCTCTGTAGCAGCGGTCGTCGTGGTGCCCTCGGCCTCGGTCTCGGTCTCGTCGTCGCGGTCGTCGTTGTTCATCGTGATCTCCTGGCGTTCGGGTTCAGAGCAGGTCTTCGGCACCGCCGGCGGCACCGGCGAGACGGAGGGAATCGGTGCGCGGCGCGGCCACGCGACGGGTGAGCAGGTCGAGGCGCGCGAGCAGGCGGTCGCCGTCGCGATGGGCGTCGGCGAGCTCGCGCTCGACCTCGCGGCGGTCGCGCTCGGGCAACTTGCCCGCGTCGCCGGCGAGCCGGGTCCAGAACGACGCGAGCCCCTCGTCGAGCGACTCGACGAGGTCGGTGTAGAGCAGGAACTGCCCCTGGATCTCTTCGATGGTGTGGCCGTCCACCATCCACTGCTTGACGGTGTTGATCCGGCGGACCGTCTTGGCCGGGTAGAGCCCGAGCGAGCCCTTGTTCTTGCCCTTGCGACCGACGCGGCGGCTGCGCGGCAAGAGGCCCTGCTGGACGTACTTGCGAAAGCTCGCCTCGGTGAAGCGAATCCCGCGCGAGGTGAACGCTTCGACGATCTGCGCCGCGGTGATCCCGTCGGCGTAGGTGCCTTCGATCGCGCGCAGGTCTTCATCCCGAAGGAGCGAGGTGCGCGAGCTCGGCGCCACCGACACCGTCGCGTCGTCATCGCGACGCGAGACGTGGTCGTTGTCGCGATGCCGGCTGCGCGCGCGAAACGGCACGACCACTCCGGTCGTCGTCGCGTGTGCTGGCCAGCTTGGATCGCGTGTGAACACCGGATTCTCCCTCGACGAACGTGTTGATGACGGATGCGTGGCCAGCACCGCCTCGCTCGCTTGCTCTCCCGAGCAAGTGACCGAGACCTCCCTGTGCGTGGCCGCCTCTGTTCCCCGTCTACCTTCGCCGACCGCGGGAAATCCCAGGTTTCGTCGAAGTCCAGTCACACTATTCTTGTGAATGTAATCGGTCAACAAGATCACTTCCGAAATACTCAAGTTTTTACCTGTGTACTCGTTCAGGTTCTGCAGTGGTCGCACTCCCGGTATGGTCCGGGCCGTGTTTCGCGCGACCCTCCTGATCGCGATCGTGATCGCGTTCCTCGTCGGAGAATCCGGAGAATCGCGCGGCGATCTCGAGAACCTCGTGTTCACGTCACCGCGCTATCGGGTGAAGCTCGTCGTGCCGCGGACGTGGCGCGTGACCGAGCAGCCGAGCTATCCCGGATTTCTCCTCTGGCTGATGCGCAGTCAGCCCGAGGGCCGGATCGTGCTCACCGCCGAGACGTTCTCGCGCGATCTGTTCTGCGCGTGGCCAGTCGCGTGTCGCAACAGCCACGAGCCGCTCGCGTCGCGCTACGCGTGCGCGGTCCGCGAGAAGCTGGTCAAGGAGCGCATGCGCGTGGGTCCGCTCCAGCCCGGCCCGAAGGAGAACGAGGCGAACCGGTTTCCGTCGGTGTGGTTCGAGTACGACGACGGCACGCACTTTCTTCGCCAGGCCATCGCGTTCTCACCCGACAACCGCATCGTCGGGATGGTGCTGTCGACTGCGACGGAGGACGCCCGCCGGACGCACACCAAGGCGTTCGATCAAACGCTGCGCACGCTGCAGTCCGTCGAGCCCGACGCGACCGCGCCGGCCGCCGGATCGGGTTCGGGCTCGGGCTCGGGCCTCGATCAGCAGGCGATCGAGCAGGTCCCCAAGATCAATCCGATCGGGCCGTGTCCATGACCTTGTGCAGCCGGAGCACGCCGAGCTCGGGCGGCAGCGTCGGGCCGTGCCAGCCCTCCATCATGTCGCGCGGGCCGAAGTCGAGACAGCCCTGATCGCGATCGGCCGGCGTGCAGTAGACCCGGACGTGCAGGTGATCGTCGTGGCGTGCGCTGTCACTCGGCTGCTTGAGCGCGAGCCGGGCGCGCGCGATCAGCTCGGGTGGCTCGTTCTGCGTGACGCCGTAGTCGATCAGCGTGTTCGCGATCGGCTGGTAGCAGAAGATCCACTGCACGTTCGCCTCGGGCGCGGTCAGGAGGTCGCGCACGAGCATCCACGTGCGCGGCACGTCGATCGTGATCCCCGAACCATCGCGCGCGGTCAGGCGGCCGTCGAAGATCCGCATCGCGTCGGGCTCGAACGGCTTGCCCTTGCCGTCGCGCTCGAAGTACAGGAGGTCGGCATCGCGCCCGCTCTGGTGCGAGCGGTGGAACGCCTCCCCGCCTCCCCCGCCCTTGCCGGACAGATCGGCGACGACCAGCCGCGCGTCGGGCACGCGCCGCGCCTGGCGACCGGCGACCCCGACGATCAGCGCGATCAGCTCGTCGGTGCCATAGCGGTTGTTGCGCTCGCGCCAGATCGGCCGGGTGAAGAACCCGACCCCGTGATCCGGCAGCTTCGCGCCGTCGAGCAGGTAGCCGCCGCTCGGCTTGCCGACCGACACGCTCGTCCCGTCGCCCAGCGATAGCTCCGCACATCCCGCCAACATCACGAGCAACGCAGCGCGCACGCGCCAAGTATGCACGCTCGGAATCCGAAAACGAAAAAGCCCCGGACACGCGCCCGAGGCTTTTGATCCGCCGGCGAGCTCGCTACGTCTTGTCTTCGAACTCGGCGTCGATCACGTCGCTCGGGCCACCGGTCGGGCCGGCCTCGCCGCCCGGGGCACCGCCACCGTCGGCGGGCGCGGTCTGCTTGTACATCGCCTCGGCGAGCTTGTGCGCCTTGGCCTGCAGGGTCTCGAACGCCGCGCGGAGCTCGTCGGGCGTGCCCGACTCGCGGTGCTTCTCGAGCGTCGCCTCGGCGTCCTTCAACGCCTCCTCGATCTCGAGCTTGTCCGCGTCACCCAGCTTCGCGCCGTTCTCCGACACCAGCTTGCGGGTGCCGTAGATCAGGGTGTCGAGCTGGTTGCGGGCCTCGATCGCTTCCTTGCGGGCCTTGTCCTCGGCCTCGTGCGTCGTCGCGTCGTCGACCGCGCGCTTGATGTCGGCGTCCGACAGCCCGGACGACGCCTCGATGCGGATGGTCTTCTCGGCGTTGGTCGCCTTGTCCTTGGCCGCGACGTTCAGGATGCCGTTCGCGTCGATGTCGAACGTCACCTCGATCTGCGGCACGCCACGCGGCGCGGCCGGGATCCCGGTCAGCTGGAACTTGCCGAGCGTCTTGTTGTCCTTCGACATCGGGCGCTCGCCCTGCGTCACGTGGACCTCGACCGAGCTCTGGTTATCCGCCGCGGTCGAGAACGTCTCGCCCTTGCGGGTCGGGATCGTCGTGTTCCGCGGGATCAGCACGGTGGCCACGCCGCCGAGCGTCTCGATCGCGAGCGACAGCGGGGTGACGTCGAGCAGGAGGATGTCCTTGACGTCGCCCGAGAGCACGCCGCCCTGGACGGCCGCGCCGAGCGCGACGACCTCGTCGGCGTTCACGCTCCGGTTCGGCTCCCTGCCGAAGAACTCCTTCACCTTCTGCTGCACCATCGGGATGCGGGTCGAGCCTCCGACGAGGACGACCTCGTGGATGTCGGTGATCTTCTTGTTGGCGTCGGCGAGCGCCTTCTTGCAGGGCTCCATCGCGCGGGTGACGATGTCCTCGATCATCTGCTCGAACTTGCTGCGCGTGAGCTTCTTCAGCAGGTGCTTGGGGCCGGTCGCGTCCGCCGTGAGGTACGGCAGGTTGATCTCGGTCTCCTGCACGCTCGACAGCTCGATCTTGGCCTTCTCCGACGCCTCCTTGAGGCGCTGGAGGACCATCTTGTCCTTCGAGACATCGATGTGCGTGTCCTTCTGGAACTCGCTGACCAGCCAGTCCATCAGGCGGTTGTCGATGTCGTCGCCACCGAGGTGGGTGTCGCCGTTGGTCGACACGACCTCGACGACCTTGTCGCCGACCTCGAGCACCGAGACGTCGAACGTGCCGCCGCCCATGTCGAACACGACGATGAGCTGCTCCTTGGTCTTGTCGAGGCCGTACGCCAGCGCCGCGGCGGTCGGCTCGTTGATGATGCGCTTGACCTCGAGGCCGGCGATCTTGCCAGCATCCTTGGTCGCCTGGCGCTGGCTGTCGTTGAAGTACGCCGGCACCGTGATGACCGCCTCGGTCACCGGCTCGCCGAGATACTCCTCGGCCGCCCGCTTGAGCTTCATGAGGACGCGCGCGCCGATCTCGGGCGGCGAGTAGCGCTTGCCGCGGATCTCGATCGCGGCATCGCCGTTCGGCGCGGCGACCATCTTGAACGGGACGCGCTTGAACTCCTCCTGCGTGATCGGGTCCGCGAACTTGCGGCCCATGAAGCGCTTGCTCGAGAACACGGTGTTCTCGGGGTTGGTAATCGCCTGCCGACGTGCGATCTGACCGACGAGGACCTCGCCCTTGTCGTCGAACGCGACGACCGACGGAGTGAGCCGGGCGCCCTCCTCGTTGGCGATCACCTTCGGTTCCTTGCCTTCCATGATTGCGACCACGGAGTTGGTGGTTCCGAGGTCGATGCCAATGATCTTGCCCATGACGGTACTTTTCCTTCTTCAGAGCTCGAAACTGAGCCCCTCTTTTGTCTGCTGGCCAACCTAGGTAGGCCTCAAGCAGCCGTCAAGACACGACCCGTCACTTTACGGCTGGTCGATCGGGTGGCTTCGAGCGCTCGCGCTCGCCATGCCGGTGAAATAGCCGCTTCAGCCAGCCGCCGAGCCCGCTCGGCGGCACGCTCGCGTGGTGGAGCGCCGCCTGGAGCTCGGTGTCGTCGAACCAGACGCCGTGGCTCGCGCAGCGATCGACCGTGACCGCCTCGAGCACGTCGACCGTCATCGCGACCTCGCAGAGCGGGCACGCGCGCTCGCCCGGCGCTCCCGACACCGCCGGGGCCTCCCACGGCTGCTGCGCCATGTCCTCGACCATCGCGGCGAGCGCCACGGTCTCGACGAACGCGCCCGCGCACGTCGCGCACGCCCAGCGATCGCCCCGGTAGTCGAGCGCGGTGTCCGGGCAGACCGGACAGCCGAGCCGGCGATCCTTGTGCGCGCTGACGAACAGCGTGTGCACGCGGGGCCGGTGATCGTGCCATCGGCTGATCGCGAGCCCACCGGACGCCGGTGCGCCACCGCCGAACGCGCCCTGGATCGAGGCCATCGCACCGGACATCCCGCCGTGGCCGGACGGCATGTCGCCGACCCCGGCGCTCGCGGTGCCGCGCACGCCCACGGCGAGGCCCCCGCCGCCCGCGGCGCCAAGCCCGCGAAATCCACCGCGCCGGCTGACCCGCGCGAATACCGAGGTCATCGCGTCGCGCGGGAACCAGATCCCGTCGGCAGCACAGTGATCGAGCCGGCCGGCCTCGAGCGTGCCGATCCGGATCGCGCTCGTCGTCATCGGTCGCGTGCAGCGCGGACACGCGCGCGTGGTCGGCTCGGCGCCGACGAACCCGACCGCGTCGGTCGAGCCGTCGAGCTCCTCGATCGAGGCTGCGAGGTCCGCCGCGGTGATCAGCATCCCCGCGCACTCGTCGCACACCAGCCGCTCGTGGAACTCGCGCAACGCGGAGCTCGCGCAGCGCGGACACGCCCAACCGCCAGTGCGATACGCGGACACTACTCGGTCGTGCCGTGGCGATGAAACAGCTTCTTCACCCAGCCGCCGACGCCGCTCGGCTCGCCCTCGATCGCGTGGTGTAACGCCGCGGCGAGCTCGTCCTCGTCGAACCACACGCCGTGCGCGGCGCAGCGGTCGATCGTCACGGCCTCGAGGACCTCGACGATCATCGCGACCTCGCACACCGGACAGTTGCGCTCGCCGGGAGCGCCGGTCCCGGGCGGAACCTCCCACGGCCGTTGAGACACGTCCGAGATCATCGCCTCGAGCGCCGCGTTCTCGACGAACAGGCCGGCGCACGTCGCGCACGGCCAGCGGTCGCCGGCGTACGCGAGCGCGGTCTCCTTGCACGACGGACAGCCGAGCCGCTTGTCCTTGTGCGCGCTGACGTAGAGCGTGTGAACGCGCGGGCGAGTCTTGCCCCACGACGCGATCGCGAGCCGCGAGTCCGCCGGCCCGCTTCCGAACGCGCCCGCGATCGAGCTGATCGCGCCGTTCAACCCGCTCGAACCTCCCGGCATCGACTGCGCGCTCACACCGGGTGTGCCGTAGCCGCCGCCGCTCATCGTCAGGCCCATGCCGACGCCCTGCGCGCGCCGCGACACCCGGGCGAACACCGCGGTCATCGCGTCCCGTGGGAACCAGATGCCGTGGCTCGCGCAGCGCGCGAAGCTGCCGACCAGCTTCAGCTTGCCGCGCGCGATCACGAACGCTGCCATCGGCACCGCGCAGCGCGGACACGCCTGCTTGCCGGGCTGCTCGTCGGAGAACATCAGCTCGTCGTGCGCGCCGTCGATCTCGGTCAGCGACTCCGCGAAGTCGTCGACCGCGAGCAACATGCCGCCGCACTCGTCGCAGATCCAGCGATCCTGGAACTCGCGCAGCGATGACTCCGGACAGCTCGGGCACACGTACCCAGACGTCCGGTAGGCCATCACGCCATCGCCGTGTTCTCGGCCGCGGCGGCCTTCGCGAGATCGAGGATCGACGCCGGCGGATCCTTCAGCGCGTACGCAAGGACCTCGTCCATGCGCCGCACGCCGATGATCTCCATCTCCTTCTTGACCTCGTCCGGGACGTCGATCAAGTCCTTCATGTTGCGCTCGGGGATGATCACGCGCTTGATGCCCGCGCGGTGCGCCGCGAGGAGCTTCTCCTTGACGCCACCGATCTGGAGCACGTTGCCGCGCAGCGTGATCTCGCCGGTCATCGCGACGTCCGGACGGACCGGCGTGTTGGTGAACAGCGACACCAGCGCCGTGTACATCGTGACGCCCGCCGACGGACCATCCTTGGGCACCGCACCCGCCGGCACGTGGACGTGCAGGTCGGTGTTCTCGAGGAAGTTGCCGGGCTCGAGGCCGAGCGCGGCCGCGCGGCCGCGGACGAACGACAGCGCCGCGGTGACCGACTCCTTCATCACGTCGCCGAGCTGGCCGGTGAGGGTCAGCTTGCCCTTGCCGGGCATCTTGGTCGCCTCGATGAACAGGATGTCGCCGCCGACCGCGGTCCACGCGAGGCCGGTGACGACCCCGGGCTCGCCGACGCGCTCGGCGACTTCGCTGACGAACTTCTTCGGACCGAGGAACGCCTCGACCTCGACCGGCGTGATGATCTCGTGGTCCTTGGCCTGGCCCTCGGCGACCTTCACGGCCACCGCGCGGAACACGCTGCCGATCTCGCGCTCGAGGTTACGAACGCCGGCCTCGCGCGTGTAGCTGTCGACCACGTCGAACAGCGCCTCGTCGGTGATCTCGCAGCGCTCGTTGGTGAGGCCGTGGTCGTCGAGCTGCTTGGGCACGAGGAACTTGCGCGCGATCATCTTCTTCTCCTGGCGCGTGTAGCCAGGGAGCTCGATGATCTCGAGCCGGTCGCGGAGTGCCCACGGGATCGGGTCGAGCTGGTTCGCCGTCGCGATGAACAGCACCTTCGAGAGATCGAACGTCACCTCGAGGTAGTGATCGCTGAACGTCGAGTTCTGCTCGGGGTCGAGGACCTCGAGCAGCGCCGACGCCGGGTCGCCCCGAAAGTCGTGGCCGAGCTTGTCGATCTCGTCGAGCACGAACACCGGGTTGTTGGTCCCGGCCTTCTTGATGCCCTGGATGATCCGGCCCGGCAGCGAGCCGACGTAGGTCCGGCGGTGACCGCGGATCTCGGCCTCGTCGCGCACGCCGCCGAGCGAGATGCGCCCGAACTTGCGGCCGATCGCACGCGCGACCGACCGACCGAGGGACGTCTTGCCGACGCCCGGCGGGCCCGCCAGGCACAGGATCGGTCCCTTTTTATCGTTCTTCAGCTTGCGGACCGCCATGTACTCGACGATCCGCTTCTTCACCTTGTCGAGGTCGTAGTGATCCTCGTCGAGGCAGCGGCGAACTTCGTGGAGCTCGATGTGATCGTCGGTCGACACCGACCACGGCAGCTCGATCAGCCACTCGAGGTACGTGCGCGTGACGGTGTACTCGGCCGACGACGGCTGCATGCCCTTCAGGCGATCGAGCTGCTTGCGCGCGACCTTCTCGGCCTCCTCGGACAGCTTCGCCTTCGTGATCTTCTCGCCGAACTCGTCGAGGTCGCCACCGCCGTCGTCGAGCTCACCGAGCTCTTCCTTGATCGCCTTCAGCTGCTGGCGCAGCACGTACTCGCGCTGGTTGCGGCCCATCTCCTCCTGCACCTGGGTGTTGATGCGCTCGCGCACCTTCAACACCTCGAGCTGGCGCGACAGGAACTGGAGGACCTTGCGCGTCCGCGTCTTGAGATCGAACGTCTCGAGCACGTCCTGCTTCTCGCCGACCTCGAGCTCGAGGTGACTCGTGATCAGGTCGGCGAGGTGACCGGCCTCGGTGACGCTGTCGACGAGCGCGCCGGCTTCCTTCGGCAGCTCCGGCATCAGCTTGACGACGCGCTTCGCGATGTCCTTCAGGTTCATCACGAGCGCGTCGAGCTCGACGTCCGACGTCGTCGGATCGGGGACCGAGCGGACCTTGGCGGCGAGGAACGGCTCGGCGCCGTCGAACGTCGAGACCTCGAAGCGGCTGACGCCTTGGAGGATGACGCTGAAGTTGTCCTTCGCGAGCTTGATGACCTTCAAGATGCGCGCGGCGCATCCGATCATGTAGAGGTCACCCGAGCCGGGATCCTCGGTGCGCGCATCCTTCTGCGTGAGGATGCCGATGACCGGGCGCTCCTTCGCGATCGCATCCTCGACGAGCCGGACCGACTTGCGGCGCCCGACGTCGATCGGAATGATCGCACCCGGGAACAGAACGGAGTTCCGCAGCGGCAGTATGGGGAGCGTGTCCGGGATTTCCACCGGAGCTTCTCCCGCCTTGGCCTTGGTCATAGATCGGAACCTAGCGACCTCCGTCGGACATCGTCAAGCCGACCTGCCCGGAATGACAGGGAGTTTGTTGCTACGATGGGTTCGTGGCGTGTGTCGATCATCCGACGGTGGACGAGGCGCACGTGTGCACGGTGTGCGAGAAGCGCTGGTGTACCACCTGCGTGAAGCCGGTCGGGCTCGTCCAGCAGCACGCGATCTGCCCGACCTGCGGCCACCTGGTGAAGGCGGCGTGGCCGGTGACGTCCGGCACGCAGAGCCTCGGCGGCGCGATCTCGCGCGCGATCACCACCGAGGGATTGATCACGGCGTTCGCGTTCGCGGTGTTTCACCTGATCGCGCAGCTGTTCAAGATCTTCGACCTGATCTACCTGTCGACGCTGGTCGGCTACTACTTCACGATCGTCCACCACGTCGGCGACGGTCGGGTCGGCCTGCCCGGCCCGTCGGACGCGACCGACGACTGGGTCGAGATCGTCGGCCTCGCGCTCCGCGGCATGGCGTGCTTCGCGCTCGGCTTCGTGCCGATCATCGTCGTGCTCGCGCTCGGCCACGATCCGTCACCGGCGGCGTTCATCGGCTGGCTCGCCGTTGGCCAGCTCTACCTGCCGGCCGCGATCCTCGCGGTCACGCTGACGAACAGCGGGCTCTCGATGGTCTGGCCGGTCACCTGGGTGCAGGTGATCGCGCGCGCGCCCCTGCCGTACGTCCGGTTCCTGGTGCTCTGGCTCGGCACCGTCGCGATCGGCTGCGCGATCGGCGCGCTGACGTCGGGCCTCGCGTTCGCGCTCGACAACATCTTCGTCGACTTCGCGGTCGCGGTGATCTGGAACCTGTTCTGGTTCGCGCAGGCCAGCCTCGTCGGCACGTTCATTCGCGAGAACGCGACGGCGTTCGGTTGGTGACGCGATCGAGCTCGACGCCGAACCACTCGGGGATCAACAGCTCGACCGTGACCTCGTCCCAGTCCGAGATGATGGTCGGCGTCAGCAACGTCTGACGATGCAGGTCGCCGAGGTCGGTGACCCCGCTGCCATCGGCAAAGTCGATCGACTCGTGCTGGACCCCGCTTCGGTTCGTCATGCCAGGGAAACGGCGGCCGCGATAAATCTTCCTGCTTGACCTGCGCAAAAATTGGCCTTACCAATTGGTAAGACCAACCATGGCCATCCCAAAGCTCATGCCTGACACGGAATTGTCTCCGACCGAGGGTACTGGCCTCGGCATGATCGACACTGTTTTCGAGGTCTTATTGAAGGACATCGTGAGCGGCGTCTACCCGGCTGGAACGCGCCTTCCGGCCGAGCGCGAGCTGTCACGCAAGCTCGGCGCGTCGCGCCCGACCCTGCGCGAGGCGCTCCGCCGGCTCGACGAGTGGAACCTGGTCGAGCCCCGCCGCGGCTCGGGCATCGTGATCCGCCCGTATCGCGACTGGTCGATCGAGGTGATCGCCGGCTACCTGCGCTACGGCAAGCCGGGGCCGAACCAGCCGAGCATCGGCCGCCTGCTCGTCGACATGCTGTCGGTCCGCCGCGCGGTCGTGGTCGAGGTGATCCGGCTGACCGCGCCGCGCATCCCCAAGGGGGGCACGACCGGCGCGCGCGCCGCGATGGCCCGCGCGTGGAGCAACCGCGAGCAGATGAGCTATGCGCGCGAGGACTTCGAGATCATGCGGCAGATCGCCGAGGCCGCGCAGTTCACGCCGGGGCTGTGGCTGCTCAACCAGATCTCGGACCTGTGGATCGACGCGGCGACCACCGTGCGGTTCGCGATCCGCCCGCCCGATGACTATGTCGCCGTCCACTCGAAGTTCTTCGACCTCATCGAGGCCGGCGAGGCGGCGACCGCGTGCACCCTGATGAACGAGTACCTGCTGCGCCACGACGACAACGTCGCCAAGCTGCTGGGGAACCCCTGATGTCGACGCCGTACAGCCACTCGCCAACAACGCGCGCCGTGTTGCGCTCGCTCGTGCCGGTGATCTGTCCCGCCGAGGCGGCGCCGCTCGCCGACGCGATCGTCGATCACATGGCGCTCACGATCGGCGCCTCGGGCGCGCTGATCGGCAAGGCGCTGACCGCCGGCATCCTCGCGTACGACCTCGGCGCGATGCCGCGCTACTTCCGGCGCGCGCAGGCGCTGTCGCCCGAACAGGCCGAGCGCTACTACAGCGGGTGGGAGCACGGCCTGACGCCGGTGCACGTGCAGTTCGCGCGCGCGATCAACCAGCTGATGAGCCTGTCCTGCTACGAGCAGCCCGCGATGATGGCGGCGATCGGCTACCTGCCGGAGCCCTGGATCGCCGAGGTCACGCACAAGCGCCTGACCGTGTTCGCCGACGACGTGCGCCGCCAGGACGCGCAGATCCTCGCACCCGATCCGCTGCGGCCCGATGTGGCGGCACAGAAGCGGAGGGCGTGATGGTGACCGCGCGCGCACCCCTGGCCGAGGGCAAGCGGCCCGACGGCGTGTTCACCCGCCACGACCTCCACGGCGACACCGTGCTCGACGCCGACGTCCTCGTGATCGGCTCGGGCGCCGGCGGCGCGACCGTCGCGGCCGAGCTCGCCGAGGCCGGCTACGACGTCGTCGTCCTCGAGGAGGGCAGCTACTACCAGACCCGCGACTTCACCGCCGACACCTCGGCGATGGTCCGCCAGCTCTACCGCGACGGCGGCGCGACGATGGCGCTCGGCGCGCCACCGATCCTGTATCAGGAGGGCCGCGCGGTCGGCGGCTCGACCGTGATCAACGGCGGGATGTCGTGGCGCACGCCCGACAACATCCTCGCGCGCTGGGAGAAGGACGCCGGGCTCGTCAACCTCGCCAAGGATCTCGAGTCGCACTTCGCGCGCGTCGAGCGCCGGATCAACGTCGCGCCGATGGATCCCGAGGCGATCGGCACCGACAACCAGCTGCTCAAGCAGGGCGCCGATTCGCTCGGATGGAACGTGATCGGAAACCTGCGCAACCAGAACCACTGCGTCGGCTCGAACCGCTGCGCGTTCGGCTGTCCGACCGGCGCCAAGCAGAGCTCTTTGGTCAGCTACATCCCGCGCGCGCTGCACTACGGCGCGCGGGTCTACGCCGACGTCAAGGTCGACCGCATCATGCGGCACGGCAAGCGCGCGACCGGGGCGATCGGCACCGTGAAGGGCACCGGCCACCGGGTCACCGCGCGCGCCAAGCTCGTCGTCGTCGCGTGCGGCGCGATCCACTCGCCGGCCCTGCTCCATCGCTCCGGGTTCCGTTCGCCGTCGGGCCAGCTCGGCCACAACCTGTCGATGCACCCGAACGTCAAGGTCGTCGCGATCATGGACCAGCCGGTCACCGGCTGGAAAGGCGCGCACCAGGCCTACCAGGTGCGCGAGTTCCAGAAGGAGGGCCTCGTGTTCGCCGCGATCGGCATGCCGCCGTCGGTGCTCGCGATGTCGTTCCCGCACCGCGGCAAGGTGCTCGGCGAGCTCATGCAGCAGTACGACAACATGATGCTCGCCGGCATGCTGTGCGAGGACACCGAGACCGGTCGCGTCCGCACGATCGACGGCCGGCCGCAGGCGTTCTATCAGCTCGCCGACCGAGACGCCGCGAACTTGAAGCGCGGCGTGTCGCTGCTCGCCGAGATGCTGTTCGCCGCCGGCGCGAAGCGGATCCTCCTGCCGTTCCACGGCGCCAAGGATCTGTACTCGGCCGACGACGCGCGCAAGCTGCTCGATGCCACGACGCCTCCCGGCGGCTGGGAGGTCGTGACGGTCCACATGATGGGCACCGCCCGCATGGGTGCCGATCGCGCCGGCGCGGTCACCGATCCGCACGGCATGGTGCACGACGCCGACCGCCTGATGGTCGCCGACGCATCGCTGTTCCCGACGCCGATCGGCGTCAACCCGATGGAGACCATCATGGCGCTCGCGACGCGCGCCGCCGCTCACGTGATCGACCACGGAAAGAAGCTCGTATCATGAACGCCATCGCTCACCAGCACCGCCCCACCCGCGACCTCGCGCCGTTCCCGACCCGCGCCGCGCTCGCGCTCGAGGCGTCGACGCGCGCGGAGCTCGAGACCGTGTTCGTCCGCGGCGCGACCCCGGAGCTCGAGCAGCTGATCGGCTGGGAGTTCCGCGGCATCAACCACCCGGCGTGGGCCTCGATCGTCGGCATCAAGAAGTTCATCAAGGGCTTCTTCGTCGCCGACGACGGTCGCACCATGGGCTACAACTGCCCGGTCGTACAGAACGTCCTCGATGGACGCTGGCACGCCAAGCCCGAGGACGGCGCGCCCAAGCGCTTCGGCTTCTACGAGGTCGCCGCGGTCGACGCGACGGCGCGCGACAACACGTACCTCCACGCGGTGCTGCTCGACTACGGCAAGGGTGGCAACCCGCCGCTCGATCCGACGCAGAACCTGCGCGACTACGTGATCCAGGTCGACCCGGAGAATCCGGATCTGTTCCTCGGCAAGGCGTACTACGCGATCGGTCCGGCGCGGCTGGCGACGAACTTCTTCATCCTCGAGCGCCACCGCCGCGGCCTCACCGACTACGCGCGACGTTGATCTAGCAGCTGATCGAGCCGGGCAGCGCGCACACGTTGGCGACGCAGCGCGCCGGGAACTGACAGCCTGGCCCGACGGTGGCATCGCACGCGGCGCCATCGGCGGCCGGCGCGACGCACGTGCCGGTCGTCTGGCCGGTGGCGACCGTGCAGCTCTCGCCCCCGCTGCACCGCGTGTTCACCGTGCCGAGTGCGCCGCACGCGCCACCCGGCGCGGCGAACGGCTGCGCGACGCACGTGTTCGTCGCGCTGTCGCACGCGAGCCCGTCGTCGGGATTGCAGTCGGCGGCGGTCTTGTTCTTCGGATCGCACGCCGCGCCCGCGGTCGCCAGCTGCGCGGTGCACGTGCCGTTGGCCATCATCATCGTCGCGCCCACGCACGCGAGCCCGTCGGCGCACGGCGAGCCGCGACCGCACGCGCCGCCGCTCGCGACCGGCACGGCACACAGCTGGGTCTGCGCCACGCAGCGCATCGACGGGCCACAGCCGCTGGTCGCGCACGAGTCGCCGGCCGCCGGCGTCGGCGCGCAGGTGCCACACAGCGCGGTCTTGTCGGTCGCGCAGAACCCGGTCGTGCACTGCGCGCTGGTCTGACACGGAGCACCCGCGGCCGCCGCGCCGTGCGGCGCGAGGCAGGCGTCCGGCGTGTCGGCCGCGAGGATCGCGGTGCAGACCTCGGCGCCGATCGCCTGGGCGCAGGCGGACACCGTGGTCGACGTCGCCGCGGTCATCGGTGCGGCGAGGCCCTCCTCGCACCCGAGCGCCTCGCGATCCTCGCAGGTCATCTCGTCGACCCACCGGCGATCGAGATCGGTGGCCGAGCACGTCGCGAGCTGGGTGCAGCGCGCCGCGGCGATGTGGCGACATGCCTCGACAACAGGATCGCCGCTGCTGGAACAACCGGCGATCGTGATCAGCGCCGCACAGGCAAGGCTTCGTGTCATCGAGCAGAGACACCCGCGCCCGCGCGTTCGTTAAAGCTTGCCGGCCTCGATCTTGGCGCCGAGCGGCACCTCGACCTCGCCGATCTGCTCGCGCGCCATCGCGTCGGGCGTGACGCCGTCGTCGATCCGCAGCTTGAGCACGAGCACGCGATCGCGGCGATCGATCGCCTGGAGCTCGAGGCCGGTTGCCCCATCCTTGCAATCGAGCGCGATCAGCGCCTGCATGTCGGGCGCGGGCGTCACCGGCGTGCACGTGCCCGGGAAGTTGCCGAGCGGGTGGCTGACCTGCTCGCCGCGCTCGTCGGTCGCGGCGAGGAACACGTCGGTGCCCTTGTCGGCCTTCGCGATCCCCCAAGTGAGCGTGACGCGCTTGGAGAACGCCGCGCTGTTCGGGTCGACGCCCGAGCTCGAGCCCGACCCCGCCGTCGGCGTCGCCGACTTGGTCTTGTGACAGGCAGCCAGGAGCACGAGGACGATCGCCAGGCGATGCATGGGCGTCGAGGCTACACCGAGACCGCGCTGTCGCTAAGATAGAGGCATGTCACTCGCGCGCCTGGTGGTGATCGAGGGGCCCGACGTGGGGCGCGAGTTCGAGCTCCCGCTCCGCGGTGGTGCCGTCGGGCGCGGCGAGGGCTGCCTCGTGCAGCTCACCGATCCGATGGTGTCGCGCAAGCACGGCGAGATCGTCCTGCGCGATGGCGCGCTGCACTGGATCGACGACCAGCTCGACGTCGCGCGCGCGCGCACCCTGATCAACGGCAAGGGCCTGACCGCGCACCCGCTCGAGAGCGGCGACGAGATCGTGCTCGGCTCGACCAAGCTCGCGTACCTGCCGGTCGACGGCGTCGCGATCACGCGCACCGCCGGCCACGTCACGATGGAGGTCGGCAGCCGCTCGCTGCTCGCGCTGACCGGCCACGACGATCGCCCGCGCCGCCAGCTCGCCGCGCTCGCCCAGCTCGGCGATCGGCTGCGCGGCGAGACCGCCGCCGGCGTCGCGGCCGTCGCGCGCGCGACCTGCGAGGCCGCGCTCGCGATCCTCGGCGGCGCCCGCGCGTTCGTGCTCGCCCCCGGCAAGCGGATGGCGCCGATCGCCGCGCTCGTCCGCACGAGCGACGACGGCACCCAGCTGCAGGTCCCGCACGACATCGCCCAGAAGCTGGTCGCCGGCAAGCAGGTGCTGACCGCCGAGGCGAGTGGCCGCCAGCTGATCGCGGCGCCGATCTGCGGGGCCACCGACGAGGTCGTCGCGATCCTGTGGGTCGATCGCGCGACCGGCGCGTGGGACGCGACCGACGCGCTCGCCGCCGGCTGCCTCGCGCACCTGGTCGGCGCCGCGTGGGCCTCGACCGACGCGCGCGACCAGCTCGCGCGCCGCGCCGACGCATTCGAGGAGCAGCTGCTCGGCCCGCTCGCCAACGGCGACTTCGTCGGCAAGTCCGCCGCGGCGCAGAAGGTCCGCGACTTCGTCCACCGGGTCGGCCCGAGCGACGCCACCGTCCTGCTCGGCGGCGAGTCGGGCTCTGGCAAGGAGATGGTGTCGCGCGGGATCCACACCGCGAGCCGCCGCGCCAAGGGCCCGTTTGTCGCGGTCAACTGCGCGGCGCTCACCGAGTCGCTGATCGAGAGCGAGCTGTTCGGCCACGAGAAGGGCGCGTTCACCGGCGCGACCGATCGCAAGGCCGGCCGGTTCGAGATGGCCGATCGCGGGACGATCTTTCTCGACGAGGTCGGCGAGCTCCCGCTCGGGCTGCAAACCAAGTTCCTCCGCGTCCTCGAGGACAAGCGGTTCGAGCGCGTCGGCGGGCAGCGTGCGATCGAGGTGGACACCCGCGTCGTCGCCGCGACCAACCGCGACCTCGTCGACATGGTCAAGCGCGGCACGTTCCGCGAGGACCTCTACTACCGGCTCGCGATCATCCACATCGAGGTGCCGCCGCTGCGCGAGCGGATCGACGACGTCCCCGCCCTCGCCGACTACTTCCTCGCGCGGTTCCGCACCCAGGCCGCGCGCCGGATCACCGGGTTCTCGCCCGAGGCGGTCGCGGTCATGCAGCGCTATCACTGGCCCGGCAACGTCCGCGAGCTGCGCAACGCCGTCGAGCGCGCGCTCGTGCTCGGCGATCAGCCGCAGATCGTGGTCGACGATCTGCCGCCGCAGATGCTCGCGCCGCGGCTCGACCGGGTGCGCGCCTCGCCGACGCCGTCGCTCGGCGCGATCCCGATCCCCGCGATCGCGCCACCGGCGCCGGTCGCGCCGTCGCCGGTGATCACGATCGACATGCCGAGCGCGCCACGCCCGGTCGCCCGCTCGCTGAGAGAGCTCGAGAAGGACGGCATCCTCGCCGCGCTCGCCGCGACCCACGGCAACAAGGCCCAGGCCGCCGCGATCCTCGAGATCGATCGCTCGACGCTCTACAAGAAGCTCAAGGACTACGAGATCGAGACGTGAGCCGTCGCGCCTGATGCAGATCGCCAGCGAGGCCGACGATCGCCATCGCGATCGTCAGGGCGAACACGAGGACGGTCATGGTCCTCGGTCCAGCAAGCATCTCGCCAGAACCTCGACGCGGCTCGCTGGAAGTTACGTCACGCGATCGCGGCCAAAGCCGGCAATCCCCGATCCGACCGTTGCTCGCGTGCAACAGCGAGCGAACGGTTCACGGGTTCTTGCGCGGGCGGCCGCGCTTGCGAGGCGCGTCGCTCTGACCGAAATCGAGCTCCTCGGCGAACCGCTCCTCGACCAGGTCATCGACCGAGGTCTGGGAGTCCAGACGACGAAGCTCCTCGCGCTCGAACTCGGCAAACGACGTGTAGATGCGTGGAATTCCTGCGGACATCGAGAGCTCCTGGTGAGGTTGGGCAGGACATGCGCACATGTCCTACATCTGCATACGTTGTATGTCTGAAGGCTTCTCGGAGTGAATTTTTTTCGCTTGCAAATGTTTCGGCCGCGCGCCGCACCGTCGGCCGCCCCATGGCAAAGGTGGGGATCGTCAGAGCCGGGTGGTACCTCTGCGTGCATGTCCCGGATCGTCGCGGTCGCGAATCAGAAGGGTGGCGTCGGCAAGACCACGACCGCGATCAACCTCGCGGCGTCGGTCGCGTCGCATGGCTACCGCGTGCTGCTGGTCGACTTCGATCCGCAGGGCAACGCGTCGTCCGGCGTCGGCTATCCGCGCGATCGCGTCGAGCTCACGATCTACGACGCCCTGCTCGGCGAGGTCGCGCTGTCCGACGTCGTGCGGCCGACCGAGATCCCGACGCTGTTCGTGGTGCCGGCGACGACCGATCTGGTCGGCGCGGAGATCGAGCTGATCTCGGTCGATCGCCGCGAGCGGTTCCTCGCGGACGCGCTCGCCACGCTCGGCGACGTCTATGACTACATCGTGATCGACTGCCCGCCGTCGCTCGGGCTGCTCACGCTCAACGCGCTGGTCGCGGCTGACAGCGTCGTCGTGCCGATGCAGGCCGAGTACTTCGCGCTCGAAGGCCTGTCCGCGCTGACCTCGACGATCGACAAGATCAAGCACGCCTACAACCCGGGGCTCACGATCCTCGGCGTCGTGTTCACGATGTACGACGCCCGCCTGTCGGTCGCGAACCAGGTGCGCGACGAGGTCGTCACCCACTTCGGCAAGGTCGTGTTCGAGACCACGATCCCGCGCAACGTCCGCCTGTCGGAGGCCCCGAGCCACGGCAAGCCTGCCCTGCTCTACGACCTCCGGTGCGCCGGCACGACGAGCTACCTCGCAGTTGCCGAGGAGTTCCTCGACCGCGTCATCGTCGAGGCGGCTGCGGCGACGCGCCAATGACGCGCGCCGCGAGCGACGTCCCGAGCGAACCGAGGGGCCGATGACGGATTCCAAGAAGCGCGGCCTCGGTCGCGGGCTCGGCGCGCTGCTGCCGCCGCGCGAGTCGCATTCGCCGATGGTCCCGGCGCGTCCGCCGGCGACCGCGCACGACGCGCCGGCCAAGTCGCGCACGTACTTCGCGGTCGGCATCGAGGATCTGTATCCGAGCCCGGAGCAGCCGCGCCGCAAGTTCGACGAGGCCAAGCTGGCCGAGCTCGCCGAGTCGTTGAAGACGCACGGCCTCATCACCCCGCTCGTCGTGCGCCCCCGCAAGGACAAGGACGGCGGCTACTACCTGATCGCCGGCGAGCGTCGCTGGCGGGCCGCGCAGCGCGCCGGACTGCACGAGCTGCCGGTCGTCGTCCAGGACGTCGCCGAGTCGATCGCGTTCGAGCGCGCGCTCGTCGAGAACCTCCAGCGCGCCGACCTCGGGCCGCTCGAGGAGGCCGGCGCCTACCAGCGCCTGGTCGACCAGCTCGGCTACACCCAGGAGCAGATCGCCGAGCGCATCGGCAAGGACCGCAGCACGATCGCGAACGTCCTGCGCCTCCTGAAGCTGCCCGCGCCGGTCCGCCAGCTCGTCGAGGATGACCGACTGACGATGGGTCACGCGCGCGCGCTCCTCGGGCTCGACGACGCGCCCGCGATCGAGCGCGCCGCCCGCGCGGTGGTCGATAAGGGCCTCTCGGTGCGCGCGACCGAGACGCTGGTCAAGCAGCAGCGCGACGGCGCCAAGGCGGCCAAGAAGGCGCCCGTGCCCTCCTCGAAGTCCGCCGCGGTGCGCGACCTCGAGGATCGGCTCGGCAAGGCGTTGCGAGGGCGAGTCACGATCACGGAGAAGGCGCCCGGTGGCGCCGGGCGGCTCGAGATCGAGTACATGGATCTCGACCACCTCGATAAGATTCTCGATCTGCTGCTGTGAGATACTGCCGGCGCAGATGAGCGAGCGAGAATTCGACCGCATGCCGTATCGGGTGCATGTCGAGTTCCGCACGGCGTCATCGTTCCTGGTCGCGTACTCGGTGAACCTGTCGCGCGGCGGCCTGTTCCTCGAGACCCAGGAGGAGCTTCCGACTGGCTCGGTCGTCGAGCTCGAGCTGCGCGTGCCGGGCTCCGAGCCGCTCGGCGTCCACGGCATGGTGACCTGGCGGCGCCCGCCCGACAGCCCCGAGGGCCCCGCCGGGCTCGGCATCGAGTTCCAGGACGTCGCGCCGCAGCTCGGCGCCGCGATCGACATGCTGGTGACCATGTTCCACGGCGTCCACATCCTCGTGCTGTCCGGCGATCGCCAGGACCGGACGACGCTCGCGCGCCTGATCAAGTCGATCATCTCGACCGCCGAGATCGTGCAGGCCGCCGATGCCGGCGTCGCGCGCTCGCTGATGAGCGCCGAGCTCGACCTCGCCATCATCGACGTCGACTTCGACACCGAGGGCGCGCTCGCCGCGCTGCGCGCCGCCAAGGAGCAGGTGCCGCCGGTGCCGACCGTCGCTCTGTCGTCGAACCCCAAGCTGCGCGAGACCGCCCGCGACGCCGGTGCCGACGAGCTCGGCACGAACCCGCCGGCGTTCGCCGAGCTCCAGCTGCTCCTCGTACGCGCGTTGTCCAAGCCCCTGTCGATCCGCCAGACCGGCCCGACGATCATCTCGGTTCCCCCGCCGCCCGACGCATGATCGAGCCCCACGCCGTCGAGCTCGCGTCCTCGGTGATCGCGATCGCGAGCCTGCCCCGGGACGAGCTCGCGATCCTGACCTCGCACGGCGTCACGATCCTCGATCGCGCGCTCGCGCCGGTCGCGACGATGACCGGCGAGCATCGCGCGCGCTACCTCGCGCCCCTGCCCGACGGCCGGCTGCTCGCGTACGCCTGCCGCGACAGCTTCGACACGGCGTCTGTCGTGGCGCGCGGCGGTGGCTTCACCCCGATCGTGCGCGGCGAGGAAACCCTGTGGCACTCGGCTGCGGCGACGTCGACCGGCTTCGTGCTCGCGCTCGAGCCGCACGTGCTCGTCGATCGCGACGGGCACCAGACGCTGCGCGCGCACCCGCGGCGCGCCGACCACGGTGTCGTCGCGCTCGGCGCGCACGCCGCGATCGCCGGCTACGACGGCCTCGTGCTGCTCGACGGCGATGGCGCCGAGCTCGCGCGGTTCGACGGCAAGGTCGACCATCGGCCGACAGCGGTCGCCGGCGGGCTCGCGATCGCCGGCGGGGACTGCGTGACCATCGTCGATGCCTCGCTCGCGACGATCGCGACGCTGCCGTTCGCCGCCGCCCGCGACTCGCTGGTCGCGTTCGCCGACGGGATCCTCCACCGCGACGGCCGCGAGCTCGCGCTGTGGACGTGGCGCGACGGCGAGGCCGCGTGCGCGTGGCGGTTCACGCGGCAGGTCGAGCTCCAGCCGCCCGACGTCGCCGGCGGGCGCATCGTCGTCGCCGGTTGGGATACGTCGGTCGCGTGGATCCTCGATGTGACCGGCGCGCTGGTCGCCGAGGTCGCGCTGCCGCATCCGTTCGATCAGGCGTGCGAGTTCGGTGATGGCATCGCGATCGTCGCGCGCGCGTCGCACGCGATCGCGTGGTGGCGCCCCGAGGGGACCGAGGCGCTCGCGCACGACGTCGAGGTCGGCCGACTGCACGCGCTCGACGCGCGGCTGATCTCGTCCGAGGCAAACGTGATCTACGCGTGGGATCCCGAACAGCCCGGGCCGGCGCATCCGCCGGTCGCGGGCGGGCCACCACTCGACGTGCCGCTCGTGATCGATGGCGCGATCGTCACGGTGCGCGCCGCCGGTCGGTTCGCGCTCCGCGGGACCGACGCGAACGGCCGCGCCGTCCGCGTCGCGCACGACGCGACGTGGCGCCCGCGGATCGACGCCGCCAAGGCCGGCGTGCAGTTCGCGACCGCGATCGCGCGCAGCACGTTGCCGACCGACGAGATCCTCGCCGAGCTCGCCAGCGCGCTCGGAGTCACGCCGCGCGTCCTGGTCGCGGCGTTTCGCGCGCGCCGGTTCCCGCTCGTGCCACCGCAGCCGGTGCCGGGCTACGACTACCTCGGCTCGTTCGCGAGTGGCGGCGAGTTGACGATCTGCGACCCGTGTTACCTCGGCAAGCGCAGCGGCGCGTTCTCGCTCGTCGTGAAGGCGAAGGGACGCGAGGGCCTGTGGCACGTGTTCGCGCGCGCCGGCACCGATGCGTCGAGCGACCGCACCGCCGAGCTCGCCGCGATCCACGCCGATGGCTTTGGCGTCTACGCGAGCGAGCGGCTCGGCGCGATCGGGGTCGACTCGGGGACCGCCGGCGTGTTCGACAAGCGCTACGCGCGCGGCGAGGACGACGTCATGGGCCACGAGGGCACGACGCGCGGCACCGGCGCGATCGCGTGGAGCGGCCACGGCGACGGCATGTACGACGTGTTCGCCGGCTCGATCGGTGGCCAGGTCGTCAAGCTGCGCATCGCGTTCCTGCCGGTCGGGGCCGGCGAGGTCGACGGCACGATCGGCGTGGCGACCAGCGCGTCGCGCGCGTACTCGGCGCGCACGAAGTTCGCGGTCGGCGACGCGCTCGCACACGTCAAGTTCGGGCCGGGCACGGTGGTCGGCGTGCTGCCCGGCAACAAGATCGAGGTCGCGTTCGTCGACGAGCGCCGCGTGCTCGTCCACGACAAGGCGTGATCAGCCGCGCCGCGCGCAGCTCGCGGCATGACAAACGCCGCGTGATCAGCCGCGCCGCGCGCGTGCCGCGATCACCGTGTTGTCGAGCAGGCACGCGATCGTCATCGGGCCGACGCCGCCCGGCACCGGCGTGATCGCGCGGGCACGCTGCGCCGCGGCCTGGAACTCGACGTCGCCGCACAGCTTGCCGTCGGCGTTGCGGTTCATCCCGACGTCGATCACGGTGGCGCCGTCCTTGATCCACGCGCCGCGCACGAGCTCGGCGCGCCCGATCGCGGCGACCACGATGTCGGCGCGCGCGACCTCGGCGGCGAGGTCCGCGGTCCGCGAGTGACACAGCGTGACGGTCGCGTTGGCGTTCGCGAGCAGCAGCATCATCGGCTTGCCGACGAGGAGGCTGCGGCCGAGCACGACCGCGCTCTTGCCGGCCGGATCGACGCCGACCTCGGCGAGCAGCCGCATGCAGCCGCTCGGCGTACACGGGGTCAGGCCCGGCTTGCCCTGCGCGAGATAGCCGAGGTTCGTCGGGTGCAGCCCGTCGACGTCCTTGGCCGGATCGATCGCGCGGATCACCGCGTCGGAGTCGAGCCCGCGCGGCAGCGGCAGCTGGACCAGGATGCCGTCGACGATCGGATCGGCATTGAGCGTCGCGACCAGGGCGAGCAGCTCTGCCTGTGTCGTGGTCGCCGGCAGCTTGTGATCGCGGACATCGACGTTGGCCTCGCGCGCCGCCTTGGTCTTGCTCTTCACGTAGACCGCCGACGCCGGATCGTCGCCGACCAGCACGACCGCGAGCGTCGGCGCGATCCCGCGCTCGCGCAGGTGCGTCGCCTTGACGGCGACATCGCCGCGCACGCGCGCCGCGATCGCCTTGCCATCGATGATCTGGCCGATCACGTGGTCGAGCCTCCCGATCCGGAGCCCGAGTCGGACTTGCTCGGCGCCGGCGACGCGGCTGGAGCCGGCGTCGTCGACGGGGTCGCGGCGGCCGGGGTCGCGGCTGGCGTGGTGGTCGCCGGCGTCGCGCTCGCATCGGAGCTCGATCCCGACGCCGCCTCGGGCTTGGTCGACGAGTACAGGTCCTTGTACCAGCCGCCGCCCTTGAGCGAGAACGCGGTCCGCGAGATCAGCCGCTCGAGCGCTTCCTTCCCACACGCCTCGCACGTCGTCTTCTCCGGATCGCTCATCCGTTGCTGGTACTCGAACTCCTTGCCGCACGAGGTGCAGCGATACTCGTACACGGGCATGGGAGGGCGAGGTAGCACGCCGCCACCACGCGATCAATCTCCGACGGTGATCACGCGTACGCCGAGCTCGCCATCGACGTCGACCAGCTCGCCAGTGCCGATCTGCTTGCCCGCGACGCGCAGCTCGAACGGTCCTGCGAGTGGGCGGCCGAGCGGCACGACCTGACCGACCGTCAGCTCGACGAGCTGGCGGAGCGACAGCTGGGTGGTGCCCACCGTGACCGTGAGCTCGGCGTGGGCGTCGTCGGGGAGCGCCATGTCGCGCACACCATAGCCGGTCGCGACGCGCGCCTCCATCGCTCCGGCGGCTGCGTGGAGGCCGATCGCGCCGGCGCCCCAGGCGAGCTCGTAGCGATCGCGGCGGCCCTCGAGCGTGACCAGGTCGCGCGGCGCGAGCGCGGCGATCGCGGCCTTCGCGAGCGCGCAGCGACCGGCGATGACCGGGAGCGCGAACGTCACGCGCTCGGTCCAGCCCACCGAGCCGCGCGCCGGCGCGACGCGAAGCGCGAGCCCTGCCGGCACGTGGATCGCGATCGGCAGCAGGAGCTCACCGACCCCGACGCGCGCACGCAGCCACCGCGCATCGCGCACCTCGGGCGGCCCCGCGCACGGC
>JBBQEX010000044.1:0-62788 GCA_038321315.1 Haliangiales bacterium | reverse complement strand
GAGCCTGCTCGGTGACGCCCAGGAGGAGGCCAAGGCGCTCATCGCCGACGCCGCCGAGCAGGCCCACCTGGTCTCCGAGGCGACCAACCGGTCGGCCCAGGAGCTCAGCTCGCGGGTCGAGCAGGACGCGCAGTCGATCCGTGAGTTGGCCCAGCAGGACGCGGACCGGATCCGAGAGTCGGCCCAGACCGAGTACGCCGCCGGCCGGGCCCGCGCGGAGAAGATCCTGGCCGAGGCCAGCGAGCGCGCCGACCAGCGGGTCGCCAACGCCGGGCAGGAGGCGGACACGCATCTGGTCGCGATGCGCGAGCAGGCCGAGCAGATCCTCGCTGCGGCCCGCGACCAGGCCACTCAGGTCGTCACGCAAGCTCAGGCTGACGCCGAGGCGACGCTGGCCGAGGCCCAAGCCCACCTGGCCGAGGCCAAAACCCAAGCGGACGACGAGCGCTCGCGAGCCGTCCGGCACGCGGAAGACGTTGTGGCACAAGCGAGATCGGACGCCGAGCGCGAGATGGCGACGGCCGCCGAGCACGTGCGCTGGACGACGCAGACGATGGACTCGCTGCTGGCCGCGGCCGAGACCGAAGCCGCGCGGACCCGAGCCACCAGCCACGAGGAGGCGACCCGGGTGCTGCGCGAGCGGCGGACCCGGATCCAGACACTGACGAGTGTCAGCGCCCAGAAGGCCCGCGAGCGGGTCGCCGACGCCCAGCAGGCGTCGGCGTCGGCCCGGGCCGACGCCGAGCGCGAGCTGGAGCAGGCCCGGGTGGATGCCCAGGCGCACCGCGATGAGGCCATCGCGTCGATGGCGACCGCAGCCGAGCTGGCCGAGGAGGAGCGGGCCGCGAAGCTCGCTCGGGCCCAGCGCCGGCTGGACGAGTCCGAGGCCGGCGCCAAGGCCCTGCGTCAGCGGGTCGCCGACGAGGTGGCCAGCGCTCAGAGCCAGGCGCTGGAGCTTCGGCGTACGTCGCGCGACGAGGCAACCCGCCTGGTCGGCGACGCCCGCGCCGAGGCCGACCACCTGCGAAACCAGGCCCGGGCGATGCTCGAGTCGGCCCGGCGCGAGGTCGCCTCGCTGATCGAGCGCCGCAAGAGCATCACCTCGGAGCTCGGTCACCTGTCCGGGGTGATCGACGCCCTCGCCGTTGGGGAGCGAGGCGCGGCCAAGGGTGCGCGCGACCAAGCCGACGGCGGCGACGAGCCGGGCGCCGATGACCGAGCCGATGACGGAGCCGAGGACGGAGCCGAGGACGGAGCCGACGACCGGGCGGCAGACGGAGCCGACGACCGGGCGGATGACACGGCCGAGATCCCGGCGGTTGAGACCAGCGACGTCGCCGAGGGCGCGGTTGACGGCGAGGGCTCCGCAGATGGTGCGGGCGATGGGGTCAAGGCGGAGGCCGAGGGTGCCGAGGGTGAGAGCGACGTCCCCCGAATGGAGCAACCCGATGAGGCCGACACCGAGCCTCGCGAGCACGACGAAGGCCCCGAACAACCTGAAGACAGCGCAGCGGACAGCGAACACCCCGAAGACAGCGAACACCCCGAGCAGGACAGCGCAGAGCTGACCGATGACGAGCAACCCACCGAGGTTGCCGAGATGACGAGGAACTCATGAGTGAAGGCACGTCGTTCCGGACAGTGCTGCGTGGCTACGAGCCCACCGAGGTGGACCGAGCCGTGGCCGACCTCTCGACCACGCTGGAGGCGCACAAGAACCACGCCGCCGAGCTGGAGGGTCAGCTCGCCCAGCTGCGCGCCGATGCCGACCGCGCCGCCCAGGCCGCGGGCGAGGCGGCGGCCAAGCTGAGCGAGGCCGAGGACGCCCACGCCAAGCAGGCGGCCGACTGGGCCGCGCGGGGCGGAGCGGCCCAGAACGCCGAGCCGATCGAGCCGGCCGAGGCGTCGTACGAGCACCTCGGGGTCCGGATCGGGCAGATCCTGGGCCTGGCCCGCGACGAGGCGGCCGACGTACGGCTGCGCGCCGCGACGGACGCCAAGGCACACCGCGAGGAGGTCGAGGCGGGTGCTGCGGCGCAGCGCCAGGACGCCGACACCTACGCCGCCGACGTGCGCAGCGGCGTGGAGGCCGAGGCGGCTCGGATGCTCGAGGAGGCCCGTCGCCAGTCCGACGAGATCCTCGACACGGCCGACCGCGACGCGACGGCGCGACGCGAGGAGGCCGAGGCCTACTACGAGCACCAGCGGGCCGCGGCGGCTCAGGCCGCCCTGGACTTCGAGCAGACCCTGGCCGAGCGCCGCGAGCGCGCCGAGCGAGACTTCACCACGCAGACGGCGGCCGCGCAGGTGCAGCTCAGCCAGCTGCAGGACTCGCTCGCCTCGCAGCGCCGCGACGCCGAGCGCGAGCGGGCTTCGGCCCAGGCCGAGTCCAAGCGGATCGTCGACGAGGCCCAGCAGCAGGCCGAGCACCTCGTGAGCGAGGCCCAGGCCCGAGTCACCCAGATCCGGTCGGAGTCCGAACGTGAGCTGGCCGCCGCGAGCGCCCGGCGGGACAGCATCAACGCCCAGCTGGCCAACGTCCGTCAGATGCTCGCCACCCTGACCGGCTCGTCCGGTGCGGCAGTGGGCTTCGACGAGACGGTCGCCGACCCGACCCCCAGCCCGGCTGCGGACTCCACAGCCGGCCAGGGCGGCCAGGGTGGCGAAGGCACCGGCGCAGGCTCCGAAGAGGGCAACGGCGAACCGGTCGACTCGACCGACAGCGAGGACGCTCAGGACATGGAGCACGCGCACAGCTGACGTCCGCGGGCCGGCCGCGGCCCGAGCCGAGCACCCTCAGAGCACCCGCAACATCCTGGTGTTGCCGAGGGTGTTGGGCTTGACCCGATCGAGGTCGAGGAACTCAGCCACGCCCTCGTCGTAAGACCGGAGCAGCTGGGCGTAGACCTCCGGCTCCACCGGCGTACCCTCGATCACCGAAAAGCCATGTGCGGCAAAGAAACTCACCTCGAAGGTCAGGCAAAAGACCCGCTTGACGCCGAGCCCTCGCGCGCGGTCCAGCAAGGCCTCCAGGAGCAGGTGCCCGACGCCCTGCCTGCGGTACGTCGGGTCGGTCGCCAGGGTGCGCACCTCGGCCAGGTCCTCCCACAGCACGTGCAGAGCGCCGAAACCGACCAGGGCCGAACCGGTTCCGGCACCGCCCGGCTCAGTCGGCTCAGTCGGCTCGGTCAGCGCAGTCGGCTCGGTCGGCTCGGTCGGCGCAGTCGGCTCGGTCGGCGCCGCCTCGGCGACGAGGAACTGCTGCAGGGCCTCGTAGTAAGTGACCGCGTCCTTGCTCACCAGGACGCGGCCGTTCGACAGCGGTTCGACCAGCGCACGGATGGATCGGACGTCGCCAACCCGGGCGGGACGGATGTTCAGCTCCACCCGGACATCATCGCGGAGCGGTTCAGCCGCCGAGGGCGGCCCCTCCCGGCGTGCCCACGGCCGAACCGCTCGTCACGCTGCGCGCGTTGACGGTCCCGTTGCTGACCGGTCCCAGCACCACGACCGGAGCGCCGGCCTTGAGGTCGCCGGCGGTGCCGGAGTTGGTGATCCGGATGCTGGTCGTCGAGGAGAGCGCGACCTTCACCGTCGTACCCGCCGCGGTGCGCACGGTCAGGGTGTCGCCGCTGACGCCGACGATGGTCCCGAAGGTCGCGTTGCCGGCGCCGCCGCCGAAGCCCCCACCCGGAACCTGCGGGCGCTGCTGCCGCTGACCCGGGCCATACGGCGCACCCGGCTGTCCTTGCTGTCCCCGCTGCTGGCCGGACTGTCCCTGCTGCCCCTGTCCCTGCTGCCCCTGTCCCTGCTGGCCGGGGCCGCGCTGACCCGGTCCGAAGCCGTCCCGCCGGCCGAACGGCGCGTGCTTGGAGCCGTGGTCGCCGTGGTTGGCCACCAGCGCGCCGGCGGCGCCGCCGACCACCAGCAAGAGCACCGCGATCACGATCGCGGTCAGCGGGGTGAGCCGGCCCAGCCAGGCCTGGGCTCGGGCGCCCCTCGGCGGGCGCGGTGGACCGACGGGGCCGGCCGGTGGCCACGGTGTTGGCGGCGCGTCGGCAGGGGCCGGCGGCGCGGGCGGCGGTGCCGCTGCAGCCGGCGGCAGGGAGGCCGTCTCGGCCGGACCGGCGGGCCCGGCCGGGTCGCCGCTGGGCGGCGGTGTCTCGGACGTGCTCATGGTGCTCCTCCTGGGTCCGGGCCGGACCGCTACCTCGTCGGTATATCCGGGTCGACTGGCGCACTGCTGTCAGCGACCTGTCCCGCGCCTTTGAGCCGGCCTCTCAACCATGACGGACCGCAGCCGGTCGCCGCCGCGATTCGGCCGGCCTCACAGCGCACTCCTAGGAACCGCCCACCAGCCATCCAGACCACACGAACATCATCTGTCTCGGCGCAGGTGCGTCGGTGCGACGACCGGACCGAGACGTGAGCGATGGCCGGACGGCTTCGGATCCCCCGGATGCAGGGCAGGCGTCGCTGGGCGGTCCTGGTCGCCATCGTCGTACTGGTCTGCGCCGGAGGCGGGGTCGCTTGGGCGGCCACCCGGGGTAAGGCGAGCGCGTCGACGTCGACCACGACCACGACCACGGTGTCGTCCTCGACCGTCAGTCAGAGCGTGACGACCACCGGCACCATCGAGCCGGCCCAGGAAGCCGACCTGTCCTTCGCGGTGAGCGGGACGGTCACGTCCGTGCCGGTGTCCGTCGGTGACAAGGTCAAGAAGGGCCAGGCGCTCGCCAAGGTCGGCACCGCCAGCCTGAAGTCGGCCGTCACCCTGGCCGAGGCCAACCTGACCGCCGCAGACGCGTCGCTCACATCGGCTGAGTCCGGCTCATCGTCGGTCCAGATCGCATCCGCTCAGGCCCAGGTGGCGCAGGCCAAGAGCAACCTCAGTGCCGCGAAGGCCGACCTGGCTGACGGCACCCTCCGCTCGACCATCGCGGGCACCGTCGCCTCGGTCGGGATCAGCACGGGCGACACCGTGGGCAGCTCGTCGGCTTCCGGCAACGGCTCGGGCAACGGATCCAGCAGCCCCAGCGGTTCCGGCACCGGGACCAGCAGCTCCACCAGCACCGACATCGTGGTGATCTCCACGTCGTCCTGGGTCGTCGACGCGACCGTGGGCAGCGCCGACCTGGCATCGATCAGGAAGGGCTTGCAGGCCCAGATCACCCCGACCGACTCCACCACAAGGGTTTTCGGCACCGTCAACTCGGTCGGCATCGTCGCATCAAGTGACTCCAGCTCCTCGAGTGCGACCTTCCCGGTCGTCATCGGCATCACCGGCAGCCCCACCGGGATGTACGCCGGGGCGTCGGCCAACGTGACCATCATCGTGAAGCAGGTCTCCGGGGTGCTGACGGTGCCGACGGCGGCGTTGCACTCCTCCGGCGGCCGGACCTTCGTCTACGAGATGAAGAGCGGCAAGCAGGTGCGGACCTTCGTGACGGTGGGCGCGACGTACGGGCCGAGCACCCAGATCACGGCCGGCCTCGCCTCCGGTGACAAGGTCGCGGTGACGACGACCACCGGCACCCGGACCGGCACCGGGACAGGGACTCGGAACGGCGGTTTCGGCGGCGGTGGTGGCTTCGGTGGTGGCGCGGCGCCGGGCGGGGGCACTGGTGGCGCGGCGGCGGGCGGGGGCAACGGGTGAGCCAGCAGCCGCTTCCCGACCGGCCCACCCCGCCGATCCTCTCGATGCGCGACATCGCGAAGGTCTACGGCACCGACGCCGGTGAGGTGCACGCGCTGCGCGGCGTGTCCCTGGATGTCGACCAGGGCGACTACGTCGCGATCATGGGGCCGTCGGGCTCCGGCAAGTCGACGCTCATGCACATCATCGGGTGCCTGGACAACCCGACGAGCGGGCACTACGAGCTGGCCGGGACCGACGTCAGCGAGATGTCCGAGGCCGAGCTCGCCGAGGTGCGCAACCAGCAGATCGGTTTCGTCTTCCAGCAGTTCAACCTGCTGGCCTCGATGCCGGCTTGGCGCAACGTCGAGCTCCCCCTTTGCTACGCCGGGGTGCCCAAGGCCGAGCGCCGGGAGCGAGCCATGGACGCGTTGGCGCGGGTCGGGCTGGCTGACCGCACGGGTCACCGGCCGGGCGAGATGTCCGGCGGGCAGCAGCAGCGCGTCGCGGTCGCCCGGGCCCTGGTCACCGACCCGGCCCTGATCCTGGCCGACGAGCCGACGGGCAACCTCGACTCCCACTCGACCAAGGACGTCCTGTCGCTCTTCGCCGAGCTGCACGGCTCGGGGCGCACCATGCTCCTGAGCAACCACGAGCGCGACGTCGCAATGGCCGCCCGGCGGATCATCCGGATCCGCGACGGCCAGATCGAGGAGCAGCTGCTCGAGGGGGCCTTGAGCCGATGAACTGGGGCGAGACGGCGCGTACGGCGCTGGACGCGATCCGAGCCCGGCGGATGCGATCTGCGCTGACCATGCTGGGCATCCTGATCGGCATCGCGGCCGTGATGCTCACGGTCGGTCTGGGCCAAGGCGCCTCGGCCCAGGTCAAGGCCCAGATCAGCTCGCTGGGCAGCAACCTGCTGATCGTCTCGCCCGGTTCGTCGACGACGACGGGCGGCATCCGGGGCGGCCGGGGCTCCGCATCGACCCTGACGACGCGCGATGCGACCGCACTGGCCGACCGGACGACCGCGCCCGACATCGCCGCCGTCGCTCCGGTCTCGTCGTCCGAGACCTCGCTCGTCAACGGCAGCACCAACTGGACGACGAGCGTCGTCGGCACGACGCCCTCCTGGCTCGACGTCCGGGCGCGCACCCTGGCGGAGGGTCGGTTCTTCACCCAGGCCGAGCTCGACAGCTCCTCCCCGGTCGTTGTACTCGGCGCGACCACGGCCTCGGAGCTCTTCACCGTGGGCAGCTCCGTCGGCCGGTCGATCATCGTCAACAGCTCCACGTTCACCGTCATCGGCGTGCTCAACACCGTTGGGGCATCGACGACTTCGGACGAGGACGACCAGGCCGTGATGCCGGAGACGGCGTACACGAGCCGGGTCGCGACCGGCTCCGCACCGGGTGCTCTTGGCACGATCTACCTGGAAGCCACCTCGCAGGGCACCTTGTCCGCGGCGTACCAGGAAGCGGACGCGACGCTGTCGGCCCTGCATGGCATCACGGCCACGTCGACCGCCGACTTCACCATCAACAGCCAGCAGTCGCTGCTCGCGACGGTGACCTCGACCAGCAAGACCCTGACCGTCTTGCTGGGCGGGATCGCCGCCGTGTCGTTGCTGGTCGGCGGGATCGGCGTCATGAACATCATGCTGGTCTCGGTCACCGAGCGCACGAGCGAGATCGGGCTCCGGCGCGCGCTCGGAGCCCGGCGGCGCCGGATCCTCGCGCAGTTCATCGTCGAGGCCGTCATGCTGACCAGCATCGGTGGCGTGCTCGGCGTCGCGATCGGCACCGGGCTCGCCGGATTGATCGAGATCCTCGTGCACATTCCGACCGCGGTCCCGATGTGGGCCGTCGTGTTGTCGATGGCCGCTGCCGGCGGGGTCGGCCTCGTGTTCGGCATCTACCCGGCCTACCGCGCGTCGCGCCTCGATCCGGTCGAGGCGATGCGGCGCGAGTAGCTCAGAGCGCGGCGAGCATCGCCATCGCCTCTTGCCGGACGAGCCCGCCGCCTTCGAGCTTCGCGAGGTCCTCGAGATCGCGCCGCGCCGCGTTCACGTTACCGGACCTCACGGCGAGTCGCGCGCGCGCGAGCTTCGCCCTGGCGTGGCCGGGCTGGGTCGCGAGCGTGAACGTGAAGGCCGCGAGCGCGCGGTCGTCGCGACCGGCGGAGACGAGCGCCATCCCGCTCGTGTACGCGAGCTCGGCGCGCAGCGCGGCCGGCGCGGTCGGGACGCTGGTGAGTCCGCGCTCGGCCACGGCGATCGTCTCGGTGAAGTGATCGGTGTGAAGGTAGAGGTCGGCGAGCGCGAGGTATGGCTCGAGTTCGCGCGGGTTGGCATGGATCGCAGCGGTGAACGCGGTCGCGGCGGCGGTGCGCCGGCCGCGCTCGCGCTCGACGTGGCCGAGGTAGAGGTGCGCGCGCCAGAGCTCGGGCTCGAGCATCGTCGCGCGCACGAGGTTCTCGCGCGCCGCGACACGGTCGTCGGGCGTCGACGTGCTCGCGAGCGAGATCCCGAGCCGCAGGAGGTACATCGCCGCGTCGGGCCGAAGGTTCGCGGCACGCTGGTAGGCCGCGGCCGCCTTTCCCCAGTCGGCACGCGCGCCATGGCTTTCGCCGAGCCCGAACCACGCGAGATGGTTGCCCGGCCAGGCCGTCGTGGACCGGGTGTAGAGGTCGACCGCGACGTCATACTGCCGGTTGCGCATCGCGACCGCGGCGCGCGTCGCGAAGTCCAGCGACGAGGCGCGGCGCTCGGGAGCGATGTACGCGCGGCGCGGCACGCTCGCGACCGCGACCTCCGGATCGATGGGCGGCGCGACCGGGGCGCTCGCGACCGCACGCCCGGGCTTGGCCTTCTCGATCGACGAGAACACGACCAATCCGTCGGGGTCGCGCTCGCCGAGAGGCGAGGCCCGCTTGTACGCCCCCCTGACGACGACGTAGTCGCCGAGCGTGAGGCTCGGCACCTTGGGCCAGGCGGCGAGCGCTGCCGGGGTCAGGTGCTCTCGCTCCGCATTGGTCGGTGGGCCGGGAACGTCGACGACCCACAACGCGCGATCGATCTGCCCCGTGCTCGTCGAGTCGAGGAAGAACTTCGGTCGCTCGCAGAGCGCGGGGTTGGTGTCGATGCGGTGCTGGACCGATTCCCGTGGCTCTCCGGACTTCGCGTTCGCCACGACGCAGTCGTAGACCCCGACGATGTAGCCCTTCACCGCGACCGTGGTGTCGAAGATCGCGGCACCGTTGGCGCGGAGCTCCGCGGGATGATGAAATCCGGACTCGACCGCGGGGATCGGAAAGCTCGGGACCACGGGAAGATCGACTGCCGCAGCAGCGACGACCTCCGAGGCCGGCGGCGACAGATCGGGCTCGGTCGGTTCGCGTCGCGCGGCCTGTTCGGCGGCCTCGGCCTCGCGCTGCTGCTTGGCTTCGAGCTCGGCCTGCTGGCGCGCGGCCTCGATCTTGGCCGCATCGGGCGCCGCGGTCGCGAGCTCGACCTCGACGTGACATGCCTGATATGCGAGGTCGATGCGGTGACACGCGGCGACGCGATCGGTCGACTGCGGTAGCGGCGCGACCTCCACGCGGGGGCGACTCGCGCGCTGTTCTTCCGCACGGTCCTGGACTTCATGGTTGTAGACCGCGAGCTCTTCGCGGCACGCGTTCACCTTGCTGTTGCCGTACAGCGCGGAGACCAGGTACGTGGCCCCGGTCAGGATGCCGATCGCTCCGGCTCCACCGGAGTCCTTGATGGTGGACAGCCCGATGACGCCGGCCACGGTCGCCATCACGCCATCGAGCGTGACGAGGGACTTGCTCGTGTCGCAGGCCGGCTCCACGTAGCGCCTCCGGTCTGGCTTGGGACCGTCGAGCGAGAACGCGCAGCCGCTGATCGTGGCCGCGAGGGCGAGCGCGGTCACCCGGTTCGAACGTGGCATGCAGACATCTGACCCCGACCTCGTGCGGCCGTGTCGCGACCTCACGCGATGTTCACTCGGCCTATTCGCCACCCCCATAATACCGCGACGACGACGCGCGAGTCATCAGGCCGCTCGGAACCTTGCGGGTCTCGAACGCGTGCCCCGACGCCACGAGGATCGCGAGGCCGATCGTGTGCTTGCACGGTCGCTTGCCGCTCGGGCAGCTGCAGCCGTTATCCAGAGATGGCACGCGCACGTAGACCTCGTAGAGATCGCTGCCCCGGTGGGTTCCCCAGAACGTATCCTCGTCGCGACCGAGCGTCGGCCACAACTTCGGGACCGCGAGCGTGCGTCCCTTGGCAAGCGCACCCGCATCGGGTGACATCCGGCGCAGATCGCTCTCGCTGATCGGCACCGTCGTGATCGCGCGCTGGTTGCCGGTGCGCACGTTCGCGCACAGGCCTTCGAGCCGGGCGGCCATCGTCGCCGACAAGGTGTTGCCCCCGAGCTCGAGCGTCTCGAGATGGGCGAGCTTGCGACCCGCTGCGAGCAAGACGTTTGCTCCGGCATCCGAGAGCGTACCGAGCGACAGGTCGAGCTGTGCGAGCTTGGACAGCAACGGCGACTGCAAGAGATGTGGCACCAGGTGATCGGTGTTCGCGGTGCGCGTGATCGCGAGTTGTCGCACGGTCCACGATGGCGACAGCAGCTTCGCGAGCGCGGCCGGCGGCAGGTCCGCGTCGCCCGACGAAAGCCGCAGCGAATCGAGCACCGGGAGGCTGGCGGTCGCGATCGCCCCGAGGACGGCTTCGTCGCTCGTCGCGATCGCGAGTCGACGCAACCTCGGCAGCGCGATCGCGCTCACCACGACCTGATTGCCGGCCAGCAGCAGCTCCTCGAGGAGTGGCGTCGCGGCGAGGAGCGGCGTGACATCGGCGAGGTTCGCGAACACGAGCTCGGCCGTGCCGGGAGGCAGATCGACGAGCGACAGGGTGCGCAGCGTCGACGGACAACCGCGAATGATCTCGTCGATCACGTCGGCGTAGTCGTGCTCGTCAGGCCCGAGGCTGCCGATCCGCAGCTCGCGCAAGAAGCGCGCGGCAGGGTGACCGAGCAACTCGCGCACGAGCTCGCGCACCGTGTACGGCAACCGCTCCGACAGGCGTGACAGGCGAGCGGCCGCGATGAACCCGTTCTCCCACGTCACCTCGGCGCGATCGCCATCGTGATCGGTTCGCTTCGTGCGCTTCGCCGACTCCATCACGCGCTGCGGCGCCAGCGAGGGATGCGAGTCGAACATCGCCTGCTCGGCCTTCACGAGTGTGGCGTCGTCGCGGCGCTCGGCGCGCCGCGCTTGCAACACGCCGAGCTCGCCGCGTGGGTGTCCCTGCCCCTGCAGCCAGTCCGCGTAAACGAGGCAGCGACCGGCATCGGTTGGCTCGTCGATGATCTGCTGCTCGAGAGCAGGGTTTGCCGGCTCGCCCGCGATCGGGTGAGTGACCTCGGAGAAGCCTTTGGCCTGCTGATCCGCGGCTCGCTTGTCGACGTCCTGGTCGGCACGCCCACGCGACGCGAGCTTCTTCGGGACGTTCGCCTTCCCATCCGTGCCGATCTTGCCGGAGCGCGTGTGGACCGTCGTGCCATCGACACGGATCTCCCAGAACCGATCCTTGCTCTCGAAGCGACGCATGCCGAACCGTACCACCGCGATCGTCGACGATGAACGCCGGCCTCCGCCAAGGCCGGGCTATCATGGAGATCCACGCATGCCGCGATCACCGACGGCACCGGCGTTCGGAGCTCGGCATCCCGTCGAGATCAACGAGGAGACCGAGGACGAGCTCGCCGTGATCGCCGACGCGCTGCAGCAGGTCGGCGACCCGCTCGGCGACCTCATCAACACCCAGCTCGCCCTCGAGCACCTGCCCGAGGACGCACCGAACGCCCGCCGTGGCGCCCTCGACCGCAAGCTCGCCGCGCTGCTCGATACCCATCACGACAGCCTGTTCGGCGCACTCGCGCCACACGTCCCACGCGTCTCGCGCCCCGACCTGATCGATCCCGCGATCGAGATCAAACGCTGGCGCTCCGGGTTCGCCGACGCGGTCGCCCTGCGCGCGACGCTGCACGGCCCCCAGCTCGACGAGGTCTACCGCAGGATGCGCGCGCTGCCGATCCTGCGCCGCGTGCGGGTCGCGAGCATCGGCGTCGGGTTAGGGCCCGCGTTCGCCACCGCGATCGTCGCCGATCCGCCACCGCGACTCCGCGAGCTCTCGCTGAAGCCGGCGCCGTGGCGCAGCCAGCCCGAGGAGGGCCTGCCGGATCTCGAGCCCCTCGTCCCGCTGTGCGGGCAGCTCGAGGTGCTGCGCATCGAGCGGCGCATGACCGTCCCGCCGCTGCGCTCGGTGACGCTGCGCGAGCTCGGGTACGTCATGCAGCGCGACGGCGAGCCGTTCGCGACCTCGGAGCTGCCACGCCTGGCCGAGCTCTCCCTCTCGGGCGGGACGATCGAACCCGGCTTCTGCGAGCGGTTTCCAGCGCTCGAGCGCCTGCGGCTCTACAGCACCACGTTCGCCGACGCCTTCCTCGTCCAGCTATTCACCTCATCCGCGATCGTGCGCATGCGCGAGCTCGGGATCGGAGTTGGCTTCGACGGCCGCCATCGCGACATCCTCGAGCTCGTCGCGCGCCACGCCGATCGTCTCGCCCACCTCGAAGAGCTGACGCTGAGCGGCGTCTTTCAGCGCGAGCTCGTCGCCGCGTATCGGCCACGGCTGCCGCGCTGCGTGAAGATTACATGAGCCACTCGATGGCGTCCCACATCGTTACCCCGTACACGGCCCCGCCGTCGGCGATGACGTTCACGCTAGGCTGTTGCACATGTGGTCTCGACCCGCGGCTGTGTTGACGACCGTCGCCATGCTCGCGTGCGGCGATCGCCAGGGCACGGTTCCGAGCGCGATCACGATCGAGACGCCCGCGCGAGCCACACCGTCGGACGCGGCGGTCACGTCGCTGTACGACGGCTACGTCGCGCACGCCCGTGCGCTGAACGCGACGTTGCCCGTCGGGCCGTTTCCGATCCCCAGCGCGTCGGAGATCCGGATCAACCAGGTCGGCACCCTCGACGACCTCCCCCTGTACTTCGCCGACGGTGGCATGTTCGACGACACCCCTCGCCCCGTGTACCTGTCGCTCCTGCTCTCCCGGATCGACGGTCGCGTCGTCGAGGTTCGACCGGCGATCAGCTGGCGCGCCACCAGCGCGATCCGCATCGTCGGCTGCTCCGATCAGTTCGTTCCTCGCTACAGCGATCTCATGCGCCACGCGATGACGGAAGACCAGCTCGCGGTGCTCGAACGCACCGAGTGCGTCGACCTCACGCCGCGCGTGGCGGCGCTGTTCCCACCGGAGCTCGACCCGCGCACGCTCGACGCCCGGATCGCGACGCTGTTCATGCTGCGCGATGGTCGACCTGGCATCGACGTCGTTCGCGATGCGCACGCGCTCGCCGGGCGACCGCTCGCGTGGACGAAGCAACCGCATCCGACCATCTCACCGCCGTCGCTGACTCGCACCGCGGACGGCGTCGAGGTGCGGGCCATCGTCATGACCGAGGGCGGCGTGCTCGCGGTGATCCTTCACATCGCGCACGGCCATATCGAGCTCAGCTCCGAAGCGATCGCGATCATCTCGCGCCGCATTCCGGGCTGACGCCTGTACTCAGCGCGCGACCTTCTTGAGGCCGAGGGCTGCGAAGATCGCCAGCCCGATGCAGCTCCACTGCCCGACCGTGAGGCCGAGGGCGCTGGGCGGCTCGGTCGCCGGCGAGCGCAGGAAGTCGAGCGCGAAGCGTGCGACCGCATAGGCGAGCGCCGCGACCACCGCGACGGTGCCCGCGCGCGGCTTGCGCCCGACGAGCACGAGGCACACCCCGAGGATCGGCAACAGCACGAGCAGCTCCTCGAGCCCGACATCGTGGATCCGCAGCACGACGACGCCGTGCGGGACGTGCACCCTGGTGTACTTCAGCGCCGTCGCCGGAAACTCGACGCCGAACGGTGAGCTCGTCGGCCCGCCAAGGTGATCGTGGACCAGCGCACACCCGACACGCCCGATCGTCATCGCGATCAGCATCGCGACCGCCATCACGTCGGCCACCACGCCGAGCTCGAGCCGTCGCGCGAACCCGACGAGCCACGTCGCGCACGCGACGCCGGCGATCGCGCCGAACAACGACACGCCGTCGAACACGCGAAACCACAGCTCCGGTCGCGCGATCGCGTCGTCGAGCTGGTACGCGACCATGTCGAACACGTGCGCGCCGATCACCGCCGCGCCGGCCGCGACCGGCAGCAGGACGCCGAGATCGACGCTCGACAGACCGCGCTTGCGTCCGAGCGCGATCGCGGCGAGCACGCTCGCGACGACCGCCGCGAGCATCAGGAGCCCGTAGGGCTGGACCGCGAACCCGAGTCGCGGGGTCTGGACGTACGGGAGGGTCATCCTTGCGGTCGCACGATACCGCAGGATCCGCGACCGCGAGGTCGCTCTCGTTCAGCCACCCGCACGAGTGAGCCGCGCGATCGAACGCTCTTTCCCGAGCACGGCGAGCACCTGAAATAGTCCCGGACTCGCGGCGCGCCCGGTCAAGGCCACGCGCAGTGCTTGGCCGATGTCCTTGAGCTCGATCGCCGAGCTCGCGAGCCAGGCCACGGTGCGCTGCTCGAGCGCGGCTTCGGTCCAATCGGTGACCTCACCGAGCGCGGCGCGGAGCCCGCGAAGCCTCGAGATCGCGTCGCCGACGAGGAACTTGCGCGCGGCCGCGTCGTCGAGCTCCGGCGGATCTCGAAAGAACGGGTCGAGCATGTCCGCGGCTTGGAGGAAGGTCTGCGCGCGGTCGCGGATCGTGTGGAGCGCGCGGTTCACCTCGGTCGCCGCGATGTCCGGCAAACCGCGCGCCGCGAGGAACGGCACCACGCGGCGCGCGTAGTCCTCGTCCGGCATCAGGCGGGTCGACTTGAGATGATCGTGATCGATGGCGAGGAACTTCTTCGGATCGAACCGTCCATCACCTCGTCCGCACTGGGCCCAGTCGAAGGCATCGACGAGCTCGCCACGCGACATCCGGACCTCGCGATCGCCCGACGACCAGCCGAAGCGAGCGAGGTAGTCGAGCACCGCGTCGGGCGAGTACCCGCCGTCGCGATACTCGGTCGTGCTCACCGCACCGTGGCGCTTCGAGAGCTTCTCGCCGCTGGGCGCGTTCATCATCGGGAGGTGCGCGAACTCCGGCACCGGCGCACCGAGCGCCTCGTACAGCTGGATCTGCGGCGGCGTGTTGATCATGTGATCGCGCCCGCGCGCGACGAGCGTGATCGCCATCGTCATGTCGTCGACCACCGCGCCGAAGTTGTAGAGCGGGATGCCATCCGACCGCACCAGCACGAAGTCCTGCAGCTCGAGATTCGGCGTCACGATCTCGCCGAATACCTTGTCGACATACGTGACCTCACCGCTGCGCTCGGCCTTGAACCGGATCACGTATGGCAGGTCGGGTTGATCGAGCCGGTCGCGACACGTCCCGGGATACTTGAAGCCGGCGCCCTTGTGCGCCACGCGCTGTGCGGCCAACTCCTCCTTCGTGCAGAAGCAGCGATACGCCTTGCCGCGCGCGACGAGCGTCTCGGCCCAGCGCGCGTACAGTCCGAGGCGCTGCATCTGCGAATACGGACCGTGGCTTCCCAGATCCGGCGCACCCGGCGTCGCGCTCGGCCCCTCGTCCCAGTCGAGCCCGAGCCACCTCATCGACTCGAAGATCACCGCGCGGCTCGCGTCGGTCGAGCGCTCCTGATCGGTGTCCTCGATCCTCAACACGAACGTGCCGCCGGTCTTGCGCGCCCACAACCAATTGAACAGGGCCGTACGAACGCCACCGATATGAAGATAGCCAGTCGGCGATGGCGCGAACCTGACGCGCGGCTTGGACATCGGTCCGGCAGGCGTAGCACACCTGCCTCGTGCGGACCCGATCACCGGTATCGTGCGGCGATGCGCCTCTTCCTCTTGCTCCCGATCGTACTCGCCGCCGCCCAGCCCGCGGTCGCGCAGCCTGGGCCGGAGCCCGATCTCGTCATCGACGCCGCGACCCGCACGAAGGTGATCGAGGGCTCGCTCGCCGCGCTGACGAAGTACTACGTGTTTCCCGACGTCGCGGTGAAGATCGACGCGGAGATCCGCAAGCAGGTCGCCGCGAAGAAGTACACGATGACGAGCGCGAAGGCGTTCGCGCTGGCGCTGACCACGGACCTCCAGGCCGTCAGTCACGACCGGCACATGCGCGTGGTCTACGACCCCGACGTGATTCCAGACCACAATCCGGACGCGGCGCCGCTGCCGGCCGAGATGGAGCGGTTCCACGACGTCATGAGGTTCCGCAACGCCGGCTACGTGAAGGCCGAACGCCTCGATGGCAACGTCGGCTACCTTCGCCTCGACGAGTTCGCTCCGGCGGCCGAGGCGGCCCCACGCGCGGCCGCCGCGATGACGTTGCTCGCCGACACCGGCGCGCTGATCATCGACATGCGCTTCAACGGTGGCGGCGATCCAGCGGGCGTCGCGCTCCTCGTCAGCTACCTGTTCGCGGCCGACGACGAGCAGCACATCAACGACATCTACTGGCGTCCGGACAACTCGACGCGGCAGTTCTGGACGTACCCCGACGTTTCCGGCACGCGGTATCCGAAGAAGCCGGTGTACGTGTTGACGAGCAAGGACACGTTCTCCGGTGCCGAAGAGTTCGCCTACGACGTCCAGAACCTCAAGCGCGCGACCATCGTGGGCGAGATCACCGGCGGCGGCGCGAATCCCGGCGGCCCCGAGAAGGTGCACCCGCACTTCATGATCCGAAGAAGCGCCCGGGTCTCGCGCGCGACGTCGACGACGCGATCGCGAAGCTCAAGCCCGCGAAGAAGTGAGGGCAGCCGCGAAGAGCTGCTGCTCAGCGCGCGCGGTCGACCACCCTCGCCGTCGGCAGGGGCGCTCCATCGATGATGGTGCCCTTCATGAAGCCCGTCCAACGCAGCACCCGATGCTCCCCGGGGGCGATGGTGATGGTGATCGAGGCCTCTCCGCGTCGGCCATACATGCCGTGTCGATACCAGATCTCGATGTGGTGGTCACCCGGCGTCACGTCGAGCCGATGAGTTCCCGAGCGCGCCACGTACTCCCGACCATCCACGGTCACGACGACCGTCACCGGAACGAACGGGATGAGGAAGCTCGTCCGGAGCTCGAGGACGGTAGGTGGATCCGCGGACGTCACGATCTCGACTCTCGCACGATCCATCGGTCACGCATGTGGTTACATCCGGCTCGACGCATGAAGATCGCGATGCTCGACCAGCTCGCCACGCGGATCGCCTCGATCAAGCGAAAGCGCTCGCCGATGGAGCCTGCCGTCGCGATCACGAACGCGTACGTCGACTGTCTGTTTGCCGTTGGCTACGCCCACGTGGGCGCGTCCGCCGTGGCGACCGCACGCTATCAATCGGCCCGCGCGGCGCTGGCGGACCAGCTCGGCGACCCGATCCACGCGTGGCTGCTCGACGCCTTCGCCATGCGCATCGAGCTCGCCACCACCGGTCGCACGACCGAACCATTCGACGACGGGCTCGTCGACCGCCTGGAGGCTCTCGCGCGTCCGAGCCGCTACAAGGTCGACCGCCTGCGGGAGGCCGCACGGCTGCTCGAGCCCGAGCTCGGTTGGCTCGATGCGATCCGCGGCTTCAAGTACAAGCCATCCCCGATCCGTCGCGTCGGCCGCGATGTCGAGACGGCGGACGCGCGGATGCACCGCCTCGAGGCGGAGCTCGGCGGCCGCCCGACACCCAAGGCGGTCGCCGAGATCCTCGCTTCGACGGCGCGCCTGCCGGACGCGTTCGCGGTCGAGTGTCTGGATCGGGCGCTCGAGATCACCGATCGACTTCCGGAGGCTTGCGTCGAGATCTTCGAGGAAGCGCTGTCGATCGTCGACCGCTCGCGACGATTCGACCGGATTCCGCGGATCCTCGAGCACCTTCGCGCTGCGGACGGTCGGCTGTCGGTGAACGAGGTCGCGAACCAGCTGTCGACGGTCGCCTCGATCTACCTCGGTGCCGGCGAGATGACCGCGGCCCGCGCCGCCTCCGCCGAGCTCGATTCGTACGCGAGGGTTCACCCCAAGACCGTCGCCACCGCGAAGGACCTCCGAGCGGAGCTCGCCAAGCCGTCGACCTCGCCGACCACGCCCGCGCGCCTTCGCGCGCTCCGCACCGCGGCGCTGGCCTCGACGACCGCGCCCGACGACGCGGCGCTGTCGACCTTGCTGAGGCTCGCCGACGAGGTCGTCTTCGTGACCGACTCGTTCGGCACGAACTCCCACTTCTGCCTGTCCGTGCTCGACCTCGTCGACGCACTCGTGTCTGCCGTGGTCTCTCGCGCCGCCGCGTGATCTCCAGCAACTCAGCGACGCGATGCGGTCACGAGGCCGGCGAGCTCGGCGTATGCCACGAACCCGGTCGCGCGCCGGGTCTTGAGGTACGGGTCGAGCTCGGTGGCAAACTCCGACTGCTTGATGAAGATCCGCTCCGCCGCGAGCCCGGCGTGGCTGTAGGCGAGCACGTCGGTCGCGCGATTGCCGATCCCGATCGTCAGCGGCACGCCGCTCGCGCGCAGGCGATCGAGCGAGCCGGACTTGTGCGCGAGCGTCATGCGGCCCGGCAGCGTGAGGCCCGGCGCCATCACGATCGGTCCCGGTGGGAAGCCATGTTCGGCGAGCCAGCCCCGCGTCAGCTCGGTCGTGCCGCGGGGGCGCGCGGTCAGGTAGACGACCTGGTAGCCGGCGCTCGCGAGCGTGCCGAACGCGTCCGATGCACCCGGCTGCGCCGCGAGCGGCGAGCCCAGCACGATCGATCGCACGATGCCGTTCTCCGACGCCGAGAGCGTCCCGTCGACGTCGGCGATCGCCACGCTGGCGTCGGTCGGGGCGATGTACCCGAGGAAGCCCACGCCGCTGCGATCGGCGATCGCCGACGCGTAGAGCGGGTGGAGCCCGACCGGCAACCGAGCGCCGCCGGTGAGCACGATCGCGAAGTGTCCGTCGTCGTCGGTGCGCGCCTCGCCGATCATGCGCCAGCGATCGGCGAGACAGACGAAGACATCGACGCCCTCGTCCTCGCTCGCCTTGTCGGCGCCGTACGCCAGCTGGCCCTCGATCCGCTGCTCGACCGCCGCGACCGAGGTGATGAGGTCGGTGCTGCGATGCAGCGGTGCGCCGAGCGCCGCGACCAGCTGGTTGCGGCGGTGACGAAACCCGACCGCGGGGGCAGCGTGGGGTGCGACGCCACAGCCGAGCTCGGCGCTCGAGACCCAGGAGGGCCGCGCCGTGACGTACTGGCGGGCACAACCGACGAACACGATGAAGATCAAGCAGGCGCGGCTCACCCGCATTGCCTGTGCACGGCGGGGTCCAGTTGGGTGCTGACCCGATCTCGCGCACTTGCTCGCGATCACGTGATGGATCCTCGACAGCGACCGCCAGTTACCGCTCCAGGAACGGGTCGAGCGGCGTCGGCCGGTCGTGCTCGCGGGCCCAGGCCACGCAGTGGCGCACGAACACCGCGAGCGAGCCCCGCCGACGCTCCGGCTCGCCGCCACCGACCTCGACGACGGTGCACGTGGTCTTCGACAGTCGAGCGATCACCGCCTCGCCGCTCGCGAGGATGCCGAGCTGGAGCGCCTCCTTCGAGGACCCACGCAGGTGCTTCGCGGTGACGCGCGTCGGGCGGGTGAACCACATCTCGCCGATCGCGATCGACGCGTCGTGCCAGGCGGACGCACCGACGAGGAGCGCGATCTCGTTCGGCAGCGGCACGCTGTCGGCGAGCGCCGCGATCGGATCCGTCCGCGACGGCGCAGCCTGGATCGCGCGGATCAGCGCGGCGACGTACGGATCGGCGATCGTGCTCGGATCGGGATCGACCCACCTCACCGGAGCGTGCTCGACATCAGCACTCCATCGACCCAGTACTGGCGGGAGGCGCTCGCCGGCAACAGATCGAACGTGCGCTGCTCGCCAAACGGACGCGATCGCACCGCCACGATCCGCGAACCATCGAGCGAATCGCCGACGAGCAGCGTGCCGAGGGCGCGCGCATCCGCCGTGGGGTGGCCCGGCGACGCGGTGACCTCGCGGCCATCCGCGAGATCGATCACGACGAGCGCGTGATCCCGCGGTGCGGGAGTCGACCCGACGCGAAGGATCGGTACGGCGATCCGCTGCCCGCGCTCGTCGGTCGACCACACGAGCCGGCCCGCGACGAGGGACCCGATCGGAACCGCGCCGGTCGGAGTTGCGATCAGCGCCTCCGGAGGCAGACAGCGCGGACATCCGAACTTCTTGCGGTTCTCGGCATCCTCGGGCGACAGCCACTGCCAGATCGGTGGTGGATCCTGCTCGCGCGCGACCGGCGGCCCGCAATCCTGCACACACACGGCATCCGGCGAGGGCTTTGCAGAGGTGCACTTCGGAGCCTCGGGAATGGGCTCCGGCGCCGGCGCCGGCCGTGGGGACCCGGCGCAAGCGGCCACGACGATCGAGACGAGGGTGATGAGGGTGACGAGTCGAGCGGAGGTCATGTGACGAGGATACTCGGCTTCGATGAGGTAGCTTTCCGGCTTGCGCTACCTCCATCCCGATCACGACGAGCAGCTCGAGCTCTCGACGGACGACGTGTTCCTCAATCCCGGGTACTTCGACGGCGGCTCGCGCCTCGACACCGACCTCTCGCCGCCCGACTTCCCGGGCGGTTCGCATCCGATCGTCTCGGCGAACATGAACGCGGTCACCGGCAAGCGGATGGCCGAGACGATGGCGCGGTTCGGTGGACTCGGCGTGCTGCCGCAGGACATGGAGCTCGATACCGTCGAGCGCATCGTCAAGCACATCCACGCGGCGGACGCGCGCTACGACACGCCGCTCTCGGTCTCGCCGCGCGCGACGCTGCGGGACGTCCAGGGCATCATCCGCAAGCGCTCCCACGATCTCGTGGTCGTCGTCGACGACGAGCGGCGGCCGCTCGGGATCATCACGCACTCGGATCTACGGGACCGCGACCAGTACACGCTGGCGTCGCTCCTGATGTCGCCGCGATTGATCTCGTTCCCCGTCGGGATCGCGAACCGCGATGCGTTCCTCCAGATGGACGAGGCGCGCGTCAAGGCGGCGCCGGTGCTCGACGACGCGGGTCGCCTCGCCGGCGTGATCACCCGCAACGACGCGGTGCGGCTCGAGCTATTGCGTCCCGCGCTCGGCGCCAAGGGCGAGCTGATGGTAGCGGCCGCGGTGGGCATCTCGGCGCAGGCGCCCGAGATCGCGGCGCAGCTGCTCGAGATCGGGATCTCCGCGATCGTCCTCGATACCGCGCACGGACATCAGCGCCGGATGCTCGAGACGATCGCCGCGGTCACCAAGGTCGTGCGCGGGCGCGTTCCGGTGATCGCCGGCAACGTGTGTACGGCGGAGGGAACCAAGGCGCTACTCGACGCGGGGGCGGATGTCATCAAGGTGAACATCGGACCGGGCGCGATGTGCACGACGCGGATGCAGACCGGCGCGGGGCGGCCGACGTTCACGTCGGTGCTGGTCTGCGCGCGCGAGGCGCAGGCGCGCGGCAAGCACGTGTGGGCCGACGGTGGCGTCAAGCATCCGCGCGACGTCGCGCTCTACCTCGCCGCGGGAGCCGCGCGCGTGATGATCGGCACCGCGCTCGCCGGCACCTACGAGAGCCCCGGCGATGTGAAGGAAGACAAGGAGGGCCTCCTCTACAAGGAGAACTACGGGATGGCGAGCGGCCGCGCGGTCAGCGATCGCAACGCCGACCACGATCCGTTCGAGCGCGCGAAGAAGGGGTTCTTCCGCGAGGGCATCTCGAGCTCGCGGATCTACATCCGCGAGGGCCAGGAGAGCGTCGGCGCGATCCTCGTCGAGATGATCACGGGCGTGCAGTCCGCCTTCACCTACGCGGGCACCCGGACGATCCGCGAGTTCCACGAGCGCGTGGAGATCGGGGTCCAGACCGCCGCGGGCTACGGCGAGGGCACGCCGCACGGATCGATCCGCCGCTGAGGCCGCCGCTGAGGCCGCCGCTGCGTGATCAGCGCAGCTTCTGGATCGCCGCGGCGATCCCCGCCGGATCGAGACCCTGGTGGCCCATCTGCTGCCACAGGCCGCCCGAGCCTTCCTTGTGCACGCCGATGTGGTCGAAGTTCCCCTTGAAGCCAGCCTTCAGGAGGTAGCTGCCGAACCGGCTGCCGAGCCCCGTCTTGACGTTGTACGCCTCGACGACGAGCACCCACGGCGCCGCCGCGAGCTTCTTCATCATCGCGGCATCGACGACGTTCAGGGTCGGCTTGTTGATCAGGCCGGCCGCGGGGCCGCCCTGCTCGTTGAGCGTGATGATCGCGTCGAGCGCGCGGTACACGGACTCGCCAAAGGCGACGACGTAGCCGCCACCCGCACCGGCCTCGCGCACGACGTAGTCCTTGCCCGGCTCGAACGGCTGATCCTTGTAGAGCGACTTGCCGGCGTCATCGAGGAGGTCCGGCACCGGCGCGCGGTTGCTGAACAGAAAGCGGAGACCCTCGTGCGGGAAGATCGCCCTCAAGCACGCCTCGAACTGGTACTGGTCTGCGGGGAAGTACAGGCGGGTGGTGTCGGCGCCGTGCCCCGGCTGAAGGCCACCGTCGGCGAACATGCTGTTGATGCCGAAGTGGCAGGTGTTGTCGGCCATCGCATCGACGCCGCTGTGACTGAAGTGCGCGAGCACGTTGCTGTAGTTCAGCCGGCTCATCGTGATCTCGCTGATGCACATCTCGAGGAACGCGGAGAACGTCGAGAACATGCCCTGCTTGCCCTTGGTGCTCCCGAAGCCCGCGGCGGCGCTGAAGTTGCCGCGCTCCATGATGCCGCCCTGCACGAACACCTCGGGGTGTGCCTTGCGGATGTGCACCGTGCCGCACGAGCCTTCGAGATCGTTGTCGAACACGCGAACGCTCGCGATCCGATCGGCTTCGCTCATGCCATCGAGGATCGAGTTGATGATCTTGCCGAAGTTATCGCGCAGGTTGCCGCTGCCGCTCGAGCCCTTGTAGGTCAACGGGCTCTTCTCGGGTTTCGCGGCCTGCAGCATCGCGATCGCGGCGGCGTAGCCATCGACCGCGCGATCCTTGTGCATCTCGAGGTACTTCACCGAGACGTCGACCTTCAACACCTCGTGGGCATGCGGGTTGCCCTCGGCTCCGACGATGCCCGGCGCGATCTCGCGCTTGATGACCAGGCCGTGCGGCTGATCATTCGAGAACGCGCGACACAGCGCGGTGTACAGCGCGTCGAGGTCCTCGCCCATCGTGGTCTCGGACGCGAGGCCGTAGCCGTTCAACGTGCGCGTCAGGTCATAGCCGACCATGTAGGTCTGCGGATGGCCGCTGATCGTGACGTTGTTGTCGTCGATCAGGACCTTGACGTTGAGCTGCTTGCCGACGCAGAGACGCGCGGCCTCGGAGTTATCGCCTTCCATCTGGCTGCCGTCGCTGCCGAGCATGACGACCGCCTTGCCGGGGTTCGCCATCGCGACGCCGTTGACGAACGCCCACATGTGACCGAGGCGACCCGAGCTGAACTCGACCCCGGGGGTGAGCCCCTTCTCGGGATGCCCCGGCAGGCCCTGATCGTATTCGCGATAGTGGAGCAACCGCTCGGCCGGCATCGCGCCGTTCAACACCGAGAGCAAGTACTGCGTCGCGACGCGGTGACCGGCTTCGTCGAAGAAGATCGGCACGATCGGCGCGCCATTCGCGATGAACGCGCGGATGATCATGACCTCCGGCACGGTGTCGTAGGCGCCCCCGGCATGACCCGAGAGACCCTTGGCGCCGGCCAGGCCGGTGAAGAAGATGATCGCGTCGCGGCAGAGCGCGACGTTGTGGCGAAGCACCTCGCGCTGCTCGTCGGTCAGCGCTGGCTGCTTCGGGTCGAGCTTCAGGGGTTTGAGCTTCGAGAGATCGATCGGGAAGTCAGCCATCGCGTCGTCGTATCAAACTTCGGCACGGCGATCTGGCCCGACGGGGCTCGATCAGCCAGGACTCACGAGTTTCACGAGCCAGCCGAAGAAGGCGCTGGTGGGGCCGCGAACGTGATCGAGATGGCCAGCGATCGAGTGGGCCTGGGTTGCGTACGCGAGGACGAGCCCGAGCACGAGCAGGTTAGCGCAGGTGACGAACAGGAACGCGAAGATGCCACCTGCTTCACGGTGATCTCCGTGATGCCGGTGCCTCGGTGACCAGTTCGCGACCACGTTCCAGGCGAGCGTGAAGCCCAGCAGCCCGGAGATCGCGCGCGGACTGTGAACCCAGATCGCGAGCACAAGGACGAGCAGCGTGAACAGCGGAAACACGAATGGCGCGATGGCGATCAGCCAGTTCCCACGGCCCTCGTAGCGAACATGACCGCCGCTGGTGAGCGTCGCCCGAAGCCCCTGGACACGATGGAGCGTGAGCAAGGCGAACAGGGTGTGCGTGAGCTCGTGCTCCAGCGTGACGACGTAGTGAAGCGAGGTCCTCGGGCGCAACACGACGAGCCAGATCGCGAGAAATGCTCCGGCCCCGATGGCGAGCGGCGCGATGGCGTTGGGCCGACTGCCGATATCCCGCGCGACGAACGAGAGCGCGTAGACCACGCCCGGCAGGAACACCAGGCTGACGAACCCGATCGGCCACCTGAGCCACCGGATCACGCGGTCGACCCAGGAGGTAGCGCTCATGGTCGCCATTGGACACGAAGATGTGCCCGTCGTCTCGGCGCGCGGTCTTAACGAATCTTCGCACCGGCGGCGCCAGCGGCGATGAAGCTCTGGTACGCGACTTGCGTCTCACGAGGGTATGTCGACGCTTCCAGCCGGACTCGTGTTCGCCGATCGCTACAAGATCATCGAGCTGATCGGCCGTGGCGGCATGGGCGAGGTCTATCGCGCCTTTCACGTCGAGCTGCGCAAGCAGGTCGCGCTCAAGGTGTTTCGTAGCGCCGCCACGCGGCTGCCGAGCGATCTGCAGATCGCGCAGCGCTTCGAGCGCGAGGCCCACACCCTGGCGAAACTCGACCACCGCGGATGCGTCCGGATCCTCGACCACGGCCGGCTCGGTCGCTACCAGTACCTCGCGATGGACCTCGTCGAGGGCCGCGACCTCGCGACGATCCTGCGCGACGACGGCCCGCTGTCACCCGAGCGTGCGACCCGGATCGCGCGCGACATCCTCGCCGCCCTCGCGCACGCGCACGAGCAGGGTGTGCTCCACCGCGACCTCAAGCCGGCGAACGTCATGGTCGCCGACGCCGATGGGCGCGTCGTGGTGATCGATTTCGGCCTCGCACGCCAGGAGGACGACGCGGCGCTCACGGCCCGGGGCACGTGCTTTGGCTCGCCGAGCTACCTCGCGCCCGAGCGGCTCGCCGGCGCGGCCTACGACGAGCGCGCCGACCTCTACAGCGTCGGCGTGATCTTGTACGAGCTGCTCGCCGGCGTGCGGCCGTTCCCGGGCGACACGATGGTCGAGATCGTGCAACGCGCAGCCGCCGGCCCACCCCACCCGCTCCGCGCCCATCGCCCCACCGTGACGCGGGCGCTCGAGCTGGTCGTGATGCGCGCGATGGCGCGCGATCCGGCTCGCCGCCACGCGGACGCCGCCGAGATGCGCGCGGCGCTCGCGGAGCCGCCGCGCACGGACGACGCGGCGGCCTCGTCGACGAACCTGGCGCTCGTCCCACCGCCGTCCGTGGTGCGGCGCGTGTGGTCGTGGCTGCGTTACGGCGCGTGGCGGTGGACCTAGCGGCCTGCGAGATCCGCGGCCGCCTGCGAGATCCGCAGTCAGCGCCTCGGCGTGCGCTTCTTCGCGGGCTTCTTCGCGGGCTTCTTCACGGGCTTCTTCACGGGCTACTTCGCGGCCTTCTTCGCGGCCTTCTTGACCTTCTTCGGCAGCACCGCCGCGGCGTCGAACGCGCGCCCGATCCACCGCCGCAGCTCCGCTGGATCGTCCATCAAGTCCTCGGGCAGCATGATCTTGTCGCTCGACACGCGACCGTTGCCCATCGGATCGAACGGCGCCGCGCCATCGAGCGCCAGCGCCTCGGCGCGATCTGCCTCGGTCGCGAGCCAGAGCACCGTCGAGCGGCCGAACAGCCCGGCGAACATGTGGCCGTTGACCAGCGCGGCGACGCCTCCGAACATCTGCATCGTCGTCACGCGGAGATCTTTCGGAAGCGCAGCGCGAAAGATCGGGTGATTCTCGAGTGGAACCTTGATCCATGCCATCGCGCGATCTTACGCGCCTTGTATGATGGCGAGATGCGGTACCTGCGGGCAGTCATGACGGCGGGGATGCTGATGTTCGTCGGCATGCGCGGGGCGCGCGCCGACACGATCCATCTCGAGCAGCTGAACATCGATCTCGAGCTCGAAGCCGGCCAAGATCCGAAGCTCGAGATGACCGCGAGGGCCGACTTCCTCGTTACCGATCGGTTCTCGCTGACCTTCGCCGGCCTCGGCGAGACCTGCCCGGAGTTCCCGGCCAGCCTCGGCACGCCGACCACGACGAACTGCCCCGCCGACTTCACGTGCATCGTGAACGCACAGGGCGCCCTCGCCGGCAAGACGCAGGTGCCGGGCTACGGCTGTCTATCCGTGACCGCCGTGCTCAAGGATCCGACCGCAGGCGCGACGATGACGGCGACGATCCACGACGTCCGCGCCAAGGTGGCGGCGGCGCACGTCGCGCACGTCGAGACCACGATCGGCCACACGCGTGTGCGCTTCGATATCCGCGATCCGCGCGACTGGAAGGTGACGAAGCTCCCCGACGACGACAAGGACGCGCCGGGCGCCATGTTCCTCGCCTACGTCGGCGCGCCACCGCGCACCGGCGTCGCGCTGGTCCCACGCCCGCCCGGATCCGCGTGCTTCCCGCGCGCGGGCGGACCGCCGCTTCCATGGCCGGTGCAGCGCCAGACCGAGAGCCAGGTCGGCGTCACGAAGGGGTGCATCTTGGGTGGTGAGGTGCTCTGGGACGTCACCATCCTCGACGGCCCCGACGACGACGCGACCGCGCGCCGCTGGGCGATCCCCGCCCTCCTCGCCTACATCGGTGGACTCGCCGACGCGAGCTTCGGGGGCTCGCACGCCGCAGGCTCGCGCGACCAACCGTTCTCGGGCATGGGCAAGTTGTGGGCGGCGGGCGCACGAATCTCGCCGGAGATCGCAGACGCGGGCGCGTTCGGCGCCGGCCGGCTCGGCCTCGACTTCGTCGTGCCGGTGTTCGATGGCAACGTCGCCCCGGCGATCGCGTGCGGCACGTCGCTCGGCGCCGACGGCTCGTTCCATATCGCGGCCGACATCTATGTTGGCTTCGGGGTCGGCGCCCAGCTCGGCGGGCTGCGCCTGTTCGCGACCGCGATCGCCGGCGCGGACCGCAACGGCCCCGATTCGTCGTTCACGTTCGGCGGCCGCGGCTATCTCGGCGCCACCGCGGACGTCCACATTCCACTCGGCATCGCCGCGATCGACGTCGATGCGATGTGGAACACGGTCGAGAAGCGGCTCGCCGCAGGGGTGTCGCCACACGGCATCCCGCTCGGTGCCGGGCTCATGATCGACGCGTACGACCAGAGCCGCGCGATCATGGTGTACGTCGCGATCACCGAGGAGGGTTTGAAGTGAAGACCGCAATCGCGCTCGCGGGTGTCCTGTTCGGTGCGTGCACCGTCGTCGAGCCCACACAGGTGGAGTTCGACAGGGTCGTCGGCAGCGCATATGGCGTCGATCCGTGCGACTGCCGGATCGAGGGGAACGTGATCCACCTGCTGTGCACGAGCGACGGCGATCTCGACTCGGTGTCGTTCGATACGATCCCGCCGACGGGCGGCCAGGATTTCTCGGTGCAACTGGGCCTGACGGTGTCGGCCCTGCGCTTCGGCCTCGTCGGCACGCAGCCCGCGACCGGCCGCATCGACTCGCTCGGCGAAGCGATCCTGAGCGATCCGAGCAGCAGCTTTCCGATCCGCCAGATCTCCGGCATGCACCTCGCGTGGCCGCAGCAGGACACGTGCTCGTTCCAGGTGGGGGGCTGCGATCTCGGCCGGCAGCCGATTCACTCGGGCCGCATGGAGTCCGGACACGGCGGCTGTCAGGATCTCGGGTTCTGATCGCGCCGATCACTCCCACCGACGTCGACCGCGCACCTCAGCGGTCGCACCACTGATACGCTACCGACACGTGGCGAACTTGCTCGCATTGGCGTCGGTCGCGCTGGCAGGCTGCATCTCGATCCCACCGTTTCATGGCGACGGTAGCGGAAGCGGTTCGCTCGTCCCGCGGCTGCTCGCGACCGCCTATCGCGAGGGTGGCACCGCTGGCCACGGCACCCCCGGGATGTCCTACACCGGCTACTCGATCGCGACGAGCGGTGTCCACGACGGTGACCTCGTGCTGTTCGTCGGCAGTTGCGACAACGGCGCCGACAACCTGTGGCCGCTCCCCGGTACCGGGTTCACCGAGCTCGCGCAGCATTTCTTCGGGACCGACACGCAGACCTACTTCGTGGCGTGGAAGCGCGCCGATGGCGAGCCGGACTTCTACGCAGGCACCTACGTGCAACAGGGAGTGTCGACGAGCGCCTCCGCCGCGATCGCGCTGATCGCGATCGCCGGCACCGATCCGACGACGCCGATCAGCGCGTCGAACGTGAACGACACCGTTGGCGTGAGCAGCGATCCGGCCGTGGCGCACTCCGATGGTGTGACGACGACGGTCGCGGACAGCCTCGTCCTGTTCGCGACCGGTGCCGACTGGACCGTCGAGAACGGTCGGAACACGTACGTGCCGCCGAGCGGGTACCAGCCGCTCGCGAGCTTCGGCGATCGCGACTCGCACTGGAACTGGACGGACCTCGAGATCGCGTATCGCACGCAGGCCGCGCCGGGACCGAGCGGCGCCCTCGACGCGACGCTGGTCGGGACTGGCGACCTGAATGGCATGACCGAGGCCGGTGGTGCCTGGGGCGTCGCGCTCGCGATCGTCCCCGCGCGCTGACTACTTCGCCAGGTGGTGCGGCGAGCCGAGGTAGATGTGATCGGCGTGCGGGACGCGCGGTGGCACGGTGGGCGCCGGGCGTGCGCCGAGATCGGTGAACACCATCAAGACGAGGATCAGCAGCACGAACAACCCCATCACGATGCTCACCGTCAGCCGCTCGCGGTTGCGCTTCGGGTTGCGATTGCGCTCGATGATGTCTTCGAGGCGGCCCATGTTCGCGCCGAGTGTGCCACGAGCGGTGCCGCCGGTCCGGCCGGAATCGGCCTTGGGCGTATCATCCGCCGGATGACATGCTGTGGCTCGCGCACGCGCTGACGCTGTCTCGGCTCCCGATCGCGCTCGGGCTCGTCGAGCTGTATGGACAGACGACGTGGGCGGTGGTGCTGATCGCGCTCGCGGCGGCGACCGACGCGGCCGACGGCACGGTCGCGCGCGCCCTCCAGAAGCGGGGCCACACGCGACCGGCGATCGGCGGCTGGCTCGACCCGCTGGTCGACAAGATCTTTGTCGCGATCGTGATCGCGACGATCGCGTGGCACACGCACGATCTGGTGCTCGTCGCGCTGATCGGCGCGCGCGAGATCGCGATGATCCCGCTCGCGATCGCGTACCTCGCGAAGCGCAGCAAGCGCGCCCTTCGCGCCGCGCCGATCGGCAAGGCCGCGACGATCGCGCAGTTCATCGCGTGCGGGGTCGCGGTCGCCTACCCGCCCTACGGGCTGCCGATCGCGATCGTCGCGGCGGCGCTCGGCCTCGCAGCCGCGGGCTACTACCTCCAACGCATGTTCCGTCGGTGACCCCGAGACCGACGTTTGGTACTGTCGTGGACGCGACCTCCGCGGCTCGACTCCAGTGAAGCCCCTCGCCGAGATCCTCGCTGCATTCGACGACACCGCGCCACTGTCGCGCGCGTCGACGATCCCGGGGAGCTGGTACACGGATCCGCGGATCGCCGAGCTCGAGCGCGCGACGGTGTGGAGTCGGTCGTGGCAGATGGTGGCGCGCACGGCGCAACTCACCGAGGTCGGTGCGTTCGTCACCACCGAGCTCGCGGGCGAGCCGATCGTCGTGGTGCGTGGTGATGACGGCGAGCTCCGCGCGTTCTACAACGTGTGCCGCCATCACGCCGCGGCGGTGATGACGGCGCCGTGCGGCAAGGTCGATCGACTGCGCTGCCCGTATCACGGCTGGACGTACGACCTGGCCGGGCGGCTGCGCGGCGTTCCCGAGTTCGGCGGCGTCGAGGCATTCGACCGCGACGCGAACGGCTTGATCGCGGTCGCGGTGGCGTGCTGGGAGAGCTTCGTGTTCGTCCACCTCGGCCCGGCGCCGGCGCAGTCGCTCGCCGAGTTCCTCGGGGTCGTGGTCGAGCGCGTCGCGCCGCTCGGCCTCGGCACGCTCGCGTTCTGCGAACGCCGGGAGTTCACGCTCGCCTGCAACTGGAAGGTCTTCGTCGACAACTATCTCGACGGCGGCTATCACGTGCCGCACCTCCACGCCGGATTGAGCTCGATCCTCGACTACACCGAGTACACGATCGAGAACGTCGAGCGCGCGTGCCTGCAGGCGAGCCCGATCGACACGACCGGTGGCGACGCGATGGTCGCGTCGGTGCGCAGCGGGCGAGCGCAGTACTGGTGGGTCTATCCGAACCTGATGCTGAACTGGTACGCGGGCTATCTCGACACCAACCTCGTGATCCCGCTCGCGGTCGACCGCACGAAGGTCATCTTCGAGTTCTACTTCGACGACCTCGGCGACCTCGAGCGCAACCGGCAGAGCATGGCCGTGTCCGAGCGCATCCAGGACGAGGACCACGCGATCTGCCAGAGCGTGCAGCGTGGCCTCGGTTCGCGCGCGTACAACGCGGGACGGCTCTCGGTGCGGCGCGAGGCCGGTGAGAACCTGTTCCATCGGCTGCTCGCGCACGACCTCCGTCGCGGCTAGCTGCCGCGATCTACGGCCGCGCGGTCAGCTTCACGAGCCCCTCGGCGCAAGCCACGTTCCAGGCACCGGGCGCCAGATGACGCCCTTCGAGTTGGCCGCGATCGCCTCGATCTGGGCGACGCACGCGCGCTCCTCCGCAGGAATCGCCATCGCCCATCGCGCTCGCAAGGTCTCCGGCGCGACGAGCACGGTCATCGCGAGCGAGTCTACTTCTTCGCGGGCGTCGTCGGCGTCGCCGGCTTGGCGTCCTTCGCGGGCGGCACGACCGTCATGTCGAACTTCTTCGGCATGACCAGGAAGATCGTGCAGCTGTCGGTGATGCACTCGTCGCCGTGCGCGTCCTTCGCGCTGCCACCCGGCTGGAACCACGCGGTGCCCGGACCGCCGACCTTCGCATCGGCTTCCTTGCCGGGCAGCCAGTGCTTGGTCTGGCCCTCGACGACGACCGCCGAGTAGTCGCTGGTGTGCCAGTGGATCGGGGCCGGCCCCTTGCCGAGCTTCAGGAACAGCGTGACCGGGCCGGTCTTCGGATCGCCGGCGATGACCGAGATCTGGAGCGCCGGGTTCTTCGGATCGACGGGCGTGAACTTCGCGGTGCCCTGCGGCACGAGGTTGTACTTCGAATCGGCGAGCGCGCTGCCAGCGAGCAGCGACGCGCCGAGAATGAGGGTCGAGATAAGTGTCGTGGTCTTCATGCGCCGGACGGTACCTCGGTTCACGTCCACGCGCGCACGCGTCGATGTCACCACAGGTACGCGAAGCCGAGCGTGAGCGCGACCGAGCTCCGCGCGTGCTGATCGAGGCCGAGGTCGAGCTCGGGGCGGACGCGGAAGGAGCGCGAACCGATATCGAGCCCGGCGCGCGCGAACACGCCGACGTCGGTGTGATCGACGCGCATGATCGGATTCGTGTAGTCGGCCATCTGATACCGGGTGACGCCCACGTCGGCACCGGCGAACGCGCACACGACGCTGACGACACAGCCGCGGGCCTCGATGCCGAGGCGCGCCTGGATCATCTCGCCGCCATAGCCTCCGATGTCGCGACCGGCAGCCCCGGTCGCGAGCCGCCCGTGGAGCCACAGGTGGTGGTAGCCGAGGGCGTAGCCGCCGTCGACGGCGCCGCCCGCGAACACGTCGAATTGATCATGCCGGGCATCGGTGTGGTCGACACCACCGGCAAAAGCCGCGAGCTGGAGGTAGTGCGTCGGGGCTGGCGGCGATGTCAGCTCGTCGGAGACATCGTCGCTCGGGTCGGCGCGCGCGAACGAGGTGCCACCGATTACCAGCAGCGCCGTCGCGAGCAGCGTGAAGTTGGTCATCCACGGTGTGAGAGCAAGGGACAGACCACGCGCCCGACGCAACGCGATGCGTGCGCGCGTCAGAGATTCGTCGCGAACTGACGTTCAGCTCACACGATGACTAACGCGGCGCGATCGTGAGGAGATCCATCTGCGCGAACTCGCCGTCGTACGGGTCGGGCGTCGTGGTGACGCCGGCGACCGTGAGGGCGGCGCCGTTCGGGCCGTTCTTGTTCTCCCAGATGTAGGCATCGCCCGTCTTGCCGTCGAACGTGACGGTCGCTCCACCATCGATGTCGAACCCCGCGGTGTAGTCGAACACGTGCGTGCAGCAGTTGCGGTCTGTACCCTCGTTGATGAAGTACACCGCGGCCGGGGACGACACCGTCACCGCGAGCTGGTCGTAGATCGACATCATCGCCGAGCCGCCGGCGTACCAGCCGGTGCCCGCGGACGTTCCATTCTGGTACGTGTTGTTCGACATCACGCCGCGGATCCGGACGGTGACATGGTAGTGCTGCGCCGACGTCCCGGCGATCGTCGTCGCCTGGGTTACGCCGGACGCGGGGCAGTAGTCCTGCGCGATGTGGCTGGTACACGGGATCCGCCAGCTCCCCGCGAGCGTGAACGGTGGGCCGTCGATCGGGATCGACGCATCGATCGCGGCATCGACCGATCCGATCGGCGTGTCGATCGGGGCTCCGTCGTTGCCGACGGTTGCTTCCGATCCGGTCGGGCCAGCGTCGGAGCCACGAGCCGCGCCGTGGAATCCGCAGGCACAGAGGGCGCAGAGGGAGATGATCGCGAACCTCACCCCCCGAGCATGCGCGTTTTCCGCCCGGATCGGCGAGCCGTTTCACTCGAGCGAGTTGATCCCGAGTCCGGGGTCGTACACGAACAGTAACTTGTAGATGTCACTCACGACGGCGTCGGAGCTCTGGTCGGGGAGCTCGGCCTTCAAGTAGGCGCGGATCAACGCGAGCTTCGCCGACACCTCGGTCGGGTTGGACCGTGAGCGAAATTCGGCGCGATCCGCCGCGTCGGCTTTGGCGGCCTTCTGGACGCATCCCGAGCGCCCGGGATAGCCGTGATAGATGCGGAGCGTGCGATTGGATTCGATCTGCACGACCAGGCCACCCGACATCCACGATTTCCAGCCCTGCTGCGGGTTGCGACGCCAGGCCTCGTCTGCGTGCACACCGTCGAACGCGCCGCCCTCGAGGATCATCGGCTTGCCGCAGACGTCGCAGCGAAGCGGCCCGCCGTGCTTGCCCATCGTGGCGAGCGGCTCGACGGGAGTCTGACCGGAGCCGGACGTCGCCTCGACGACGCGGTCCGCAAACCGGCGATGCCGATCGAGCACCACCACGCGCGCGAGATAGGCCTGGTACAGCGCTCTTGCCGTGGCGTGCTCGTCGTCGGTCATCGCTCGATGAGGACGACCTGGCTCATGTGGTGGCCGTCCCAGTAGGTCACGAGCTTCGTGCCCGCGACGTTGAACGGCGGCCTGGTGACGTCGAGCTGACGGTACTCGCCGGGCTCGATGTCGGTGCCGTTGGTCGCGCTCATCGTCGTCGGGTCGACGCCGTTCGTGAGCAGCACGTACTTGTACTTCTTCAGCTGCTTGTTCAGGAACTTCTGCACGTCGGCGTTCGGCAGGTGCTGGAGCACGTGCTTCGAGATCAGCAGATCCGCGGCGGGCAGATCGTCCTCGACGATGTTGCCGACCTTGAACTCGAGGTTCGCCGCCTTGTAGCGCTCCTTGTCCTGCGCGATGACCGCCGGAACGATGTCGATGCCCTTGTAGCTGATGCCGGTCCAGTTGATGAGGTGCGAGAACTCCCAGTCACCGCAGCCGGCGTCGACCACCGACTTGATATGGTTATCGGCGAGGAACTGCTGGAGCACCGCGCGGTACACGGCGGTCGACTGCTCGGTCGAGCCGGTCCCCGAGTTGCCGACGCCACCCGTGTTGGTCCCCCACGTCGCCTTGGTGTAGATGTCGTCGAACGCCTTGGCCGTCTTGGCCTCCTCCACCTTGTCCGGCACCGGCGCGGTCGGGACCGGCGCGACCGGGGCCGGTGAGGTCGGCTCGACGGTCTTGGGCGTTGGAGTCGGGGCGACCGGTTCGGGCTTCGCGGCGTCGTGGCAGCCGGTCGCGAGCAGCGCGACAGCGAGGAGGGTCCGGTACATGGCCGCGAAGCAAACTACAAACCGGGCGTGTGGGCCAGCGTCACGAGACCCTATCCGGTGCAAGCACACATCCGACCACCGTGGGCACCGATCGCTCGCTCGCTAACCCAGGCATACCTGAGGGTGTCGCCCTGGAATGCGAACGTGAGGGCCTGCTAACCCCACCCATACCCGACGACTCCGCAGCCGACCACCCGTATCGCGGCGGGAGGCACGTGTTGATCGTCGAAGACGATGCCCTCACCGCGCTTGTGTTGTCGGAGTATCTGACGGCCCACGGCTATCGCGTCACCGTCGCGGTCAACGGGGTCGACGGCATCAACCGGTTCAACCTCGAGCTGCCCGACATCGCGCTCGTCGACGTGTTGCTGCCGCGCAAGGACGGCTTCGAGGTGTGCTCGGAGATCAAGCTGACGCACCACGGACGCTTCACGCCGGTCGTGCTGATGAGCGCGGTGTATCGCAGCCTCGAGCAGGCAGAGACCCACGCGCACCGCCTGCTCGCCGACGGCTTCCTCGTCAAGCCGTTCGATCTCGACCTGCTCGTGTCTCGGGTGAACGCGCTGGTCGGCGGCCCTTGATCCGGACGCTGCTCGACGAGCTCGCGCGCCTGCGCGATCCGCGGACGCTGCGCCTCGGGATCGTGAGCGGCTACGCGCTGACCGTGTGCTTCGCGCTCCTCCTGTGGCTCGCGGTCGCCACCGACGCCCTGCCCTGGCACCCGGTGTTCGCGGTGCTGCTCGGCGCCAAGCTGACGACGAACACGCTCGCGCTCATCGGTTTGCGCACGGATCGACTCGCGCTCGAGCTCGGCGGGATCAACGTCGCGATGGACGCGGTCGTGATGACGGGTGCGATCTGGGCGACCGGCGACACCGCGAGCCCGCTGCTCGCGATCTACACGATCGAGATCATGGTGCTCGCGCTGCTGACCAACCTGACGTGCACGGTCCTGATCGGCGGGTTCGCGATGGCGCTCTACGTCGCGATGGGCATCCTCGTCGCGCGCGGCACGATCCCGCACCTGCCGCCGCCGGTCGAGTGGTCCGGACGCAGCACGACGTACCTCACGACCGCGTTCCTGTTCACCGCGTTCGTGATCGGTGCGCCGACGTTCTACGTCGCCGGGATCCTGCGCCGGCTGAAGGACAACGAGCGTCGGCTCGAGACCAAGACCGTGGCGCTGATCGAGGCGAGCAAGGAGAAGGCGCAGTTCATGGCGAACATCACGCACGAGCTCCGCACCCCGCTGATGGGCATCATGGGGCTCAGCGACCTGGTCTCGAAGGGGATCTACGGCGAGGCGACGACGCGCCAGCGCACGGCGATGGGCGAACAGAAGGCCAGCGCGACGCGCCTGTTGTCGCTGATCGACGACCTGCTCCAGCTCGCGAGCCACGACGCCGGCAAGGTCGCGGTCAAGCGCGAGCCGGTCGACGTCGCGGAGCTGCTGACGAGCGCGGCCTCGATGGCGCAGTGGCTGCTCGGCGGCAAGCAGCTGCAGATCGAGCTCGACGCCGAGTCGAGCCTCCCCGCGCTCGACAGCGACCGCGCGAAGCTCAGCCAGATCGTGTTGAACCTGGTGTCGAACGCGATCAAGTTCACCGCCGACGGCGGCTCGATCGCGCTCCGTGCGCGCGCGATCGAAGGCGCGGTCGAGATCGCGATCGAGGACACCGGCGTCGGGATCCCTGCGAGCGAGCTCGACCGCGTGTTCGACGAGTTCCACCAGGTCGATGGCTCGTCGTCGCGCGAGTTCGGCGGCGTCGGGCTGGGGCTCGCCCTCGCCCGCCGGCTCGTCGAGATGCTGGGCGGGACGATCGGGGTGCGCAGCGAGCTCGGCCGCGGTTCGACGTTCACCGTTCGCATGCCGCTGGGGTAACCTCGCGCGCACATGGCTGATGAAGAGGAGGTCGTCGGCGTCCTCAAACGCTGCGCGATCTGCGAGGCGAGGACGGTCCACGTCGACGGCGTCTGCCGATCGCATCGCGTGATCCGCCGACGCAAGGCCCGGCCGCGTGCCGCCGCGCCGGTCGCGCCACCACCCGCGCCACCACCGAAGCGCACCTCGTGGGTTCGCAGGGTGATCAGCGTGCTCGTCATCGGTGCGCTGGTCTACGGGTTCGGCGCCGTCCACGTCGTGCACGGCGATCACACCGGCCTGCGCGCGTGCTGGAAGACCGGCTGGACGTTTGCCGATACGCTGGTCGACTCCGACGCGGTCGCCGCGCATCAGGTCACGAACCGCGCGGTGCTCGACGCGCTCGCGAAGTGCGACCTCCCGTGATGCGGGCCACGTTCGCGCTGCTGCTGGCGCTGACCGGCGTCGCGCGTGCGGATCCCGACGACGAGACCTCGCGATTCACGATGCAGGTCGGCCTCGCCGGCCGGGTCTGGCACGATCGGTCGCTCAAGAACGACAAGACCTTCGACATCACGCCGGAGTCCGGAAAGGCCGGCGCGCTGCAGTTGATGAGCGGCGCGCGGGTGAGCCCGGGGCTGTCGCTCGGCGTTCGCATGGTGGTGTCGTGGGAGCGCTACATCATCTCGAGCTTCGTGAACCACGATCTCGAGCAGTTCACCGTCGTGCCGGTCGACATGGCCGCCTCGGCGCTGTTCGAGACCGAGGGGTTCTGGGTGTCGCCGTGGATCGGCTGGCACACCCAGAGCACGCGGGGCACCGAGAAGAACTGCGTGGCCGCGGTGTGCGAGAACAACCCGATGCTCGACATCCCCGGGTCCTGGGCGAGCGGCAGCCTCGGCTTTGGCTGGCTGGTCGGGGTCGACCTGGTCCACTACGATCACGGTCACCACCACGACCGGCTCGGCCTGTTCCTCGAGGTCGAAGGCACCAGCGCCGACTACTTCTCGGTCGGGCTCGGCGTCTCGTACCGCCGCCGCTAGCGTCATGCTCGACCTCCATGAAGTCCCCTCGCCGCTCGGGCCGCTCGTCCTCGCGTCGCGTGGCGACGCCCTGGTCGGGCTCCATCTCCCCGGCAGCACGAGCGCGCGACCGAGCGGCGCGGCGTGCCTCACCGCGATCCTCGACCGCGCCGCGACGCAGCTCGCTGAATACTTCGCCGGCACGCGCACCGCCTTCGAGCTCGCGCTCGTGCTCGAGGGCACCGAGTTCCAGCGCCGGGTGTGGGAGGCGCTGTGCGCGATCCCGTTCGGCGTGACGTGCAGCTACCAGGCGATCGCGAAGGCGATCGGCCAGCCGACCGCGGCCCGTGCGGTCGGCGCGGCGAACCATCGCAACCCGATCGCGATCATCGTGCCGTGCCATCGCGTGATCGGCGCGGATGCGTCGCTCACCGGATACGGCGGCGGCATGGCGGCGAAGCAGCTCCTGCTCGCGCACGAGAAAGCGCGCGGCACGCAGCTAGTCCTCGGCGGGCTGGCCTGAGCGGCCGAGCATGATCGGGAGCTCGAGCGCGAAGCCGGCGACGAGGATCGGCACGACCAGGCACGCGTGATAGACGATGGCGAAGGCGAGCGCGCGCGCGTCGTCGACGCCGAGGAGCCGCGTGGCGGCGAACACCCCGACCTGGAGCGAGCCGAGGTTCGCGGGCGTCGGCACCATGATGGTCAGGTTCAGCGTGAACAGGATCAGGAGGCCCGAGGCGATCGGGAGATCGATGCCGACGGCGTAGAGCACGAGCGCGACCATCGCGAGGTCGGCGATCCAGGCGGCGAGGTGCGCCCCGATCACCAGCGCGAGGCGGCGCGGGCTCTTCACGACGTGCATGCCGGCGACGAAGCGCACCAGCCAGGTCGCCTCGACGCGCCCCGCGACGCGGTCGTACGCGAGAGACAGCGCGACGAACCCGACGACCGCGATCCCCGCCCCGATCAAGATCGCGCGCCCGACCCACGCCGGCAGGCCGGGTACCAGCAGCGGCGTCGGCGCGACGAGCACGATCATGGTCACGCCATCGATGAACTTCTGCGCGACGACCGCGGCCGCGGCCTCGGCGACCGGCACCGCGTCGCGCCGCTTGAGCAACCACAGCCGCACCAGCTCGCCGGCACGCAGCGGCGTCACCACCGAGGCCGCGTACGCCACGATCGTGTAGCGGAACAGGCGCGGCGTCGACACCGCGTGGCGAGGCGCGAGCATGATCCGCAGGCCGAACGCGGCACACCACAGCATCCAGAACGCGATCGCGACGGCCGGGACGAGCGGCCACACGCGCGTGTCGCGCAGCGCGGCGCCGACCTCGTCCCACGCGATCTCGCGAACGCACAGCCAGACGAGCACGCCGACCGCGGCGACGAGCCCGACGCGAAGCCCGATCTTCAGCCGCGCGGTCACCGTCACATTGTCACACCGACGCGAGGAGCTCGTCGAGGAACGCGCCGGCCTGTGTGACCGTGCCGGTCGCGCCCGAGCCGCACAGCGTGATCGTGCCGCGGGTACCGTCGTCGATGATCGTGATCACGCAGCCGCCGGACGGATCGTCGGCGCTCGCGAGGCGCGACGGCGACGACACCGCGCACAGGTGCGGCGCCGGAACGTCGATCGCGATCCGCGACAGCAGCGCGCGACCGCCGATCACCTCGGCGAAGCGATCGAGCCAGGGGGGACGCTTGGCGCCGATCCCGCGGCGCTTCCACGCGAGCGGCACCGGCACGGCGCGCGCCGCGGCGAGCAGGCGCGACACCAGCCCTGCCGAGGCGGCCTCGCGCGAGATCGACGCGCGCAACCGGGCCTCGAACACCTCGAACGGCTCGGGCTCGCCGCGATCGAACTGCACGGCCGTCGTCGCGGAGACCACGCGGCGATGCAGGCGCAGCGGATCGTCCTTCGCGCCCCGCGCGACGGGGATCTGGAGCGTCGGCGAGAACCGCGCGTCGCGCCGGCCGGCGAGGCGATGGAGCAGTCGGCCGGCGGCGTACGCGAGCGGGATCACGCGCGGTGTCGGATACGGCAGCGCGCGCCACACGACGGCGAGTGCCACCGCGTCGGCGACCGGCGCGAGCGGCGGTGCGCTCGGACCCGCGCGCTCGTCGTCGGCGACCTCCGCGGTCAGCTCGGCGATCCGCGCGGCGAGGCGCGCATGGCCGTAGCCATCGACGATCAGGTGACACGTCGACACCACCGCGAGCTCCCCCGCCCGACCGAGACCGAGCCACGGGCCGCCCCGCCCGGTCCACGCGCGCCGGTGGCCATGCCGCGCGGTCGCGACCGGCTCTTCACCGATCGCCACGCAGACGAACGGCGGCTCGCCCGGCGAATGCGGCGGCGGGTTCGCGCCGTCGAGCACGCCGGCGAGCTGGGTCGCGAGCGTCGGATCGTCGAGCCGCGCGACCACGCAGTGCCGCCCGATCGCGAAGGCCGCGACCTCGAGGCGGTTCGGTCGCGCCCCGCCGCCGCCGGTGCGATCGATCGTCACCGCGAGCGGTTGCTCCGGCAGCTGCCCGTCGAGCTCGCGCAACGCCGTGCGGGCCGCATGCGCGCGCCGGATCGCATCGGCGACGAGCGCGCGCGGTGCGGGCGCGCGATGGCCCATGAACGTGTCGGCGTCCGCCTCGGCGTCGGACGCGAGATAGAGCTCCGGCGGCGCCCACACCTCGGCAAACGCGATGCCCGCCGCGAGCACCCACCACCGAGGATCGACGTCGGTGATCGCCGCGAATTCGCGTCGGATCTCGACGCTCCGCCGCGCCCACGCTCGGACCGGATCGGTCACCGCTTGCGCTTCGTCGCTGTGAGCCGCCAGCCATCGCGGGTCTGGTCGCTCGTCGTCACGGCCATCGCGGCGGTCAGGCTGTCGGTGTAGCCCTTCTTCTTGTCGACGTCGCGCCCCGGCATCTCCGAGCCGTAATAGAAGCGCTGGATCAGCCAGACCACGAACGCCGGTCGGTACATGAACAGATCGGCGACCAGCGCCATCTGCGCCTCGTTGTCCCAGAACAGTCGCTTCGGCACGCCCTCGCTGCGGCGCAGCTTCAGCACGTCGTTCGAGACCGGGCAGCGCGTGATGCACGCCCGGCACATGTGATCGCGCCGAGGGCCGAAGAAGTCGCCCGCGATCAGGCGGTCGCACGACTCGGTCTTCGTGATCATGTAGTCGTCGAACGCGCCGACCGGACACGCCTCGACGCACAGGTTGCACGTGGTGCAGTCGGGGAGCTTCCACGCCTCGCTCGTCGGCGCGACGTCGTAGCGATCGATCGCCGCGTTCACGAAGATGACGTTGAGCTTGCAGTTGAAGCCAAACCGCCGCGAGAAGAACAGCGCGTTGTTGCCGATCGTGCCGAGGCCCGCGGCCGTCGCGACCTCCTTCAAGAGGACCGGCACGCTCGCCTGTGAATCGGCGAACGCGACGCCCTCGCCGTAGCGATCGTTCGCGCGCTTCGCGACGTCCGCCGCCATGCTCTCGACGAAGTAGTCGGCAGCGACGTCGCTGAACAGCGCGAGCACGACGACCGACTGACTCGGGATATCGCGGTGGGTCATGCGCAGCTTGCCGTGCATGTGGAGGCTGCGGCGCACGTCGGGTCCGTCGCCGAACCGCGCGCGCAGCGCAGCGCCATCGAGGATCGCGACATCGAACGGCACGCCCGGCGGGGCGGCATCGTGCAACCACGCGTCGAGCGCGGTGCGATCGACGACGACGTCGCGCGGCGCCTTCGCCGGCACCAGCTTCGCGCGCGCGGCCTCGTAGGCTTGCCGTGCCCACGGGGTCGCGGCGGCGCGGATCGCGCGCCAGTTCGCGAACCACGCGACGTCGCTCGCGTGCCACTTCGCGAGGCGCAACAGCTCCGGCACGCGCTTGCGCGCTCGATCGAACATCCGGGTGACCGTAGCCTATCTCCCCGGATGTGCCTCCCCGGGACCGTGGTACTCGTGGACGATGCTCACGCGCAGCGCGATCGCCCTGATCCTCGTCGCGGCGTGTGGCGACAAGGCCGTTGACAAGGTGCCCGACCCGACGCCGACGCCAGCACCGACGCCGGCGGCACCCGACGAGCACGAGGTCATGCTCGCGGCGATGACCGGGTTCACGGACCAGATGTGCGCGTGTCGCGATCGCGCGTGCGTCGAGACCGTCAACACCGCGATGGTGAAGTACACGACCGAGGCCTCCGGCAAGGTGACGCCTGCAACCCCGCCACCGACCGCGACCCAGGGAGACCGGATCGCCGCGATCGGGAAGCGCTACGAGGACTGCAGCGCGAAGACGCTCGCGGCGAACCCCGCACCCGACGCGGCACCCGAGGCGCCCACCGGCCCGCTCCCCGCCGCGTGCAAGAGGTTCCAGGCGGCGGTCATGGCGTTCGCGAGCTGCGACAAGATGACGACGCCGATCCGGAAGAACCTGTTCGAGGCGTACGACGGGATCGAGAAGACCGAGAAGATGTGCACCGATGGGCTCGCCGCGATCGCGGAGCCCGCGACCCGCATGGGCTGCAAGCTCCCCTAGGTATTTCGCGGATCGCCGAGCGCCGTCCGGATCGAGGTCGGCGAGCTGCGGTCCAGTACGAATACCGGCGTCACGCCGAGGATCGTCGCCGGGAGATCGCGGCAATCGAGCCGCTGGCCGAAGACCAGCTCGCCCGTGGTGTCGAAGGCGCCCAGGGCCTCGTAACCGTCGAGGGCAGGACTGTCCTCGCGGGCTGGCTCGAGCGGTGGCCGCCGCGCAGGACCATCGCGAACCCACCGAGCCGGAGGACATGTGGAAGCGCGAACGTCATCACCCGTCGATCTGCTTGGCGATCACGTCGCGCCACGCCGCCTTGGCGAGCAGCCGGGCCGGATCGATCGCCTCGAGTGCGGCGGCCGGCGGATTGCCCCGCGCGACGCGACGCCGATGGGTGGCGCGTGCGCGACCGGCCTGCTCGGTCGCGCGCTCGAGCCGCGGCACCGAGCGCCACCAGTTGACCAGCAGCGTGACGCGCGGCCAGCGGCCCGGCGGTCCGGGCAACACGCCGTGGAGGAGCGCACCCGGAAACATGACGAAGCGCCCGGGCCGCGGGTGCACCCCGAGCGCCGCTCTGGGAGCCGCGGCCCGCGCCGGGGTCGAGTCGAGGATCACGGTCGGGCCGCCTGCATTGCCGAGGTAGAGGATCGAGGCCAGGTCCGGCGAGATGATCGAGCTCCGGATGCCCTCGTCGCGGTCGAAGTGAAATGGAAATCCAGTGTCGGTCGTCGACGCGCGGAACCACCACTCCGCGCCGACGAACTCGGCGCTTCGGGGCACGAGCGGTCGGAGATCCTGGATGACCTCCTCGAACAGCAGTCGAGCCGGCGCATCGAGCCCGTACCAGTAGGTGCCCCCGTCGCGGACGTTCGGCCGGCGGGCGTGGGCCCGGATGATCTCGGCCCGGAGCTCGGCGATCGACTGTGCCGGGAGGGCCTGATCGACGGCGCAGATCTGCGATAGCGCGCTGTCCACCGCGCGATGCTACATGGACCACGTGCCCAAGCTCACCGACCTGCCCCCAAAGCTCGCCAAGCTCCGCGACAGGGCGACCCAGGGCGACGCGCGATCCGCGGTGAAGCTCGGCGACGCGCACTACCGCGGCGAGGGCATCGCGGAGGACTTCGACGCCGCGCGCACCTGGTACCTCCGCGCGGCCGAGCTCGGCGACGTCGATGCGATGGTCAACCTGGTCTACTTCTTCAGCAAAGGCGACGGTGCGCGGTGGACCCAGCCAAAGGCGCCGGCGCCACCCACGGCTGCGGCGCTCGCGGAGGCCATCCGCTGGGCGACCGCGGCAAACGCGAAGGGCCGCGACCAGACGAGCGCGATCGCCGCGCTTGCCAAGCAGCTCGCGAAGGCGCGCACCGGCGGCAAGGCGCCGCCGCGAACCTCGCGCACCCAGCGCGCCGGGCTGACCGAGCTGATCGCGTCGGCCAAGCTCGCGCGCATCGGCGCCGAGATCGAGGCGAGCTGCGAGGACTCGATCCGGCTGACGCTCCGCGCCGGCGCCGGGCGCGTCGGAACATCGCGCATCGGCGGTCGGCCGGACCTGCCGAAGGATCAGCCGTGGCCGCTCGGCGCTACCCACCCGCTGTCGTTCATCGCGCAGATCGATCTCGCGGAGGTCGCGCCGCTCGACAAGACGCTCCCGAGGGCCGGGCTGCTCTCGTTCTTCTGGGATGCGATCGGCGCGGATTGGGGAATGGCACCCGAGTCCGCGTCGCAGTTCCGCGTGCTCTACACCGAGCCGGGGCGCGCGCTCGCGAAGGCCAAGCCGCCGAAGGGGCTGGTGCCTGCGCACGAGCACATGACGGTCGAGTTCGCCGCGCACGGCCTCGAGCCAACGATCGAGATCACGCTGCCCTTCTCGCGCACGACGAGCTTTCGCGCGATCGGGGCGACCGCGGCGGAGACCAATCGCTACCTCGAGCGCGTGTACGGCGAGCTCACCGCGCTGTCGCCTGCCGGCCCCGCCCCGTGCCACCGGATGTTCGGTCACCCCGATGCGCTGCAGGGAGACATGCCGCGTCGCATCGCGTACGCGCGCGCCGGCAAGCTCGCCCAGATCGACGGCACGCCGATCGCCGCGCTCGAGAAGGAGGCAACGACATATCGACTGCTCCTCCAGATCGATACCGACGCCGCCGCGGGGACGAACTGGGGCGAGGGTCGACTCTACTTCTGGATCCGCAAGGCCGACCTCCGCGCGAAACGCTTCGACGCGGCGTGGATCCAGTTTCAGCAGTGATCAGATCGAGATGACGCGCACGCGATAGCCGGCCGGCAGCGTGACCGCGGCGATATCGACCACGATCGCGATCTGCTCACCGCCGGATCAGATCACGGTGGCGATGCCGAGCACGCTGATCAAGGTCACCGCCGCGCTGACCGCGATCACGACGATCCGGCGGTAGGGCGGCTCCTCCAGGCTGGTACCGGTGGCGGCCGGGATCACCGGGACCTCGTACCCGTACGGTGGCGTCGGCGGCGCCGTCTCGACGGTGAGCAGCTGCTCGAGCGTGACCGCCGGCATCCGCGTCGTGACGCGATCCGCACCCGCACTCGTGGCCAGGAGGCCGGCCAGGTCCTCGCTCTTGATCTCGGCGGTGGTGCGAATCGCGTGCATGGCGACCACCAGTGCATCTGGTGTGCCTCGGTCGAGGCGGCCAACTCGGCGACGTTGCTCGCGTAAGCGCGGCTCCTACATCCGCTTGGTTGTGTCGACGTCGCTCGGCGCGCGGTGACGCATCGGCCACATGCGATGCTCCCTGCATGCAGGCACTCGAGCGATCGGTGTTCGCGGCGATCTTGATCGGTGGCTGTGGCGGCGGCGGAGGAGCCCGGCCGGGTGACCCCGGCGACGCGCCGCCAGCGTCGGACTCGACACCAGCCTCGGACTCGAACAACGCCAACCCGGACGGCGCGTGTGCGGCCGGGGTGCCGAGCGGCGGGATGCCGGTCGACACGTCGCACCCCACCGCGGTCGTCGGGACCGGCACGGCGGCGAGCTGTACGTTCGCGGCGCTCGACGCCGCGGTCAGCGCCGGCGGCATCATCACGTTCGCGTGCGGCGATGCGCCGACGACGATCGCGGTGACCTCGACGCTGCACCTGCCGACGACCAAGGACACCGTGCTCGACGGCGGCGGCAAGATCACGCTCGACGGCCAGCACGCCGTCGGGATCCTCCGGTTCGACAGCGCGAACTTCCAGGCGCTCGAGACCCGGGTGACCGTGCAGCACCTCACGTTCACGCACGGCAAGGTGGCCGGCTCGATGCCGATCCCGACCGCGCCGGCGCCGTGCTCGCAGGGCTTCAACGATGGCGAGGGCGGCGCGATCTACATGCGCGACGGCAACCTCACGGTGATCGACTCGCTGTTCGTCGACAACGCGGCGGCGCCGACCGGCCCCGATGTCGGCGGCGGCGCGATCCGCATGCTGGGTAGCAAGCACGGCGTGCTCGTCGTCGGCAGCACGTTCCGCGGCAACGCCGCGAGCAACGGCGCCGCGATCGGATGTCTGTTCTCGGAGCTCGACGTCTACAACAGCGTGGTCGAGTCCAACACCGCGACCGGCCACGACGCGAACAACAACGATCCGAACCAGTGCAGCGCGATCAACAACGGGCAGAACGAGATCGGCTCCGGTGGCAACGGGGGCGCGGTCTACAGCGACGGCGCGTCGACCCCGACCAACCCGGTCAACGTGATCCTGTGCGGCGACAAGATCGTCAACAACGCGGCCGGCGCGAACGCCTTCGGCGGCGGGCTGTTCTTCACCAGCAACAACTTCGGCGGCACGTTGACCATCGCCGACACCACGATGGCCGGCAACACCGGCGGGCACTGGACCAGCGTCAAGGAGGGCTCGGTCACCAACGCGGGGACCGCGGTCGGCACCAACGCCAAGAGCATCACGATCGCGACCTCGACCCTGCAGGGTGTGCCGTAGACTAGGCCCATGAAACTCGCACTGGTGATGCTGGCAGGGCTGACCGCGAGCGCGCACGCCGAGACGGCGGGCGGATGGAACCTGACGCCCCCGGCGGGCTGGAAGGTCGTCGAGGTCAACGCCGACCACGCGATCTATCAAGCGATCACGCCACCGACGTTCTGCGTGATGACGGTGGTCTCGCCACGCGCGATCAGCGGCGCGGTCGACGAGGAGGTCGTGACCGAATGGAAGACGCTGCTCGCGGAGTACACGACGGCGAACGTGAAGCCGGTCGGCACCGGGATCGGGACGACCCGCGCGGGGCTGCCGTTCAAGGCGATCGGCGCGACGATCACCGATCGCGAGAAGCACGTGCTCGCTGGCAGGATCTACGTGGTCCTGCCGCCGTCGATGCTCGGCAGCGTGTTCGTCGCCGCGAGCGGGGACGCGGCGATGACCCACTGCGAGCCGACCATCACGGGCGTGCTCGACTCGATGACGGTCGCGAAGGCGGCCCCGGCACCCGCGCCCGAATCGAGGCCAGCACCGACGTCCGGACCGCTCCCGATCTCCGGTGCGTGGGGCACGAGCGTCGCCGGGCAGCCCAACGACGGAACGCCGACGGTGCGACGGCAGTACGTGTTCGGCACCGACGGGACGTATCGCTATCACAGCGAGAGCTGGGGTGGCGCCTACCGCTCGGACGAGTACATGTTGATCGACGAGCGCGGCACGTTCGCCATCACGGGCGATCAGTTCACGATCGCACCGACCGCGGCGACGCGGACGTTTCGCAGCGCGAAGGCGATCAAGAAGACCGAGGCGATCGCGCTCGAGAAGGTCACGTACAAGTGGCAGACCCACTTCTTCGAGGGCATCAAGGAGACCGACCTCATCCTGACGCCGCGGGCGAAGACCGCGCGCGATGGCGAGTTCGCGTCGAACGACCAGTTTCCCAACTCGTACCTGCTCGCCAACACGTATCACCCGGAGTGGAAGTTCCCGCCGTGACATCTCCCCTGATCTCGGTCGCCGAGCTCGCGGCCTCGCGCGCCACATTCACGATCCTCGACGTGCGCTACAAGCTCGGTGGTCCGCCGGGGCCCGCGGAGTTCGCGACCGGCCACGTGCCCGGCGCGGTCTACGTCGATCTCGACACCGCGCTCGCCGCGCCTCCGGGTGTTGGGGGGCGGCATCCCCTGCCCGACGCGGCGACGTTCGCGCACGCGATGCAGCGCGCTGGCGTGTCGGCCGCTCGTCCGGTCGCGGTCTACGACGACTGGGGCGCACGCGCGGCGGGTCGCGCGTGGTGGCTGCTGCGCTACTTCGGACACGCGAACGTTCGCGTGCTCGATGGCGGCTGGGCCGCCTGGCAGGCGGCCGGTCAGCCGGTCGCGACCGGCGACGCGGGCGCGGTCGAACCGGGGACGTTCGCGGCGGCCGCGGGTGGCATGCCGATCGTCGACGCGCCGGACGTCCCCGCGGTCGGCGTGCTGATCGACGCGCGCGCGCCGGAGCGATATCGCGGCGACGTCGAGCCGGTCGATCCGGTCGCCGGTCACATCCCGGGTGCGGTCAACGTGCCGACGACCGCGAACCTCGAGGCCGACGGCCGGTTTCGCGCGGCGGCCGAGCTCGTCGCGACCTACGCGCAGGTCGGCGCGGTCGCGGGCGCCGATGTCGCGGTCTACTGCGGCTCCGGCGTGACCGCGGCACACGACGTGCTCGCGCTCGAGCTCGCGGGCGTGCGCGCGAAGCTGTACCCCGGCAGCTGGAGCGGGTGGATCACGGACCCGAGCCGACCGATCGCGCGCTGAGTCAGTGGACCGTGGCCCCGCAGTTCACCGGGATGTACGAGGGCACCGTGCAGATGTCGACGCGGAACTCGAACGTCCCGGTGAAGATCGCACCGCACCAGGTGTGCACCGGATCGTGATAGCTCGTGCCCGGCTCGAGCCCGAGGACGATCGGGACCTGATTGAACTGATCGATCTTGGCGACGTCGCACCCGGTATCACCGACGTTGATCCAGTTGACCTCGAAGCCGGTGCCGGCCGCGACGTCGATCGAAGCCGGCGTCGCGACGAGCGTGCAGGTGTTGTGGCAGTCGATCCGCAGGTCGAGGACGGCCGGGAACGCGTCGGTCGTCACCGCGGCGTCCGCGCCCTTGCCATCGACCAGGGCGTCGAGGGTGACGGCGTCGTTTGCGTGAGAGGCGGCGTCGCCGCCCGCGGCATCGCCGGGTGGATGTGCCGACTTGCTCCCGCACGCGATCGTGACGAGCAGGCTGACGGTGACCAGGTGCCGCACTACTTCGGTGATGGTGCCACGCGGTTGCCGTCGGCGTCGATCTGGAAGTCGAGCTCGTGGTGGTGGCGGTGCCGGACCCAGCGGAGGCCCGCCACCGGCTTCGCGAACGCCGGCTCGGGTGGTTTCGCCGCGACGACGATCGGCTCGAGCCGCTTGACCACCACGGCGACGCGGCCCATCGCGGGATCGTCGGTGACCCGGACGCGCTGTGGATCGACCTGATACTTCGCCGTCATGAACGCCGCGATCTCGTCGCCGGTGGCGATGCGCCATTTGCCGGTGATATCCGCCGTCCGGTGGACGACGAAGCCGGCATCGTCGGTCGCGCTGTCGTCGAGATCGACGATCAGTGGGTACGTCGTGCCCGCCGCGAAGTCGCGCGGCATCGTGATCGCGATCTTCTGGCTCTTGCCGCGCGCGACCAGTGAATCCGGGCGCTCGCGTGTCTCGGGTGGGATCGCCGTGGGAGCCCACGGATCGGCCGGCGCGATGCCGGCCTCGGCGGCCGTCATCTGCGCCATGAAGCGCGCGCGCTCGTCCGCGGTCATCGTGCGCGCCTGGCCGTGCTCGCTGCGCACGAGCAGCTGCGCGACGGTGAGCAGGCGACCGGCGTAGACGTAGAGCTTGTCGACCACGGCGTCGCGCTGGTTCTCGGGATGCTGCGCGAACAGCGTGTTGCCCGGCCCGTAGTGCACGAACGCGCCGTGGTGCACGTCCCACGGGTGCGCGGTGTGCGCCTGGCTGCCTTCGACGAAGGTGGCGCCGGCCTCGGCGAGCTTGCGCAGATCGGCGACGAGATCCCAGTCGGGCTTGTGCGTCACGAGCTCGCGATGTTGCACCGACGCGATCACCGTGTAGCCGCGCCGACGAAGGTCCTGGATCTGCCAGACCATGCGCGCGTAGTCGCAGTTCGCGCCGCCGCTGCCGACGAAGATCCGGTCGATCCACCAGTTCACGTGGTTGCAGCCGACGAATGCCAGACGATTGCCGTGGTCCTCGATCAGCCGGGGCGCGGTCGCCTCGATCTGGGTGCGGCCGCCGCCGTACCAGACCCAGCCGCGCTTCTCGTACATGTCGAGCGTGCGCTCGAGCGACGCGTGCCCGTAGTCGAGGAGGTGACTGCCGGTGAGCTCGACGATCGTGACGTGCAGCGCGGCGAGCAGCTCGATGTAGCTGTCGCGCGAGCAGAACTTCAGCTCGGTCGCCCCCTGCCCCGTCCACGGCTTGCAGTGCTCGACGAACGCGACCTCGTTGCTGATGTGATCGAGGTCCGCGCTGGTGAAGAACGGCTTCAGATACTTGATGGTGTCTTCGATCCCGTACCGATCGATGCGCTCGGAGGTCTGCCCGGTGAGCGCGGTCGTGCCGCTCATCACGACGGTGGTGAGCTGCGCGCGATCGAAGTTCGCGGTCGGGGTCTTGCCGCACACGCGCGCGACGAGCAGACCGCCATCGCCGTCGAGCGGATGCTGGCCGTCGACCGGGATCACCCGCCATGCCGGCGACAGCTGATGCACCGGCACGATGCCCCAGTGGCCGGCGTCGAACGCCGGATGTTCGGCCACGGGCACCGGCCTGCGCGTGCCGAGCAGCGGCCCGATCGCGGCCTCGGTCTCCGGCGACGCCGCGATCGCGCCCTGACTCCAGCGCTTCGCGAGCTCCGCGCGCGAGATGGTCTCGGCGACCTCGAACGAGCCCGCGACGACCGCGAATCGCCACGTGCCACACGGTCCCGCCGGCACCGGCGGCGCGGGCGCCTTCACCGCGACGGACTTCGCCGGCGACGTGTCGACGCCGCCGCACGCGGCCAGCACGAGAACCCACCCGATCCAACGCACGCCTGGCCATCATCGCACGGACACCCCGCACGCGCGAATCAGGGTCCGGCCACCTCGTCGGCGACGGCCTCGAGGTACTGGCGCAGCAGTCTCGCTCCGGCCGGCACCGCGGCGGCGGCCGCGAGGATGTGCGCCCGATCGCGACCCGCGAGATACGCCGGCGCCACCCGCGCGAGCTCGCAGATCTGCTCGAGGACCGCGCGCTCGCCGTCGCGCACGATCGCGCAGGTCCGGCCCCATGCATCGGTCGGCGCGGGAGCCGCGTGCGTCTCGAGCTCGGCGATGGCACGCCGCGCCGCGCGGGCCATCACGGCGAGCGCGGCGGCCTCGAGCGTGGCGCCGAGCCACGGCAGATCGCCCTCCTCGGACAGGCCCGCCTCGGTCGCGCGGGCCCGCTCGACCGGACCGGCCGCGTGAAGCCGCGCGAGCGACAGCGCGCGCACGAACCGATGATCGAGGATGGATGACACCGGCATCAGCGCCGGCGCATCGAGCGGCAGCTTCCACAACAGGTGCGCCGCGATCCGCGTGATGGGATCCTCGGGGCGCTCGAACCGCAGGCAGGCCTCGTCGGCGGGATTGTTCGGCACCGTGAAGCCGAAGTGAACGAACAGCCGCGTGTTGCTCCGGTCGCCGTAGGTGAAGTGTACCGGGTCGCCGATCGCGAACGCGCGCTCCGTGTGAACCACGAAGTTGCCGTCGTTCGGGTCGTAGCTCCACGTCGTGTCGCCGAGCCGGTGGTCGAACATGTCGACGACGGGAAGGAGCGCGATCCGGTGTTCGAAGCTTCCCGGCGCGTGATAGGCCCGCGACTTCACGATCGCCCAGCCCCACGCGAACTCCGCCAGCGAGACGCGAGCGCGACGCTCGGAGGACATCCGATCGTACGCGTCCCGCACGTCGCGATTGGCCGCGGCCGCGATCGTGTAGGCACTCGTGCCCGCGATCGCCGCGAGATCCTCTGCCGGGTGAAACATCGGAAGCTCGGCGAGCTCCACCGGCAACGCGTCGAGGTAGGCACGCCAGCGCGACGTCGGATCGCGCAACGCGAGCGGCAACCACGCGGCGAGCGCGTCCCCCGGATCCGGCGTGGCCGCCGCGACCTCGTCGTCGACGATCATCAACGCCCGCGGGAGGGTCAGGATCGACTCGCCGACCAGGAGCGGCCGACCCGCGACGATCGCACCGTGGCCATTCGCGTCGACCCGGAGCTCGATCCCGTCCCATGTCGCGCCACCGGCCTTGGCCCACACCATCAGGCGCGCGATCGCGGCCCGCCGTTCGTCGCGCGAGGGCGACGTCAGCCGACGCGTTGGTAGCGCGACCCACGCGGGCTCGGCGATCGGAAGGTTCGTCGGGGGAGAGGCGAGCGTCTCGGCCGCGCGGAGCAGGACATCGGGCGCGGCATCCTCCGGCAGATCCGCGAGGCTCGTCACCGCGCGACCATAGCAGCGTGGATCGCGATAGGATCGCACGATGGTGAAGGGGAGGTTCTACTTCGATGATCCCGACGAGGGTCCGGCCGAGGCGACGAGTCACCCGAGCTTCGTCGCGTTGTGCAAGGGCGACGCGTTCTTCTTCGACTGCACCGACGACTTCGCGCCGTTCGGCAGCGACGCCGGCGCCGACGCGCTGGCCTCGCTCGAGGACTGGTTTCGCGAACCGCGCCCCAAGACCGTGCGCGCGTTCATCACCGGCGTGCTCGCGGACTGGGGCATGAAGCTCCCCGACCTCGGCGAGACCCGCGACGCCGTGGTGCGCAAGTGGCTCGCCGATACCGCACTGGAGACCGCGGTCGGCGAGATCGATCGACTGGTGATCGCGGCGGCGTTCGGCCAGTTCAAGATCACCGGCAAGGTCGACGCCGACGTCCACGCCCTCGCGCTCGCCGCCGTCGCGCGCGAGGTGATCGCGTCGGCGCACGCGCGCGAGACCTATCCGAAGTGGAAGCACGCGAAGGCCAAGACCGCGGCGGACGCGAAGATCCTCCGGGCGCTGACGGCCATGGCCCTCGTGAAACCATAGATCCGCGCTAGGGTGACCGGATGGGTCGGGGCAAGTGGGCGGCGAATCGCTGGAGCGACCGAAGCCGCGAGTTCGGCGCCGTGCGCGCGATCGCGGATCGCGACGGTCGGATGGTCCCGACGACGGAATACTTTCCGGCCGATGGGGTGCGAGGCGCGCACCTCCGGAACCTCTGGCTTGAGCTGCCCCCGCACCCCACCCTGCTCGACGCGGTCAGGACGATCGCCGACTCCGATCTACGGCTGCGCTATCCGGCCGTGCACTGGCAGAGCCCCGCAGATCTCGAGCCGAGCGGACTCGCCAACATCGGTGCGCGGCTCGCCGATCTCTATCGCTCCGCCGTGCGTGCAATTCCGGAAGTCGACGTATTTCGATTGGCGCGGCCGTTCGTCCTGATCGATCTCGTCGGACACGTGCGGGTGGGATTCAAGCCCGTCGAGCACTGGACGGTCGATCTGGCACCCGAGATGAAGAAGCCGTGGCCGCGATGCGACCCGCGGGCCCTGGTCTACGCGATCGGCCGGCTCCTCGAGGACCACTACCGGGTGGACGATCGGGCGATTCGAGCGGTGATCGCGCGGTGTCATCATCGCAAGCCGGACAAGCGCTACCAGAGTCTCGACGAGGCCTTCGATGCGTTCCAGCGGCTCGCCGAGGTCGAGCCCACTCGACCGGATGAACTGCACGCGTGGAGACAGCTCGAAGAGGGCCTCGGCTGGCTCGAGCTCGACGACACCGCGCGGGCCATCGAACACTTCGAGGACGCCCTCGCCCACGCGTCCTACGAGGACATCGCGTTATCGGGGCTCGAGGCCGCACGCGCACGGATCCGGGAAGCCATCGCAACGGCCGCGTCATCATCACCACCACGACCACCCCCGCGACCGCCGGCGCCGGCCAGGCCCGGGTGGACCGTCGTCGAGCCCGAGGGATCGCGCCGCGAAGCGAGTCGCGATTTCGCTGGCGCGCTCGCGCTCTACGACTCCGTCGCCCCGGGTGACCAGGCCAACGCCGCCCTGCTCGGCGCGCGCGCGCGCGTCTATCTCGAGCTCGGCAACCCCGCCTCCGCGATCGAATGCGCGAGCCGTGCGGTTGCCGCGGACCGAGCCGCGATCGGTGCGCACGTCGTGCTCGCGAAGGCGTTGCTCGCCGGTGGCCGACACGCCGAGGCGCTCGCGGAGACCGACCTGCTCGTCGCGCGGTCGGCGACCGACGCGACCTACCACTACCTCCGGGGCAAGGCGCTGTTCGCGCTCGCGCGCTTGCACGAGGCGCGCGACGCGTTCGACCTCGCGTGCTCGCTGCCGCCGGTGCTCATCGAAGCGATGCTGCTCCGCCGCGAGGTCGATCGCTGCCTCGTGGTCGGGCAACGGGCCGTCGGCTCGCAAGGACCGATCGCGTTCGACATCCCGGCCTCGGTCGCCGAGCTGCGCGACGTGTTGATCGGTGGGCGCACGAGCGATGCGATCGCCGCGCTCTCGAAGCCGCACCTCGCCGACGACCCGGATGCGCAACTCGTCCTCGCGCGCATGCTCGCCTTCGACCGCCAGATCGAGCGCGCCGCGGAGACCTACGATCGCGTGGCCGCGATGCCGGAGCCACACCGCCACCGTGCGCTCGTCGGCAAGGCCACCCTGCTGCTCGACCGCGACGACCTCGAGTCAGCGCTCGTTGGGTTCGAGCTGGTCTGCGCGGAACGACCGAGCGATCCCGACGCGGCGGAGGGTCGCGCGCGCCCTCGAACGCCTCGGTCGCACCGACGAGGCGGCCGTCGCGTACCGCCGCTTCGTCGCGCTGGCGACCTCGCGATCGGACGTCCGCGTGCGAACCGCGCAGCTCTGGCTCGACGCGCACGCGTAGCCTCAGCGGCGGCGATACGAGATACCGAGCCCGATCGCGAAGTAATCGCGACTGCTGCCCTGGCCTTCGATGAACATGCCGAGTCGATGGTGCGCGTGCGCGATCATGTCGAGCCCGACCGCCATGCCGAAGCCAAGGCCGCCGGTGTTCCAGTGACCGTCGATGGAGAGATCGGGCCGCTGCTCGCAGGTCCCGGCGCCGCCCCGGCAGTGGGTCTCGCTCACCTGCGTGCGCTGGGTGTGCCAGCCGACCCACGGGGAGACCCAGAAGATGTCGATCTCGAACAGCAGGGTGCCCGCCAGGTCGAACGGCACCACGGTGTAGATCGAGGTGTCCGTGGATTGCATGCCGAAGCTCTGCAGCGTGTAGCGCTCCCAGGCCCCGACGAGGCGGATGCCGAGCGACAGCCCGTCGTACAGGCGAACGCCACCCATGACCTGGACCGCTCCAGCCTCCCCCGACGCGGAGGTGAGGTTCTGATTGGGGTCTGGCCGCGACAGATCGCGCCAGTAGCGCCCGCCGACGCCGGCCTGCATCACGAACCGTGACGTCTCGTCGTCGGCGGGATCGGCGTGGGAGACGCCGGCGACGGCCAGGAGCACCAGCACCAGCAGCGCAGCCTTCATGCGGCCGACGATACTCCTACGGCGCGTGACGAATCGCGTTCGCGATCACGATCGCGAACGTCGCGAGCCCCGCGCCGAACACGGCGAGGATCATCGCCGGTACGAACGGCGTGACCGACAGCTGCGAGAACGCAGGCTCCTTGCCCGCGTGGTGCACGAGGCCGCGGCGAGCGCCGAGCTGGGGCGACGGCCAGGTCGTCGCCATCGCGGTGGTCGCGCTGCCCTCGACGACGCGGCCGTCGGGCAACGTCGCGCGGTAGATCGGGAAGTACATGCCCTGACCGTGGCTCGTGTAGGTGCCGTGCTTGATGACCTCGCCGACGACGCGCTCGCCGCCGGACCGCTCGCGCACCACGCGCGCCGTCATCGCGGCCGCGATGACGAACAGGAGCAGCGCGGCACCACCGAACGCGATCGGAAATACCATCCGTTCACGGTACCGAACCCGGGCGCCGCGACGATTCCCCGGATCGGGATGGATGGGCTAGCCTCGCGGCGATGATGAAAGCGTTCCTGGCAGCCTCGATCCTCGTCGCGTGTGGCGGCGGCAACTCCGAAGTCGCGATGAAGGGCGGCGATCTCGATCTCGCGCGCATCGCCGGCGACTGGCAGGGCAACTACAAGGGCACCGAGTCCGGCCGCGAAGGTCCGATCACGTTCTCGCTCGCGCTCGGTCACCACATCGCCGACGGCACCGTGCTGATGGGCGGCGCGACCCCGTTGAAGATCCAGGTCATCGGCGTCGCGCACGACAAGCTGTCGGGCAAGATCGCGCCGTACACCGATCCGAGCTGCTCGTGTCAGGTCCAGACCGAGTTCCTCGGCGACGTCGTCAACGACGCGATCGACGGCACGTTCACGACGACCGTGATCGGCAAGAACATCGAGCAGCACGGCACCTGGTCGGTCAAGCGCACCGCGCACTAGCGACGGCTACTCGAGCGAGCCGGTCTCGGCGAGCTTGCCGATCTCGCGGAACTCCATGCGGATCGCGCGCTCGATGTGCGCCTGCGTGAGCGAGCTGCCCTCCTCGACCGCGAGGAAGGCCGCGCGCAACGCCGCGTTGCGGATGTAGCCGCCCGACAGCCGGAACTTCTGCGCGAGGCTCGCGAAGTCGAGCGTGCCGGCGACCGGGACCTGCGACGGCAACAGCGATCGCCACAGCTGCTCGCGCATCTCCTCGTCGGGGAACGGGAACGTGACGCGGTAGGTGAGCCGGCGCTTGAATGCCGAGTCGATCGAGTTGCCGAAGTTCGTCGTCAGCACGGCGACGCCCTCGAAGCTGTCGATGCGCTGCAGGAGGTAGTTGACCTCCTGATTGGCGTAGCGATCGACGGACGACTTGACCTCGGTGCGCTTGGCGAACAGCGAGTCGGCCTCGTCGAACAGGAGCATCACCTGGCCTTCCTCGGCGGCATCGAACAGCGCGCCGAGGTTCTTCTCGGTCTCGCCGATCCACTTCGACGTGATCCGCGAGACGTCGACGCGATACAGCTCGAGTCCGAGGTCGCGTGCGATCACGCCGGCGACCATCGTCTTGCCGGTACCGGGGCTGCCCTGGAACAGCGCCGTGATCCCGCGCGCCGTCGTGATCGAGCGCCCGAACCCCCACTGCTCGAACACCTTCTTGCGGTTGCGCACGCGCGACGTGATCTCGAGCAGCGAGTCGCTGATGTCCTCGGGGAGCACGATGTCGGCCCAGCTCGCGAGGTGCCGGACGCGCGACGCGCTGTCGCCGATCCGGTTGATCAGGTGCTGGCGGACGCCGTCGTCGAGCGTGCGGATCCAACCCGCGGCGTCGGCGGGCTTCTCGGGGAGACGCGACACCTCGGAGCACACGCGCTCGATGAGGCCGGGGCCGACGCGATAGCGCGCCGCGAGATCGCTGGCATCGGCGAGCTCGATCGAGTGTCGCGCGAGCGCCGCGGTCCACGACACCGCGCGTTCGTACTCGGTGCGCGCCGGGAGATCGAGCAACAGGTAGCCCGGATCGAGCGGCGGCCGCGCCTCGGGTGGCAGGCGCACCGCGACCGGCCCGAGGTGGCGCCGCACGACCGCGATGATCTGCGCGCGCAGATCGGGATCCTCCGGCGCGAGCAGATCGAGCCCGTCGACACACGGGACGAGCCCGCGGAGCTTGGCGCGACGCAGCGCGGCCTCGAGCGTCGCGGCGATCCGCGTCGGGTCCCGCTGGCCGGTCGACAGATCGATCACGCCGAGCGAGCGCCCCACCCGCGCGGCGAGCGAGGCGAGCAGCGTGTGGCGGCCCGAGCCGGTGCGACCGCGGACCACGAGGCGCGCGTGCTCGCCCTCGATCGGCGCGGCGAGATAGTGCAGCGCGCTCACCACCACCGCGCGCGGCAGGTCGAGCTCCTCGAGCGCGCGATCCGCCGCTCGCGTCGTGAGCAGATCGTCGGCCTCACCGTCGAGATCTTGATCGGCGAGGTAGCGCGCGACGAGCGGCTCGACGGTCAGCGCGGCGAACGGCCGCGTCCCGGCACCGAGCTGGACGAGCCCGTAGCGGCGCAGCGGCCGATCGGCATCGAGCTCGCGCGACACCAGCTGCGGATCGTCGCCGACGAGGACCGCGAGCAGGTGCTCGTCGACCAGCGGGCGCCCCGGGTCGTTCGCGAGGATGCCGTAGACGCGCGCGAGCTCGCCCCGGAGGCGCGGCGCGGCGATCGCGAACACCAGAAGGCTCGCGAGCGGCGACAGCCCGAAGTCGCGCGCCAGCGCCTCGAGCGGCGTCGCGCGGCCTTCGCGCGCGATGTGCGCGGCATCGACCAGCGCGTCGACCTCGCGCAACCGATCGTAGGCCTCGGCGAGCTCGACCGCGCACAGCCCGCGCGTGATCCGCAGGAGGCCACCGAGCTCCTCGGAGAACGGCGGCTTGTTCGGCGCCGCGGTGACGATGCGACCCTCGTCCCACGCGTTGGCGATCGCGTGGTTGGCGAGCGCGCCGATCATGCGGAGGTGGAGATCGAGGGCGAGCGCCCGCTCCTCGTGCGTCGTCGTCGGCGTGGCGTCGACCGGCTCGAGCCGCACCAGCGGCGCGTCGGGCAGCGGGACCTCGACGATCGGTGCCACCGCGACGACCTCGGGCACGTCCGCCGCGATCTCGACCAGCCCCTCGGCGTGACCGTTCGCGAGCGCGTCGTCGGCGTCGGGGGCGTCGGGGACCGGACGACTCGACGCGCCGGCGACCAGCGACTCGAGGTCGGCGATCTCGACCGAGCCCGCGAACACCAGCGCGACGCGCTCGAGCCCGTCGTCGACGACGATGTCCTCGACCCCCTCGGGGATCTCGAGATCGCGGATCCAGCGTCCGAACCGCAGGTCGAACAGGCGACCCTGGCGACCGCCCCACGCCAGCGCGATCCCGCGGCGCGCCGCGATCGTCACGCGCGAGACGTTGGGCCACCGCACGTGCAGGTTCTGCGCGCCGTCGGAGGTCTGCGCGACCGTCAGGCGCAGCGCGTCGCCGCCGCGCCGCTGGACGAGCACGAACAGCCGCCCGTCGAGGATCAGCTGCGCGTCGATCGCCTCGGCCGCCGGATCGCCGACCTGACGGCGCCACGCCTCGCCGATGCCGCTGCGCCAGTAGCGCAGCTGTCCGGCGTCCCACAGCAGCCATCGCCCCGGCGCCACCGGTAGCGCGATGCGCGCGCCGGGTCCGGCGGGCTCGGCGCGACCGGGCGCGACCGAGACCACGAGCGGGACGTCGCCGCCGTGCCACACCGGCTGCGTCGGCACCGTGCTCGACTGGATGAACCAGCCCGGGCCGTCGAGTCCGGGGATGCGCTCGGTCGCGATCGTGTCGGCGCTCGCGATCGCGAGCCGCGTGAGCCCGGCGCGGCCGACGACCCACAGCTCGCTGCCGACCGCGACCACGTCCTGCACGCCGTCGACCGCGACGCGGAAGCGCAGGCCGCCGTGGGCATCGCACACGGCAACTCCGGTGGCATCGGCGACGACGAGATCGCCGCGCTGACCGAAGAACCGGACGACCCTCCGCTCACTCATGTGCCCGAATGGTATCGCGTCGTCGCGCGCGTTACGACGTCGTCAGCGTCGCGATCGCGCGTTCGCAGCTCGCGCGCAGCGTCGGCGCGATGTCCGGTTTCGCCGCGACCTCCGCGAGCGCCGGCACGGTCCAGGTCGCCGCCAGGCGGGCGAGCGCATCGGGCGCGCGCTCGTCGGGCGTCGCCTGATCGAGGCGCAGCAGGATCGACGCCTCCGCCCAGCGTCGCGGCACGCCGGTCAGCTGCGCCGCGATGTCGTCGACCGGGAACGCGACCTCGGGATCGACGATCGCCGCGAGGATCTGGCCGCTCAGCTCGGGATGCGGATCCGGGATCCACGGCTCGGGGCCCGCGCCGCGGGTGATCGCGCGGGTCTCGTCGACGCCCATCTTGACGACGCTCTCGAGGTCGCTCGCGAGGAAGTCGCGCAGCAGCTCGAGCAGCGTGGTCTTCTCGCGCTGGCCCGACGGACCGCGCAGGGAGGGCTCGAAGCCGCGCACGGCCATCAGGCCATCCCACGCGAGGCCGCGCACCGCGTAGTCGGCATCGGCGATCGCGCGCTCGAGCGCCGCGATCGCCACCGGGCCGCCGATCTTCGCGAGGTCCATCACCGCCGCCACCCGCCCCATCGTCGCCGGCGTGTCGATCGCGTCGTGCGCGATCTGCTCGACGACGTCCGCGCCGTGCCCGAGCAACACGAGCGCCCGCCGCGCCGTCGGCGCCCACGGGTCCGTGCTCGTCGCCGCCATCTGCAACATCGGCAGCGCGTCGGCCGCCTGCAGGTGCCCGAGCGTCAGGATCGCGTGCGTGTCGCCCTGCTGCGCGGTCGCGATCAGCTTCGCGATGTACGTCGCGCGCTCCGCGGCCGACAGCCTCCCGGCGACGCCGAGGTCGTAGGTCTCCTCGTTCCACGCGATGCCGGCCTGATTCGAGATCTGGCGCATCAGCTGATCGAGCGCGGCACTCATCGCCCCGATGCTTGCGCATCTCCACGACGATGTCGAGTTCGGTCGGCTCCACGCGTGGTACGGTCGAGCCGCGTGGAGGATGACTTCGTCAGCTTTCGTGCGGGCTTCCCCACCGTGCGTGCCGCGCTCGACGCGTGCAAGCGCCCCGACTGGCTGCTGCTCCTCGCGTGGGAAGCGGTCGATCACAAGACCGCGGCCGACGCCGGGCTGAGCGCCGCGCGCATCCTCAACTCGGACGGCCTCGGGTGGTTCGTCAACCCGAACCCGAACGCACTCGAGGCGGTCCAGGTGTGGGCCGGGACCGCCGACGACACGACGCAGAGCCACGCCACCGGGCGCGCGATCTCGCTCGCCGCGATCCCCGGCGTCGGGCTCGCGTACGTCGTCGAGTACCTGATCCTGCCGGCGGCCTATCCCGAGCGGAACCTGCTCCGCTACGCCGGATTCATGGTCGCGTTCGTCGTCGTCTGCATGTTCGCGATCCGCGCCATGCTCGCCGCGGTCGTGCGCCGGCGCGCCGCACGGCTCGACGACCAGGCCGTCCTCGACCTCTTGCTTGCCAGCATCCGCAGCGGGGTCGCCCGGCAGCCGCGGCTCGTCGACGTCGTCATGAACGTCGTCGGCCGCCGCGTTCGCGCGCTCCTGCCCGCGTGAGAGCTATCGCCGAGCTCAGGCGCCGGCAAGCTCGCGCTGAAGCGCTTCCACCAGCGCCAGCTGTCGGCGGACTTGACGTTGGATCGTCTTCGTGACGATCCATTTTTTGCACGATGCTCGGCGACCGCCAGGTAGCGCGTGATCGCCTCGATCAAGGCGTCCACCACGGAAGGTCCTGAAGTTGCCCCCGGTTCCGTGGACACCACATGTCGATCTTCGTCGCGTCCGAGTCGTCGTTCTTTCGCGCACTGCGGCGCAAGCGCCTGGTCCGGTACCGCGATCGGTCACGTCCGCGAAAGCATCGTCGCCCGCGCGAGTTCGTGGCCACGCGACCCAACCGGTGTGGACCTGGGACATCACGTATCTGCCGGCTGCGGTCCACAAGGACCAGAGCGAAGACCTCGCCGCCGCGCTCATCGGGGAGACGTGTCGCGGTGAGGGCATCGTTCGCGCCGGGCTCGTCCTGCACTCCGACAACGGCGCGGCGTTGAAGGCCAAACGATGCTCGTCAAGCTCGAGCAACTCGGCGTGCTGCCTTCGTTCAGTCGGCCGCGTGTGAGCGACGACAATCCGTTTCCCGAAGCGCTGTTCCCGCTGAAGTACCGGCCGAGCTATCCCGACAAGCGGGCTCCAGCGGTTCGGATGACGGCGGCGAGCCGCGCGTAGACTTCGACGCCAGCGAAACCTGCAACCCAGCGCCGCGCATCCTCGACGAGGACGAACGGCACGCGGAACTGGACGCCGATCTCGACCGTGCGACTCAACCCGGAACACGGACTCAACAACTGACACTCACGCGGCAACTATCTTGACACTCGCCGATCGGCGCAGGAGCCCCGCGACAAAAGACGTTTGTTGCAGGCGCGCTCGCGCTGGGCGAATCGAGGAGCTCTTGCGATTCGTCGTTCAAGCCTTCGCTAGAAAGCGATCGACCGTGGAACCGCTCGGCTTCGTGGCGGGCACGCTCGAGCTTCTTGATCGACGGAAGTGGCATCGCATCCGTCGCACATGTGAAGTTGACCGTGACGTCGCTTGGCGAGCGGGGACAGATCAGTCACGGGCATACAGGCTATCCGAAGGATTCGCAGCTTCTTCATCTGCGCCAGAAAGTCCAGCCCTCCCGACTTACACCCAAACAACGTGAGTGTTTCAAGATTCGCGCACGCCTCCAGGGGGCCGGCAAAGTCGCCGGCGTAGAGAATCACAGCCTGGGAAAGCTGACCTAACTCGGCCCTCTTGAAGGGTGTTTGATGGCCGAGCGCTCGTGCGAGTGATTCTGTAAGGTTTGCATCCATGATCAAGATTCCTCTGCGGAGACTTCAATCCACTTAAACTCGCATCTCGGGCAGATCGAACACGACGACCGGAGTCGGGAACAGCGCAAGCACATCTCGTGATTCGCGCATCTCGCCAACCCTACGCGACGTCGTCCCGACGGTGGCATTCGGAACCCGGTCCTGCGATGCTCGCGACGTGAGCAAGAGGAAGGCGCCGTCGATCACGATCATCATCCTACGTGCCGGGGCTCCCGAAGAGTTGGACGCGATTCCCTACTACGCGCGGAAGCAAGAGAGCAGCGGCTGGAAGGACCTTCCGGCGCGGTCGGGCCGCTTCCTCGACACGTTCCTGATGAAGTCCACGAACTCCGACTTCTCGATCTTCCAGGCCGCGTTGGATGTAGACGAAGACAAGCTCCCATTCGTCACTCGCTTGATCGTGCCCATCGACCTGGTGCGAGTCGTTCCCGAGCTCGAGCCCCTCATCGAGAAGCACGCTGACAAGACGGCCAGCGCGTTGCGCGCGCACGGCGGAAACACGGCATCGCTCGCGAGCATCAAGGCCGCACTGGCGTCGGGCGATTGGCCGGACAGCGGCGATCCGGCCGTGGAGGCCGCAGCGTTCGCGCACCACTTGCTCGGGTTTGCGCGAACGGCGGTCGAGTACACGCTCGCGGTGTGCGTGGAGTACCACGGCGACTTCGTCGCGTGATTCAGTCCTCGGCGCGCTCGCGAAGCGTCTCCCTCCATCGCTTCGCCTCGCTGTCGTAGGTCTCGCTGATCCAGGTCAGCTTCCCACCGACCTCGACCAAGCGAACACGACATGGCACCTCGGGAGCCCAGCCACCAGGGGCAGGTCCAAGGGGACCAGGCCCTGAAGGTCCTATCGGTCCATTGGTCGGTCCAGCATTCGGCTGTGGATTGCGTGGACGCGCTTCGATGAAGCCGGCGGAAACCAGCTTGAGCTCGAACGGCCGCAAGGTCACGCCGCCGCGATCGCCACTCTGAGGATCCTCACCCACCTCCGAGGCGTGGACCCAGTTGAGGGGGAGAGCGTCGTAAACTTCAAGGACCTGCGCGATGATCGCGGTCGTCGGATGATCGAGCTTCTGGACGCGTCTGATCCAGGCGGCGCCAACGGAGTACCCCTTCTCTCGCACGACGTGACCCTCGTGGACAAGCACGGGGCGCGCGAGCTTCGACCGACCTTCAGGACCGATCTTGACCCAGTAAACATCCTCCATCTGGTACGGCTGGATGGACGAGAAGCGCTCCCCGGGGAAGCCGAGCGTCGTGGCGGCCTCCGCTTCATCGAATGGCGTGATCATCGCTTTCTTCTCTCGTCCCGACGGTACCGAATGCCCACACGCAGCAAGTGCGACCAGCGCAGCCAACGCGTTCAGGCAAGACATAGCTCCGCTGAAACGTAGCTGCTGCTCCACAGCGGGCGCAAGAGCGCCTGCACCTACGAACGATCGTCAGCCATCGTCTGATAGATGCTGCGTTCGACCGGGTCAAGTCCCTTTTTTTGTGTGATTGCCTGAAGGGGGAACATCGGGATTCGTCGTCGGTGATCGGTCAGGCCGCAGCGGCGCAAGTGGTGTCGAGCAGGGACATGTCGAGGTAGGTACGGTCGCGCCAGATGCTCGTC
>JBBQEX010000043.1:0-62886 GCA_038321315.1 Haliangiales bacterium | reverse complement strand
CCGCCGAGCTCGACCTCGAGTCCGCAGTTGCACTCGCACAGGATGCACGCGGTCTTCTTCCACTCCGTCATCGCGTGAGTCTAGAACACCGGGATCGCCTTGGAGGTCCACGCCGGCGTGTGATTGCCGCGCGGCCCGACGAGCGACGGGTCCTGTCCCGGCAGCCACACCGCGGGATAGCTCGGATCGTCGACCGGCACCGCGCCGCTCGGATCGACTGCGACCGCGGCGAACCACAGCTGCGGCTTGGTCGTGTCGTTGGTCGCGCCCGGGAGCGCGAGGCCGTACGCGCGGCGCGACGAGAACGCGACCCAGTACAGCTTCTTGCCGCGGAACGTCCCGTGGTCCGGGCTCCAGCGCGGCCACGAGTTCGTCGTCAGCGGCGCCGCGCTGCCGTTCGCGCGCACGAGCGGGATCGCGGCGCCGCCCGCGGTCGGCACGACCATCAGACGCGCCGAGATGTCGTTGTAGCCATCGCATGCACCGGCGCCCCAACCCGCGCCGGGATTCACCGGCCCGCTGCACGACGAGCGATCGAACACCACGAGCTGATCGTCGTCGCTGATCGCCGGGTAATAGCTGGTCTCGTTCGCGACGCGCGGCACGATCAGCGTCGCCGCGCCGGTGATCGCCAGGCCGTCCGACGGCGCCATCCAGATCTGCGCGCCCTGCACCATGTCGCCGGTCACGTGGCCCGCGGTCGTGTCGGCCTGCGACGGCACCCACGACACGAACGCGACGTGGCCGCCGTTCGGGCTCCAGAACGGATGGCTCTTCGGCTCGGCGACCTCGGGGAACAGCGGCGCGCCTTCGTTGGCGAGCGACGCGTCGGCCGCGCGCAGCGTGAGCACGCCGTACGCCATCGTGATCAGGCGGCTGCCATCGGTCGAGAACGTCGCCATGTCGGCGAACTTGTCGGCGAACGTCGTCGCGGTCGCGGTGCGATTCGCGACGTCGTACAGCGAGTAGAAGCCCGGCGTGCTGCCGCCGAGCGAGAACGACAGCTTCGCTCCGTCGGGCGACACCGCGTGACAGCCGATGCACTGCGTCTGGCCACCCGGCACCGCGGGGGCATCCGCGCTCGACAGGTAGATCGTCGGCGTCGACGCGTCGCCGCTGAAGTCGTAGCGCGCGATCGCGGTGTTGAACGTGGTGTCGCTGGTGCCCGCGGTCGTCCAGTAGTACAGGCCGCCGCTGAGCGGCTGCTTCGCCCAAGCCGCGGCGAGCGGCTGCGACTCGCCGAGCTTGGTGCCGTCGGCGGCGACCAGGCGCACGACGATCGAGACATCGGTCGCCTCGCTGACGCCGGCGAGCTGGTGCGCGAACGCGCCGTCGAGCGTCACGATACACGCGTCGGCGAACGACCCCGGATTCGGCGAGGCCGCGCACGGCTCGTAGTAGCTGTAGGTCAGCGCGCTGCCGGCGGTGAACGTGATGCGCGCGACGGCCTGCGCCGGGTCGCTCTTGTGCGCGTGGATCTCGAGTGGCGCGACGTTGACCGGGAACAGCGCACCGGCCGGCGGATACGCGATCGTCGGCGCGGTCGACCCCGGCGTGCCGTCGAGCGCGGCCTGCTCCGCGGGCGTGACGCCGGCGCCGACCGTCGACCCGATCAGGCGCACGTCGAGCGACGCCGCACCTGTCGCGCCACCGAGCGACGCGGTGATCGGGTAGTGACCCGCGAGCGTCGCGGTCGCGAGCCCGGTGCCCGGCGCGAACGAGATGCCGCTGTCGAGATCGCCGTAGAGCGTCGCCTCGGCGGTGACGTCGCGACTCGTGCCATCGGCGTACGTCGCCTTCACGGTGTACGGCTGCGTCGCCGAGAACCCGGCGGTCGCGGCCGCGAGATCGACCATCGCGCTATCGGGTGACACGATGATCGCGGTCGGCGTGCCGCCGGTGCCACCATCGCCGTTCGTGCCGTCGTCTCCGGACGTGTGCGTGCCGCAGGCAGCGAGGGCCACCGCGACGAGGAGGTACTTCATCGTGATCGAGGATAGTGGATGATGCCCTCGAGCGCGCTGTGGGACGGAGTACGATGCCGACGCATGCCGACCACCAATCAGCGCGTCCTCCTCGCGAGTCGCCCCGTCGGAGCGCCGACCGAGGCCGACTTCAAGCTCGTCGACGCCTCGGTCGCCGACCCCGGCCCGAACGAGATCCTGGTCGAGAACAGCTTCCTGTCGCTCGATCCGTACATGCGCGGGCGGATGAGCGCGGCGAAGTCGTACGCCAAGCCGGTCGAGATCGGCGAGGTCATGATCGGCGGCACGGTCGGCCGGATCGTCGCCGTCGGCCGCGACGTGTCGCGCTACGCGGTCGGCGATGTCGTCGTCGGCATGGGCAACTGGCAGCGCTTCGCCGTCACGCCCGCGACCGGCTGGATGAAGGTCGACGCCTCGCGCATCCCGATGTCGGCGTACCTCGGCCCGCTCGGCATGCCCGGCGTCACCGCGTGGTACGGCCTCATGGACATCGGCAAGCCCAAGCCCGGCGAGACCGTCGTGGTCGCCGCCGCGTCGGGCGCGGTCGGTAGCGTCGTCGGTCAGCTCGCCAAGCTGAAGGGCTGTCGCGTGGTTGGCATCGCCGGCGGCAAGGACAAGTGCGCGTACGTGGTCGACGAGCTCGGCTTCGACGCCTGCCTCGATCATCGCGATCCGGATCTCGCGAAGCAGTTCGCGGCCGCGGTGCCGGACGGCGTCGACATCTACTTCGAGAACGTCGGCGGCGCGATCCTCGACATGGTGCTCGGGCGGCTCAACCCGTTCGCGCGCATCCCGCTGTGCGGGCTGGTGTCGCAGTACAACGCGACGTCGGCATATGCCGTGAAGAACTTCGCCGCGCTCCTGACCAACCGGGTGACGCTCCGCGGGTTCATCGTCAGCGAGCACCTCGAGCGCTGGCCCGAGGCGCTCGTCGAGCTCGGCGATCACGTCGCGACCGGTCGGATCAAGTACCGCGAGACCGTCACGAAGGGCCTCGCCGCCGCGCCTGCCGCGTTCATCGGCATGCTGACCGGCGCGAACTTCGGCAAGGCCATCGTCGCGCTCTGACCGGCGAGCAACACAGCGTTCGCCCCTGGGCAATGGTGTTTCGCGCGCGAAGGCCTAGGTTGCAGCATGCCGTTGTTCACGCCGTTCCAGCTCGGCCGCCTGACGCTCCCGAATCGCATCGTGATGTCTCCGATGACGCGCTCTCGCGCGATCGGCAACATCCCCAACGCGTCGATGGCGACCTACTACAGCCTGCGCGCGGCCGCCGGCCTGATCGTCACCGAGGGCACGGCCCCATCGCCGAACGGCCTCGGGTACGCGCGGATCCTCGGCGTGTACAGCGACGCGCAGGTCGCCGGCTGGCGCGTCGTCACCGATGCCGTCCACGCCGCGGGTGGCCGCATCTTCATCCAGCTCATGCACACCGGTCGAACCGCGCACCCCGCGAACGTTCCAGCCGGTGGCCACATCGTCGCGCCGTCGGCGATCGCGCAGCCCGGCCAGATGTACACCGACGCCGAGGGGATGCAGCCGCACCCGGTGCCCGAGGCGATGACCACCGCCGAGATCCACGCCGCCACCGCCGAGTTCGTCCACGCTGCGCGGTCCGCGATCGCCGCGGGCGCCGACGGCGTCGAGCTCCACGCCGCGAACGGCTACCTGCTCGAGCAGTTCTTGAACGTCGCGAGCAACCAGCGTACCGACGACTACGGCGGCTCGATCGCCAATCGCATCCGGTTCCCGCTCGAGGTCGCGCGCGCCGTCGCCGACGCCATCGGCGGCGATCGCGTCGGCATCCGCGTGTCGCCGTACGGCGCGAACGGCGGCATGATCGTCGACGCCGACACCGACGCGGTCTACGCGCAGCTCGCCGCCGGGCTGTCTGCCGCGAAGCTCGCGTACCTCCACGTCGTCGATCACTCGGCGATGGGCGCGCCGCCGGTCAGCGCCGAGCTCAAGGCCACGTTGCGGACGACGTTCCATGGCGCGTACATCCTGTCGGGCGGCTACGATCTCGCGCACGCCGACGCCGATCTCGACGCCAAGCGCGGCGACCTCGTCGCGTTCGGCCGACCGTTCCTCGCGAACCCCGATCTCGTCGCCAAGCTGCGCGAGGATCGGCCGCAGCGCGCGCCCGATCCCGCGACGTTCTTCACGCCGGGCGACGCGGGGTACATCGACTGGCCGCTCGGCTGAAGGCAGACCGAAGCGCCGGCTGGCCCGTTGGATCGGCATGCGCATCGCTGCTCTCGTCGTGGCCATGGCCGCCTGTCACCCCAGCGCCACACCCACCGCGCCGGCAGGCGCGGCCGTGCGTGGCGCGCTGCTGTTCACCGCGACCCAGGGTGTCGGCGTCCGCGCTCCCGACGGCCCCGATCCCGTGACGCTCTATGCGTTCATGCGGCTCGACACCACCGCCCCCGCAGAGGTCACGATCGACGACGCGTCGATGACTCGCGACGGCGCGCGCTGCGCGGCATCGACCGCACCCGCCAAGGTCGCGAGGATCACCGAGGTCACCCGCGAGACCGCCACGCGCGCGCTCACCCTCGACGCGCTCGCCGGCGGCACCCGGTTCGACGGCACGATCGCCGCGGGCGCGACCTTTCTCCGCGTGATCGTCGAGCTCGATCGCCCGTGCGCCGGCCTCGCCTCGATCAAGCTCCACGCCGGCGGCTTGCCGATCGAGCTCTCGGCCCCGATCACCGAGCAGATGCCGACCTAGTGGTTCACGGAGCCTTGGGGCTCGGTTCGAACAGCTCGATCAGCGTGTCGTCGGGGTCGATCACGTAGCCAAAGGCGCCGTCGTCGGTCGTCTCGCCTCGGTCGAGGACGCGCGCCCCAGCGGCACGGAGCTGGCCGAGCAGCCCGGCGAGGTCCTCGACCTGAAGGTTGATCATGAAGCGGTGCGGGCTGGGCTCGAAGTACTTGCTGTCGTCGGCAAACGCCGCCCAGACGGTGTAGCTGCCCGGGGTCGCCGGCAGCTGGCACCCGCCCCAGCTCTGGAGGTCGAGCCCGAGGTTGTCGCGATACCAGGCGCGCAACGCCGCGGGATCGCGCGATTTGAGAAAGATGCCACCGATGCCCAGGACCTTCGCCATGGACGCAAGCCTACGTCGGTGGCTTGACAGGCATGGGGTCCATACGTCATCTATAGCGTCCGACTCGTTCCGAAGTAGCTCAGTGGTAGAGCAGGCGGCTGTTAACCGCCGGGTCGCAGGTTCGATCCCTGCCTTCGGAGCCATATTCTCGCGTCAGAGGCCTATTCTTCTGATTGCACGACCGTGAGCAAGCCCGTCTGTCGCGCCTCGTAGCCGGGTAGTGTTGCGACGAGCTGGCGTAGCCAGTCAGACTTCACCATCTCGAAGAACGCCTGCGTCGGCCGGTGATAGAACGCCTCGTCGGTCGTGAGCAGGTCGTAGCGTTCCCAGGCCAGTGGCACGAAGTCGAGGCCGAGGCTGCGCGACGGCGCGAGCGTTCCGATGCCGGCATCCGCGCGCCCTTCGGCGATCGCGGTCGCGACTTCGAGGTGGGTCGCGAACGACAGCTCGGTGCCGAGTAGCCGCCGCTTGCCGAGCTTGAGATCGCGGAGCAGGTGGTCTTGCAACAGCCGGACGCCGGATCCGACCTCGCGACTCGCGAGCCGTAGACGGAGCCGCATCGCGTCGGCGAGCCCGCCAATCCGCCGCGGATTTCCGCGAGGTAACATCAACCCTACCTGGCGGTGCGCGAGCGTCACGAGCAACGCGCGCGTGCCGGCGAACGCGGCCGCGACCTGCGGCCGGTTGTAGTCCCCGCTTTCTCGATCGAGCAGGTGAACCCCTGCAACGTGGGCCCGCTGTTCGCGTACGGCGGTGATTCCGGCGACCGAGTTCATCGCGGCCGAGCTGAGGAGCAGCGACGGATGCCTGCGGTTGAACTCGCGTTGGAGGATCTGCAGCACGAGGTCATCGGCGCCCACGATGATCAGGTGGTGCGGCTGCACCGTGCGGATGGTGGCGTCAGGTTTGCCCTGGCCCTGCTTGACCAACTCGCGCGACGACGCCTCGATCCATTCCCGGACGAGACGCTTCGAGAACACCCAACGGCCCGTGATGCGCGTGCCCGGCAGCCGGCCCTGGCGCAGCAACCGATAGACCTGCTTCTCGTGGATCCCGAGGTACGTCGCGACCTCGCGGCTGGTCAGCATGTCGCCGGGCACGTCTGAAAGTAACCAAAAGTCGCCAGAGGTGCTCGAAAGAAACAACGGGAAGCTGTGGGTACCCGCCGCCGACTCGCAACCCGATGCTGGGAGCGTGGACAGCTCCCTCGTGATCGCGTGCGGAACGCTCGGGTTGACGGTAGGGCTCGCGGTGCTGCGCCCGACGGTCCGCGAGTTTCAGTTCTCGCCGGGCCGGGCCGCCGTGCTCGGCGTGATCGTGTTGCTCGCGACGGGGCTGTTGCGCCCCCATCACCTCGTCGAGGCCGCGCGGCTCCAGTGGCGTCCGTTGCTGGCCTTGACCTGCATCATGGTGATGACCGGCGTGGTCCAGGAGGCAGGGGCGTTCGATCGTCTGGCCGCGCGGATCGAGATGCGGGCCCGCTCTCGCACAGCCTTACACACGTTCACCGTCATCTTCGCGGTCAGTGTCATCACGCCGTCGCTGCTCAACAACGACGCGGCGATCCTGATCCTCACGCCGCTCGTCGTCGCCCTGACCCGCAGGCTGTACCCCGGCAATCCGGCGGTGACGATGGCATTCGCGTTCGCGGTCTTCCTGGCACCAGGCGTCGCGCCGTTCATCGTGTCCAACCCGATGAACATGATCGTGGCCGAGTTCTCGGGCCTCGACTTCAACTCGTACGCGGCGGTGATGTTGCCGATCTCGATCGCGGGGGCGCTGCTGACCTACACGATCCTTCGGCGGGTCTATCGGAGCGTCCTCGGCGCTGCCAAGCCCGCCGACAGTGGACCGGTGACGACGATCCACAGGCATCCTGCCGAACGACCGGCGGTCGCCCTGCTCGTCATGGTGTTCCTGGCGTATCCGATCGGTGCGGCCCTTGGCGGGGAGATCTGGTTTGTCGCCGTCGCGGGTGCCGGTGCCTCGCTTGTCCTCGCGCGCGTGTATCGCATCGCCCCGTTGCGCAAGGTCGCCAGCCACGTGTCGATCGACATCCTCGCGTTCCTGTGGGGAATCTTCCTGGTCGTCCAAGGACTCCGTGGGGTCGGCGCGGTCGATTGGCTGGCGTCGATCTATGGTGCTGCACCGGCCGGCAGCGGCGAGCAACTCGTGAGGATCGGCGTGACGTCCGCGGCCGGTTCGGCGCTCATCGACAACCATCCGATGTCGATCCTGAACATGATGGCGATCGGGTCCGGCGAACACGCGAAGCCGCTGCTCGCCGCCCTGGTCGGCGGTGACATCGGGCCGCGCCTCCTGCCGATCGGTTCGCTCGCGGGCCTGCTCTGGATGGATCTGTTGCGACGCAACGGGATCGAGATCGGGATCTGGCGGTTTCTCCGTCTCGGCACGGTGGTCTTGATCCCAACGCTGGTGCTCTCGCTGCTGATGTTGTGGGCTCTCTGACTGCGGTCCCCGTGCCGACCGGGTTGAATAATCGACTTGGGTGAGCCGACTCCGGCTCGTGTCATCACGGAGTGCAGCTGTACGCCGCCGAGGATCCGGACCTGCTGCCGGCGGAGTACGCGATCGGGGTCGACGAGAGGCGAGCGCACGATTTCCGGAGCTGTCCTCCGATCTGCAGGCGAAGTTCCCGCTGGCCATCCAGCTCGGCGCGCTCCAGCGCCCATCGGCTACTCGGGCGTCAAGCTGAGGTCGAGCTCGAACCGCGCAGTGGTCGCTTCGCCGTCCTTGGTCTTGGGGCGCGGGAACCGCCAGCTCGGCATCAGCTCGCCGATGCATGCGCCGGTGACGCCGGTAGCCTTGGCGTCGACCGCGCGCCCGGCTTCAGTCACGGTGAACGCGAGCACGAGCTTGCCGCGGAGCGTCGGATCGGTCGCGAGCGCGGCCTTGTAGCAGCGCCGCAGCCCGGCCATGTAGGTGGCCTGCAGCTTCGTGAGGACGGCGTCGGCGGTGAGCGTCGTGTCGTCGAGCGCGCGCTTGCCGACGACCGAGATCCGTCCGGAGATCCCCGGACCAGCGCCACCACCGATGGCGATCGATCCGCTGCCGCGCACCTCCGAGATCTGCTGCCCGAGGTCCGCCTCCGGCCGGCGCCCGCTCGGGAGCGCATCGCGATCCGGGGGGCCCAGCTGGTCGGCCATCGCGGCCGCTTCCTGTTCCAGCGTCGGTCGGCGTGGCCTCGTCACCGCGACCGCGGCATCCGGCGGCGAGGCGGCATCGAGCGCCGCGTCGGGCGCGAGCGCCGCATCGATCGCGACGACGACGACGACCGGTGGCGCGACCGCGACTGGTGCTGGCTCGCCGCGGTTACATGCCGCGATCGCGAGGATCGCGGTCCACCGGATCACGACTTGGACTTCTTGTTCGCGAGGTACTCGCGCAGCAGGTCGTCCGATGGGCCGTCGCTCCGCGGCGGACGGCTCTGGCCGCGCGCGAGGGCAAAGCCGACGATCCGGTTGATCGCTTCACCATAGGTGCGGCCGCTCGCGCGCACCGAGGTCGCGAACGCACAGCCGTCGGCGAGATCGGGGTTCGGGTTGACCTCGAGGACGTAGGGCTCGCCAGTCACCGGATCGAGCCGCAGGTCGACGCGCGCGTAGTCGCGGCAGCCGAGCGCGTGGAACGCGCGGATCGCGACGTCCTTGACGTGCGCGACGATCGCCTCGTCGAGATCGAGCGGCGGGCAGCGTCCCTCGACCTGCGCGTAGTCCGGGCTGAACGGATCCCACTTGGCGCGATAGGTGATGATCCGCGGCAGCGATGGATCGGAGAACTCCATCTCGAACAGCGGGAGCACCTCGGGTGGATCGTTGCCGATGATCGCGCAGTGCAGCTCGCGGCCCTCGATGTACTCCTCGACCAGCGCCGCCATCTTGTGCTCGGCGAGCACGTGGGCAACGCGGGCCTCGAGCGCCCCGCGATCCGCCACGATCGAGCCGCCGTCGATGCCGCCCGAGGCGTCCTCGTAGGCCGGCTTGACGATCAGCGGGAACCGCAGCGCGACAGTCGCCGGGACGCGACCGCCGACCTCGATCAGGAGGCTCCTCGGCGTCGGGATCCCCGCCGCGACCAGCAGCGCCTTGGCGAGCGGCTTCTTCTGGCACAGCGACAGCGCGAGTGGCCGGTTGCCCGTGTACTCGATGTCGAGCAACTCGAACAGCGCCGGCACGTGGTGCTCGTGCTCGATGTCGTCGCGGAAGAACTCCACGAGGTTCATGATCGCGTCGGGCTTCACCGTCGCGATCGTGTCGAGCAACGTCGCGAGGTCATCGCGGATGTTGATGATCGTCGGCTCGTGGCCGCCGTCGCGCAGCACGGTCGCGAGCAGCGCCATCTCCTCGTCGACGGTCTCCCACGGCACGGCGAGGCCGTCCTGTCGCCATAGCTCGACGACATCTTCTTCCGTGACGTTCCACAGGATCAGGACCCGCGCCATCCGTTCCATGAACGTATCACGGTGTGCCGCCACCCACGCGCGTGCCCCACGGCGCGCGCGCCACGAGATCATCCGCGCGACGGCGCTGCTCCGCGGTCAACTCGCGATCGACGATCGCGCCGAGCCACGCAGCGAGCTCGAGCGCGGTCGCGAACCGGTCGTCCGGGTTCTTCGCGAGGCCGATCGCGAGCACGCGATCGACGTCGGCCGGAAGCGACGACAGGATCGACGGCTGCGTCGGCACGCGATAGACGACCTCGTACAGCGTGCTCGGCACGTCCTTGCCGGTGAACGCCGGGTGGCCGGTCAGCGCGCGATAGATGATCGCGGCGAGCGAGTAGACGTCGGCGCGGTGATCGACGTCGAGCCCACGCGCTTGCTCGGGCGCCATGTAGGCGGGCGTGCCGACCACGTGGCCCTGGGTCAGCGTGCCGCTGCCTCCCGACTTCGAGACGCCGAAGTCGAGGATCTTCCAGGTCTTCGCGCCGCCGTCCTCGGCGAGGAACACGTTGTGGGGCTTGAGATCGCGATGGACGATGCCGGCGATCCGTGCGGCCTCGAGACCCCGCGCGACCTCATCGACGAGCACGCGGACGCTCGCGAGCTGCAGCCGGCGCTGGCGCCGCAGCTGGTGCGCGAGGTCGTTGCCGCGCAGCCGCTCCATCGCGAGGAACGGGATCTCGCCGGTCGTCGTGCCGACCTCGAGCACGCGCACCACGTTGACGCAGTCGAGCCGGGCGGCGGTCTGCGCCTCGCGGATGAAGCGCGCGACGCTGATCGGATCGCCGAGCGTGCCGGGGTGCAGCAGCTTGACCGCGGCCTCGCGCCGATCCGAGACCCCGAACGCCTCGTAGACCTCGCCCATGCCGCCGCGGCCGATCAGCATGCCGAGCCGGAACGTGCCGACGACCTGCTCGGTGAACCGACCCGGGCCACCGATCTTGAGCGCGCGATCGAGCTCGGCGCGCGCCTCGGCGAGCAGGGCCTCGCGCTGTGCGACGCTGCGCACCGCGGTCTCGAGCTTCTGCATCTGGTCGAGCGTCACGCGCTGGCTCTTGGACGCGGTGATGTACGTGATGAGATAGAGGAACTCGATGATCATCATGATGTCGAACTGATCGAGCGTCTTCATCCGGCTCATCGCGACGAGCCCGCGATCGACGATCGCGCCGGTGATGATCAGCGTCCCGAGCACGGCGTGCGCGACCGCGACGATCAGGTACATCGCGAACGTCACGCGCCGGTTCGAGCCGAGACTGAAGAAGTAGATCCCGTAGACCAGCAACGCGGCGACCGGCGAAGCGACGCCCCAGTAATACACGCCCGCCATCGAGCCGAAGATGATCGCGAGCCCGGGCAGCATCAGGCTCGAGCCGGTGTAGAGCTCCGGCGTGCGCGTGAGCCACAGCATCCACAGCGCGCCGAGTGACGCGCCGAGCGAGCCGATGATGACGATGTTGCGCGCGACCGGATCGCCGCCCGACAGGAGCGCGATGGCGATGCCGCTCGCGCAGGTCACCAGGCAGACCTTCAGGAACACCCGCGTGCGGGCGACCTCGTCGAGCTTCATCGCCTCGACCGGCGAGGTCGTCGTCGAGTAGCGCGTCAGCGACGGGTTGGTGCCGACGTTCGACTTGCCGCGCCGCGGGATCGACTGGGTCGGCAGCGCATGCACCGGATCGGGCGGGCGCGCGGCCTCGGTCGGATCGCCCGGGAGTTCGTCGCTCGGGCCGAGGTCGCCGGGATCGGTGTTCTCCTCGGTCGGCTGGGCATTCGCGATCGCGGTTTTCAGATCGACCGTCGGCCGGTCGTCGTCGCCGTGCGAGCGCCCCACCGATCGATCATAGCCGGATTACAGCCGACCGATGGTCTCGCAGCGCGCGAACGTCTCGCTCTCGCAGGTGCACGCGCCCGACGGATCGCAGGTGCAGTTCATGCCCTCGTACACCGCGGTGCAGTCGGCGCTGCGCTGCTTGCACGTGGTCTCGTCGGTGATCGCCTCGCACGCGACCGGCGGACCCGGCGGGCACGCGCTGGTCGGGATGCAGTAGCCGCTCCAGCAGTTGTCGCGCACACCGGGAACGGTGTTCGCCGGGCACGCGGGCGGCGCGACGTTGCAGGCCACGCCGCTCTGGTCACAGATGCCGGGATCGAGCGTCGTCGTCGGGGCCGCGCCGCAGTACGAGAACCCCGGGTTGGGGCCGCCGACCTCGAGGAAGCTCGCGCAGTCGCTGTGCTCGGCGCAGGTCCAGGCGTCGAGTCCCATGCACTGGCCGCCGGTCACGACCGGGATCGGGGCGATGTCCCAGCAGCCGCCGAACTGCGCGATCTGATCGGCCGCCGCGTTGTCGGTGTACGCCGCGTGGCAGCTGTCCGACGCGAGGCACGCGTGCTCGTCCAGCCCGCTGCACGGACCGCCGCACATCGGCCAGTTCGGGGCGATGTGGCCGGTGTCCTCGGCGGTCGCCGGGCACGGGCAGTCCGGCGTGCACTGACCGCCACCGCCGCCGATGAACTGACAGGCCCCGGTGCTCGGATCGCGGCTCTCGAAGGCGGGCGCGCCCTCACCCGTGAACCCGCACATCGGGGGTGGCTGGTCATCGCCACCGTCGTACAGGCTGCAGGCTCCGAGGGACGCGGCGAACAGGACCAGGGCGAGGCGAGTCATATGCCGCGCCAAGCAGCAAGCCTCGCGCCACCGCAAGTACGCGGGATGTCGACGGCGATCATCAGATTTCCGTGCCCCGCGGAGCGGGCGATCCGAGGATTTTCGGATTAGATCCGGGCCGTGCGCTTCGTCCTCGCCGTGTCGTGCTTCTTCCGGCTCCTGTTCACCGGAAAGCTGCCTCCCGCGGCCGCGAAGTACCTGCCTGCCGGGCCGGCGCTGCCTCCGCCCCCGACCAAGGAAACCGTTCGCGTCGAGACCAAGGAGGTCGTCAAGGAGGTGATCAAGGAGGTCGTGCGCGAGCCGAAGATCCCGGTCGCCCAGCACCAGCGCGACGGCGCGCTCGCGTTCCTCGCCCTGTTCCAGCGCGAGGGCCGGCTCGTCGACTTCCTGCGCGAGCCGCTCGATGGCTTCTCCGACGCCGACATCGGCGCCGCCGCGCGCGACGTCCACCGCGGCTGCAAGAAGGTCCTCGATCAGCACCTGACGTTCGAGGCCGTGATGCCCGGCGCCGAGGAGGACAAGGTCACCGTGCCCAAGGGCTTTGACCCCGCCGAGATCCGGCTGGTCGGCGAGGCCAAGGGCGATCCGCCGTTCAAGGGCACGATGCGCCACCACGGCTGGCGCGTCATGGAGGCCAAGCTGCCCGGCCTCGCCGACGGCGTCGACCGCATGGTCATCGCTCCGGCGGAAGTCGAGCTATGACGCGGATCCTCGGGATCGACCTCGGCACCACGAACTCCTCGGTCGCGACCGCCGACGACGAGACGCCCGCACGATCCGTCGCGATCACCCAGGTCGTCGGGCCCGGCGAGATCGGCGAGCGCCCGACGCTGCCCTCGTTCCTGCTGCTCCCGAGCGAGCACGAGGTGTCGGCCGCGCAGCTCCAGCTGCCGTGGTCGGGGCCGATGAAGTACGCGGTCGGCACGTTCGCGCGCGAGCGCGGCGCCGAGCTGCCCCACCGGCTGGTGTCGTCGGCGAAGTCGTGGCTGTGTAACCCGTCGATCGATCGCACCGCCCAGGTGCTGCCGGTGCGCACGCGCGAAGACACGAACGACGGCGAGCGCGTCTCGCCGGTCAACGCGTCGGCGCGCTACCTCGCCCACCTGCGGGCGGCATGGGACGACGCCAACGACGACGCGGCCGACGAGTGCGAGGTGCTGGTCACCGTGCCGGCGTCGTTCGATCCGGTGGCCCGCGAGCTCACCGTGGTCGCCGCGCGCGAGGCCGGCTTCGATCGCGTCACGCTGCTCGAGGAACCGCAGGCCGCGTTCTACGCGTACCTCGCGGCGCGCGGCGAGGCGTGGCGCAAGGATCTCGCGGCCGGCGACGTCGTCCTCGTATGCGACGTCGGCGGTGGCACGACCGACTTCTCGCTGATCGAGATCACGAACGACGGTGGTTCGCTCGCGCTCGAGCGGGTCGCGGTCGGCGATCACATCCTGCTCGGCGGCGACAACATGGATCTCGCGCTGTCGGCGATCGTGCAGCGCGATCTCGGCAAGGAGCTCGATGCGATGCAGCAGCGCGCGCTCGTGCACGCGTGCCGGCGCGCCAAGGAGCAGCTGCTCGACACCGCGGCACCCGAGAGCGTGCCGGTCGCGATCCTCGGGCGCGGCAGCAAGCTGATCGGCGGCACGCTGCGCGCCGAGGTCACGCGCGCCGCCGCCGAGGCGATGCTGATCGACGGGTTCTTCCCGGTGGTCGCCGCCGACGCCAAGGCGCAGCGTCGGCGCGCCGGCGGCCTGCGCGAGATGGGCCTGCCCTACGCCCACGATCCCGCGATCACGCGCCACCTCGCCGAGTTCCTCGCGCGGTTCGGTCGCGTGCCGTCGGCCGTGCTGTTCAACGGCGGCGTGATGAAGGCCGCCAAGGTGCGCGCGCGGATCGTCGACTCGCTGAACGCGTGGGGCGGCAAGCCGATCAAGATCCTCGAGGGCGCCGACCTCGATCTCGCGGTCGCGCTCGGCGCCGCGCACTACGGTCGCGTGCGGCGCGGCAAGGGCATCCGCATCCGCGGCGGCACCGCGCGCGCGTACTACATCGGGATCGAGAGCGCGATGCCCGCGATCCCCGGGTTCGCGCCACCGGTGAAGGCGCTGTGCGTCGCGCCGCAGGGCCTCGAGGAGGGCCAGGCCGTCGAGCTGCCCGACGACGAGCTCGGCCTCGTGGTCGGCGAGGTCGCCCAGTTCAGATTCTTTGCTGCCGCCACGCGCAAGGACGACACGGCCGGCACGCTGATCGACGCCGACAGCGACGGCCTCGCCGAGCTCGACCCGGTCGAGAAGCAGGTCGACGACGCGACGCGCACCGCCGGCGAGCTCGTCCCGGTGCGCCTCGAGGCGCTGGTCACCGAGGTCGGCACGCTCGAGCTGTGGTGTGTCGCGCGCGACGGCCGCGGCCGCTGGAAGCTCGAGTACTCCGTGCGCGAGCGCGACGCGTGACACGCGATCGAACCAGGTACCTGATCGGGATCGATCTCGGGACGACGAACTCGGCCGTCGCGTTCGTCGACACCGCCGCCGCCGATCCGCGCGTGCGCGTGTTCGACGTCCCGCAGCTCGTCGCGCCCGGCGAGGTCGCGCTCCGCCGCCAGCTCCCGTCGTTCGTCTATCTCGCCAGCGAGATCGATCTCGCGCCGCACGAGACCGCGCTGCCTTGGCGCCCGGCGAAGCTGAACGTCGCGCTGCGACCCGTGGTCGGCGAGCTGGCCCGCAACCAGGGCGCGCGCATGGCGCAGCGGATGATCGCGTCGGCGAAATCGTGGCTGTGCCACCCCGGGGTCGATCGCGGCGCCGCGATCTTGCCGTGGGGCGAAGGCGAAGGCGCGAAGCTGTCGCCGATCGCGGCGCAGGCGCTCGTGCTCGCGCACATCCGCGAGGCGTGGGACGACGCGCATCCCGACGCACCGTTCGTCGATCAGGAGGTGCTGGTCACCGTGCCCGCGTCGTTCGACGAGGCCGCACGCGAGCTCACGCTGCAGGCCGCGACGACCGCCGGCTATCCCGCGGTCGTGTTGCTCGAGGAGCCGCAAGCCGCGTTCTACGCCTGGGTCGATCAGACCAAGGGCGGCAAGGGCCTCGAGCCCGGCGAGCACGTCCTCGTGTTCGACGTCGGCGGTGGCACCACCGACTTCACGCTGATCGATGTCGAGGCCGACGGCTTCACGCGCTCGGCGGTCGGCGATCACCTGCTGCTCGGCGGCGACAACCTCGACCTCACGCTCGCGAAGATCGTCGAGCAGCGCGTGGTCGCGAAGAGCGGCAAGAAGCTCGACGCGCTTCAGTGGCACGCGCTCGTCCACGCCTGCCGGCTCGCCAAGGAGACGCTGTTGTCCGGGCACGCCCCGGCTACCGCGCCGATCGTCGTGCAGAGCCGCGGCAGCAAGCTGATCGGCGGCACGCTGCGCGACGAGATCTCGCAAGCGGAGCTCCACGCGATCCTGTTCGACGGGTTCTTCCCGGTCGTCGCGCGCGACGCCGCGCTGTCGCGTGCCCGCGGCGGCCTCCAGGAGTTCGGGCTGCCGTACGCGAGCGACCCGGCGGTCACCCGGCACCTCGCGCAGTTCGTCGCGCGCCACGGCGCGACCCGGATCGACGCGGTCCTGTTCAACGGCGGCGCGATGACGCCGTACTCGCTGCGCGCGCGCGTGCTCGATCAGCTCGGCCAGTGGCAGGACGGCGCGCCGCGCGAGCTCGCGGCCGACATGCCCGAGATGGCGGTCGCGCAGGGTGCCGCGTACTTCGGCCTCGTGCGCCGCGGCCTCGCGACGCGGATCCGCGGCGGCACGCCCCGCGCGTTCTACATCGGCGTCGAGACCGCGACCTCCGACCAGGGTTCCCTCCCAGGGACAAAAAAGATGGCGGTGTGTCTCGCGCCGTCGGGGCTCGAGGAGGGTGCGCGCGTGCGGCTCGAGCGCGAGTTCCAGATCGTCACGAACCGCCCGGTGTCGTTCAAGCTGTACTCGTCGAGCTCGCGCGACGATCAGCCCGGCGCGCTGGTGCCGATCGGCGACGGCCGCGCCGACACGCTCGACGACGGCAGCGACCTGCTCGAACTCCCGCCGATCGTGACCGTGCTGCGCGCCCGCGGACGTCGCCCGACGAACGACGCCGGCGCGGAGACCGGTCGCGGCATCACGGTGAAGCTCGAGGTGCACATCACCGAGCTCGGCGCGCTCGAGGTCGCGTGCGTCGATCCGATCCAGGGCGAGACCTGGAAGCTCGGGTTCGACATGCGCTCGGGCGGCGCCGCGGGCGCGACCGAGGTCGCCGCGTCGGCCGCCGCGCACCCCAGGACCGACGAGGCCAAGGCCAAGCTCGCCGCGGCGTTCGTCGGCGGCGGCAACCTCGCGACCCTGATGAAGGATCTCGAGGCGCTGTTCGACCAGAAGCGCGACGAGTGGTCGCTGCTCACGAACCGCGCGCTGTTCGATGCGCTCGTCGAGGTCGCCGCCGAGCGCAAGAAGTCCGCGGATCACGAGCAGCGCTGGCTCAACCTCGCGGGCTTCCTGCTGCGCCCCGGCACCGGCGCGCCGCTCGACACCTGGCGCGCGCGTGTCATGTGGGGCGTGTTCAACGAAGGCCTCGCGTTTCCCAAGCTCGAGCCGAGCAAGCTCGCGTGGTGGATCGTGTGGCGACGGATCGCGGGTGGCCTCGCCAAGGGCCAGCAGGCACAGCTCTACGATCGGCTGTCGCAGCTGATCCTGCCGGGCGGCAAGCAGCAGAAGAAGCTCGCCGAGATGAAGCCGAGCAAGCAGGAGCTCGCCGAGATCCTGCGCGTCGTCGGCTCGCTCGAGCGGCTCCCCGCGAATCACCGCGCCAAGCTCGGCGACGAGATCATCCGCCGCCTCGAGGTGCCAAAGGCGCGCGAGGACGGCACGCACCTGTGGGCGGTCGCGCGGCTCGGGGCGCGCGTGCCGCTGTACGGCCCGCTCGACTGCGTCGTGTCGCCCGCCAAGGTGCGCGAGTGGCTCGGCTCGTTGCTCGCGTGGACTGGCTGGCCCGAGCCCGAGAAGGTCGCGTTCTCGCTCGCGCAGCTCGGCCGCCGCACCGGCGACCGCACGCGCGATCTCGACGATGCGACCCGCGACAAGCTCGCTGCGGTGTTGCGGACGCTGCCCGGCGGAGATCGCGCGGTCGCGCTCGTCGAGCAGGTCGTCGCGCTCGAGGCGCGCGAGGAGCTCGTCGCGTTCGGCGACACCCTGCCCGCCGGCCTCCACATCATCCTCGACGACGATTCGCCCGAGCCGCCGGCGTGAAGCGCGTGCTGGTCGTGCTCGCCGCGTGTCACGCGCCGGCGCCCGAGCCGGTGTTCGTCGCGCCGATGGAGTACGCGCCGCAGGCCCCCGCGCCGGTCGAGCGCACCGCCACCGCGGTCGGGTCGCTCGCCGAGCCGACCGTCGCGCTCGAGCTCGACGTGCCGAGGATGGAGTCCGAGCCGTCGATCGAGCCCGGCGACGTCAAGCCGCCGTGGGAGGACATCCGCACCGGCTACTCGAAGAATCGCTGGGTCGTCGAGCTCGGCTTCGCCGGCCACCGCTACCTGATGCCGGTCGTCCGCATGCGGCGCAGCTGGCTCGACGCGATCAGCTATCACGACGTCGTGCGCGGTGGCGAGCCCGAGCTCGTCATCGAGTACGGCTCGATGACCGACGCCGGCCACGATCGTGGCCTCGTCGTGTGCGGGCTCGGCGCGAGCGGGATCCCGACGTGCACCGCGCCGATCCTGCTCGATCACCTGACGGGAGACGGCAGCTCGGCCGTCGCGATCACGTATCCCCCGGCGGGCGGCCTCGTGATCGCCGCGACCGGCGCCGACCCGCGTCGCCTGACGTTCGCGTTTCCCTGATCTACGGGCGTGACTTCGCGTCCTGCTTCGCACGATGGGCGGCGATCGTCGCGGCGATCAGCTCGCCCTCCGTCGGCAACGGCGCGCCCTTGGCCGCCGCGATCAGGAGGACCTCGTCGGCAAGCGGCGGGAAGCGCAGCACGAGATCTGCGACCGGCCCGAACGCGGCGCCGAAGTGCGCGTTCGCCACCCGGATGAGGACTTGCCTCATCCGCTCGTGTCGGTCCACGAGAGACGCGGCGACCACCCACATCGCTTCGGGTGGCGCGCTCGCCATGAACGCCGGAAACGTCCACTCCTGCGGCTGGCTCGCGAGCTTGTCGGCGAGCACCGCATAGAACGGATGGGCGCGCGCGGCGCGAACCGGCTCCCACTCGGCGCCGTCGAGGATCGCGAGCAGCGTCTCGCCGACCGCGCGATGTGCCGCCTTGCGCGACTCGCGCGCGGCCACGAGCGCGGCGCGCGCACGCTCACCGAGCGCGACCAACCCGCAGTACGCCGTGTGCGAGAGCAGCGGTGAGACCTTCGCGGCCCACGGGACCATCGCGGCCGCACCGCGACCGAGCTCCGCGAGCGCGGCGATCGCGAGCCGCGCGGTCCGCGGCTTGGGCCTCGGCGCGGCGAGCGCAGCCTCGAGGAGCGGCGCGATGCCTGGCCCGACGCGCGCGAGCTCGTGCTGTTCGCTCGCGAAGCGCCCCTCGAACATCCCGACATACATCGCCTCGATACGCGCGCTGACCGCCGCGAAGTGCGCCGCGAGTGCCGCCGGGTCGGCCGCCTCGATCGCGCGAGGTGCCAGCGCGAACGACTCGCCGATCGTGCCGTACGGTTCGCGCGCCTCCACCCGCGTCGGCAGGATCGGCCCGGCCAGCGGCACGATCGCGAGCGCGGTCACGCGCGCCCGGTCCGCGCGCAGCACGACCTCGTGCGTCGGCGCCTCGATCGCGTCGAGAGGCCGGATCGCGTCGTCGAGCCCGAGCGCGCCGAGCCCGATCTGATCGATGTCGCCGTCGCGCCGCGCACCCGCGGGGAGGGCGCCGCGCACGTGCACCGCCGCGCCATCCCGCACCAGCGTGAAGCTCGCCGCCTCGAACGACCGGAGGTCGGTGCCGTAGCCCGACCTCGAGACCACCGTCATCGCGAGCAGGTCGCCGATCGATTCGGTGAAGTGGTCTTGCATCAGCACGCGGCCCGGCCCGAGGCTCGCGCACGCGAACGTGAACCAGCGCATGCCTCGCCCCGCCGGTCCGAGCACGACGTGCATCCGCGTCGGCGACTCGTCGAAGTTGTCGGTCACCACGCGAAACGCCGCGAGCAGCTGCGCCTCGCTCACCGTGTCCGGCACCCCATAGACGACGTCGACCTTGCCCACGCGTCGTTCTAGTTCGTATCGCCGTGCAGGATCAACCGGCCGCGCGGCGAGTCGAGGTGGGGGTCCCGGTGCGCACGACAAGTCCCAGCGATCCGCCGCAGTTACCCGCATGGTGTGCAGCCGGTTGCACGTCGTGATCGGGTCTCGCAGCCTACGCGTGCGATCGCGCTGGCACGTCGGTCGCAGCTTGGTTTGGCATGCTGAGCGCCGTGTCCGTCACGTCGACCCCGCCGCGACCGTTCTCCACGGTGGACCTCGCTCGGTTCACGCTCGCCCTCGGTCAGGAGCGCGACCCGGTGCGCATCGCGGTGATGCTGGAGACCGAGGCGTGCCGCGTCACGGCGTCGACCGGGGCGCTCTGCGTCATGCTCGACTGGGTCCGCGGCACCTGCTGGTCGGCGAACGGCGCGGTCACCGCGCGCGAGGTCCACGACCTGGTGACGTCGGTCGCGAGCAGCGGTCGCGCCCTCGCGGTCGGCGACGCCCTGGTGCTGCCGATCGGCGCCGCGCCCGCCCGCGCCGTGCTCGCGACCCGCCGCCACATCCCGTTCAACCGCACCGAGCTCGCCGCGCTCGAGGCGCTGGTGACCGCCGCGGCCCCGGTGCTCGATCGGCTGATGCGCTGACTCAGCGACCCATGAACAGCTCGGCGAACTGCCGCAGCCGCAGCACCGACGGGATGCCCTCGGACGAGCTGAACGTGAGCGTCTTGCCGAAGGTCACGTTCTCCGCCGCCTGCCACGCGATGAACGCCTTGCCACCCGGCGAGCCGAGCAGCGTGTTCACCCGGTTCTCGTACTCGCCCTGGACCTTCGCGAGCTGCGCGTCGCCCTCGGCACCGAGGCGCGCCTCGATCGCGTCGGCCTCCGAGGTCACGCGGCTCTTGTACTCGATCGTCTCGGCCTGGATGTTCTTGATGCCGATCAGGTAGTCCTCGCCGACCGCGGCGGCGTCGAGCCCGAACGTCTTGGCCGCGCGATCCTTGAGCCCCTGGACGTCGTCGGCCGCGAGCGTCTTCAGCTTGGCGCGCGACGCGCCCGGGGCCGCATCGTTGATCTCGATCATGCCGACCTGGTAGGCGCGCTCGAGCTCGGCCTGGCGCTTGACCCAGTCCTGCGTGTGCTGCGAGACCAGCGCGCTCGTGCCCTGCACGAAGTTGTCGAGGCTCTGCTGGACGCCGGCGAGCTTCTGGCTCGCGATGTCGAGCAGCTTGTTCTGCTCGTTGAGCTGGATCTGCTGGAGCTGCTTCTCGTACTCCGGCCGGAACGTCACCGCACGCACGAGCACCGCCTGCGCCTCGAGGTGCATGTTGCCGAGCTGCTTGTTGAGCATCTCGAGCGCCTTGGCACTCGCGGCGAGCCGGCGCTCGGTCGAGTAGAACCCGGCCGAGTCGAGCGTCGCCATCTCCTCGCGGAGTACGCTGGTCGCGGTCTCTTCGGCGAGCCGCTGGTAGCGGAACCGGCCGTCGGGATCCTTCACGTGGTTGCCGATCGAGACCAGCGCGTTGGCCTCGCCCGGCTTGACGCGCACCGGCACCGAGACGTCGAGCTCGACCGTGTTGTTGTCCTTGGTGCGGATGACGATCGGCTTCTGCGGCCCCTTGTCGTCCTCGGTGTAGTCGAGCATGAAGTACGCGCTCGGCAGCACGACGAGCTTGTGGATGCCCGGGATGCGCCAGTGCCAGCCCGGCGCGAGATCTTCGGCGAGCACGCCGCTCGTCGCGCTCTGCCGCACGCCGATCTCGGTCGGCGCGACGCGCATCGTGAAGATCAGCGGGATGAGCCACATGAGGACGCCCGCGATCACGACGATCTTGGAGAGCTTGACGATGCGGCTCACTTGCCACCTCCGCCCGCGGTCACGTTCTCGAGCTGCACGCGCGACGGCGAGCCGTCGTTGCGGAACGGCTGGATCTCGATCGTCACATCTTTCAAGCGTTCGCCGAGGCGCTCCATCACGCGCTCGACCGGCTGGTTGCGGAACGCGTCGATCGCCGCCTTCTTGCCCTGGTACTGCGCCTCGAGCTGGCCCTTCAACTGCTCGGCCTTGCTGGTCGCCGCCGAGCGCGAGGCCTGACCCGACGCGAGCTTGTCGATCTTGTAGGTGTCGACCTCGCGGTGGGTCTGGGTCTGCACGGTCACCGCGGTCGCGAGCTGCGACTCGAGATCCGCGTGCTTGGTCTGGATGATCTTGTTCTGATCGCGCTCGACCTCGGCGAGCTTCCGATCGCGCTCGGTCTTCGCGCGCTGGAGTTCGGAGTCGATCACGGCGAGCTGGTTCTCGGCCTGGTTGCGCGACTCGATCAGGTTCTCGTAGTCCGCCGAGAACCGCGGGCGCGGCGTCACGATGCTGGTGACCTCGATGCCATGCTCGTTCAGCAGCTTGTTGAGGCGCGTCTTGGCGCGCAGCTCGGCCTGCGAGAACGTCGTCGGGTTCGAGACGCCGAGCGTCGACTCCATGCCGAACTCGTCGCGCAGGATCGCGCGCGCGTACGGCAGCATCCACTCGTAGTACATGTGCTCGAGACCCGAGTCGCGGATCGTGCGATCGGCCTGCCCGGGCACCGCGCGAAACAGGATCGTCGTGTCGTTGAACGCGAACGTCGAGCCGTCGGAAGCCCGGACGTCGAGCTCGCGCGCGACGAGTGATGATTCGGTGGTCTTGCCGCGCATGTGGAACGTCTGCGGACTGACGTCGATCACGTAGACGTCGTGGATGCCGAACGGCAGCCGGACGACGAGGCCAGGCTGCGTGATCACCTCGGTCGCCCCGGTGAGGTTGTTGATGCGCACCGCAACCTGACCGGCGTCGATCGAGGTACACGAATGAAACGCGACGACCGCGACGACGATCGCGGCCCCGGCGAGCCACAGGCGCGACGGTTCGCCACCCGCACCCTTGAAGAACTGCATGACCGTGCGCTTCGCGCGCTCCGGCCCGGACTCTGTGGTCGACATCGCGCGACAGTACAGGATCTAGGCGGCGCGAACGCGCACGACCACCGCGAGCAGGTCCTCGAGGGGCGTACCGCGCTCGAGGGCGCGCTCGACGAGGAGGCCCGGCATCCGCGACCCGCTCGCGGCGAGCTCGAACAGGCGCATCCGCCAGCGCACCTCGTCATCGCCGCGCAGCTCGCTCGAGGCGATCACGATGACCGCGTCGGCCGGCAGGCTCGCGCTGCCGATCGCCATCGCGCCCGGCTTGCCGCCGAGCGCGACCGCCTTGGGACGCCGGCCGTCGATCGAGCCCTGCGGGAACGCGTTCGGCTCGCCGAGCGAGTCGGCGAACGCCGCCGAGGCCGACACCATCACCGCACCGGGATGCCCGGTCGACGCCCACGCGATCGTGTTGCTCGTCTGATCGAGGATCCCGACGAACGCCGCGAGCGGCTCGCCACCGCGCACCATGCCGTCGGCGGTCGCGCGCAGCCCGGCGAGCAGCTGATCGAGATCGAGCGAGCTGTCGCCGGTCGACGTCGTCGCGGCGAACGCCCCGCGCAGCGCCGCGGTCGCGAGCGCAGCCGGCACGCCGTGGGCCTCGGCCTCGGTGACGAGCAGTGCGAGCCGACCATCCTCGAGGAGCGCGCTCGACCAGCTCGCGCCGGTGGTGCGCGCGGCGCTGCGATACTCGGCACCGACCGACCACGCGCCGAGCTCGTCACCGCGGCTCGCCGCGGCCTGCAAGCGCATCGCGCTGGCGACCTCGACCTCGCGGGCGACCTCGCCCTGCTCCGCGGCCGCTCGCGTCAGCTGGGCAAACGCGAGGGCCCGCGCCACGACGCGCCCGCTCTCGAGCACGATGCCGCGCGTCACGTCACGCAGCGCGCGCTCGTGCGACCCGCGGATCACGCCGAGCAACGAGCCGCGATCGACGAGTGGCACGATCAGCGTGGTGTCGTCGACGAACATCGCCTCGAGCTTCTGGCGGATCGGCCCGACGCGCATCGTCGCGAGATCGCCCGACGCGAGTGGCTCCTTGAGCGTCACGAGCCAGTCGGTCACCTCGATCGGCAACGGATCGCGCACCAGCGTCACGTTCGTGATCCCGAGGCGGGCCCAGGCGGTCGCCAGCCGATCCCCGATGATCTTGTCGTCGCGCAGCTCGGCGAGCGTGTTGCCGAGCTCGGCGACCGCGGTCGACTCGGCGTCGGGGGCAACCGCGCGGTTCACGCGTGCCGCGATTCCCCACGCGATCGCCAGCGCGACGACCCACACGCCGCTGGCGACGAGCGCGATCGCGATCTCGGTGGCGCCGGTCATCATGACGACGATGTAGCCGACGATGACGGTCGCGATCACGAACGTGATCAGCTCGATGACCGCGCCGCGATCGACGCCCTGCGGTCGCAGGAGATCGGTGCGCAGCACGAGGTAGAGCGCGACGCCGCATCCCGCGAGCGTCGGCAACCACGCCATCGGGTACATGCCCCAGACGTCGTAGACCAGCAGCAGGTCGCCCGAGCCGATCGCGCCCCCGGCGAGGATCGCGAGGATCAGGCGTGACGTGCCCTGCTTTTCGCGCGAGGTCGACGTCCGGCGCGCGATCACCATGCCGACGACCAGCCAGATCCCGAGCTGCGACAGATGGAGCGGCGTCAGCGGTCCAGCGCTGATGTAGTACATGCCCCAGTGCAGCCGGTGCACGCCCGCCACGATCCAGTCCGTGCTCCAGCACAGCGTCATCATGACGACGCCGATCAGCGCCGCGGTGCGCGCGAGCCAGCGATGGCGCTCGAGCTGGCCGGTCACGCCGAGCAACACGAGCAAGAGGCTCGGGCCGATCAACGCGACCGGGCCGTTGCCGAGGCGCAACAGGCGCGCCGCGAGGGTCGGGTCCTGGGTGGACGCCGCAAGCACCGACGTGAACGCCCACGGCAACGTGGTCGCGACCGCACCGAGCACGCCGAGCCGCAGCACGCGATCGCCGCGGATCGTCACCGTGATCAAGCCGAGCGCGACCAGCGCGACGACGCACGCGAGATACGGCACGCACTGCCAGTTCCAGTCGAAGTTCACGGGGTTTCGAGCTGGAGTGTCAGCGTGTAGCGATTGAACGCGCAGTCGCCGTTGCACGCCATCGCCGGGTCGGCCTTGACGTGCACCGCATACGACTTGCCTGGCGTGACGGTGCGCTTCAAGCAGCGATCGACGAGCCCGTACGCGGCGAGCGAGGTCTCGTCGGCGCCGCACTCTCCGGCGACCTCGAGCACGTTGCCCTCGGCATCGGCGATCTCGAACGGGACCTCCTCGAAGGCGATCGGATACGAGATGCGCAGGTGGGCGACCACCGCGGTGCAATCGGGTGGAACCGCGAACGCGAACCAGTCCTCCGTGTCGCCCTGGGCGATGCAGCCATCCTGGGAGAGCAGCGCCGACGCGCACGCGAGCGGGGGCAACACGAACGCCTGCGCGACCGTGTTGTCGGGCTCGTGCTCGACGCTCGGATCGCACGCGAACGGCTCGACGCTCGCCGCGTTCACGCAGCGCGCGTCGGGGCCGTTGCACAGCTGGCCCTCGGGACAATCCTCCTCGATGCCGCACAGGTAGGTGTCGTAGCCAACCTCCGGCTTGCACGCCGCGAGGGCCACGAGCGTCAGCAATGCTGCGCGCATCAGAACGTCCAGCCTCGCGCGACCACGACGCCGCCGTCGGGCAGCGGCGCGATCATCGCGACATGCGGATGGATCACCGTGCGCGTGCTCTTTGGATCCGTGGCGATCAGCGCGACGATCGCCGCGACCAGCACCGCGCCGCCGGCGCTGTAGAGCACGATCGCGCGCGTGCGATCGCGATCGGCCTTGTCGACCGCGGCCTGGTCGGCCGGCATCCAGACCTTGCCGGTGAACCTGCTCGACGATACCGAGTTCGCCGCGGTCCGACCCTGCAGGTGGTAGTAGAGGCCGAACACGCCGCCGGCGAGCGCGACCGTCGTCATCCCGGCGAGCACCGCGATGTTGAGCGATGATCGCTCGCCCGGCGTGTCGACGACGATGTCGTGCATCGCGTCGCGCGTGAGGCGCGGCGCGAACAGCGGCCGATCGGTGGGATCGCCGACGGGCTCGGTCGGGTGCTTGGGCTCGGGGTCCGGCCGGTGCGTCGTGTCGTGGTCGAGATCGCGGTCGTGATCGCGATCGTCCTCGGGGGGCTTGGTCGCCGTGGTGTCGTCGGGTGGTGGGGTCGGCTGATCGGCCCACGCACGGCCGGTCAAGAGCGCCACCAGGGCGACCACCGCCACCGACGAAGACCGCGACATGGCTGCAGCGTCGCGCGTTGCGCGAATGTCGTCAAACGTTGTTACGGCGCTATTCTGCGCGCCTCGGAGCGAGGGCCTGTGGCAAGATGCGCCACCTTGTCGCGGCGTGCTCCTCGCTACCGCATCACGATCCCCGCGACGGCGCAGCCGTTGCTCGGAGGCGAGATGGCCGTGTGTCAGACGCGCGATGTCTCCCAGGTCGGCGTGTGCCTCGACACGGCGGCGTGGTTCCCGCTCGGCACGCGGCTGTCGGTCACGCTCGTCGATCCCTCGAGCGGCAACGCGCTCGAGCTGATCGGCGATGTCGTGCGCGAGGCGACCTCGCCGAGCTGGGCGCTCGGCATCCTCGTGATCGAGCCGCCGGTCGAGTGGTTCGCGCTCGTTCAGGCCGCCGCTCGCCGCTCGGGCAACATCGTCGACCCGCGGCCGAGCAAGCGCATGCGCATCCTCGTCGTCGGCGACGAGCACCGCCAGCGCGGCGCGATGGCGCTCTACGTCACGAGCGGCTGGGACGTGATGTTCGCGACCGACGCCAGCGTGCTCGAGGCGCTCGACGAGATCGCGCTCGACGCCGTGATCGCCGAGCTCGACGCCAACGATCCGCGATTGCCGCCGATCATGGCCGACGTCAAGAAGGTCCAGCCCGCCGCCCGCCGCATCGTGCGCGGCGACGGCAAGGGCAGCGACGACCTGGTCCACCGCTACGTCGATCGCGACGCCGGCCTCGAGGCCCTGCTCGACGCGATCACCGCGCCCGGCGTGGCCGCGGCTACTTGAAGTCGACGTCGAGCGAGCCCTCGAGCTGCGAGATGTTCGCGGTCTGCTTCGACAGCACGTCCTTGAGCTGACGCTGCGCGATCTCCTCGCGCAGCCGCGCGGCGCGATCGCGCGAAGCCCGAGCGACCGCGGCGAGCGACACGACGCGCGCGACGGTCACCGCGACCTGGGTCGCCGCCTCGATCACCACCATCTGATCGGCCGGATCGCGCATCGCGCGCTCGACCGCGACGAGCAGCCGGTCGAACACGAGCTCGGCGTCGGCGAGCACGACCTCCTCGTGGTCCCCCCACGCGAGCCGGCGCGACACCGCGTCGTGCAGCGCGAGATCGAGCCCCGGGATCGACTCGCCGGCGACGCCGAGCGACAGCGCGCGCACGACCGCGTCGAAGAACTCGGTGCCCGGCGGATCGCGATCGCCGTACTCGACGGTGTCGAGCACCTCGTCGCGCAGCACGTCGATGGCCTCGCCGAGATCGATCTCACCAGTTGGTGTTGCCACGCGATCCCCACGGAAGGCTCGGGTCTACGTTGGTCGCGAACCGCCGCTCGAGATCGGCGCGTCGCTTCTCGGCGTGCGCGACCTGATCGCGCAGCTCCGCCGTCTGGGCCTGGACCTCGCGCAGCCGCTCGCTGACCGGCGCGATCGCCTCGAGCACGAGGCCGGTCGTCGCGCCGACCAGCCGCTGGTGCGCCGCGCTCAACACGCGGAGCACGCGGGCACGGAGCGCGTCGGTCGTCTGGATCTGGTGGACGCTCGACGCGGTGAGGATCCGCGCGTGATCGAGCGCGTCGAACAGCGGCATGATGCCGGCGTCGTCGACCGAGCGGACGCCGTAGATCTCGCGCGCCCCGAGCACCGCGGCGGCGAAGTTGCCGGCGCCGTCGCCCGCGATCGCCTCGAGCGCGCCGAGGATCTGGCGGACGAGCTCGGCGCGCGGCGAGGTGTGCGCGCGCGCGATCGTGATCGTCTTGCCGATCGCGTCGAGCAGCTCGCTCGACACCCCCGAGTTGGTCACCGGACGATCCGGGCGCATGAACGGGATTGTCGCCTGATCGAGGAACCGAGGCGTCCCGGTCGACGCGTCGGTGGTCTCCTCGATGGTGCCGTCGATCGTCTCCTGGATCGCGCTGTGGAGGTGGATGAGATCGGCATCGACCTGGCGCAGCCGCTCCGCGAGCAGCCCGCCGAGGGCGAGCTCGGCGACGACGAGCGCGCGGCTGACCGCGACGTCGAGCAGGAACCCGAGCTGCGCGTCGCCGGTCCGGATCTCTTCGACGACGACGGTCGCGCTCGTGCCGAGGATGTCGAACAGGCCGCGCAGCGGGGCCCACTCGCCGCCGCGATCGAACCAGCCACCGGCGAGGTTCTGCGCGAACGTCCACACGTTCACGCCGGTCGACTTCTCGAGGTCGTGATAGACCGCCTCGCACAGCGACAGCGCGATCAGCTCGAGGGCCTCGTTCGGATCGAGCCCGCGCACGATCGGATTGCGCGTCAGGCCGCGCTCCTTGCACAGGCCGAGGTAGCGCTGCCGGCGCTGCCACCACACCGCGGCGCCGCTCGTGCGCACGACCTGCGTCGAGCTCTGCTGCGCCTGCGGCAGCTCGAGGACGATCGTGGTGACGTTGTCGCCGCCGCCGCCGCGCAGCGCGAGCTCGACGAGATCCTTGGCGACGTGCTCCGGCGCGTCGCCCGAGCCGAGGATGTACTGCATGCCCTCCTGGGACGCGTAGCCATACAGGCCGTCCGAGCACAGCAGCAGGCGATCGCCGGCCTTGAGCTCGAGGTCGAGCAGATCGACGCGACACGTCGGCTGCGCCCCGAGGTTGCGCGACAGCACGTTCTTGTACGGGTGGCGCTCGGCCTCGTCGGCGCTGAGCATGTTCTTCGCGACGAGCTCCTCGACGATCGTGTGGTCGCGCGTCAGCGCGGAGAGCCGGCCGTTGCGCAGGAGGTACGCGCGGCTGTCGCCGACGTGGCCGATCACGACGCGCTTCGAGTCGATCACGAGACACGCGACCGCGGTGGTCCCCATGCCGTGTTGCTCGCGGGTCTCCTGGCCCTTGTAGTGCACCGCCGCCGAGCCCGCGATCAGCGCGGCCTCGAGCAGTGCCTTGGGCTCCATCGTCAGCCGGCGCTGGATTATGTAGTCGCGCACGGTGTCGCGCGCGGTCTGCGACGCGACATCGCCGGCGTTCGCGCCGCCCATGCCGTCGAACACGGCGTAGAGCCCGCGCGTCGGATCGACGATCATCGAGTCCTCGTTCGTCGTGCGCACCTTGCCGACGTTGGTGTCGCCGGCGACCCGCAGCTCGGTCATCGCGCACTTCCTTCACGGCGGGCGAGCTCGGCCTTCTCGGCGATCCGGCGAGTCAGCTCCTCGGCGATCAGGTCGTTGACCGCACGCGCCGTGCTCGCGTTCACCCGGGTGAGCAGGAGCGTGAGCTCGGCACCCTCGCGGGTGCCGGCACCGGCCTCCTGGGCGATCTGCGCGGCGGTGTCGCCGATCGCGACCAGCATCGCGAGCACCGAGGCCGGGCTCTGCGCCTCGGCCGCGCGCATCGCGAGGAACGTGTGGAGAAACGCGCGCTGCAACCCGATATCGCCGGTCGCGATGAAGTTGCCGAGGTGATCGAGCACGGCGTCGATCTGGGCACGCGCGGTCGGCTCGTCGAGTCGGCCGAGCGACGGATCGAGGTTCGCGCGCATCTCGAGCAGGCGCTCGAGGATCCGCGGTCGGAGCCCCTCGTACGCCTCTGCCATGGGCATACGTCATAGTGCTATGGTCGCGGCGATTATGAAAGGGGGGCGAGTCCTCGTCATCGACGACGAGCCGATGGTCCGGGAGACCCTCGGACAGGTGCTCGCCGACGAGGGCTATGTCGTCGACCTCGCGATCGATGGCGAGTCCGCGCTCGACCGCGTACGCGCCGCGCGCCCCGACGCGATCCTCCTCGATCTGATGATGCCGGGCATGAACGGCCGGCAGTTCCTCCAGGCGCTGCGCAACCAGCCGGCCTACGCCTCGGTGCCGGTGCTGATCATGACCGCGGTGCACGGCCTCAACGTCAACCTCGCGACGCTCGGGGCCAGCGAGGTCGTCGAGAAGCCGTTCGATGTCGACGAGCTGCTCAACAAGGTCGCCCTCGCGGTGTATCGCTCGAGCGGGACCTACGACGTCCCCGATCGCGAGTCGATCCCGCACATCGCGACGCCGGTCGAGGCCGAGAATGCCGTCGTGCTCGTTGTCGAGCACGACCGCGCGCGGCTGCAGCAACTCGACCTCGCGCTGTCGCAGCGCGGCTACACCGTGGTGTCGATGACCCGCGCCCTCGGCCAGCTGTCGCGGCTCGCCCGCGCGCTGCGACCGCGCGCGATCCTGCTCGACCTCGGCTCCGAGGGCGTCCACGAGATCTTCCGCGAGCTTCGCGCCGATCCGTCGCTCGAGGTCGGCGGCATCGTCGCGTTCACCCGCGACGATCAGGCGACGAGCTACGGCGAGGCGCTGGTCAACGCCGACGACGCGATGCTGGTCGCGTTCGTCGATCGCCTTCGTTAGTTATTTCTTCATGACGCGAGCTGCTCGCGTCGTGAGGGCGCTGCCCTCACTTCTTCATGACGCGAGCTGCTCGCGTCGTGAGGGCGCTGCCCTCACTTCTTCTTCTCGACGATGGCGCGCTTGGGATACAGCACGATCTCGATGCGCCGGTTCGACGCCTTGTCGCGGCTGAGCGGTCGGTACTGGCCGAACGCGAGCGCGGCGAGGCGCGTCGGGTCGACCTTGCCGACGTCCTGCAGGTAGTGCACGACGTTGAGCGCGCGCGCGGCCGACAGCTCCCAGTTGGTCGCGAACCGCGGTGGCGGTGGCGGCGGCGGCGGCTTCTGGCCCTTCTTCACCGGCGGCTGCTTGGGCGCCGGCAGATTGAAGATCGGCTGATCGTCGGTGTGGCCCTGGACCCAGATCTGCTTGTCGGGGATGTCCTTGAGCGCGGCGGCGACCTTGTCGATCAGCTGCTTGCCCTTGTCGGTGAGCTGATCGTCGTTGAGCTTGAACAGCACCTTGTCGACGAGCTGGAGGTGGATCTCGTCACCCTCGTGCGAGACCGATCCCGACGCCGCATCGACCGTCGCCTTCAGCTTGGCCTCGACGTCGGCGATCTCCTTCGCCTTCTTGTCGACATCGGCGGCCTTGGACTCGAGGCTCGACTTCGCGGTCTGCGCGTCGGTCAGCTTCTTCTGGAGATCTTCGCCGGCCTTCTTGAGCTCGCTGTTCTCGTTCTCGAGGAACTCGGCCTTGTCCTTCGTGGTCTTCAGCGACTTGTCCGAGGCCGCGACCTTGCTCTCGAGCTCGCCGAGCTCGCTCGGCGGGGCGATCAACGGTCGCACGATGAAGCCGAGCGCGAGCCCGGCGACCCCGGCGATCCCGATCATCGCGATCATCCGATTGCGTCCAGCACCCTTTTTCATCGAGGAATTGCTCTCCCGCCCCGCCTTGGGCACCTGTAGCCGTGGGTAGACGTTGACGCCGCTCTCGTCGGGGGCCGGCATCCGATCAGGGTAGCCCAGATCAATCGCCGACTGCACCACCGCCGCTGCGCGGATCGGCGGCACCGGCCCAACCACTCGGCGTCTTCACGATCGCGTTCGTGAAGCCGAATTCGCCGGGGCCGAGATTCCAGTCGGTCGTGTAGCCGCGTTCGCGCAGCGCGCGGTCGGTCGCCTCGTCGAGAGCCGCGGGCTCGAGCCGCACGACGTCGGGCAGGTGCTGGAAGTGGACCCGCGGCGCCGCGATCGCCTCGGCGATCGGCATGCCGAAATCGAGCACGTTCGAGATCGTCTGCCACACGCCGGTGATGATGCGCGGGCCGCCGCGGCCACCGACCACCATCGCGATCTGCCCGTGGGCGTCCTCGACGATCGTCGGCGACATCGAGGACAGCATCCGCTTGCCGGGCTCGATCTTGTTCGCCGTGCCCTGCACGAGCCCGAAGCTGTTCGGGCTGCCCGGCTTCGCGGTGAAGTCGTCCATCTCGTTGTTGAGCATGAAGCCGGCGGCCATCGCGAAGTCCCCGAACGGCCCGTTGAGCGTCGTGGTCAGCGCGATCGCCATGCCGTGGGCGTCGACCACCGAGATGTTCGTCGTGTTGTTGCCCTCGAGCAGGTTCGGCACGTCGGTCGACGGCGTCGCGCGCGCGGTGATCGAGGCCGCGAGCTTGTCGGCGTACGCCTTGCTCGCGAGCCGGTCGATCGGCTGGTGCTTCTCGAACGCGGGGTCACCGAGCAGCTCGTTGCGCGCGGCGAACGCTCGCCGCCAGGTCTCGACCAGCCAGTGCAGGTGCTCGACGCCATGCCACGGCAGCTTGCCGAGCTCGACGCGCGCGAGGATGTTCGCCGACATCGCGAGCACGATGCCGCCCGACGACGGCACCGGCATCGCCTGCATCGCGTAGCCGTGATAGCTCGCCGCGATCGGCGCGCGCCACGCGACCTTGTAGCCGGCGAGATCGGCGAGCGTGATGATGCCCTTGTCGCGCTTCATCTCGGCGATGATCGCCGCGGCGGTCGCGCCCTTGTAGAACCCGTCGGGCCCCCGTTCGGCGATCCGCTGCAGCGTGTCGGCGAGCTCGGGCAGCTTGATGACATCACCAGCGACGTGCGGCTTGCCACCCGGATACCAGAGCGCGAACGTGTCGGGGAACAGCGCCATCGGCTTCGCGAGGGCCGGCAGCCACGCCGCCTGCACGGCGTCGAGCGCGAAGCCATCGCGCGCGAGCTTCACGGCCGGCGCGATCAGCTCCTTCCACGGTCGCTTGCCGTACTTCTGGTGGAGCGCCCACAACCCAGCGACCGAGCCCGGCACGCCGGCGGCGCGCGGCCCGACGAGCGTGTCGCGCGTGACGTTGCCGTTGGCATCGAGATACATGTCCGCGGTCGCCGCGCCCGGTGCGGTCTCGCGAAAGTCGAGCGCGGTCGCCTTGCCCGGCGCGGTGCGGATCACCGCGAACCCACCGCCGCCGAGGTTGCCCGCGCTCGGATGATCGACCGCGAGCGCGAAGGCCGTGGCGATCACGGCATCCGCCGCGGTGCCACCGTGCGCGAGCACGTCGCGTCCGACCGCGCTCGCCTCGGCGGACTCCGACACCACCATGAATGTCTTGCCCGTTCCCGTGATCGCCGGATCGATCGTCGTCTTCGTCGCGTCGGTGCGATAGGGCGCCGGCGGTGGTGGTGGCGCAGCGTCGACGATCGGCGGCGCCGCGGCCGGCGCGGCGTCGGGGCTGGGCTTGGCCGCCGGTGGGACCGGCGCGAGCTTGGGCGCCTCGCTGCCCTTGCAGGCGACTAGCACCAGTGCGACGAGTGCGACCTTCATGATCTGTGGGTACCACCGTGCTACACCCAGCGTCATGTTCGACCCCGCGGTCTTCGCGGCCCGGCGCGCGGCGCTGATGACGGCGATCGGTCCGGACGCGGTGGCCGTCGTCGCGTCGCTCCCCGAGCGGCTGCGCAACGGCGACGCGTTCCACGCGTTCCGCCAGCACTCCGACGTCTACTACCTGACCGGGTTCACCGAGCCCTCGGCCGTGCTCGTGCTGCGTCCCGGCGCCGATGCCGAGCGCGTCGTGATGTTCGTGCGACCCCGCGACCCCGAGATGGAGACCTGGGATGGTCGCCGCGCCGGCATCGAGGGCGCGGTGGCGACCTACGGCGCCGAGGCCGCGTATCCGATCGCGGATCTCGAGACCCGGCTGTGGGATCTGATCGGCAACGTCGACGAGCTGCACTACGCGCTCGGCATCGATCTCGAGCTCGATCAGAAGATCGGGCGCGCGATCGCGAAGCTGCGCCGCACCGAGAAGAAGGCCAAGCGGCCGCCGCGCGCGGTCGTCGACCCGCGGGTCTCGCTGCACGAGCTCCGGCTGCGCAAGGAGCCCGCCGAGCTCGCCGCGCTGCGCACCGCCGCGAAGATCTCGTCGGACGCGCACGTCGCCGCGATGCAGCTCGGTCGCCCGGGTCGCGGCGAGCACGAGCTCGAGGCGCTGATCGAGTACACGTTCCGCAGTCGCGGGGGCAACGGCCACGGCTACACGACGATCGTCGGCGCCGGCGACAACGCGACGATCCTCCACTACATCGAGAGCCGCTCGCAGATCGCCGACGGCGACCTCGTCCTGGTCGATGCCGGCTGCGAGGTCGAGCACTACACCGCCGACATCACGCGCACGTGGCCGGCCAACGGCAAGTTCACGAGCGCGCAGCGCGCGGTCTACGAGATCGTGCTCGCGACCCAGAAGTCCGCGATCGCCATGACCCGGCCGGGTGTCACGATCGACGAGATCCACGACCACTGCATCCGCATGTTGACCGCCGGCATGGTCGAGCTCGGGCTGCTCGCCGGCCCGGTCGACGCGCGGATCGCCGACGCGACCTACAAGAAGTTCTACATGCACGGCACGTCGCACTGGCTCGGCCTCGACGTCCACGATGTCGGCGCCTACACCCGGCACGGCAAGGCGCGCCCGCTCGAGCCCGGCATGGTGATCACGATCGAGCCCGGCCTGTACATCGCGCGCGATGCCGAGGGCGTCCCCGATCGACTGCGCGGCATCGGCGTGCGGATCGAGGACGATCTCGCGATCACCGCCGACGGCCACGAGGTCCTGACCGCGATGTGCCCGAAAGAGATCGCGGACCTCGAACGCCTCTGTCGCTGACGGTCGGCGTGATACAACGCCGCGTGCTCACCGGCAAGCATCGTCGTAACCTCCGCGCCCTCGGCCACTCCCTCACGTCGATCGTGCAGGTGGGCAAGAACGGGCTCGACGACACGCTGGTCGGCGCCCTCGATCGCGCGCTGACCGATCACGAGCTCGTCAAGGTGAAGCTCGGCGAGAACGCCGGGGTCGATCGCCACGAGGCGAGCGAACTACTCGCGACGCGCACGAAGTCGGAGGTCGCACAGGTTCTCGGCGGCACCGTGCTGCTGTATCGCGCGCATCCCGAAAAGCCGATGATCGATGTCGCGACCGGCACGCGCAAGGAGCCGGTCAAGGCCGTCGCGCCGGCGCCGCGCCCGGCGAAGAAGAAGCCGGCCCGGCGCATGGTCGGCCGACGGTCCCGGCACTAAGCGAGTACACTCGACGGCGATTCGTGCAGGCCGCGAACCGCTACGAGATCTTGTCGAAGCTGGCCGTGGGAGGCATGGCCGAGATCTTCCTCGCGCGCTCGACCACGGTCGCCGGCGTGCAGCGCTACGTCGTGCTCAAGCGGATCCTCGGCGAGTACGCCAAGAACGCCGAGTTCGTCCAGATGTTCCTCGACGAGGCCCGGCTCGCCTCGCAGCTCCAGCACCCGAACATCGCGCAGGTGTTCGACGTCGGGAAGCTCGGCGACTCCTACTTCTTCACGATGGAGCACGTGCACGGCGAGACCGTGCGCGCCGTGTTGCAGTACGCGTACGAGGGCGCGTCAGAGCTGCCGCTGCCGTTCATCCTCACCGTTGTTGCCGGTGCCGCGGCGGCGCTGCACCACGCGCACGATCGGGTCGGCGTCGACGGGCGGCCGCTCGGCATCGTGCATCGCGACATCTCGCCCGCGAACATCATGGTCGGCTACGAGGGCACCGTGAAGCTCGTCGACTTCGGCGTCGCCAAGGCGACGAGCGGCGCGCACGAGACCCGCGCCGGCACCGTGAAGGGCAAGGTCAGCTACATGTCGCCCGAGCAGTGCCGCGGCAACGTCGTCGATCGCCGCACCGATCTGTTCGCGCTCGGCATCCTCATGTGGGAGCTCTTGACGCGCGGGCGGCTGTATCGCCGCGCCAGCGACTTCGACAGCATGGCCGCGATCGTCAACGAGCCGCCGCCGCCGCCGAGCACGTACCGCACCGACACGCCGCCCGATCTCGATCGCATCGTGCAGAAGTTGCTCGAGAAGGATCCGTCGGTGCGCTATCAGACCGGCGAGGAGCTGGTCGACGATCTCGAGCGCACCGCGACCCGGCTCGGGCTCGCGATGAACCCGTCGAGCATCCGCGGCGTGTTGCGCGAGTTATTCGGCAAGAAGCCCGAGCCGTGGCTGATGCTCGATCCGCAGGTCCCGGCGATCACGCTGACGGCGACGCCGCCGCCGGTGACCGACGACCTCGGCCACGACGAGCTCGACAGCACGCTCGATCTCTACTCGGCGATCGAGATCGCGTCGGCTCCCGATCTGCCGCTCGCCGCGCCGCCGCCGACCGGCAAGCTCGATCCGGCGCTGCGGATGACCACGCCGCTCGAGCGGCCGGGCACCGGCGATGTCGAGTCGCTGCTGAGCACGATGCGGATGCGCCCGCAGGTCGTCGATCCCGACGCCGAGGGCGCGACCACGCGCGACACCGGCTCGCCGCTCGCGCGCCTGCTCGCCAACGATCCGCGCGCGACCGACGGCCCGACCGACTTCGACGAGGACGAGCAGCTGACGATGCGGGACGAGCCGTTCAAGTTTCCGCCGTCGCGCAAGACCAAGCCGATGGGCTCGGTGGTCGCGCCGACCTACACCGCGCCACCGGTCATGGCCCCGGCCCCGCTGCCGAGCCCGCCGGCGATCGTGCGCTCGCCGCCCAACATCTTCGTGAGCCCCTCGATCGAGGCCGCCGTGCTCGCGCCCAGGCCGAAGCCGGTCGCCGCCGCGCCGGTCGTGGCCGCGCCGGTCGCGGCGCTCGAACCCGCCGCCAGCACGCCGAACTGGGTGCTGATCGCGGGCGTCGTGGTCCTCGCGGTGATCTGCGGGCTCGTTGCGTTCTACGCGCTACGGTGACGCCACCAACGCGTCACACCGGCGTCACACGCTCCGTGCTACGCCTTCAGCATGCTCGGATTGGTGCTGGTCATCGAGGACGAGGTCGATCTCGCGACCACACTCGAATACAACCTGAAGGCCGATGGCTTCCAGGTGCGAGTCGCGCACACGGGGCGCGCCGGGATGACGAGCGCGACCGCCGATCCGCTACCGGACGTGATCGTGCTCGACCTCATGCTGCCCGATCTGTCGGGCACCGAGATCTGTCGCCGGCTGCGCGAGGCCGAGCGCACCCGTGACATCCCGGTGATCATGTGCACCGCGAAGGGCGAGGAGATCGACCGCGTCGTCGGCTTCGAGGTCGGCGCCGACGACTACGTCGTCAAGCCGTACAGCGTGCGCGAGCTGATGCTCCGGATCCGCGCGTTGCTCCGGCGCGCGCATCGCGTCGAGGGCGAGCCGAGCCTGATCCGGTTCGGCCGGCTGCGCATCGACCGCGACGCGCATCGCGCCTGGGTCGACGAGGGCGAGATCGGCCTGACCGCGCTCGAGTTCCGGTTGCTCCACGCGTTCCTGTCGCGCCGTGGCCGCGTGCAGACGCGCGACGCCCTCCTGTCCGACGTGTGGGGCATCGAGGCCGACGTCACGACGCGCACGGTCGACACCCACGTCAAGCGCCTCCGCGAGAAGCTCGGCGAGGCGGGCGCGTACATCGAGACCCTGCGCGGCGTCGGCTATCGGTTCCGCGACCAACCGGACGAAGTCACGGCGTGATCGCGATCTGGGCTACGGTGCTGATCGCGATGACGACCGCGATCGCCGGCGCCTGGCTCACGACGCTCACCCACCGCGCTCGCGTCCGCCGACTCGCGAAGGCCGCGCACGACGTCGCGCGCGAACCGACCCGCCGCGTCGCGATCGACAGCGACGCGCCACCCGAGCTGCGCGAGGTCGCCGACTGGATCGGCTTCCTCGGCGAGCAGGTCGACGTCGGGCGCCGCGCGCTCGCCAAGGAGCGCACGCTGCTCGCGGCCGTCGCCGATGGCCTGACCCAGGGCGTGATCGCGATCGACGCCGACCTCAAGATCGAGCTGCTCAACGACGCCGCGCGCCGCATGCTCGGCGTGTCGTCGTCGCCGGTCGGCGAGCCGTTGCTCGTGTTCGTGCGCGTGCCCGAGCTGCGCGAGCTGCTCGACGCCAACGTCGAGGCCGCCACCGAGATCCAGCTCCCGAACGGCCCGCGCACCATGATCCGCGTCGCGCGCAAGTGGGGCGGCGAAGGTCGCGTGTTGTTGCTCGAGGACGTCACCGCGATGCGCAAGCTCGAGACCGTGCGCCGCGACTTCGTCGCGAACGTCTCGCACGAGCTGCGCACGCCGGTCGCCGTGATCCGCGCGAACGCCGAGACGCTGCTCGCCGGCGCCAAGGACGATCCGGTGATGTCGGGCAAGCTCGTCGAGGGCCTGCACCGCAACGCCGAGCGGCTCGCGCGCATCCTCGCCGACCTCCTGGACCTGTCGCGGCTCGATGCCGGCCAGTACCGCCTCGAGCTCGGCCCGGTCGGCGTGCGCGGCATCACCGAGCAGTCGATCGAGATGGTCGAGCCGCAGAGCGCCGCGCGCCATGTCACCGTCGCGATCGAGATTCCCGAGGGTCTCGAGGTCAAGGCGGATCCCAAGGCGCTCGATCACATCCTGGTCAACCTGATCGACAACGGCGTCAAGTACACCAAGGCTGAGGGCCATGTCTGGGTCGAGGCTCGGCGGGACGGCGAGGCCGTGCGCATCGAGGTCCGCGACGACGGCCCCGGCATCGCGGCGAAACATCGCGCGCGCGTGTTCGAGCGGTTCTATCGCGCCGATCCGAGTCGGTCGCGGGAGGCCGGAGGCACCGGGCTCGGGCTGTCGATCGTGAAACACCTCGTCGAGAGCATGGGCGGTGAGGTCGGCGTCGAGCCGAACAGCCCCGCCGGCTCCGTGTTCTGGCTGCGACTACCCCGCGTGCAGGAGGCAACATGACGACACACACCAGCAAGGACTTCGCGACCGAGCTCCGCACGTTGCGCGAGCGGCTCGCCGGCATGGGTGGACGCTGCGAGCAGCAGATCGCCCTCGCCATGAAGGCGCTGTCGGACAACGACGACGAGCTCGCCAAGAAGGTCATCAAGGGCGACGAGCTGATCGATCGCGACGAGACCGAGATCGACGAGCTCGCGCTCCAGATCCTCGCGACGCGGCAGCCGGTCGCCTCGGACCTCCGGTTCATCACGATGTCGCTCAAGTTCGTGACCGACCTCGAGCGCATCGGCGATCTCGCGGTCGGGATCGCGAAGCGCGCGCTCGAGCTCAGCCGGCTCGAGCAGCTCAAGCACCACACGAACCTCGTCGGGCTCTCCGCGCTCGTGCAGAAGAACCTGCACGCCGCGCTCGAGTGCTTCGTCGCCAAGGATGCCGACCAGGCGACCGCGGTGATCGAGGCCGACGTCGAGATCGATCGGGTCAACGCGAACCTGTTCGCCGAGCTGCTCGCCCACGTCGCGACCGATCCGGCGACCGTCACGCGCGTGCTGCCGCTGACCTCGGTGTGCCGCTACCTCGAGCGCATCGGCGACCACGTGAAGAACCTCGGCGAAGAGGTGTTCTACATGGTGCGCGCGACCGACGTGCGCCACCGCTCGCTGCCGGTGTCCAAGAACTGATCCATGAACTCGACGACCGCGGCCTCGAGCTGATCGACGCCGGGGTGCTCGGTCGGCATGTGGCTCGCGCCGTCGAGCACGACCATGCGCTTGGGCGCCGCGAGTCGCTCGAAGAACCGGCGCGACAGCGCGATGTCGGTCATCCGATCGTCGCCGGGATGCGCGAGCAACACCGGGCACCCGGTGAATGCCTCGGGCTCGATCGCCGGCACCGCGGTCATCATCGTGCGCAGGAACCGCGCCGGCACCCAGCTGCCGCCGCCGAGCCGGTCCGACTTGACGAGCGCCGACAGCTCCGGCCTGTTCGAGATCCGGTGCATCTTCGAGACGTACGCCATCGGCAGCGGCAAGCCGTCGGTGAACCGCGCGAGCTTGTCGAGGAGCCACAGGCCGCCCGAGCCGATCAGCGGATGGCGCGCGAACCCGCGGCGCACGGCGCGCTCGCGCGGATCGGCGAGCGTCGTCGCGACCAGGCCGACCACGCGCCGCGACTTCGCCGCCGCCTGATACGCGAGCAGGCCGCCGAGGCTGACGCCGAACAGCACGACCGGCCGCGCGTCGCGCGCGAGCTCGGCGTCGATCAGGTCGCAGACGCAGTCGATCCACAGGTCGTAGGTCATCCGCTTGCGCGGCACCCTGGTGAGGCCATAGCCCGGCAGATCCGGCGCGACCGTCTCGTAGCCGTAGCGATGCGCGATCACCGCCGCCGGCGCCATCACGCGACCGTAGGCGCCCGCGCCGTGCAGCACGATCACCTTGATCGGCGAGCTCGGCACCGGCAGCCGATCGAGGTGGACGTCGAGATCGCGCCACCGCCAGGTCTCCTCGACCGGCGTCGTCTCGGGCGTGCATCGCATGCCCTCCGGGAAGAACGGCTGATAGCGGCGCCAGGTCGGATGCTCTGCGTACGTCGTCATGTCCCGGTTGTGGACGATCCGACGTGTCCGGCCAGTGACCGCGCCCGCCAACTCCGTGACTCTGCGCGGCGTTACCGCCTGTGGATTGGGGACGCTTTTACGAGTTGCTCGAGTTGGCGCGCCAACTCGAGCACCTCGGAAAAGCGTCCCCAATCCACAGGGTCAGCCAGTTGGCGCGGCCGGTCACTGGACGCACGCCGGCGCCGTGAGACGTGACATGCATGATCGACGTCATCGTTCGCGCCATGGGCCTCGGGCGGATCGCGCTCGGCCTCGCTCCGTTCATCGCCGCCACGCCGACCTCGCGGCTGCTCGGGTTCCCCGCGTCCCACGACACCGCGACGGCCCGGCTGATGGCCCGGTTCTTCGGCGTGCGCGACATCGGGCTCGGCGTTCTGGCGTTCTACGCCGTGCGCCATCCCGAGGCCGCGTCGTTCATCTATCTGTTCAACGCCGCGATGGACGCCGGGGACCTGGTCTCCATCATGATCCCGCTGGTCAGGCGCCAGGGCATCGACCGCGCTGCGGCGGTGTCGGCGCTGTTCGCGCTGACCGGTGGCCTCGGCTGGCTCATCGTGTGGGCGATCGCGGGCTAAGCTGTGGCCATGGGGTCGGTCAGCGTCGTGCTCGTGCGTCCGCTGGTGGCGGCGATCGGCTCGCTGGGGCGAGACGCGTTCTGGGGCGCGACCGATCTCACCCCGGAGCTGTGCGCCGATGCCGACGCGCGGATCTCGGCCGCGCAGTTCTGCGTCGCGTGGTCCGAGGCGCTGCGGCTGAGCGGCGATCGCGCGCTCGCGCTGCGCATCGCGACCGCGACGCCAACCGGCGCGTTCGGCATCGTCGAGTACCTGTGTCGCTCGGCGCCGACGCTCGGCGATGCGCTCCGCCAGTGGGTGCGCTACCTCAACCTGCTCGACGACGCCGTCGAGGTCGCGCTCGTCGTCGAGGATGACCGGGCTTCCCTGCGCGTTGCCCGCGAGAGCGAGGCGCCCGCGCCGGCGTCGCACGAGCTGTGCTGGGCGCTCGTCGCGCGGTATGCGCGCGAGCTGTCGGCGCGACCGTTCCGGATCACCGCGGTCGAGCTCGCGCACGCGATCGACGATGTCGCGCCGTATCGCAAGTGGTTCGACGCGCCCGTCGTCACCGGTGCCGACGTCACGCAGCTCGTGTTCCCACGCGCCGCGCTCGCCGCTCCGCTGGTGTCATCGGATCCGTCCCTGCTCGGCATCCTCGCGCGTGCCGCCGACGAGCTCGTCCGCCAGGCCCCGACCGGCCCGACGCTCACCGCGTCGGTCAAACGCGCACTCCACGACGCGCTCAAGGCCGACGATGGTCACGTGGAGGCCATCGCCAAGCGGCTCGGGATGGCGAGCCGCTCGCTGCAGCGCCGCCTGCGCGACGAGGGCACCACGTTCGCCGTCGTCCGCGAGACCGTGCGCAAGGAGCTCGCGCAGCGCTACCTGACCGACGGCTTCACGATCGCCGAGATCTCGTTCCTGCTCGGGTTCTCCGAGCCGAGCGCGTTCTTCCGCGCGTTCAAGCGGTGGACAGGCTCGACGCCGCTCGAGGCGCGCCGCGCGGTCGCGACCTGACCTCAGTGCTTGCCGTCGTGCATCTCGTAGCTCGCGAACGGATCGAGTAGCGCGTGCGCCGCCTCGAGCGCCTTCTGGCTCGCGGCGTCGAGCGACTGCCCGCTGCACAGCTTCTCGGTGAACACCGGCTTGCCGGCGACCGAGATCGCCGTCGTGGTCGCCGACACCGCCATGCAACGGATCTGCGCGGTCGTCACGGTCCACGGGACCTTCGCGGTCGTGGCGATCGTCGCACGCTGCGCGGCGTCGAGGCAGCCGGCCGACTGCTTGCCCTTGCCCTCGGGCTGCTCGACGTAGATCCACGCGCCATCGGCGTACACCTTGGTCGACGCGGCGAGCGCGCCGCTCGTGCTCTTCGCGAGCTCGAACACGACGGGCCGCGTGTCCTTCGGCGTCGCCATCTTGCACGCCATCGTCGGCTTGCCGGTCGGGGGACCCGGCGGTGTCGGCGGCACCGGTTGCGGCCTGGGATCGGCGGCGACGGTCGCGCAGGCGACCAGCATGGAGAGCAGGATGATGCGCATGGCTTTCGTATACCAACGCGCGGGGTCGACCGGCGGTCTCAGCGCTTCAAGCGTGATAACCGCTGCTGCTTCTTGTCCTTCGCGGTGCGCGTGCGCGTGCGACTGTTCTCGAACTCCTCGAGCTCGACCGGCCAGTTGACCTCGGGCGGCGGAAACGCGGGCCGTGCGAGCAGGTAGCCCTGACCGAACCGCGCGCCGCTCGCGCGCACGGCCTGGAGCTCGGTCAACGTCTCGATGCCCTCGGCGACGACCATCGCGTCGAGCTCGTGGCACAGGACGACGATCGCGGACACCAGCTTGAACAGCCGCGAATCCTCGACGAGCCCGGCGATCAGATCGCGATCGAGCTTCACGATCTTGGGCTGGAGGTCGGCGATGTACTTGAGGTTCGAGTAGCCGGCGCCGAGATCGTCGACGACGAGGTGCACGCCGCGCCCGCGCACCTCGTGGAGGATCGTCTGGCACAGCGCGAAGTGCGACAGCGGCACGCCCTCGGTGATCTCGAGATAGACCTCCTCACCGTGGTCGTAGAGCGGATCGCTCGGCTGCACGATGAACCGATCGTTGAGCTCGGCCGGGTGGATGTTGATGAATAACCGGTGATCGGGGCAGCCCGCCACGGTGAGCTCGCGCAGCAGGCGGCCGAGCTCTCCGGTGCAGCCGTGCTTGACCGCGGCGTCGAACAGCTCGGGTGGACTCTTGAAGTCCGGGGTGGTCGAGCGCACCAGCGCCTCGTGCGCGAACGTCGAGCCGTCGCGCAGGTCGACGACCGGCTGGTAGACGATGCGGACCTCGCGGTTGTCGATCACACGACGGATCGGCGGCGTGTTGAACGTCACGTTGATCGTCTGGGTCGTGCGCTTGGTCGACACTTAACCGAGATCGTCGTTCCAACCACGCGAATTTGCAAGCAGTTTTGCAATGCTTGGCACGCCATCGTCCCGTCACAAGGGGTCAGCCGGGGTGTCACGAACGGTGGCTACGGTCCGGGCATGAATCGAACCGTGCTTCTCGCTGTAGCTGTTCTCACCCTGGCGGCATGCGGTGGCAAGAAGGGCGATGCGGGCGGCGGCGGTGGCGGTGGCGGCGGTGGCAACGTCACGCTCAACGCGAGCGGCTCGACGTTCCAGAAGGCCTACGAAGAGGTCGCGATCACCAAGTTCAAGGACGGCAAGGTCAACTACGGGGCCGGTGGCTCCGGCAAGGGTCGGCAGGATCTCGCCGACCAGGTCGTCGACTTCGCCGGCGCCGACTCCGCGTACAAGGACGCCGAGCTCCCGAAGAACAAGGGTGGCGAGGTCCTCTACTTCCCGATCCTGCTCGGGCCGATCACGCTCGCGTACAACCTCGATGGCGTCGACAAGCTGAACCTGTCCGCCGCGACGATCGCGAAGATCTTCGAGCGCGACATCAAGAAGTGGAACGACCCGGCGATCGTCGCCGACAACCCGGATGCCAAGCTGCCCGATACCGACATCGTCGTCGCGCATCGCAGCGATGGGTCGGGCACGACCGACAACTTCACGAAGTACCTGGTCAAGGCCGCCGGCGACGCGTGGAAGTTGAAGAGCGGCTCGACGGTCGAGTGGCCGGCCGACACCCAGGCCGGAAACGGCAACGGCGGCGTCGCGCAGCTCGTCAAGACGACCAAGGGCTCGATCGGCTACGTCGACCTGTCGGACGCCAAGGCGAGCGGCCTGCACTACGCGAGCGTGAAGAACCAGGCCGGCAAGTTCATCGAGCCGAGCTCGGCGTCCGCGTCGGCCGCCGGCGATGGCATCGAGGTCGCGCCGAACCTGCTGTTCTCGGCGCTCGACGCCAAGGGCGATGGCGCGTACCCGATCACCTACCAGAGCTGGGTCATCGTTTACGCGAAGCAGACCGACAAGGCCAAGGGCACCGCGCTCAAGAGCTACGTGAAGTTCCTCGTCACCGACGGTCAGGGCGAGCTCGCGAAGCTCGATTTCGCGCCGCTGCCGAAGTCGCTCCAGGACAAGGCGGTCGCCCAGCTCGACAAGATCCAGGTCCCCTGACGTGATCTCGCTCCGAGGCACCACGCAGCGCGCCGACGCCACGTTCAGGGTCGTCGCGATCATCGCCGCCGCGATGGTGCTGGTGATCCTCGGCCTCGTCGCGCTGACGATGACCGTGCGTGCGCGCCCCGTGCTCTCCGAGATGGGGCTCGAGTTCTTCACGTCGCGCCGGTGGTCACCGGCCGACAGCAAGTTCGGCGCGCTGCCGTTCCTCTGGGGCACGCTCTACACCGCCTCGATCGCGACCGTGCTCGCGGTGCCGGTCAGCCTCGGCGTCGCGCTGTTCATCACGCAGATCGCGCCGCCGTGGTTGAAGAAGCCGCTGGTCTACGTCACCGATCTGCTCGCGGTCGTCCCGTCGGTCGTGTTCGGCCTGTGGGGCATCCTCGTCGTCGCCGACAAGCTCGGCGGGCGCTCGTTTCTGACCGCGGGCGTGATCCTCGCGATCATGATCATCCCGATCATCACGTCGCTCGCGCGCGAGGTCATGGAGACCACGCCCGCCTCGGACAAGGAGGCCGCGCTCGCGCTCGGGGCGACGCGCTGGGAGATGATCACCGCGACCGTCCTGCCGCACAGCAAGGGTGGCCTCGTCGGGGCCGTGATGCTCGGCCTCGGGCGCGCGATGGGCGAGACGATCGCCGCCGCGCTCGTGATCGGCTCGGCGCTCGGTCAGATCACCGTGTACCCGCTCGCGTCGGGCAACTCGATGCCCGCGGTGATCGCCAACGAGTGGGGCGAGGCCGACGAGCTCCACAAGTCGGCGCTGATCGCGCTCGCGGTGTTGCTGTTCGTCATCACGATCGTCGTCAACCTGATCGCGACGTCGATCGTGCAGCGCTCGATGAAGCGAAGCGGAGGGACGGCATGATCGCCGAGCTGCCCCTCGACCTGCGCGCGAAGCCGAGCTGGCGGCGAGTCAAGAGCCAGATCATGATCGGCCTCATGGTCGCGGCGGTGGGCCTCGTGCTCGTCCCGTTGATCTCGGTGATGTGGTCGGTCGCGTCGCGCGGCGCGGGGGTCGCATTCCACGGCTTCCCGGCGTTCTTCACCGACGAGATTCCAGTCATCTCGCGCTCCGAGGGACCCGGCATGGGCCCGGCGATCCTCGGCACGTTGATGTGCACGCTCGGCGCGACGCTGATCGCGGTGCCGCTCGGCATCCTCGGCGCGGTCTACCTCCACGAGTACGGTGGCAAGCGCAAGTTCGCCAAGCTCGTGCGGTTCATGGCGACGGTGATGACCGGCGTGCCGTCGATCGTCATGGGCCTGTTCGTCTACGTCACCTGGACGCTGCGCTTCGGCTACTCGGCGTTCGGCGGCTCGCTCGCCCTCGCCTGCTTGATGCTCCCGGTCGTGATCGCGTCGACCGAGCAGATGCTGCGGCTCGTCCCGCCGCACCTGCGCGAGGCGAGCTACGCGCTCGGTGCCACCAAGAGCCGCACGATCCTCACGATCGTGTTGCCGGCCGCGCTGCCCGGCATCGTCTCGGGCTCGCTGCTCGCCGTCGCCCGTGCCGCGGGCGAGACCGCGCCGCTCCTGTTCGCGCTCGGCCTCGGCGCTACCTCGTACAACGCGCACTTCTTCACCCAGATCAACACCGCGCTGTCGCAGCAGATCTTCGTGAACGCGACGTCGTCGTTTGCCGGCGCCCAGGAGCGGGCGTGGGGCGCGGCCCTGACGCTCGTGATGCTGACGTTCATATTCACCATCGTCGCGCGCTTGTTCACCGCGCGGATCGGTCGCAAGAAGTGAGTTTGCCCGAGGAGGATCTCATGATCGCTGACGCACTCCCACGCACCGACACTCGGCCCCGTGCTCCGGTGGTTCGCCCGTCTGCCGCGGCGCTGGTCGGAGCCGCGCCGGTCGTGTTCGATCTCGCGGAGCTCGAGGTGTTCTACGGCACGTTCCGCGCGGTGCGCGGCGTGTCGATGAAGATCCATAAAAACCAGATCACCGCGTTCATCGGGCCATCGGGATGCGGCAAGACGACCGTGTTGCGCGCGTTCAACCGGATGCACGACGTCATCCCGGGGGCGCGCGTCGCCGGCAAGCTGCTCTATCACGGTGTCGACCTGTACGGCCCCGATGTCTCGGCGACCGAGGTCCGCCGCCGGATCGGGATGGTGTTCCAGAAGCCGAACCCGTTCCCGAAGTCGATCTACGACAACATCGCGTTCGGCCCCCGGGTCAACGGCGTGCGGGGGCGCGCGGAGCTCGACGCCATCGTCGAGAAGTCGCTGCGCGCCGCCGCGCTGTGGGACGAGGTCAAGGACCGGCTGAAGAGCTCGGCGCTCGGCATGTCGGGCGGTCAGCAGCAGCGCCTGTGTATCGCGCGCACGATCGCGGTCGAGCCCGAGGTCGTCCTCATGGACGAGCCCTGCAGCGCGCTCGATCCGATCGCGACCGCGCGCATCGAGGAGCTCATGCGCGAGCTCAAGAGCCGGTTCACGATCGTGATCGTCACGCACAACATGCAGCAGGCCGCGCGCGTCAGCGATCGCACCGCGTTCTTCACCACGAACCTCGACGACAAGACCGAGCAGCGCGCCGGCTCGCTCATCGAGTACGACGTCACCTCGAAGATCTTCTCGAACCCCGCCGACGAGCGCACCGAGAACTACATCACCGGCCGCTTCGGCTGAGCCGGCGGAACGAGAACAGCTCGGCGAGCGGATGGCGCCGGCGTTCGATCGTCGCGCGGATGATGCCCGCGCCGATCATGCTGTAGGTGATGCCGTTGCCGCCGTACGCCATCGCGAACTGGATGCGCGGCGAGCGCTCGCGATGCGCGCCGAAGTACGGCAGGCCGTCGCGCGTCTCGGCGAACATGCCGGCCCACGCGAACGTCGGCACGAGCGCGCGACCCGGGAACCGGCGCGCGGCCTTCGCGACCAGCCGTCGTGCCTTGCGATCGACCTGCAGGTCGCGCCGGTGTGGGCGATCGACCGCGTCGTCCTCGCCGCCGACCAGGAGCCGGCCATCCGCGGTGCTGCGCACGTAGAGATACGGCCGCGCGGATTCCCAGACCAGGGTTCTCGCGAGCGCGCCGAGCTCGTCGCGACCGAGCGGGTCGGTCACGAACGCATAGCTGCTTCGGTTGGTCGCGACGCGCTGCTTCAACCAGCGCTCGCTCTCGTAGCCCGCGGCGACCACGACGTGCTTCGCACGCACACACGAGCCACCCGCGATCCGCAGCTCGACGCCGCGCGGGTGCGGCGCGACGTCCTCGATGGTGGTGCGGTCATAGACCTCGCCGCCGGCGCGGACGACGCGAGCCATCAGGCGATACGTCATGCGAAACGGGTCGAGCGACGCGGCGAGCGCCGAGTGGATCGCACACGGCGCGGCGATGCCGTAGCGCTCGTGCAGCGCGTCGCGCTCGAGCCAGGCGACCGCGAAACCGTGCGCGGCGCGCAGGCCGAGCTCGGCTTCGAGCGCCGGGCGATCGCCCGCGATGCTCGCGCAGTACACGCTGGCCTGGCGCCGGAACGCGACGTCGCGTAACGCGTCGGCGAGCTCGGCGAGGTCGTCGATCGCGGTGGCGCAGGCTTGGTAGGCGAGCGCGGCGTCGGCCTCGCCGTAGCGTTCGGCGAGGTCAACCATGTGGGTATCGATCTCGTACTGGATCAACGCGGTGCTCGCCGACGAGCTGCCCCAGCCGACATCGCGCTGGTCGAGCACGATGACGTGGTGGCCGTGGCGCGCGAGCTCGTCGGCGATCAGCGCGCCGGTGATCCCGGCACCGACGACGGCGACGTCGCACCGCGCGTCGCGTGCGAGCGCCGGATAGGCCCGGAGGAGGCCGTTCTTCACGGCCCAGTATGGATATCCGCTCTTGAGATCCATGCGCTCGACCGTACCGCCTCCGCACGGTGGGCGCTGAGGACGGCGCACACCGAGCGGATCGCCGCGGCGTCCGTCGGTGAATTTTCATCACCATGCCCGTCTCGACGTACGCGGACGTACAGCGATCGGCGTGGTCCATGTCTTGAACCAAGTCACCTCATGCTGCATCCACAGACAAGCCATGACCGATCCGCGAAGTTCCGCGGCAGCAGGCTGGTGCTCAACCAGCACTTCACGATGCATCCGTGCGACTGCTGCGGAGACGCGACCGTCGACGGCCAGCTCTGCCGCGACTGTCTCAACCGCTCGCATCAGCACCACGATGGCGACCCGTATGACGACATCGGGGGCGGTGATTGATGCAGGGATGCGTCGAGGAGGTGCTCGCGCGCAAGGGTCACGTCATCGAGACGACTCGCGCGCGGGCCACCGTGCTCGCGGCGGTCGAACGCATGAACCAGCTGAAGGTCGGCGCGCTGCTCGTCACCGACGGCGATCGTCCGCTCGGGATCATCACGGAGCGCGACGTGATGAGTCGGGTGATCGCGGAGCGCGTCGCACCGGAGTCCGTGCTGGTCGGCGAGGTGACGGTGGTCGAGGGCGACCGCGTGTTCGGCCTCGTGTCGATCGGCGACCTGACGAGCTGGCTGGTCCGCGATCAGCAGAGGACGATCGAGGACTTGCAAGACTTCATCTGCCACGCGTAAGCGAGCCGGTCCGCCGGCGTTGTACCGGCATGCGCATGAAGCTGCTCGGGCTCTCCCTCCTCGTCGCGTGCGCCGGCGGTCACTCGGGCCGGTCGCCGTCGGTCTACATGGCATCGCCGTATCAGGTGGCCGCCGCCGACCGCACGAGCGGCGAGGACTATCACGACTGGGGCAAGAACCCGTGGGTCGACGCGCACAAGGACCACCTCTCGACGTTCGCCGCCGACGTCGACACCGCGTCGTACACGATCATGCGCAGGAAGCTCCATGACGGTCAGCTGCCGCCGGAGGCGTCGGTTCGCGTCGAGGAGTACGTCAACTACTTCCGCTACGCGTTCCCCGCACCGATCGCGGGCTCGCCGTTCGGCGTCATCATGGACGCCGCGCCGTCACCGCTCGCACCCGATCGTTACATCCTGCGGGTCGGTGTCGGCACCAAGGAAAAGACGCTCGAGGAGCGCAAGCCGGCGCACCTCGTGTTCCTCGTCGATGTCTCGGGCTCGATGAGCTCGCCCGACAAGCTGCCGCTCGCGCAGCAGTCGCTGCGCATCCTGGTCGCCAACCTGAAGGCGACCGACACCGTCGCGCTCGTGACCTACGCCGGTGGCACGCGCGTCGTGCTGCCGCCGACAGGGATCGATGACAAGGCCAAGATCCTCGCCGCGATCGACGAGCTCACCGCCGGCGGATCGACCGCGATGGCCTCGGGCCTCGACCTGGCGTACGAGCAGGCGATGGCCGGGCTCGGCCCGAACGTGATCTCGCGCGTGCTCGTGCTCACCGACGGCGACGCCAACGTCGGCCCGGTCGGTCACGACAAGATCCTCCAGATCATCGCCAGCCGTGCAAAGGCGGGGGTGACGCTGTCGACGGTTGGCTTTGGCATGGGCAACTACAAGGACAACGACATGGAGCAGCTCGCCGACAAGGGCAACGGCAACGCGCTCTACATCGACTCGCTGTCGGCGGCGAACAAGGCGTTCGCGCAACAGCTCGGCTCGACGCTCGAGGTCGTCGCGAAGGACGTCAAGCTGCAGGTCGACTTCGATCCGAGCGTGGTCTCGAGCTACCGCCTCGTCGGCTACGAGGATCGCGACATCAAGGACGAGGACTTCCGCAACGACAAGGTCGACGCGGGCGAGGTCGGCGCCGGGCACCAGGTGACCGCGATGTACGAGGTGCGGCTGGTGCCGGTGATCGGCGCGAACAAGCCGTTCGGCGCGGTCCACATCCGCCACAAGGCGCCGGACGGCGACCGCGCGACCGAGGCGGTGTTCACGATGCCGGCGCCGGCGGCCGCGACGTTCGCCGCCGCGTCGAACGACCTGCGGTTCGCGTTCGCGGTCGCCGCGTACGCCGACGTCCTGCGCGGCGCGAAGGACGCGAAGCCGTGGTCGCTCGAGACGATCGAGCAGATCGCCCGCGATGCCGCCGGCGACGACCCGGATCGCGCCGAGTTCGTCGGCCTCGTCGAGACCGCGCGCAAGTTGCGCGGCGCGACCGCCACCGTCGCGCGATAGCGCGGAGCGCTGACGTCCGTGTCGCGAGGTCGCGACAATCCCGCACGATGATTTGCAGACCGCTCGCGGCGGGTCGCGCGTGAACACGGCCAATGCGCAAAACCCTCGTCCACGTGCTCCTCGGTGTCACCCTGCTCTCGGGCTGCAGCAAGAAGCGGTCCTACGAATTCGACCAGAGTTCCGAGGCCATGCGTGGCGCCGGCTCCTCGATCGCGCCGTCGGCGGTCGCCACCTCGGGCGAGGGCTACGAGGACTGGGGCAAGAACCCGTGGGTCGACGCCAAGCAGGACCACCTGTCGACCTTCGCGGCGGACGTGGATACCGCGTCCTACACGCTCGCGCGCCGCAAGTTGACCGACGGCCAGCTCCCGGTCGCCGCCGGCGTTCGCGTCGAGGAGTTCGTCAACTACTTCACCTACAAGTTCCCCGAGCCCGGCAGCGACTCGCCGTTCGCCGTCGTCATGGACGCCGCGCCGTCGCCGCTGTCGCCCGGCCGCCACATCCTGCGCGTCGGCGTCGCGACCAAGGCCAAGGCGATGAGCGAGCGCAAGCCGGCGCACCTCGTGTTCCTGGTCGACGTCTCGGGCTCGATGAGCGCGCCCGATCGGCTCGCGCTCGCCAAGCAGTCGCTGCACATCCTGACCAACAACCTCAACGAGCAGGACACCGTCGCGCTCGTGACCTACGCCGGCGACAGCCGCGTGATCCTCCAGCCGACGACGATCGCGCACCGCGCACAGATCGAGAACGCGATCGATCAGCTCGAGACCGGCGGCGGCACCGCGATGGCCTCGGGCATCGACCTCGCGTACGACCAGGCCGCGCAGGGCCTCACGCCCGAGTCGTTCTCGCGCGTCATCGTGCTGACCGACGGCGACGCCAACGTCGGCCCGCACACCCACGAGGAGATCCTGAAGATGATCTCGGGTCGCGCCAAGGAAGGCGTGACGCTCTCGACGATCGGCTTCGGCGTCGGCAACTACAAGGACGCGATGCTCGAGGAGCTCGCCGACCGCGGCAACGGCAACCACTTCTACATCGACACGATCGCCGCGGCGAAGAAGGTGTTCGAGGAGCAGCTCGGCTCGACGCTCGAGGTCGTCGCCAAGGACGTCAAGCTGCAGGTCGACTTCGATCCCGCGCTGGTCTCGCGGTATCGCCTCGTCGGCTACGAGAACCGCAACGTCGCCGACACCGACTTCCGCAACGATCGCGTCGACGCGGGCGAGGTCGGCGCCGGCCACCAGGTCACCGCGATGTACGAGCTCGAGCTGACCGCGGCCGGAAAGCAGGCCAAGGCGCCGATCGCGTCGCTGCGCATCCGCCACAAGCAGCCCAAGGGCGAGGTCGCCACCGAGGTCGCGGTCCCGATGGCCGGCGCGCCGCTCGCGTCGTTCGCCGACGCGTCCGATGACCTGCGCTTCGCGTTCGCCGTCGCGTCGTTCGCCGACGTGCTGCGCGGTGGCACCGACGCCGAGCACTGGTCGCTCGCGCAGATCCGCGATCTCGCGAAGGGCGCGGCCGGCACGAACGCCGATCGTCAGGAGCTCGTCGGGCTGATCGAGAAGGCGATGTCGCTCACGGGTCGGACGGCGTCGCGCTGACGCCATCCTTGGCGGCGCGCTTGGCGGCCTTGGCGTCTTCCTTGGCCTGCTTCTTCGCCGCCTTCGCGGCGTCGTGCTCGCGGTCGTACTCCTTGCGCGACTCCTCGCACGACACCTGCTCGGGTCGATAGCTCCCGCGCGTCCCGTTCGGGTGATGGCAGGCGTAGATGATGTCGTGCCCGCAACCAGTGACCTGGAACATCTCGTAGCCGCTGAACCCGGCGGCCCAGGTCGCGTGGACCTTCTCCTGATCCTGGGTCCACTTCGCGAAGCGCGCCGGATCGTTCTTCACCTCGTCGCTCGGCTTGGTCTCGAAGTTCGGCGACATCTCGGTCGCCGCGTCGAGGTCCGTGCGCGACTTGACCGTGACCTGAGCCTCGGGGCAGCTGTACTTCTTCGCGAACGTCTCGAGCGCACCGACGCGCGGCTCCTTGCACCCGGCGACCAAGAGGACACAGCCGAACGCGATCCGGATCGAACCCATCCGATCGATCGTACACGACCACCTCGCGCCGCCGACGCACCTGATCAGGGGGATGTTGGCGCCGGCGCCGTCGCCGTCTGCTTCATCGCCGCCTCGAGTTGCTCGATCCGGTTCTCGAGCACCTTGATCTCGACGATCTGCTTCTCGAGCTCGGTGATCCGCGCTTCCTCGTGCTGGCGATGATCGGGCCAACGATTCGACTGCTTGTGCTCGCAGCCGCCGAGTCCCACGAACGCCACGACCATCACGACCCACCTGAACTGCATGGCGTGACAATCGCACAACCGCTTGGCTACTTCACGCGGACTGGGGCGGTGCGGGCGTTCATGCTGGCGGGCTTGCCGGCCTTCTTGCGGACCTTGCCGATGCGCACCCAGTAGGTGACGCCGCGGCGCAGGACCCAGTGCTCGTCGGCGGTCCGCATGTCCTGGCTGCCGTACGCGGCGCGCTCGCCGGGCAGGTTGAGGAGCGCGGCGGTCGGGTTGCCGAGCTCGTCGGCGACCTGCCAGCCATCGCCGTCGGTGGTCGGGGTCGGGCCGACGAGCTGGAAGTAGACGGCATCGCCGTCCTTCGCGAGCGAGATCGTACGCGCGCCGTTCGGGAGCTCGCCGGCCGCGATCGCGTGACCGGGCACCGACTTCGGATCCTTGAGATCCGACTTCGCGGGCTCGGGGAGGCGATCCATGCCGTCGACCTTCCAGAACCACTGGCGCGCCGGATCGAGCTCCCACGCGCCGCCGAGCGCGATGCGATCGCCCTCCTTGGCCGCGGTCCCCTTGGGGCCGAGCACGACGCGGATCGCGAGGCAGCCGTTGCCCTCGGTGTCGTCGATCAGCCAGACGTAGGGCGACGGGATCAGCGGTGGCACGCCGGCGTCGGGCGCGGCCTTCGGATCGGGCACCATGATCGTCGTGCCGAGCGTGCCGTAGGCGACGCCGTGCTGGTTGCGCCGGCCGAGGTAGCGCGACCGATCGACGACGGCCTGCCACGCCGAGACCGCGCCGAGATCGGCGACCGACTTGCCGGGCTCGGTCGGATCCGGATCCTCGGGTTTCACGTGCGGCTCGTCGGAGCCGACGTCGGCATCGGTGGCGACCGGCGCGACGGCGACGGTGGCATCGATCGCGACCGGCGCGGAGCCCGAGCCGGACGTCGCCTTGCCGCCCGAGCCCTGACACGCCGCGAGCATCGCGAGCGCGACGATCGCGGGTCTCACCACGCGAGCGATCCGAGCTGCGCCGCGAGCGACTCGAGATACCGCGCGTCGATCGCGTCGAACGCGGCGAGCTCGTAGCTATCGACGTCGAGCACACCGACCAGGCGACCGTTCGCGACCAGCGGCACGACGACCTCGCTGCGCGATCCGGCGTCGCACGCGATGTGGCCGGGGAACTGCTCGACGTCGTCGACGACGATCGTGCGCCGCTCGCGCGCCGCGGTGCCGCAGACGCCGCGGCCGAGCGCGATCCGCACGCAGGCGACGTTGCCCTGGAACGGCCCGAGCACGAGCGTGTCGCCGCGCAGGATGTAGAAGCCGACCCAGCTCGCGACCGGCAGGCAGGCGCGGAGCACCGCCGTGACGTTGGCGAGGTTCGCGATCAGATCGGGCTCGCCGTCGAGCAGCGCGGCGACCTGTGGCAACAGCTCCTCGTAGCGCGCCGCCTTGTCGGTGGACGCGAAGGCGACCGACTCCGCCACGGCTAGCCCGAGGCGAGCGCGCGGGCCGCGCTGAGCGCGCGCGGCAACCCGAACGGCGACGCACGCAGCTGGACGATCAGGAAGTCACCCTCGGTCGTCAGGCCCGCGACCTGGATGACCGGCGTGAACGTGCCGAGCAGATCGTGCACCTTCTTGTTCGCCGCGAAGCGCTCGTTCTTCATCAGGTCGATCACGATGATGTCATCATGCGCCTCGACGAGGATCGGCGGCCGCTTGGGCATGAACTTGGCGAGGTTGCCGGGCTTCGACAGATCGAGCGCGCCCGACTTGATGAGGCCGGCGACCGGCGTGAACGACTCGCCGAGGACCTTCATCGTCACGTCGCTGAGACGCAGCGTGACCTTGAACGCGCTCTCGCTGACCTCGAGCTGGTCGACGCGGATCGCGGCGCCGGCGCGCACCGTGGTGCCCATCAGATCGATCGTCGCGCCGAACCCGATCGCGGGTGGTCGCGGCGTGATCGTGATGTCCTGCGGCGCCTTCTTCGACGGCGGCGTGTTCGCGATGAACCAGCGCAGCGAATCGAGCGGGATCGCGATCCGCATGCCGAGCGCGTGGCGCGCCATGCTCAGCATCGTCACGGGGTTCTTGACCATGAAACGACCGGCGGAACGCAGCGCGGCGCGGAGCGGAAGTGCCATTGCCCCAGCCTATCAAAACGAGACGATGCGAAGGGGCGTCGCGGCCACGATCCCGACGATCGGCTTGCCGTCGACGACGGTCGCGAACACCGGCGCAGCGTCGGGCAGTCTGACGCGGCGCAGCGGATCGCCGGTCCGCGCGTCGAGGACGAGCGCGATCCGTGACCCCGCTTCGCCATGGGTGACCACGAGCGGCGCCATCGGCGCGCGCGCCGCCACCGGCACGATCGGTGGGGCGAGCGCGTAGTCGTTGCGCGCGACGAGGCCGCCGTCGAGCGCGAACAGCGCGTACTGCCACGCGCTGCCGACGATCGGCGGCATCGGGACCGGCGTCGACAGTGGCGCGCCTTCGACCGGCAGCGCCGGTGGACGAGACGGCAGCACGGGGAGCGGCCGCGCGACGACGACCGGTCGTGCCGCGCCATACAGCGCCCCACCCGGACCCTGTGCGGTGACCAGCTCGCCGGACGCGCGAAACGCCATGCCGAGCGCCGGGATCGCGCGCGCGTGCGGCCCGCGCAGCTCGATGCGATAGCCGTCGCCGTCCTCGAGCTCGACGACGATGCCATCGCCCGACGCGAGCAGCGCGCGCACCACGCCGGCGACCTCGATCGTGTCGCTCGGCGCCATGTTCGCGAGCGGCTGGCGGAGCGCGATCGCGCCACGCTCGTAGCTCGCGAGCCAGGTCTGATCGCCCCGCGCCACGATCGCGGCACGCACCGCGGTGCCGTCGTCGCTCGCGAGCTCGCCGAGCGTGCGGCCATCGCGCGCGTCGAGCAGCGTCAGGCGATCGCCGGCGCCGAGCGCGACGAGGTCGCCGCCGCCCGCGATCGTGTCGAGTCCGTCGCCGCGCCAGTCCCACGCGCGCACGCCGTCGCGGGTCGTCGCGCGCACGCTGGCCGCGCCGCGCGAGGTCCGCGCACCGCACGCGATCGCGGCATGGGTGACCGCGAGCCCGATCGGCGCGCCGTTGCCGCAACCGTCGGCACGATGCCAGCGCCATGCGCCCGCGGCGAGATCGGCGCGCGCGACACCGCCGCCGGTCAGGTCGTCGATCTCGCGCTCGATCGCGAGGGCGTACAGCGCCGTCGGATCGGCCGGATCGAGCGCGACGTCGGCGACCGCGGCGAGCGCGCTGCCGGGGTGCGCGATCGCCCGGCTCTCGTCGAGCGCGATCGGCTCGGGCAGGTCGCGGAGCTCGGCGGCCGGCGCGAGTGGCACGCGCGCCGGTAGCGGCGGGGTCGCGGTCGGACGCGGCCCCTGCGCCGTCGGCAACAGCCGGCGGTGCACGGTCTCGCTCGCGGTGCCCTGCCAGCTCGCCGCGACCATCGCGGTGTCGCCGAGCGCGCCGCCGAGCTCGCCGAACGGCAGGTACGCGCGGACGCCGCCAAGATCGACGAGCGCGGCGGTCAGCGGCGTCGCGCGCACGAGCCGGCGCTCGCCGCGCGACGCGAGCAGCTCGCCGAGTGGCGGCAGCGCGGTCGGCTCGCTGGTCGCGAGATCGCGGCGGTAGCTCGCGACGCCAAGGGCGGTCGCGACCTCGATCCGATCGGAGCCATCGCGCGCCGGCCACCAGCCGGTGACGCCGGCGATCGTCGCGGTCGGCTTGCCGGTGTCGCGCGCGTACGCCGCGAGCTGCTCGAGCCCGCCGGGCTCGCGGGTCGCGACCAGCACGCTCGCGCCGCTGCACGGCTCGAGCTTCACGAGCTCGCGCGCCGGCAGAGCCCACGCCGCGATCGTCCGGGTCTTCGCGCCCGGCGGTGCGTCGACGATCCGCAGCAGCTTGCCATCGGGATCGAGCCCGAACACCTCGTGCACCGAGCAGGTCGCGAGCACCGAGGTGCCGAGCACACCGGGGGGCAGCGCGACGTGCGCGAGCTCGTCGCCGTCGCCGGCCCCGCGGATCGAGATCGCGCCGATCCCCGCGATCGCGACGCGGTCACCGTCGATCGCGACGAACGGCTCGGTGGTCTCCCAGTCGACCGCGCCGGTCGCGAGGTCGAGCGCGTGCGTCCCCTTGGCGTCGGCGCAGATCGCGCGGGTCTCGGTGACGCCGACCAGCGGCCCCGCGCACGTCTTGCGATCGCGCCAGACGACGATGCCCCGGTCGATGTCGACCAGCTCGATCGCGACCTCGTGGTCGCCGACCGTCCCGTAGATCACCGCGCGCGCGGCACCCGGCACCTGCCACACGGTCGGCAGCTGGAGCACGTCGCGGTCGCGCCCGGCGATCGCGACCGCTGGCAGGATCGTCACCGGTTGGCCGCGGCCGATCCGCAGGACCGGCGCGCGCGCCGGTGGCGGCGGGCCCGGCGGCGGTGGTGCCGGGGCCTCGCAGCCGACGAGCGCGACGATCAGCGCCGTCCGTCGAAGCATCACTTCAGCGCGAGCGGCTCGGCGGGTGTGCCGTTGGTGACCCGCGTCTTCACCCGGTCCATCAGGCCCGCGAGCGGCGTGCCCGCGAACACCTTGTCGATCACGTCGGTCAGCGTCTTGCCGCCGACGAACGCCTGCACGCTCATCGCCTCGGCGACCTTCGCGAGCACCTCGTGGTTCGACAGCGCGAGCAGCGCTTCGCTGAACCCACCCTGCGCCGCGCCGAACCGCTTCACCGCGGCCTCGACCTCGGCCTGAAGCGCGGCGGTGACCAGCGCCTGGTGCGCGCCCTGGATCGAGGCGTCGAGCTCCGCGGTCGTCCGGCGGCGCGCGAGCTCCGATGCGTGGTCGGCATCGGTCACCGCGTTCTTCGCGATCGTCGCGGCCTTCGCGGCCTCGGCGCCGTCGAGCTCGGCCTTGACCGCGGCGAGCGCGACGCGCAGTCGATCGGCGGTCGCGTCGACCTCGATCTCGGCGAGCCGCTTGGCGGTCGCCGCGCGGGCATCGGCGACATCGCGCGAGATCGCCTCCTGCTTCTGCGTCATGTCGAGCTCGCGACGCGCGCGCAGGATGGCGACGTTGGCTTCGACCGCCTCGTGCTGCGCGGCGCTCAGCAGCTCCGCGATGTCGGCGTCGTCGATCTGGACCTCGAGGACCTCGACGTCGGTGATCCGCATGCCGTTCTCGGGAAACTTCATCCCGACGCGGATCGCCTTGTCGTCGGCTTTTCCGAGGATCGAATCCCGGATGATCTCGACCGCGCTCGCGTAGAACGTCTCGATCGTCGTCTTCTTCGCGCTGCCCTTCAGCACCGAGCGCACGTGGTCGCACAGGAACTTCACGTAGTTCTCGACCTCGAACCAGCGCAGCGGCTCGCCCTCGAAGTTGACGCGCATCGAGTACTTCAGCGTGACCGCGACGTGGTCGCTGGTCTCGACGATGCAGCGATCGCTCACCTTGTTGTTGAGCACGCGCAGGAACACGGTGTCGATCAGCTTGTCCGTCGTCTTCGGCGTGCCGGTCGACAGCTGCACGATCTCGAGCGTCTCGTCGTACTTGAACAGGAGGTTCTTCGGGCCCTGCTCGACGCGCCGGTTGCCGGCCTTGTCGACGACGAGCACGGCGTAGCCGACCCACGTGGTCAGCGATGGCACGCCCTCGTAGCGCGTGTTGAACACGACGGTCCGCGGCTTGGTGTACGAGTTCGACCGATCGAGCGCGTCGGGGAACTTGGCGTCGGCGGGTGGCGGGCCCATCGCGATCTGCTGCGCGACCGCCACGCGCGCCTGCTTCTTCTGGACCTCGTTCTCGACGACCGCGCCGGCGCGGCCGCTGTCATCGATCGCGCGCAGAGCGCGGTTGTACGCGAGCACCTCGGCGTTGCCGGGATACCAGGTCGCGCACTCGCGATCGGTGAGCACGCGGCGCACCATCACCTCGTCGATCGGGTTCGGCAGCAGCATCGCCGGCCCACGCTGGAGGTTGATCTCGCCGGACTTGCGGTTCATCACGTAGCGGCCCTCGCCGGCCGGCACCGCGACCGCGAAGTGCTTCTCGCGACCGTCGTAGCGCACGAGCGAATGCTCCTCGCGCGGATAGTAGATCGCGGTCTCCTTGCCGGTGATGAACAGCTCGTCGCCCTCCTTGTGGGCGTGACCGCCCTCGGAGTACGGCGCGATCACCTTGATGTGGAGGCCCTGGATCTCGTTGAGCTCGACCGCGCGGAACTTGCGTTCGCCGCTGTCGCTCGCGATGAACGCCTCGGTCGGCTCGGGGAACACGACCTGCGGGCCGCGCTCGTAGCGCTTCTTGCCGTTCTGATCGACGAGGATGCAGTACTCGAGGCGCTCGAGCGTCAGCGCCTCGCGGACGTACGGGCCGTGCTCGTCGGGCACCACGCCGACGCCGGTCGGCGGGATGTAGAACGACACGTCGGTGCCCTTGATGAGGAGCAGCTTGCCGACCGTGAGATCGGGCGGCACGCGCGATGCCGGCGCGACATCGGTGGTCGCGTCGCTCGCCGGCTTGATGACCGCCTTGCTCCAGTGCTTCTTCGCCTCGTCCTCGTTGTAGACGCGCACGAGCAGGTACTGGTTCGAGCGCAGGTGGTGGCCCTGGACGAGCTTGACCATCTGTCCCGGCCACAGCGCGAACGCACACGGCCCGGTGATCGTGATCTTGCGCCCGACGTCGAGATCCGGCGACGGCTGCACGCCGCCCGCGACGGGATGGTCATCCTTCGTCGACGGGTTCTTCAGCATCAGGTAGTAGCCCTCGGGTGCGATCGCGATCTGCTGGACCGCGAGCTCGAGCGTGCACGGCTCGAACTGCTTGTTCGCAGAGTTGAACGCGACCGGTCGCTCCTGCGCCGTCGGGTTGATCACCGTCGGACCGGTGTAGGTCTTGATGATGCCCTTGGTGACGTCCTGCATGTAGGCGTACTCGCTCGGTGCGAGCACGAGGTCGCGCTTGGCGTTGCGTTCGTCCATCGAAATCCCTCCCCTTGGGCGTTCGATGCAGTCTAGTGCGAGTCGGGTGCGGATGCCGGCACGGCTGCATCCTTCGGCGGGAAGAAGAAGTAGAGCGGGCGCCGCAGGAACACCGCACCGACCTGGCGCGCGAGGCGGAGGCGCTGGCGGTTCGACACCTCGCGACCGGACAGCGCGACCGACAGCGCGAGCACGAACGACACGCCGAAGTTCATGATGCCGATCACCGCGATGCCGATGCACGAGCTGATCGTCAGGTGGCTGGTGCCGATCGCGCAGGCCGCGAACGTCAACGAGCCGGTCGACAGCGTGATGTGGCGGGTCTTCAGGTTGAGCCCGAAGAACGTCGCGATCACCGGCGTCATGCCGAGCAGCATGCCGAGCGTGAAGTTGCCACCGAGCCCCGCGGACTGGTTGGTCACGAAGTTCGCGAGCCGGTCGAGCCGCTTCCAGCCGATGACCTTGCCGATCCGGTGGTGACGGATCGCGTCGGGCAGCCTGCGATAGGCGACCCAGTTCTCGAGCCAGCCGGCGCCGAGGCTCGACAGCCAGAGCAAGACACCGGTGAACGCGGCGAAGAAGATCGTGCCGGTGTGCAGCGGATCGTACGAGTCGATCTCGGTCGACGCGGTGTGCGCATCCATGAAGTGATCGCCGGTCGCCGCGACCCAGATCAAGTCGATCAGGATCACGACCGGGATCACGGCGAGCACGTTGCCGATCGCCGCCGCGAACTGCGACCGGGTGATCCGTCGGATCAGGTTGACGAGATCGTCCATCACCGGCTCGCCCTTGGACTCGCGCAGGGTCGCGGCGAGCGCGGCGGCGGTCATCGAGGGTTGCTTGGTCGCGAGCGTGAAGCCGACCAGCTGCATCGCGATGAATGACAACGCGTAGTTGAGCCCGGCGGTCAGGCCGTCGAGGAACGGCGCGAAGTGCACCCACTTGAGAAGAAACTTGAAGACGACGGTGAAGGCGGTCATGAACCCGCCGCCCGCCGCCGAACCGAGCATCTTCCAGTACTCCTTGCGCGTCGACGTGACGTAGTGCTCGCCGGTGTGCCCGACGCGCTCGATCACCTTCTGCGCGAGCAGGCCGAGGTTCTGGCGACCGAGCTGGCGCAGCGAGTCGTCCTCGATGCGGCCCGCGGTCAGCGCGCCGAGCATGTCGCGCGCCGCCCCGACGCGCTCGAGCGCATCGCCGCGCGGCGACAGGAACGGCAACATCTTCTCGATCCGCCCGAGCATCTTGCGGATCGCGTCCATGCAGTAGACGACGTCGACCGAGACGCCGGCGGTCTCGATGATCTTGCGGATCGTGCCGAGCTGCGCGCGGCACTCGAGGATCAGCATCGGCAGCTGCTCGAGAGGCACGTGCGGAAGGCGGAAGAACGGCGAGTCGCGCACGTGCATCTGCTCGCTGCGCTCGCGCAGGTGCGCGGACAGCCCGAGCGCCGAGATCCGCGTGCACAGCAGCGCGACCGCGTCGGCCATCGCCTCCTTGAGCGGCTGCCAGACGTCGCCGAGCACCGCGCCGAGCTCGGCGAACACCTCGACGGGCGTCGCCTCGATCCACGCGCAATCGCGCGTCGTGCGGAACACGCGCGACACGAAGCGCTCGAGATCCTCGTCGTCGGGCGGGCGCGGCAAGATCCGGCGCGCGATGCGATCCATCGTCTCGCTGCCGAGCCCGCGATCGTTCGGCATGCCGGCCTCGGCGAACAGCGCGACGGCCGAGGTGTCGCGAAGGATCGACGCGACGACCGCGTTGAACCGCTCCTTGTACTTCGGGTTCTTGTCGAGCGCGGTGATCAGCTGGCGCAGGTGCGCGAGCTGGAGTGGCGCCGGGCGCGACAGCACCTTCACCGCCGGGATCTCGATCACCCAGCGACAGACATCTTCGAGCGCGTCGAGCCGGGTCGGCAGCGATGCCGTCGGATCGAGCAGGTCGAGGGACTGGCCCAGATCGAGCGGTGTCGCTACCCGACTGAGACCGGTGTCTGGGCGGATTCCCGGCGCGACCACGCTCCGAGGCTATCAGCTCCTCGGGGCGTTCTGGTCAGACGCGCTCGATGATCGTCGCGATGCCCATGCCGCCACCGATACACAGCGTGATGAGCGCGGTCGCCTTGTTCGAGCGCTCCAGCTCGTCCAGCGCGGTGCCGAGCAGGATCGCACCGGTCGCGCCGAGCGGATGACCGAGCGCGATCGCGCCGCCGTTGACGTTGATCCGGGCGTGATCGATCCCGAGCTCCCGGGCGGTCTGCATCGGCACGGTCGCGAACGCCTCGTTGATCTCCCAGAGATCGATGTCGCCAACCTTCATGCCGGCGCGCGCGAGCGCCTTGCGCGATGCTGGCGCCGGCGCGGTCAGCATGATCACGGGCTCGGCGCCCGCGGTCGCCATCGCGCGGATCTTCGCGCGCGGCTTGAGGCCCGCCTACTTGCCCCACTCCTCGCTACCCATGAGCACGACGGCCGCTCCGTCGACGATGCCCGACGAGTTGCCGCCGGTGTGGACGTGATCGATCGCCTTGGTGTCGGGATAGATCTTGAGCGCGAGCTGGTCGAGCGTCTCGCCGTTCGGGCCCATCGCCGTCGCGCCGTACGCGGCGAACGCGGGCGCGAGGTTGCCGAGGCCCTCGAGCGTGGTGTCGGCGCGCGGGTGCTCGTCGCGATCGAGCGCGACCGAGCCGTCGTCGTTCTTGACCGCGAACAGGCTGTTCGCGAACCGCTTCTCCTCGATCGCGCGCGCTGCCTTCTGCTGGCTGTGGAGCGCGAACTTGTCGACGTCGGTGCGCGAGAACCCCTCGCGCGTCGCGATCAGGTCGGCCGAGATGCCCTGCGGCACGAGATAGAGCCGCTTGCGCAGCTTCTCGTTGAGGCCGTCGAGCATCGCGCCGTCGCTGCCCATCGCGACCCGCGACATCGACTCGACGCCGCCGCCGATGCCGCTCTCCGAGAACCCCGAGCCGATCTTCGCGGCGATCGAGTTGACCGCCTCGAGGCCCGAGCCGCAGAACCGGTTGATCGTGTAGCCGGTGACGTCCTCGGGCCACTCTGCTGCGATCAGCGCGACGCGCGCGATGCAGGCGCCCTGCTCCTTGACCTGGGTGACGCAGCCGACGGCGAGATCGTCGACGAGACTCTTGTCGAGCTTCTTGCGATCCGCCATGTGGTTGAGGGTCTGCGCGAGCAGCTCCTGCGGATGCGTGTTCGCGAGGCCACCCTTGCCCGCCTTGCCGCGGCCGCGTGGGGTACGAAGGACGTCATAGATATACACGGTCGACATGGCTGCTACTCCTCGAAGTGGATGGCGGGAGGATGGGCCAACGCGGCGCGGTTGGCAATCGCGGTGAATCGCGGTCGTTGTCCGGCCGGCGCCCTGTGGATTGGGGACGCTTTTCCGAGTTGCTCGAGTTGGCGCGCCAACTCGAGCAACTCGGAAAAGCGGCCCCAATTCACAGGCAGCCGCTG
>JBBQEX010000042.1:0-64008 GCA_038321315.1 Haliangiales bacterium | reverse complement strand
TGTCATTGGCGATCCTCGCGGCGCTGGTCGTGGGCATCAGGCCGCGCACGCTACCCGCTCGCGATCGATCCGGACAGATCCACCGCGACCAAGCTCGCGGAATCGATCAACTTTCCGCGGCTGCAGAAGATCCGCACCCATACCATTACATCGACTGTTGAACCGATTCGCGCGGCAGGGGACGCGGCGGCGGCGATCGCGAGCGAATCAGCTGGCGCCGGTCATCGCGGCGATCCCTGTGCCGTCGACCGGAGGCTCACACCCCACAGGCAACAAGATCCCGAGGTCATCTCAGGCCAAGCCGACCACGGGAACGCACCCGTTTGTTTTGCGTCGCGATCCCTACGACGCGCGATGACTATGGTGTTAGCCGGCGGCGATCTTCACGTCGGCGAAGAAGTCTGCTGGCATGTCGCGGTCGAGCGCCCACATGATGCGCATCGGCTTCTCTCCTTCGTGCGAGACGTAGCGCACGCGGCCAAGGAAGCGATAGGGCGACGTGAAGCCGCGCGCATCGTCGGCACGTTGGCGGACGAACAGGAGTGTCTTCCAGTCTTCGTCGGTCTTGCTGCGCTGGTAGCGACGACCCGTGTCGGAGTCCGCGCGCGTGCGCGATTGTGACTCCCACTGAAAGCGCGACGGGGTGATCGGACGATCGTCGTACATCGTTGTCGGCGTGTAGTGGTCGGGATCCTTGTCGAGCTCGACGTAAAGGATGTCGGCGTGCGCGGCTTCGCACTTCAAGACGCCGCCTTGCGTCCGCATCAGCTTGTGATTCCGGATTTGGAGAAGCCCGGCGCTGATCTCGTCGCGGCTGTAGGTGGCGTGGACGCGAAATGGCACGTCGTCCAGTGCGTAGGTCGGTGGGCGCGGCCGATCAGCCAGGACGTCGAGGAGATCGACGATCTCCTCGCGTAGTGCGCGACGGCTCCACAACTCACCGAAGCACGCCTCCATCTCGGTGACGGGCCGCGCGACGAACCCGAGCGTGACGAACATCATGAGGAGTAGTGGATTATCGAGATCGAGATTCGGCGGTTGTTCGGAGGCTAGCCAGCGCCGCCACTGCTCGAGTCGCAGGTCGTCGTCGATGTAGAGGAGTCGTGGGACGGCACGAAGAACGGCGTCCTCGTCGGGGGCGGTGATGGTGAATCCAGCGCGATGGCGCAGCGCCGCAAACGTGCGGTCTTTGCCAGCGTAGAGTTGCTCGGGATCGAGGTCCGCAGCGGCGAGGAATGCAGGCATTCGAATATTGCCGGCAGCACGAAGATCGTCGGCGAGATCGCGCCAGGTCGACTGCACCGAGGATTTTACGTTCGCGAGGACCGCGGCCTGGCTCTCGCGGTCAAGGCGGATCTCGCAGCCGGCCGGGAGGCGCGGGAAGCCGTCCTCGATCGCACCCTGGACCTCGGCGCGGGTGCCGCGGGTCAGGGCTCGAAAGCGATCGACGAACCGGAACTTCTTGTGGGCGTGCCCGATGAAGTCGAGCACGGTGAGACAGGCCTTGTTCTCGTCGTGACGCAGACCACGGCCGAGTTGCTGCAAAAAGATCGTCGCGCTCTCCGTCGGACGGAGGAAGAGGACCGTGTCGACGTTCGGGATGTCGAGGCCTTCATTGAAGAGGTCCTTCACGAACACGATCTTCGTCGTGCCGGTACGGAGTGACTGCAATGCATGGGCGCGGTCGGCCGATGATGACTCGCTGTCGACGGCGAGGGACGGCAAGCCCTTCTCGGTGAAGAACCGCGCCATGAACTTCGCGTGAGCGACGGAGACGCAGAAGCCGATGGCGCGCATCTCGTCGGGGCGCTTGATCGTATTGACAACCGCACGGAGGACGGCGTTCGCGCGCACGTGATCAGCCGTGTAGAGCTGCTCGAGGCTCGCCAGGTCGTACCGGCCGGCGTTGAAGGCGACGGTCGAGAGATCGGTATTGTCGTGCACTCCGAAGTACTGGAAGGGCACGACGAGCCCAAGATCGAGGGCATCCCACAGACGCAACTCGGCGGCGACGCGCTGATCGAACCAGTGGAGGATCGACTTGCCGTCGGTTCGCTCGGGTGTCGCCGTAAGACCGAGGAGGACCTTCGGTTTCAAGTGGTCGAGGAGTCGAGTGTAAGAGTCAGCGGCGGCGTGATGAAACTCGTCGATGACGAGGACGTCGAAAGCATCGGGCGCGAGCTTCGCGAGGCGGTCGGCGTGCATCGCTTGGATGGACGCGAAGACGTGGCGCGACTTGCGCGGTTCGTGCTTGCCGACGAGGAGCTCGCCGAAGTGGCCGTCGCCGAGCGCGGCGCGATACTTCGCGAGGCTCTGCGCGAGGATCTCTTCGCGGTGGGCGATGAAGAGGAGGGTTGGATCGCCACCCCAGTCTTTCTTGAGGCGGACGTAGTCGAGCGCGGCGACGACAGTCTTCCCGGTGCCGGTCGCGGCGATGACGAGGTTGCGATTGTGGCCGTGGGCGCGCTCGTTCGCGAGCTTGGCGAGGGCGTCGGTCTGATGCGCGAAGGGCGTGATCTTGACGGCGCGTGCGAGGTCGTCGCGGGCGCTGTCGCGATACGTGGCCGCGTCGATGAAGCGCTCGCGGTCGTAGGGTTCGAACGCTGGGTCGCCCCAGTACTGATCGAAGGTGGCGATGAACTTGTCGAGGATGGTGCGGTTGTCGACGGCGGACAGGCGGACGTTCCACTCGCAACCGTCGAGGAGCGCGGCGGCGGAGATGTTCGAGGAGCCGACGAGACCCGTCGAGAAGCCGCTGTCGCGATGAAACAGCCAGGCTTTCGCGTGGAGGCGCGTGCGCCGCGAGTCATACGAGACGCGAACTTGCGCTCCGAGATCGATCAGCTCTTGGATTGCGTCGGGCTCGGTGGCGCCCATATACGTGGTCGTGAGCAGGCGCAGGCGGCCCGGGTTGCGCTGCGAAAACTCGCGCAGCTCGGCATGCATCGTGCGAATGCCCGTCCACTTGACGAACGAGACGATGACATCGACAGCGTTGGCCGACGCGAGCTCGCGACAGACCTCGTGACCGACACGCAGATCGCGCGGGCCGTTTACGAGGAGGTCCGACTGGCGCAGCGGGATCATCGGCCGCTGGATGGTGCCGGTGCCAAGCCTGTCCTCGGACAACTTTCTGATGGCCAGGAGCATCTCCGCCGGCGCGTCGACGCCTTCGTCGTCGATCGCGACGCCGGCGGTGGGAGCCTGCTTCGCGATGAGCTCGATGATGTCGTTCGTCAGCTTGCGCTGATGCTCCGCACGCTCCTCTTCGGGGACGTTGCGCAGTGCCTTCACGAGGGCATCGAAGATGTGGCGCGCCATGACGTGCGGGGCCGCCTCGCCGAGGCGCTCGCGTTCCGCGCCGAGGTCGTCGTTCGCCGCGAGCGCCTTCCCGACGCTGCGTGTGACCAACTGGTCGTATAGCCCCGGCTTCACGCGTCCCGTCCCGACGGGTGCAGTATCGCCGATCGCAATGACGCGCGCGATACGGTGGCAACGAGACTGCTACCTTAGTTCGTGCACGAGACACTCCCAACGAAGGTCACCGACGATTGAGATCGTGGTTACCCGAAAGCTACCCGGACCAAAGCGACGGACCAGCTCAGCGGTATCTCAGCCTCCGCTCGTGTTGAAGCCGCCAAGTTCGATCAGATCGGCGAAGTCTCTCTCCGCGAGCGAGAACTCGCCGCGATGTCGGGCAACGCTGATACGTGTCATCTCGTTCGCAGGCAGGTCGGCGAGGAGCTGCTGGAGCTGCGTGGCGTTCGCGCGTGACAGTTCTTGAATCTGCGGCGTTCGAGGTTGCTCGGAGTTGCGAAGGCAGTTCTCGACGAGCCCGAGCGCCGCCTCGCGCTTCGGGGGTGGAGCCTTGTCGTCGGCCCCCTTGCACGCGACGACGAGCGCGAACGACGAAGCGATGAAACGGGTGGTTCGCATCCGTTTAAGCTTCGGACGTTGCGTGTTCGCCACCGTCGTCCAGGCTGCGCGCGGAGCTGATATCGTGCCGACATGAGTCGCGCGCGCGTTGCTCCTCAGGGTGGCGGTGGGCGGAGCTCGCGCGATGGGCGGTAGGGTGCGCCGGGCGATGGAGCGAGCTCCGGTCCACGTGGTGTTCAGCCAGTCCGCGGGAGACCTGCGGGAGGCGCTCGCGACGCTCGGACGCAACGAACCCGTGCTCGAGCTCGGCGATGACCTCAGCGTCGGCCCGATCGACGTGACCGACCATCGCCCGAGGTGGGCGTGGGCGCGCGAAGTGCTCGGGATCGACGCGCCCGGTGTCTACGACGTCGAGCAGTTCTGGCGGACCGTGACCTCGCTCCGCGGCCACGTGATCGCCTGGATGAGCCGGCGCGACCTTCGCGAGCTCTGCGGGCTTCACGAGTTGCTGTGGCGTCTCGATGATCGTGTGCAGGTCAGCGTGGTCGACGTGGCAGACATCGAGATCCTCGGCCCGGACGGACTGGTGGCCGGTGGGACGTCGATGGCGTTCCTGTTTGTCTTCCCCGCGATGATCGCTGGGCAGAACCTCGTCGGGCGGGCCGTGCCCGTGACTCGGGTCGCGCGCGCCGCCTATCGCGCGCAATGGCAACGCCTGAGGACCGAGGACGCCCCGCTCCGCGTGCTCGCGTCGGCGGGGAGAATCGAGTCCGCGCCGAGCGCGTACTTCGACGAGACGGTCCTCGCGTGCGTCACGCACGAATGGCAGCGCTGTAACCGTGTCATCGGTGAATCGTTGAACCGAACGTCGCCGGGCTTCCTGCGCCAGACCTACAACGTCGACTACCTGTTCTCGCGCCTCCTCCGGCTGATCGACGAGGGCAGGGTGGAGGGCCGGAGCGGCATCGAGCCGTGGTCGATGCGCGAGAGCTGGGCTCGCCTGCCGGCGCACGACTCGTGAGGCGACGGGTCGTATACTCGAGCCAAGCGGGATGATGCACCCCACCCTCGACGAGATCGTCGCCGGCGATGCCGCGACCCTCGATCACGTCGCGCGGTGCCCGAGCTGCCATCGCCTCGCCTCGCTCGCGGGCGTCGAGGTGATCCGCGAGGAGGTCGAGCGCGCAACCGTGGTCGATGCCGCGGTGTACACCGACTGGGTCCCGATCCCGGGTGCACAGGGTGGGATGGGACAGATCTTTCGCGTCCTCGACCGACGGCTCGCGCGGCACGTCGCGATCAAACAGCTGCGCGACGGGATCGCCGACAGCGATCGCGCGATGTTCGTGCGGCGGTTCGAGCGCGAGGCTCGGCTGACGGCACGGCTGCAACATCCGGCGATCGTCGGCGTGCACGAGGCCGGGCGGTTTCCATCCGGCGAGCCGTTCTACGCGATGCCGCTGATGCGGGGCCGGCCGCTCGGCGCCGAGATCGCGGCGCGGGCCACGGTCGCCGACCGCCTCGGGTTGCTCGCGAACTTGACGACGGTGGCGGACGCGGTCGCCTACGCGCACGACCAGGGCATCGTCCACCGCGATCTCAAGCCCGACAACATCCTGATCGGCGCATTCGGCGAGACCGTCGTGATCGACTGGGGCCTCGCGAAGGACATCACGGCGCCCGATGGCGAGGCCGACGCCGTGCCGATGAACGACGAGCCGGTCGACGGCCTGACCCAGTTCGGCGTCGGCACCGCGAACTACATGTCACCGGCCCAGGCCCGCGGCGACATCCCCGATCCACGGTTCGATGTCTACGCGCTCGGCGCGACGCTGTACCACCTGCTCTCCGGGGTGCCGCCGTACGCCGATCGCGACCCGCGCGAGATCCGCCGCGCGCTCGTCGACCACGTCGCCCCGACGCCGCTGTCCAAGCTGGTGCCGGAGGTCCCCAAGGAGCTCGCGGATATCGTCGCGCACGCGATGGCGCCGGAGGCCGCGACGCGGTTCCCGAGTGCGCGCGAGCTGGCCGGGGAGCTGCGCCGATTCCAGACCGGTCAGCTGCTCGCGTCGCGCCGCTACACGCTCGGCGAGTTGATCCGGCACTTCGCGCGCCGGAATCGCACGGCGTTGCGGATCGGTGCCGTCGCGGCGCTCGCGGTGATCGCGTTCGGCGTGTTCGCGGTCGTGCGGATCGCGCGCGAACGCGACCGCGCGGCGGCGAGCGAGGCGGCGGCGGAGCGCGAGCTGCGTCGCACCCGTGGCATCGTCGCGAGTCGAAGCGCGACCGACCCGGCGACGCGGCTCGAGGCGATCGCGCTCGGCATCCGGGCGGTCGCCCCCGACGCGATGCTCGGCGCGGCCCCGAGCCACGAGGCGCTGCAGGGCCTGGTCGACGCGTTGACCGTCGGGCCGCCGGTCGTCCCGCTGCGCCACGCGGGCGTGATCAAGGCGTTCGCGCTCGCCGGCGACGACCGCCTGATCGGCGTCGACGACGCTCGGCAGATCGTGATCTGGAACGCCGCGACCGGCGAGCCGATCGCCCGGTACGCGAGCGCGTTGCCGCAACCCGAACGCCCGGTCGTGTCGCCCGATCGGACGCGGGTGGTCGTGTGCGGGTTCGATCCGATCGGCGAGGTGATCGAGCTTGGCCGCGGCGAGCACCACACGTTCACGGCGACCGCGGAGCTCGCGGGGTGCGGCTTCTTGCCGGACGGTCGCGTGATCGCCGCGAGTGACCGCGTGACGGTGCGCGATCCGACGACGCTCGTCGAGGTCGAGGGGTTCCCGTTGCCGGGGGTGGCGGCCGGGATGGCGATCGATCCAGGTGGTCGGGTCGCGGTCGCCACGCTCGCGGGCGCGGTGTGGCTGTGGCATCCCGGGGAGGCTCCGACCACGATCGCCATGGCCGGCCCGCTCGGCCCGGCGATGGCGTTCGCGCGCGACGGCAAACACCTCTACGTGACCGGCGTCGATCGCGTGGTGCGCGACCTCGCGATCGATCGGCCCACCGTGCCGGCGATCGCGATCCTCGGTGACGCGCGCGCGCACGTCGCCTCGGTGGCCACCGATCCGATCGCGATCGCGCTGTGGGAGGGTGATGGCGCCCGGCGCACGCACGTGATCGCGGCGGAGGGCACCACGCTCGACGTCGTCGGCAACCTGCAGACCGCTGCTGCCGGATGGTCGGTGCTCGAGCGAACCGGGCCGCTCGCGCTCGTCGATCTCGCGACCGGAGGCACCGTCCTGACGCTGCGTGCCCATCCCACGCAGGCGACCTCGCTCGGCTTCGGCGACCGGCTCGCATCGGCGAGCCACGACGGCGCCGCGTACCTGTGGGATCTCGTGGCTCCGACCAGCGGCCTCGAGCTCGGGCACTCCGGCGAGATCGTCGCGCTCGCATCCGCCGGCGGCCGGTTGCTCAGCGCCGGTCACGATGGCACCGCGCGGATCTGGGATCGCGGCAGCCAGGTCGCGCTGGCGGATGTCCATCGCGAGATCAGCGCGGCGACGTGGCGCGGCGACCGGGAGGTGCTGATCGGCGATCTCGGCGGCGCGGTGACCGCGATCGACGCCACGACCGGGGCGGTCCGCCATCGCCTCGAGGTCGGCGCGCCGGTCTCGGCGCTCGTGGCGGCCGGCGAGGTCGTCGTCTTCGGCACGCTCGCGGGTCGCCTCGAGATCCGCGACGGCGCGCTGGGCTCGCCGCGCACCCTCGACGCGCATGCCGGCGCGATCACGGCGATCGCGATCGCGGGGTCGCGGTTGATCTCGAGCCACGCGGATGGCTCGACGCGCCTGTGGGATCTCGCGACCGGCACCGCGATCGCCGTGCGCCCCGAGGCCGCGCCGGTCGACGACCCGGGGGACCACGAGGGCGATAGCGCGCTCGTCGTCGGATCCGACGCGATCTTCGCGGTGCGCCCCGACGGCACGACCCGCGTGCTCGCGCTCGACGATCTCGCGGTGCGCGCCACGCTCGAAGGCCGCGTGGTGTGGGTGGACGGGACGCGGATCATGCGCGCGCTCGGTGACGGCACGCTCGACGTCGATGCGGTTCGCCTCGTCGGGCACCACGGTGCGATCACCGCCGTGGCCGTCGCGCCCGGGCTCGTCGCGTCCGCGAGTGTCGACGGCACGGTGCGCGTGTGGGATGCCGTCACCGGCGTGCCGATCGTGACGATCGCGATCCCCGAGCTCGGTGCGCCGACCCGGCTCGCGTTCGTCGCGGGCGACCTCGCGATCGGCTACGAGAGCGGCGCGGTGCGCGTGGTCCCGACCACCGCGACCACGCTGCTCGCACGCGCGTGCGGCGTGCTCGCGCGCTTCGGCCGGAGCGCGAGCGTCGCGCCCTACTGCGATCGGTGAAGGTCGCGTAGGTAGAGCGCCGAGCGCATGCTCGGTGCGCCCTTCACGCCAAACCCGATCGCATCGACCCGCTCGACCGCGATCGCGAACGTGGCGACCTTCCGGCCATCGATCGAGACCTCGATCGCGTGGCGGTCCTGCGCGACCGCGAGCACGTGCTCGTCGTGCGCCACGTAGCCCGCGATCGGGGTCCAGCCCGTCGAGGCGAACGAGTTGTCATCGTAGGGGTAAAACGCGATCGCGCCGGACTTGATCAGCACGATTCCACCAGCGACGAGCAGATGGATCGATCGCCCGCCTTCGGGACCGAGCCGGCGGATGGTCGCCGAGAGCTGATAGGGCAGTGCGACCGGTGCGACCGCGATCATCGTCGCCTCGGAGTAGCGCCCCGGTGCGGCATCGGTCGTCAAGATGTACGCTCCCTCGGCGCGCCCGAGCTCGAGCGTGCCGCGGGTCGCCCTCCAGGCGGGCTCGGCGCGCGCGGCGCCGGCGAGCGCGAGCACGAGCGCGATCGCGATCGCGGCGCCTCTCACGCGAACAACACCGGCGAGCGACCCCGGAAGTGATCGCGCAGGCGCGCTTGCCCCGCGCGGATCAGGGCCTTGGCGCGCGCCACATCGGCCAGCGCGAGCCGCGTCGCGATCTCGTGCGGCTCGACGTCGTCGAGCCACAGCGCGAGCGCCTCGCGCATCTGCGCCGGCAACGTCGCGAGGTGCTCGAGCACCTCCTGAACGAGCTGGGCGACGGTCAACCGATCCGTCATCGGCGGTCGTGCCGACGGCTCGCGCGCGCGATCGAGCGGCAGCGCGTCGCTGTGCAGGTCGCGCTTGCTGCCGACCCGGGCCCCCCAGCCGAGGCGCTTGCGGACGTGATCGCGGGCGGTGAAATCGACCAGGCGAAGCAGCCAGGCGCGAAACGGCGTCCCGACGTCGAGCTCCTCGGTCGGCTCGGGCTCGAGCTCGAGCTTGCCGAGCCGGATCACGTCGGCGACCAGGTCGGCCGGCGGCGGCGAGAGCTCGCCCCGCGCGACGAACAACCGGAGGTTGGCGTGGTCATCGGCCGCGAGCCGCTCGAGCACGGACACCATCACGGTGCGCGCGTCGTCATCGCCGGCGAGTCGACAGCGTTGCAGCAGGCGATTGCCGCGCGCCCAGGTTTCGATCCGCGGCGCGACCCGGGTCAACAGCGCTCGCCAGGCGTCGAGCTTGTCCCCACCGACCACGCGATGAACGAGGGCAACCACGTCGGCCTCGAACGCAGCGGTCCAGGCAACCACCTCGTGAGTCTAGCGCATCAGAACAGGGTCATCCCGATCCCGCCACCCACGGCCGACAGCTCGCGGTGGAGGTCGGCGTGCGCGTCCGCACGCTTGATCGTCTCGACGTACGCCTCGAACGCGCGCTGGCCCTGACCCGGCCGGTACCACGCCGAGATCCGGATCGCGCGTTCCTCGTAGTTCGCGCTGGAGGCCGAGCTCGGCGTCCACTGCGCGGAGAGCTCGGCGTCGATCAGCTGCGGAATGATCACCGCCGCCGCGCGCCCGCGGATGTACGCGTACTCGTGCGCGAAGTTGAATCCAACCCCGAAGCTGCCACCGAGCCGGATGCTTCCGGCGCCGCCATGGCCCAGGTTGAACAGCGACACCGCAGTCCCGAATTGCGCCCAGAAGTCGATCGGCTCCGAGCGCAGCCCGGTCGAGAACTCGACACCGTGGAAGTGGCCATACGACGACGGCAACCCGAGGAACACGCCGTCGAACGCCAGCGATCCCTGGACGACGTCCTTCTTGGGCCCCTCGACCCCGGGTGTCGCGCCGGGCATCAGGTTCGGCTCTGTTCCCGCGAGCACCCCGAGCGCGAGCCGCGAGCTGTGAAACATGCCGATGCCGCGCTTGCGATCGTAGTAGTCGTCGCTGCGCGCGTGGCTCGTGACCGTCGTGGGCGCCGACACCGGCGCAGGCGCTGGCGCTGGTACCACCGGTGGCGGTGGCAGCGGTGCGGGCTCGGGCGCCGGTGGGACGACGATCGGTTCGGGCGTCGCGTCGGGCACGGGCGCCGGCACGGGAGCCGGAGCCGGAGCCGGCGCCGGTTCGGCCGGGACCGGCTCGTCGGCGAACGCGATGCGGGTGAGCGCGACGAGGATGAGCGCGGACTTCAAAACATCACTCCTGCCTGGAGGTAGTAGCCGTAGTCGGTCTTGCGGATCTGCTGCGCGGTCACCCCGGCGGTCAGCGACACCCGACCGAGCGCGATCGACGACACGTCGAAGTGCCACGGATGGCTGACCGTGCGCACGACGGCATTGCCACGCTCGTCCATGTGCACGAGCCGGTCGGCACGCGGGACGCCGTACTTGAGCCAGTTCCACTCGTAGCTCAGCGCGAGCCGCAGAGGCCCCGCGACCACGGAGGCTCGGAACGGCATGCCGAAATACTTGTAGGTGACCGTGGTCGGGGTTCCACCGGCATCGACGATCGAGTCGACGACGCCGAAGCCGAAGCCCGACTCGAGCGCGATGCTCTCCCCCGAGCCGACGTAGAAGTTCGTCTTGTAGCCGCTCGACTCGCCGACGCCGAAGTGGTCGCGCGAGTAGAGCTGCAGCTCCATGTCCGAGAACTTGGTCGAGAACACGCCGTCGATCGACTTGCTCGTCTGCTCGCGCATCTGCGCCTTCTCGGCCTCGGAGTAGTAGGTCGTCGTCGTCTCGGTCACGACGTAGTCGCCGGAGACGTACGACTTCGACTCGACGCTCTTGGGGCTGACCTGGGCCATCGCCCCGGCGACCGCGATCAGGAGGCCGATCACCATCCGCGAGGACAAGCCGTTGCGATCGCGGATCACGATCCCCTGCGAGCTCGGGCTGAGCCCGGCGTCATTCGACGCGAACTCCGAGCGCCCGCCCTGCACGATCGCGCCGACCTCGATGCCGAGGCCATCCTGCGCCAGCTTGCCGTCGAGGGGACTGGCGAACGCGCCGCTCGTCAGGCTCAGGCTGAGCGCTAGTGAAAGAGCCGCGACTCGCGGCAGGTGGTACGTCACGAACGAACAACACGTGGTCCGCGAGTCGGTGCTCAGGCCGCGTCGGGGTACGCGCGGGGTACCGGGCTCTCGGACGATGCGCGAGCTACTGCGCCCATGCTTCCATTCGACCTCGCGCAGCCGACACACTTCGAGACCGCGACGTTCGGCCTCGGCTGATTCTGGACGCCCGACGCCGGTTCGGGTGTCACCCCGCGGTGCTGCGGACACGCGTCGGCTATGCCGGTGGCCGCACGATCGACCCGACCTATCGCGACCTCGCCGATCACAGCGAGGTGCTCCAGCTCGACTTCGATCCGAGCCAGCTCGCGTACGAGACCCTGGTCGACGAGATCTGGAGGAACCGCCGCGGCGGTCACTCGTCCGGTCGGCACCAGTACATGGAGGCGGTGTTCGCGGAGTCACCCGAGCAAGCGCGGATCGCGCGCGCGGTCGTCGGTGACCGGGCGCCGGTGATCGAGGGCGCCCGGTTCTACGTCGCCGAGGACTATCACCAGAAGTACAAGCTGCGGCACGACGCGGTCCTGATGTGCGAGCTCGCGGCCTACACGCCGCGCGAGCTCGTCGACTCGACGATCGCGGCGCGGCTCAACGGCTACGCCGCCGGGCACGGGTCACGCGCCACGGTGGATGCTGACCTCGCCCGGTTCGGACTGTCACCCGAAGCGGCAGCTCGCGTCGCGCGGCTCGTCGCGGGCCGCTGATGCGAGCTCGACGATCATAGCGACGGATTCGCGTGGACGCCGATCGTCCGGATGTCGTCGGCCGTGACCGCGTTACTTCCACCGCACGACGCGACCACGATCACTGCAAGAAGTCCGGACAGACGCATGACGCCACGCTAGACGACGGCTCGCCCGCCCACAGTTCACCGGAACAGGGGGGCTCAGAACATCCCGACGACGGCCGCGCCACCGGGGATCGGCGCGATCTTGATGTCCTGTCGCAGTAGCCGCGGGATCACGAGGCCGGCGCTGAGGCCGATCAGGCCACCGGAGACGACATCGGAGAGCCAGTGCTTGTCGGCCGCCATCCGGAGGTACTCGGCGGTCAGCGACAGCGCGATGCCGCTGCCCCAGACGTACGGCTCGGTCCAGTAGTGGCGCCAGTGACAGATGATGCCGGCGCTCGCCGTGATCGCGAAGCCGATCGACGCGTGGCCGGAGGTGAAGCTCAGGTTGTCCTCGGTCTTGTACGGAAACGCCGGGTCGGCCCACGCGTAGGGTCGGCGGCGACCGACGGTGAACTTGACCATCTGGGTGAACAGCTGCGCGAACGCGACGGTCTCGGCGACCGGGAGGACGTCATCGATCAGCCGGCCGAAGCTCGCGTCGTGGTCGGCGATGGCGAGGAGCGTGATCCCCACGACCGGCGCCACGATGAAGACATCGATCGAGCTGTAGAGGCTCGCGCGATCGGTGTTCTTCCACACGAGCGAGTCGCGCACGACGCGATCGAACACCGGAGGATCGCACCATCGACAGGTCGGCGAATCGAGATGGAGCTTCTGCGAGCCGAGCCACGCGAGGGAGGTGGCCACCGTGATCCCCATGTGGAGGATGCGCTTGTGACCGCGCTCGCCGTGGTACCAGGCGACTGGCTCCTTGTCGGCGTGCGCCTCCCGGGTGTTCGCGAGTCCGACGACGAGGACGAGGAGGGCGCCGAGTAGTCGAGTCGGGAACTTCACAACTCTTCATCCTACGCTCGTCCGTGCGCGGAGACGTGAATCAGGTGACGCATCGTTGCTGTGCGCGTGCGCGCGTCGCGAGTCCAGACCGCTCGTCAGGGTTCCCATCGGATCGATTCGAAGATCGTGTAGAGGCGTGCGCCCTTCTGACGGTCGAGCGAGGCGATCCAGGCGACCCGTCCGCGGAGGTGAGCGCGAAAGTCCGGGTGGCCGGCGCGATTCTGGGTCTCGGGTCCGTGGCGTCGGCAGTTGTGCAGGATCGCGCGCAGCAGCTCGAGCTCCTCGCGCGGCGCGGACAGCTTCTCGTTGACGACGACGCCGGTGATTCGCTGGCGCGTGCTCGCGGTCATGACGCGCGTCTTGCGAAAGTTCAGCGCGAAGCCTTCCTCGATCGCGATCGCCGCGAGTCGCGCGACGACGGTCGGTGCCGCGCGCGCCAGCTGACGGTCGCCCGAGAGCACGAGGTCGTCGGCGTAGCGCGCGTAGCTCGCGCCGAGCTCCCTCGCGAACGCCGCGACGCGCACGTCCAGGCGATACGCCGCCAGGTTCGCCAGCGCGCCCGAGCTGGGTGCGCCTTGCGGCAGGTGACGGGTCTCCAGGCGCGCGAGATCCATCGCGTCGCGGTGCGGCGCGGTCGCGAGCACGTCGGCCGGCGTGCGGTGGGTGCAGAGCGCGGCGAGCGTGCGCGCGACGTCCTCGGGATAGCCGGCGGTCCGGAGCATGCCGATGACGCGCGCCGCGAACACGGACGCGAAGAACGCCTGCAGATCGACACGGACCACGACGGCGCGGCCGACGTGGCGCGCCGCGAAGCCGGCGACGGAGCGGCCCTCACGAAATCCGTACGCCGCATCGTGCGGCGGGATGTGCGAGACGATGCCGTCGAGGATGCGGCGTTGCGCGGTCCGCAGCCGCGGCTTCGGCGCCTCGACGAGTCGATGGCCCCCGGATGGCTTCGGGATCCACGCGTAGCGATAGTGGCGCGCCCGCGGATCGGTCGACGAACGCGAGATGCCACGGCGATCGGCGAGCACCTCGAGCGCATCGCGTTCGATGCCGATCCACATCGCCAGCTCGCGCGTCGTCGCGAGCGGGGGCACGTGCCACCGCGACTCCGCCATCTCGGGTGCCGGAGTCGCGTAGCGGACGATCGGTCGCTGCTCGGCGACCGCCTCGCCAAACGCCGCGTGCTTGTAGACCCAGGCAGCGAGCTCGCCGAGCGCGCCCGCCGGAGCCGTGGCGTAGCGACTGCGGGTCGCGCGCACCAGCGTGTACATCCAGGGCCGCTCGATGCCGATCGCGTCGCGCAGGCGGGCGAGCATCGACGCGGGTTGCCAGTCGCCGTCGAGGAGCGCGGCGGCGAGCACGCGGGCGAGGACGTCAGTCGGCGTCATGAGCGTGCGGCGGCATCACCAACCAGTCTCGTCTCGCCAGGCGGGTCGTGCGCGAGGCGCACTCGACGCCGTGCGTTGCCATGTCCATCCGAACGATCATCCCCGCGGTAACCGCGGAGAAGTGGAAAGGCCATCTCGCGATGACCGCCACTTGCTTGGAGACGCCGCCACACGGATCGACGCTAGTCCGTTGCGGCTCGAAGTGCCAGCACCGGGGTGTTACGCTCGGCCGATGAAGAAGCCACCGGTGCTTGCCGCCAAGCCCGTGATCGATGGGAGTCGCCCGGAGTTCCCGACGCGCTCGGACGTGTATCGCAAGGCAGGGCTGCTCGTCGGTGGCATGGCGCTCGCCGGCGGCATTGCCGCCGCGGACACGCCGGCAAAGCCGCCGAGCCCCAAGCCGGACAAGCCGATCGTCGCGGTTGCGAGCGGATCGGTCGACGGCGTCGCGGTCGATCCCAAGGTGACACCGGTTCACCGTCACCCGGGGCGGCGGCGGGATCCATCCGATGCCGGAGATGTGGGAGCCCTCGGAGGTCACCGCGTTCGTCAACTGGACGATGGCGAAGGAAGGCAAGCTCGCGATCAAGACGGGCTACAAGCTCGAGCGCGACGACGTCTCCATCGTGCTCGACGGCTTCGACGCCGACAAGCAGGTCGGCTACGTGTACACGGACCGTCACAAGCCGAGCCACGTGAGCCCCGAGGTTCGCGCGAAGCTGGACGCGTGGCAGAAGGACCGGCAGGTCGCGATCCTGTTCATCGATCTGCAGAAGGCGCCGGACGAGCCGACGATCAAGGGGAAGATCCTGACGTTCCTCGCGGCGGTGAAGAAGTCGCCGATGAAGCCGACCGCGAAGTAGCGTTCACGCACGAAACCCGACCAGTCGCGTCTGGCGACCGGCGGCCGCGGTCATCGCCGCGCGCTGGGCGGTCGTGATCTTGGCGGAGCGCTTCGTGGTGACGACCTTCAGCGTCAGCGCGGCGAGCTGCGTCGGCGCGAGCGCGGCGAGCGTGGCGACCGCGTCGTCGTAGCGTTCCGGGATCGTCGTGATCGCCGCGCGCGCGAACCCGGCGCGGTCATCGCGGGCGAACGTCCAGCGCGGATAGGTGTCCTGCGATCGCGACGCGTGGATCGTGGCGGTCTTCAGCGCGGGCAGGCGCTCGAGCACGGGCAGCCACGAGATCACGCCGGTCTGGTCGCTGGCGGAGGTCAGCCCGAGCACCACGTCGCGGAGCCGCTTGCCGAACTTCGTGCTCGCGAGCCAGGCCTTCGCCGGTGCCATCAGCTCGATCGCGACGAGCGCGGGCAGCTTGTCGGTCGTCTTCAACGCGGCGAGGCCGGCGGCGCCGAGCGGAGACTCGGTGCTGGTGGCGAGGCGCTCGAGGCGAGGCCACGCGTGGCGCAGGAGCATGGCGAGATCGACGCCGTCGTGGAGGTTGACGTCCTTGAGTGACTTCATCATCGGGTCGACGACGAACGCCCCGGAGTCCTGCGCGGAGAACGGCTGGTACGAGAAGCGCGTGCCGGTGAAGCGCAGGTGCTCGACCGTCGCCCACGACGGGTCGTGGCCGTAGCGCTCGGCTTCCATCGCGTTCTTGAGCTTGACCCGACATCCCGACAGGAATCCGCGCGAGAACTCGACGCCCTGCGCGGCGATCACCGGCTCGAGCGGGCCGATCCACGCGCGCTCGTGCTTCGCGAGGAGCGCGGCCGCGCGTCGGGTCTGGGCGGGTGTCGGCTTGGCGAGGAGCTGGAGCGTGATGAACTCGCCGCGCGGGTCGCCGGCTTCGGTGAGGTGATCGGCGAGCACGGTCCGCGGGCCGTCGTCGAACGGGTCGGCATAGATCTCGGCGAGCAAGCCGTCGCAGCGAGCGTCGCCACCCGCAGGAACCGCCGCGCCGATCGCGCGCTCGATCGCAGCGAGCTGTCGGGTCTCGGCCGCCGTCGTCTCGGGTGGGCCGTCGGGGCGACGCGCGGCGTAGCTCGCGAGGAGGCGCGCGGCCTGGGCGTCGAGCCACTCGCGCTGCAGCGGTCGGATGTTCCAGCCCTTCTGGATGCCAGGCATCGCGGTGATCACGCGGGGATCGTCGAGCTTTCCGAGCGCGCCGAACACGGTCGACCAGAAGCCGCGCGAGTCGTTCGAGGTGAACGGCATCTTGCCGAGGTAGTCGAGGAGGGCACGCGCGAACCGCGGGTCGCGCGGCTGGGCGCCGAACGTTCGGACGCGGTCGCCGCGCTTGTCGACATCCTTCTTGTCGCGAAACAGCGGCCCCCACGGGGTCTCGACGAGCCGGTCGAGGGCGTCGATCGCGTCGGCGAGCCGCGGCAGCGAACGCTTGGTCCACACCGCGCGCATCGCGGCGAGCGCCTTGTCGTACTTGCCGTCCGTGACGAGCTTCGCGACCGCTGCGAGATCCATCGGCGGACTATCGCACCACCGTTGGTGAAACTCGAGGCGCGGACATGGATGCAGAGCATGTTGGCGGTACGGTGCGACGGTGAAGCTCGCGTTCGTGATCGTGGTGGCGTGCGGGAAGGCGGCGCCCGAGGCAACGCCGGGTTCGGGATCCGCACCGGCGATCGCGGCGGTCGAGATCGCGGTGCCAGCACCGAGCGATCGCGCGGTCGCGGGCCTCGATCTCGAGACCTCCGAGGCCGTCGTGGTGAAGCTGCTGGGCGCGCCGACCTCGAAGTCGCCGATCGCTCCCGACGAGGACCTCCATCAGCCGACCTCGACGTGGACGTGGGCCGCCCGTGCGGGGCTCACCGTGAAGCTCGCCAGGAACCAGGTCCTCGAGGTCACCCTCGCCGCCCCGAGCCTGCTCGCGACCACGAAAGGCATCCACGTCGGCTCGACGCGCGCCGAGGTGCTCGCGGCCTACGGCAAGCCCGACTCCGACAACCCGATGGGCAAGGGCCTCGAGATCATCGCCTACGGCGGCGTCGCGGACGCCCTGATCATCGATCTCGAAGCCGGCAAGGTCACGACGATCGCGCGCAGCCCGCTCACCGACTAGCGACGTTCGAGCAGCGAGCCGAGGGCCGTGCGCAGGATCGCGAGCTCGCCCGGCTCGACGAACGAGGTGATCGTCGTGCCCACCGACGTGATCCGGATACAGGCGCGACCGTCCATCGTGGCGAGCTGGGTGCGATCGGCGAACCGGACCTGCCGCGCGATCTCGTCGAGGCGCATCGAGCCGAGCGACGTGGGTGCCGCGAAGTGGATCGAGTCGCCGAGGACCCCATCCGGGAGCACGGTGTCGCGCGCATCGCGCACCAGGGACGACACCGCGAAGTAGGCCTTGCCGTCGCACACGTCGTCCCAGCTGTGAACGTGGTCGCGCTCGAGTGCCTCGGCCCACGTACCGGGATTCGCGGCGCCGGCCGCGGTCACGGTGACGTCGCGCACGTCGCACGAGAACGAAGCGTCCTTGCCCTCGATCAGGTGCGCGGTCATCACACGCACCGGTGCCGCGAGCCTCGCCGCGAGCCGTTTGCCGACGGCGAGCGCCGGCGCCGCGGTCATCGGACCCGAGAAGCACATCGCGCGCGGCCCCGCGGCGATCGCGATCTCGAGATCGGCGGCGGCCTGCGTACGCACGTAGCCGAGCTCGCCGATCACGGAGGCGAACGCCGCGCCGATCGTGGTCGTCGCGCCGCGGCAGAACCAGACGGCACCGTCGATCATGAGCAAGTGTGCACCACCTGGGCGATGCTCGCGCGATGGAATACGAGACCCAGCTGGAACCGCGGTCGGCCGACGCGATCGACTGGGCGCCGACCTTCGAGGCGCAGCTCGCGGAGCTGACCGCGCCGTTCTCGGGCGACGACCACGCGCAGCTCGCGGGTCCGTTCGTCAATCCGGCGACGACCGTGCCCGACCCACTGCAGCACTTCCTGCGCTGGGCCGCAGGACGCGACTTCTCCAACGGGGAGCGCCAGTGGGCACCGATCTTCACGCCGCGTCAGATCCGCGAGTATCTGATCGAGTACGCTTTTCCGGTCTCTCATCCGACGAAGCTGCCGATCGGGATGGACGGCGGCGGCTGTTTCTACGTCGTCGATCTCGCGACCGCGACGCTCGCGACCTACCTCGTCGATCCGGGAGATCCGATCGCGGCGTGCGGCTTGCTGGCGAGCTCGTTGTGGGACGCCATCGCCGACGGTCGATCGCAGATCGCGGTCGCCGGGCTCTGATTCGCTACTTCGTGATCGTGCCGCAGGCGATGCGATCGCCCGCGTTGCCGGCGGGATCCGACTTCATGTCGTCCGCCTTGGCGTGGATCACGAGCGCGGTGCCACCGCCGGTGAAGACCGAGTGATCGTCGGTGCCGAGCGTGACGTTGTGCGCGACCACGGTGACCTTCGCGTTGCCCTTGGCGTCGACCGTGAAGTTCGGCATGTCGCCGGCGTGCGGGCCCTCCTTGTTGTCGGCACCGTGGTGCTTGTTGTCCGGGTTGAAGTGGCCGCCCGCCGACTTGAAGTCCGGCGCTTCGCACTTCGCGGTCTGGTGGACGTGGATCGCGTGCTCGCCCGGCGTCAGATCGTGGAGGTCGAGCGCGATCGCGACCCCGTGCTTGGGATCGGCGGTCAAGACGGCGACGCCGACCGCCTTGCCCTTGGCGTCGGTGAGCTTGACCGTCGCGCGGGTTGCCGGTGGCATCTTCTTGGCGAGGACGGGCGTGGCGAGGGTCGCGATGGTCGCGACGAGCGTGGTGGCGAGGAGGAGGCGGTTCATCCCGGCAGCCTACCGGTTCAGGGCTCGCTCGGCTCGTCGTAGCTCTGCCTCACGCCGTCCACCAAGACGGCGATGTACCGGTTCGCCCCGAGGTCCTTGAACTGGACGACGCGCTTGCCCGCGCGTGCGAGCTCCGCCCAGCGGCTGGTCTTCTCCGGATTCTGCTCGATCGCCTCGTACGCGTGTCCATCGAGCTCGAACTTCACGATCTTCAAGTGCTTCGGGTTCTGCCCGATGCGAAACCGGCGCCCGCCGATCTCGACGCGCGGGGAGGACATCAGCTGCGTCGCCACCGAGCTCATCGCCGCCGTGTCGAGCGTGGCCTGAGCGCCGCGCAGCAGGACGTAGGTCACGAGCCCGACGAGCGACGCGCCGATCAGGCCTCCCGCGACCATGACCTTGCGCGACGGTCGGCGAGGTCCCCGGTCCGGGATCGTCGCCATGCCGGGAGCCATCGTCGGTGCGAACGCCTCCGATGGCCCGGTCAGGGCCTCGACGAAGCTGCTCACGCTCGCGAACCGATCGGTGCCTTGCTTGGACATCGCCCGCCGGATCGCCTCCACGATCGCCGGCGCCACCGTCGGCGACAGCGCGAGCGGTTCCTCGTACACGACCTTGAACACGATCTCGGGCACCGATCGACCGGTGAAGGCCGGTTGCCCGGACAGCATCTCGTAGACGATCGCGCCGAACGAGAACACGTCCGTGCGGCCATCGATCGTCCCGTGTTGCCCGGTCGCCTGCTCCGGCGCCATGTACTGCGGCGTGCCGAGCAGCGCGTTGTCCTCGGTCTTCACCGTGTCCGAATCGATCATCTTCGAGATCCCGAAATCGAGCACCTTCGCGATCTCGAGCGGTCGCCCGTCGACCTCGGTCGGCACCAGGAAGATGTTGTGAGGCTTGAGATCGCGATGCACCACCCCCTTGGCGTGCGCGACCACCAGCGCCGAGCCGACCTGACGCACGATCGACATCGCGGCCTCGACCGCGAGCGGCCCACGCGCGAGCCGCTGGGCCAGCGACTCGCCGACCAGATACTCGAGCACCAGGTACGGCGTCCCATCCGCCGTGACGTTGTAGTCCTCGATGTGCACGATGTTGGGGTGCGCGAGCAACGACACGATCTCCGCCTCCCGCTTGAACCGCGCGCGCATCTCGTCGCTCGACACCTCGGCATGGAGCACCTTGATCGCGACCCGTTTGCCCGGCAGCCGGATATGGCTCGCCAGCAACACGGTCCCCATGCCGCCTCTCCCGAGCTCGCGCTCGATCGCATACGTCCCCGCGATCATCGCGCCGATGGCGAAGCTCGACGGCGCTGCGCTCCTCACGCCGCGATCGTACGCCACCGCTGGAGCGTTTGCCGCGCTAGAAGCCGCGGTGCGGGACACGCGCGCCCGCCGCTCGCCATAGTATCGGGGGGTGAAGCCCGCCCTCGCACTCGTCGCCGCCGTCGTCGCGCTCAGCCAGATCGCCGACGGGAGTCCCGGTCCGCAACCGCTGCCGATGCCACCACCGATCCCGGCGGCGCGCGACGTCGCCTACCCGGGGACGATCAAGCTGGCGGTCGACACCACCGATCTCGGTCGGCGCGTGTTCAAGGTCCACGAGGACATCCCGGTCGCCGCTGCCGGCGATCTCGTGCTGCTGTACCCGCGCTGGTTGCCGGGCACCCACGCACCGGAGGGCACGCTCGATCGGTTCGCTGGTCTCGTGGTCGAGGCCAGCGGCAAGCGGCTCGCGTGGGTGCGCGACACCGTCGATGTCTTCGCGTTCCACGTGCCGGTGCCGGTCGGTGCCAAGACGATCAGCGTCGACTTCCAGTACCTCTCGGCGGTCAGTCGCGGCATCGGGCCGCAGGAGGTCGGCGAGAACCTGCTCGTGCTCGACTGGGGCTCCACGGTCTTGTACCCGGCCGGCTACTTCACGCGTCAGATCGCGGTCGACGCCAGCGTGCGCGTGCCCGACGGCTGGAAGCTCGCGAGCGCGCTCGACGTCGCCGCGACCCGGGGGGCCACGACGACGTTCAAGCCGGTGCCGCTCGAGACGCTCGTCGATTCGCCGGTGCACGCGGGCCGCTACTACAAGCGCTACGAGCTCGCGCCGGGGGATCCGACGCCGGTCGCGCTCGACCTCATGGCCGATCGCGCCGACCTGCTCGAAGTGAAGCCGGCGCTGATCGATCTGCACCGCGCGCTCGTCCAGCAGGTCTATCGCCTGTTCGGCGGCCACCACTACGATCACTACGACTTCCTGCTCGCGCTCAGCGATGACGTCGGCTGGAACACGACGCTCGAGCACCACCGCTCCGCCGAGTACGGCGAGCCGATCGCGGACTTCGTCGACTGGGACAAGACCGCGGCGGCCCGCGACGTCCTCGCGCACGAGTACGTGCACTCGTGGGACGGCAAGTTCCGCCGCCCGGCCGACCTGTGGACGCCGACGTACAACGATCCGATGCGCGACTCGTTGCTGTGGGTCTACGAGGGCGGCACGCAGTACTGGGGCGAGGTCGTCACCGCGCGCGCGGGCCTGTGGACCAAGCAGCAGGCGCTCGACGCGTTCGCGATGAAGGTCGCCGCGCTCGACAGCCAGGCCGGCCGGACGTGGCGCGCGCTCCAGGACACGACGAACGACGAGATCATCAACCCGCGACGCCCGATCTCGTGGCCGAGCTGGCAGCGCTTCGAGGAGTACTACAGCGAGGGCAGCCTGATCTGGCTCGACGCCGACACGCTGATCCGCGAGAAGACCAAGGGCGCGAAGTCGCTCGATGACTTCGCGCGCGCGTTCTTCGGGATCGCGAACGGCAGCTACGTGCCGGTCGTCTACACGTTCGACGATGTCGTGAAGACGCTCGACGCGGTGTACCCGAATGACTGGGCCACGTTCCTGCGCACGCGCCTCGATGGTCACGGTCCGGGTGCCCCGCTCGATGGCCTGCGCCGCGGCGGCTACCGGCTGGTGTTCACCGATCAGCCGAGCGAGTACTGGGTCTCGGTCGAGGACACCCGGCTAAAGGGCGTCGATCTGGCGTATTCGATCGGGATCGTCGTCGACAAGGATGCCAGCCTGGCGTCGGTCGTGTGGGACAGCCCGGCCGCGAAGGCCGGCGCGCTGATCGGCGCGAAGCTGGTCGCGGTCGATGGCCTGGCGTACGAACCGGGTCGCCTGAAGAGCGCGGTCGTGCGCGCGAAGACCGGCACGCAGCCGATCGAGCTCTTGCTCCAGAACGCCGATCGCTTCACCACGGTCCGCATCGCCTACCACGGTGGGATGCGCTATCCGCACCTCGAGCGCGACCCGACGCGGCCCGCACTGCTCGACGACATCCTCGCGCCGCGCAAGCCGTAGCCGTCAGGTCGGCATCGGGCCGCCGAACGTGATCAGCACGGCGATGTGCCCGTTGGCGTCGACCTCGCCGGCATCGAACGCCGGGAGGACGGTGCCGTCGCGGTGCGTGATCGTGGAGTGAAATCGGAAGGTCGGGCCCTTGGCATCGATCGGCCCCACGATGCGTGCGCTCAACCCGCGGGGATCGGCGAGGAACGTGGCCATCGCCTGGGCGAGCGCGGCGCGCCCGCGGATCGGGATGCCGGACGTCACGATCCGGCCATCGACGGCGAAGCACGCGTCGAGCAGTGCCGCGCGCTTCACGGGATCGGGCTCCTGCCAGGCCGCCTCGTAGGCGCGCACGGCACGCTCGGTCGTGCTCGTCATCGCGACAACTCTACGCTCGATCAGTTGGTGGTGAGCGCGGCGCGCAGCGCGGCCCGCGCGCGATGGAGCCGCGTCTTCATCGCCGCCGGCTCGAGGCCGAGTGCCGCGCAGGTCTCCGGCCCGGAGAGGCCTTCGAGGTCCCGCATCACGAGCACCTCGCGCAGCGGCCGGGGCAGCCCTGCGATCGCGGCGTGTACGTGCCGCACGAGCTCCCAGCGCTCCAGCGCCGCACGCGGATCGGCGACGGGATCCGCGATGGTGTCGGCGTCGGCGATCCGTTCGCCGAGCCTGCGCCGCTCGCGCGCGAACGGCCGCATCAGGCGCAGGCACGCGTGGCGCACGACGGTCATCAGCCACGACAGCGCGCCGCGATCGCGAACGACCTCGGGCCGCCGCGCGAGCTTGACGAACGCCTCCTGCACGGCGTCGTCGGCGTCATAGCCGTCGCGACACACGCGCACGCCGAAGCGGTAGATCCGATCGTGGTACGCGCGGACGAGCTGCGCGAGCGCCGCGTCGTCGGCGCCGTGGTCCCGGGTGGCGATCACGCGCGGCACGTCGAGCGACCGAGCAGCCGGTAGCCGAGGCATGATCCCACGAGGCTGGTCAGGAGGAGATACGCGCCACTCCCACCCAGCGCGGCGGCGCGCACGACGATCGGAAGCGGCAGGACCACGGCGCAGACTAGCATCGCGATACCGACGAGCGCACGGACGGCTCGATCGGCGGTTCCAAGATTTAGCTTCATGTCCCCCCAAGCCAGGTCGACCCCGAAAGGATTCGACCAATCGCGCTAGGCTCGTTCGCGTGACGGACGACGAGTCGAGACTGCAAAGCGTGTGTGCGGCCGAGCAGTCTCCGTCGGGGCTGGCGCTCGGTGGCCTGTTGTGCGCGATTCTCGGAGGCGCCGCGCTCCTGATGGTGGGCAAGACGGTGCTCTCGCACAGCGAGGCGTCGCGACCGCTGATCGTGCCGGGCGTCGTGTTGGCGATCGTCGCCGCGGCCGCGAGCGCGGTGTTGTTCTGGCGCGAGCACCTCTATCGGCAGGGGCTGGTCGCGCGGGTGCTCGCGTCGACCGCGACGCTGGCATTTCCGGCGTGCGGGTTCCGCACCTGGCTGCTCGACTCGCCACCGAGCGAGATCGTGTTCGTCGATGCACCGGAATCCGGCCTGGTCGCGACGCGGCTCGGCGCGCTGAGCCCGGCGATCGAGGTTCGCGAGGTCGACACGCGGCGGTTCGAGGTGGCGTTGCCGAAGGTGGTCATGAATCCCGGCAAAGCCTACGAGCTCCGGTGCGGCGATCTCCCGCTGATGCGACGCGTGATCGCCGCGCTCGAGCAGCTGCACGCGGAGGCCGCGATCGAGCAGGTCGAGTTTGCGGTCGACCGGCCCGCCCCGGAGACCCGGGCGCCACTGCCGACCGCGATCGCGAGGACGAAGCCACGCTCCTGACGCGGGAAGATCGGGCCTCGCGGGCGTTACCCGAGCATGAAGCTCGCCTCGCTCGCAATCCTCTCGATCTGCCTTCCCGTCGGCTGCGTCCAGCTGGACGACGCCATCGCCGACGACCCCGTGGCGTCGACCAGCCAGGCGCTGAACGGCGACACCTGGACCACGGTCGACGACAACGACTACGCGCAGGGCAACGGCGCCCAGAACAACGCGGTCACGATGTCGACGACCACGAGCCAGGTGCTGGTCGCCGGCGAGCGCTACGAGACGAACGGCGCGCGGAAGTGGATCGTGCGCGGCAGCTCGACCGGCACGAGCTTCACGCTCAATCACACGCTGACCCTCGGCGGTGCCTCTCGCGCCACCGCGGCCACCGCGGACGGCGCCGGGAATTTCTTCGTCGCCGGCGAGGCGCTCGACGCGAGCAACGTGCCGCACTGGATCATCCGCCGCAGCACGAACAACGGCCAGAGCTGGACCACGGTGGTCGATCGCGCGTTCCCCGGCTTCATCTCCGCGGTGCCGCGCTCGCTCACGGTCGATGCGGAGGATCGCACGACGGTCTGGATCACCGGCCAGCTGACCTCGGCGTCCGGGACGTCGTCCGAATTCACGCAGACGAGCGCGAACGGGACGTCGTTCACCGACTGGTCGCAGACCGCGAACATGCAGATGACGGGTATCTGCACGGGCGCGGATGGTGTGTGGGAAGTCGGCAGCACGCTGGGGCTGTCCACGCAGTGGGTCGTACGTCATCACACGACCGGGGCGTCGACGCGCTGGGACTTCACGAGCTACCAGCAGACCGGCTTCGCGACCGGCGCGACGGCTTGCGGGTTTGGCCTCCAGGGTACCAGCTCGATCTTCGTCGGAGGCGAGATCGGTAGCAGCTGGGACATCGCGAACTACACGGGCAGCACGCCGACGTTCGACCTCGACAAGATCACCGCGACCCCGCCGACCACGGTGCGCGGATTCCACATCGCGATCGGTCGCGGCATGGCGATCGGCGAGGTGTCGTCGAGCGGCACCGCGTCGACGTGGCGCACGCGGTTCCTGAAGACGAACGACGGCCCGTGGACCGACAGCGACGACTTCACGCTGTCGGGCACGCATCACGCGGGCGCGTACGGGATCATCGGCGGCCCGGGATTTCCGCCCTCCGGCTTCGCGAGCGTGTACTACGTCGTCGGCGTCGCGGTCGACTCGACCGGTCGCAAGCACGGCATCGTGCGGCGCATGCTTCCGCAGTGAGGCTCAGTTACCGACGCGGATCGGCGCGGTCCGCTTCGACAGCGCGCCGTGGGCGTCGAGCCACGCGAGGCGGATCTCGTCGCCGGCTTGCGAGGCGATCGTGCCCGCGACGGGGCCACCGCAGTCGCTCGCGCTGTAGATCGTCACCTGCTTGGCGTGGGTGGCGACCGAGCCGAACGAGCGCGGCTTGCCGGCCTTGTCGAACACGACGAGCGCGACCGCGCCGTCGGGTGGATCGCCGGCGAGCTCGACCCAGGCGTTCTCCGAGCGGTGACGTTCGTGGCTCTTCGAGAACTTCACGTGCGTGACCACCGGCGCCGCGAGCTCGGCGGTCTTGCTGCCGACCGCCGTCACCGAGACGAGCACCTTGTGGTCGCCGTCCTCGAGCACGACGCTCGCATCGCGGATCGGCGGCGTGTAGACGGTGAGGCCCGGCGCGATCGTCGTCACCGTTGCGGGCGCGGTGTGCGAGCCGGTGCGGAAGCGCCAGGTCGCCGGCTTGGTCTCGATCGCACGCCTCCCGCCGAACTCGAGCTCTGCGATGACGACCCCGCCGTGCGGCCCGAGGTTGGTCGTCGCGGGCGTCAGGATATTGGGCCGGAAGTCGACCACCTTGCATTCGGCCGCGGCGAGCCGCGACGAGGCCAGGGCGGCAAGCAACACGAGCGAGATCGGGCGCATGGGCGATCCAACGCTACCGCATCCCCAACGGTCTACCGCGGTGGGAGTCGGACGTTCCAGCTGACGTCGTGCTCGAGCGAGACGCGGATCTTCACGGGGATCCGATCGCTGCGCCGGACCTTCAGCCATCCGGATGCGTGCCGCAGCGGCAGCGTGGCCGTGTACGGCGCGCTCCCGAGCCGGACCCCATCGAGCACGACCGTCGCGCCCGGCGGGTCGGAGATCACGTGCAACGTGATCTGATCGGGCGGTGGCGGCGGCGGCGGTGGCGACGCGATGACCGGTGCCGGCGCGATGATCGGTGCCGGGGGCGGCATCGCCGCGGGGAGTGGCGCAGGTGCCGTCGGCGGTGACGGCGCCGAGGTCACCACCGCGATCGCGATGCCGAGCCCGAGCGCGACGGCTCCACCGATCGCTCCCACGACCATCGCGAGGTGCGTGCGCGGACGCGGGATCGGGGGCGCCGGGGTCGGATCGACGACGACGACGACCGGGGCCTCGACCAGCGCGAGCCGGTTCGTCACCATGTCCTCGAGCTCCACGGCGGACGGGATCGGGGTCTGCTCGCCGCTGCCGCGCGCGAAGTTGTGTTTGACCCAAGGCTCGGGTCGAACGCCGAACAGCGCGTCGAGCACCTTCACGATCGCCGACTCGCCGATCGCGAGGCGCAGCCCGGCCGACACGCGCGCGAGCGCGATCCGCATCTCGTCTGCCGTCGCATAGCGATCCTCGGGGTCGCTCTCGAGCGCGGTCAGGATGACCTCCTCGAGGCTCGGTGGGAACCCGGGCACGACCTTCGAAGGCGCGATCACGTCGCCGTTGACAGCGCGCTCGAGCGCGAGGAACTGCGACTCGCCATCGAACGCGCGGTGTTGCGTCAGCAGCTCGTACGCGAGGATCCCGAGGGCGAACACGTCACTGCGCCGGTCGATCGGATAGCCGCGGATCTGCTCCGGGGCCATGTAGCCGATCTTGCCTTTCATGAACCCGGACCGCGTCTTCGCGGAGCGCGCGTGGGCCATCGCGATCCCGAAATCGATCAGCTTCGTGGAGCCGTCGTAGCTGACGAGCACGTTCGATGGCGTGACATCGCGATGCACGATCCCGAGCCGCGTCCCCGCCGCGCCGCGCTGCTCGTGGGCGTGATGCAGCCCGGCCGCGGCGGCGTCCACCACGGTGGCGCCGAACGCGAGCGGCAACACCAGGCCGCGCGTCGCCGCCGTGTCGAGCACCTTCCGGATCGTCTCGCCGTGGACGTACTCCATCGCGAGGAACAGCGTGCCGGCTTCCTGCCCGATCTCGTAGACCTGGGCGATGTGCTGGTGGTGCAGCGTGGCGACCAGCCGGGCCTCGTCGAGGAACATCGGGATCAGGCCCTTGTCGGCGAGCCCCTCGGTCCGCAGCGTCTTCAACACGACGTGGCGCTCGAACCCGCCCATCCCCGAGATCCGCGCGAGATAGATGTCGGCCATCCCGCCGAGCGCGAGGCGCTCGATCAGCTGGTACTTGCCGAGCCTCTCGGCGTGCATGCGCGCGAGAGTCCGGTCGTGGTGAGTCACCGTCAAGGACCGCGCACGCGAAAGGCATGCCGCCGATCTCTGCACACGGTGGTGTGCACTCTTCAGTTGTCGAGTCGGCCTGATCAGGGGAAGTGGGGTTTGGCCGCTCCCGCTCTACAACGGTGGGATGCGGATCTGGATCGCGGCCTGCCTGACGGTGGCCTGCAGTAGCAATCATGGGAGCGTGGCGATCGATGCCGCCGGTGGTGACGACGACGCCGCGACCGGCGACGCCACGCCGGTGGATGCCGGGCCACCGAGCTCGCTGACCGTGATGATGTCGGGCATCGGCGTCGGCACGGTGACGGCGGACACCGGACCGATCGCGTGTCGCGCGGCGGGCGGGACGTGCATCGCGGACTACCCGGCGAGCGCGTCGGTGACGCTGACGGCGGTGCCCGATGCGGGCTACGTGTTCGCGGGCTGGAAGGGCGAGGGATGCAAGGGAGTCGCGACGTGCACGGTGGCGATGGTGCAAGCGCGAACCGTGCGCGCGACGTTCATCGAGCTGGTGTTCAAGTCGCGCCGCGCGCTCGACGGGACGAACGCGCCAAATCCCAACAGCACGTACAACCTGTGGCGCTCGCGAACCAACGGCACCGGGCTCGTCGCGCTGACGCACATCACGGCGGCGGTCGCGAGCGCGGCGGGGCCGCAGTGGTCTCCGGATGGCGAGCACATCGTGTTCCAGTCCCAGGCAAAGGCGGACGGCTCGAACGGCTCGGCGGGCTCGTTCGCGATCTGGTCGGTCGACGCGGATGGCACGAACCTCCGGGCGCTGACGTCGGGAGTCGCCGTGTTTCCTCGGTGGTCTCCGGACGGAACCCGGATCTCCTACGACTTCACCGAGAACGGCGCGGACAGCGTCTGGGTGATGAATGCCGACGGCACGAACCAGCACCAGCTCTTCAAGGGGATCACGGGCACGTGGCTCAGCTCGGCGGCGGCGTGGTCACCCGATGGGATGAAGCTGACCTTCGCGTCGAACCTGGCGCTCGACGGGACGAGCACGAGTCCGCACCTCGATCACGACAACATCTGGGTGATCGACGCCGATGGAACGAACCTCGTCGCGGTCACGAAGCTCACCGCGTCGGGCGCCTACAGCGACGGGCCGGACTGGTCGCCCGATGGCACCCGGATCGTCTACAGCTCGCAGCGCGCGATCGATGGCAGCGACGCCAAGGGCACGACATCGAACCTGTGGATCGTGGGACCGACCGGCCAGAGCGGGTTCAAGATCACGTCGTTCAACAGCGCGATCGCGACGCTCGCGCAATGGTCGCCAGATGGTACGACCATCGCGTTCTTCGGCAGCGGCTCGCTCGGCGGCCAGGACGCGCCGAACCTCAACAACGGCGTCTACAACATCTGGACGGTCCATCCCGACGGCACGTCGCGCAAGGCGGTCACGCAGCTCACCGCCGCGAACGTCAGCTCCGGCAGCCTGGCGTGGTCCGCCGACAGCCGCGAGTTCGCCTACTTCTCGACCCGCGCGGCCGATGGCAGCGACACCGCCGGAACGATCGGCGGGATCATCTGGCTGCTGGCGAAAGACGGCACGAACCTGCGTTCGGTGGCAGCGCTCACCGCGACCGGCGCGGACGCCGGTTCGCCCGCCTGGGCGATCCGCTGATCGTGTAGGTTCGCGACGTGAACGCGAACCTCCTGCTCTCGATCCTCGCCGTCGGCGCGTGCAGCTCCAAGACCACGCCGAAGGTGAACGTGGTCGACGGGCCGCCGCCCGACGAGCAGCATACGATCCCGGCGACGATCGGGTTGAAGACGTTCGGGGCCGCGCCGGTCCTGGTCGCGTATCGCGAGCACGGCGGGGCGTGGCAGGGACTCGCGACCACAGCGACCGAGTTCGCGGTCGCCGGGCCGTCGTACGAGCTGCTCGCCGTCTGCATGCAGGGCTCGCGCATCGACGTCGGCATCCTGGCGAACCTGGTCGCGGATGCGAGCTCGGTGTTCCTGCCGTGCTTCGGGTTCACGCCGGGGACCGGTGGCGGCGGATCCGTCGCGGTCGGCGGCACGATGAAGCAGGCCGGCCACGTCTGGATGGGCTCCGACGACTCGTCGGCCACGGGGCCGTGGACCTACGCGCTCGATGTCAGCGCGGGCGATCACGAGCTCGTCGCGTTCGGCGCGAACCAGTGGCTGGTGCGCACCGGCATCGCGATCTCGACCCCGGCGACCGAGCCGGCGATCGATCTCGCGACCGAGGGCACGGCGTCGCACGACGTCGCGTTCGTGTTGACCGGCGCGGGCAGCGATCCGCAGTCGACCGAGGTCGACTGGTTGACCGATCACGAGTTCGCCGCGGAGACCGCGACCGGCACGACGGCGAAGCTGCCGGCCGACGCGATCGTCGGCGCCAACGACCTCGTCGTCGCGAACCTGTTCGTCGACGGCGGGGCGAGCCAGCGCACGGTCGAGTACTTCTACACGCCGGGCACGCCACCGGTCACCGCGTTCACGCTGCTGCCGAAGCTTCTGGGCGTGACGTTCACCGGCGCGACGGCGACCTGGACGACGGCGCTGCCCGCCGGCAAGGTCTCGTTCCGCGTGTCGCGCATGTCGGATAGCTCGAACTACGCGGTGCGCGCGAGCGCCGGGTTCGTCGCCGGGACGACGACGCTCGCGCTCGATCTGGCGAACGTGCCGGGCTGGATGCCCGCGTGGGACCTCGATCCGGCGGGGGCGTACAAGTCGCTCGGCGTCAGCGTCGATGTCGGAGACGCGACGCTGTCGACGACGTTCGCGTCGAGCGCGGGCTTCACGCTCGACCGCAATAAGCGCGCCGCGCTGCGCCACAAGCGCCTGTCTCGCCCGTGAGCGCGCTCGCCGCGCGGTGGCGTCAGGTCGGGCTCGAGTGCGCGTTCGATCCCGATGCGACGGCGCCGAGCCTCGCGTCCGCGCTCGCGGCGATCGATGCCGCGCTGCTCGTCCGCCACTTCCCGCGCGAACCGAGCGGCAAGCTCCCGCTTGGCTCGAGCGTGCTGCTCGCGCCGGCCGACGACACGTCGGGGCCCCGCCGGTCGTGGCTGGTCGCGGTGAGCCCGGAGAAGCGCAGCGCCTCGCAGGTGATAACGCTCGTGATCCGGCCGGAGATCGTGCGCAACGCGGAGCACTGCTGGGACGCGGCACGCTACCTGTGGGACGCGCGGGCGGCCGGCGTGACCGAGCAGGAGCGCTGGGGCGCGACGCGCGAGACCGCGGCCAACGCGATGGCCCTCGTGCACGCCGGGCGATGGCGCGAGGCGATCGCCGCGTACGGCGTCACCCACGCGCTCGACGAGCTGCCGTACTCCGAGGCGTACCGCGACCGCGATCGCCCGGTGTGGGAGGCCGGGCTCGACGCCCAGATGCGCACGCTCGCGCCGTGGCGCCTCGAGGCCGCGCTCGCCGCGCTTCGCCCACGCAGCAAGACCGGGCTGCGCCTGTTCCACCTGCCTGGCCAGTCCACCATGAAGCGATGGGGTGTCACGTTGCGCCGCGTCGCCGGCGTGCCGCACCTCGGCGTCGAGCTGAGCGGGAGCAACGAGCGCCTGCCCACGACCGCGTGGCAATGCCCACCGGATCTCGCGCTCGCGCTGCGCGGTGACGTCCAGGCGCCGCTCGCGGTCGCGGCGAAGCCCGACGGCCGCGTCGACGATCTGCTCGCGCAGATCGCGGCGAACCCCGACGACGACGAGCTCCGTCGCGTCTATGGCGACCTCGTCGCCGAGCGCGGCGATCCACGCGGCGAGCTGATCGCGATCCAGCTCGCGCCGTTCACGTCGACGACGCAGTCGCGGGTGCTCTCGCTGATCAGGAAGCACGCGCGCACGTTCCTCGGGCCGCTCGGCGCGCTCGTCGATCTCAAGGAGATCCGCTTCGTGCGCGGCTTCCTCGACCGCGTCTCGCTCGGCGGTCCAGCGACGCCGTTCGATGCCTGGGCCGGCGCACTCGCGCCGCGCGCGCGCCTCGAGCTCGCGCACGTCACGCACCTCGGCCTCGCGGGTGGGTTCCCGATCGGGCCGGCGACCGAGTTGCTCGCCGAGCCACCGCCGCGACTCCAGCGCCTGATCCTCGGGGCGCCGGTGCTGGTGCCTTGCATCGCGGATCCGGTGCCCGAGCTCCATGTCGTCGTGACGAACCCGGAGCTCCTCGACGAGGCATGGTCGATCCTTCGGCGCGCGCCGACGGTGACGTTGCGGGTGATCACCGAGCGGCGGTTCCTCGACCGGATCGCCGGGGCGCTCGCGGGGTTGGTCGGCGACCGCGTCGGTTCGATCGAACGGGTGTTCGTGATCTGCGTCGACCATACCGACGAGCGGGCCATCTTCATGCTCCCGCGGGCGTAGGATGCCCCGATGAGGCCGGTGGCACGCGCCTGGTTCGCGCTCGGAGCGGCGTTGATCGCGGCCGTCGCGATCGCCGCCGCGATGCTCGGTCACGAGGTGCCCGGCGCGGTGGTCGGGCTGCTCGGTGGACCGGCGCGCGGCGTCGCGCGCTACGGCGGCCTGACGGTGCACTACCGCGCCGAGGCCGGCGACACCCGGGTCGTCGAGTTTCCCAAGCTGCCGCGCGACGCCAAGGACGACGTGCTCGCGTACCTCGGTGGCGGCGGCCTCACGATGCGCGAGGCGCTCGAGACCCAGGCCGCGAGATCGATCGACGCGCCCGGCGTGCGCCACGAGGACGACTTCTGGTCCGAGGAGGATCGTGCGAACCAGCACCTCGTGCCGTACCTCGTCGCGCCGCGCCGCGACCTGCTCGAGGCTGCGGTCGCAGGATCAGGATCGCACTACGGGTTCGAGTACGTCGAGCCCCAGCGGCCGTGGTCCCGTGCGCGCGGCGGCGACGGCGCCGCGATGTGGCGCACCTACGAGCTCGCCGACGAGGTCGCGATCGACGGCACGATGATCGCCGACGCCAAGAAGGTCTACGATCCAAACACCAACCGCCCGCTCGTGATGCTCGAATTCACCCGCGAGGGCGCCCAGCGGTTCTGCGCGCTGACCGGGCCGATGACCGGCCACAAGCTGGCGATGCTCCTCGGCACCCGGGTGCGCTCGGCGCCGATCATCAACGGCCGGATCTGCGGCGGGCGGGCGTCGATCGGGATGGGCGGCTCGGACATCCAATCGCAGGAACGCGACGCGACCGCGCTCGCCGCGGTGCTGTCCCAGGGCGCGGTGTCGGCTGCTGGCACGGTGATCGACGCGACGTGGTCGCCGGCACCGAGTGGGGGATCGCAAGGGCTCGCGCGGGCGCTGATCGCGCTCGTCGGTGGCGGGGCGATCGGGGTGCTCGTGTGGTTCGTCGTCCGCGCGACGCGGCCGCGGTGGCGCGCGCGACCGGCGCCCGCGGTCGGCGGGTGGTTCCCGTGGCGGCGGCTGATGGTCACGCTGATCGCGCCGGTCGCGCTGATCGTCGGCGGCTACGTGACGGTCCCTGGGGTCAACGAGTTCGAGCTCGCGAGGATCGCGTATCACGCCCACAGCGCGATCGGCATGCAGGCGAGCGTGTTCGCGCTCGGCATCATGCCGGTGGTCAGCGCGGCGATCCTCGTGGAGCTCGTCGCGCTCGCCGTTCCGGCGCTGCGCTGGCGGCGCCACGATCCGCTCGGGCGCGTCCGGCTCGGCCAGGCGGTCGCGGCGGTCGCGATCGGGCTCGCGCTCGTCCAGAGCTTCTTCATCGCGACGTACTTCGAGTCGCTGTCGCGCGGCGGCGCCGAGATCGTGATGGCGCCGGGCTGGAAGTTCCGGATCCTCGTGATGACGTCGATGGTGTCGGGCACGCTGGTGCTCGCGATCGTCGCGGGCATGATCCGCGAGCACGGCCTCGGCAACGGCTACGGTGTGCTGTTGCTGTCGGGCGTGGTGATCGCGGTCGTCGGCGCCGAGCTCGACCGGCTCGACACGGGCAGGTTGCTCGACGCCGGCAACCTCGGCTGGGGCGCGTGCGCGATCGCGATCGTCGCGGGGACCGTCGTGATGCTTCGCCTGCGGATCGCGGGCGACGCCGGCGAGCCCGCCCTCCGCATGCCGACCTCGGGGCTGTCCCCGCTCGGCGACACGATGGCGATCGTGTCGCTGGTCGGCATCGCGACGATGCTGGGTGGCAGCGCGTCCCTCGAGGCCGTCCAGCGCTGGGTGGTCGCGCGGAGCGTCGATCCATTCGTGATCTTCCCGCTCGTCGCGATCTCGATCCCGGTGTGGGCCTGGATCTTCGCGCGGCCCGCGGTGCTCGCGCCGGTCGCGCCGAAGCTCCCGACGTTCGCGATGTGGCGTCGCGCGACCTTGCTCTCGGGACTCGTGCTGCTCGCGATCGGCGCGCTCGGCATGCTGACGGCGGGCACCGACGCGTCGCTCGGGCGCGCGGCCACCCCGCTCGGGCTGGTGATCGCGACCGCGGTCGTGCTCGATATCATCGACGACGCGCGCGCGCATCGCACGCCCGTGGTGCCGGTCGCGGTGCTGCACCAGATCCAGCGCGCCGGCGCGATCGAGGCCACGCTCGGCAAGGCCGAGATCCCGTGTCACGTCCACGCCGGGAACCTGCGCGCCCTGTTCGCGTTCTTCGGGCCGTGGGCCCCCGCGATCGTGCTGGTCGAGACCGCGCGCGCGGACGAAGCTCGCGCGCTGCTCGGCTAGATCAGCGCAAGACGCGCACGACGATCCGTCCGGCCGCGCCACCACCGCCGCCGGCGTTGTTGGTCGCGGTCTGTCCGGCGGTCGGCGGCGCCGTCGCGGTGCCACCGGTTCCCCCGCTGCCCGCGTTGGTGGATGGGGGTGGTGTGCCACCGACGGCGGGCGCCAGCGTGGTGCCGCTCGCGCCGACGCCGCCGCCACCGATCGTGCCGTTCTGCGTGAGGCCGTTGCCGCCGGCGCCTCCACCGCCGCCGTTCGCGATCAGGCGACCGTCGATCACGATCGCCGGGCCCTCGAGATAGATCGCGCCACCCGCGCCACCTCCCGCTCCCGCACCAGCGTCGCCGTCGCCGCACTCGGGGCCACCGCTCCCACCGCCACCGCCGACGACGATCTGGCCGCTCGCCGCGATCGCGATGAGCTCGCTCGCCGAGAGCTGGACCGCGCCGCCACCGCCGCCGCCCGCGGGCGAGCCGCACCCGAACGAGACCGCCCCACCGCCCGCGCCACCACCCACGAGGATCGTGAGCGCGTCGTCGCCGGTGCTCGCGCCGCCCGCCGCGCTCGGCAGACACGTGGGGACGTCGCCTCCGTCAGCTCCGGACGTCGCGTGACCACCGCCGCCGCCACCGCTGTCACACACGTCGCCGGGCTTGTGGGTGCCATCGCTGGCATGGGTCGCGCCCGCCCCGGGTCCGACCGTCATCGGGCCGCCGCTCGCGTCGAGCGTGCCGGCGAGCTCGATCGTGCGCGCGACGATCACGAGCGCGCGCGTCCCGACGACGGTCGCGACCGCGCCGGTCGCGAGCGCGACGCGATCGGCCTCGAGCACCGCGAGCTCGGGCCCCGAGCCTTGCTGCGGCACGGCGACGAACAACCCGACGTCAGGCGGTGTCCCGTCGATCGTGAGCGCCGTCGTATCGATCGTGATCGAGCTCGAGCCGAGCATCACGTCGCCGAGCATCACGTCCCCGGTTCCGAACCGGGGCTCGCTCGGATCGACGTGCGTCGGTGGTGGCAATCGCACCTCGGTGAACCCGACCCGGCAGCTGGCGAGCGCGATGGTCAGGACGAGCGAACGCACCGGGTCGGTGACCATACCGCGACATCGTGCGTTCCGGCACCAGCGTTGTCCGCGCACGTTCGCCCGGTGTGACGTAGCCGCTCGGTTTACCGGGATCGAATGACGTGGCCCGACTTACCGTGGCACCTCGGCTCGGCACTGGAGATGCTTGAGGACAGGTCGTGCGGCTCGGGGTCCTGATCATCATGTTGCTCGCGTGCGGGATCGCGCGAGGTGAGACAGCACCCGACCTCGTCCGGGCCGGCGAGGAGCTCGCCCGCGATGGTCACTATCTCGAGGCGGTCGCGACGTTCAAGCGTGCCGAGGCCCTCGCTCCGGCTCCGACCCATGCGTGCCTGATCGGGCTCGCGTATCTCCGCGCCGAGCGGTGGTCGCAGGCCGAGGTGTTCTTTGCGACCTGCCGCGAGCGAACGCCGCACCTCACGGAGCTGCCGAGCTGGCTCGTCCTGGCGGAGCGTCAGCTCGACGAGCACCTCCATGTCGGTCAGTTCGCGCCGGTCGCGATCCGGGTCGAGCCGGCCGACGATGCGGTGGTCAGCATCTCGAGCTTCGAGGCGGACGAGATGTTCTCGACTCGCCTCGTGCACCTCCCCGCGGGGCGCTACGTGATCACCGCGACGGCGCCCGGTCGCGCACGCGTGCAGACCGCGCTCTCGGTGAGCGACGCGCAGCCGCGCGAGGTGGTGCTGCGGTTCTCCGCGACGCGGCCATCGCGGATCCCGTGGATCGTGGGCGGCGCGGGCGCGGCGCTCCTCGTCGCCGGCGGGATCTACGACGCGGCGGCGCTCGCCCCGGTGCGCGCGACGCTCGTGACCGCAGGCGACCCGGCGCATCCAGATCCGGGGCTCTACGACCGCAACTCGGCGACGTTCGATCGCCGTCGCGACCTGACGCTGGCGCTGTACGGCCTCGGGGCCGCCGCGGTGATCGCCGGGGTCGCGTTGCACTACACCGTGTTCCGCGACCGCGAGTCGCCGGTCCAGATCTCCGGCGAGCTCCACGACCACGGCGCGATGGTCGGGATCGCGTGGCGCCGATGACGGTCGAGGTCGCGAGCGACGTCTTCGAGGCCGACCTGTACTGCCCGGCGTGCGAGGGCAGCTTCATCGACGGCAACGTGTGCCCGACCGACGGCACGCGGCTGGTCAAGCTGGTCGCACCGGTCGACGCGTTGATCGGGCGCGACATCGATTCGCGGTTCACGATCGTCGAGCGCCTTGGCCAGGGCGGGATGGGTGCGGTGTATCGCGCGATCCAGCACTCGGTCGGGCGCGACGTCGCGATCAAGGTCGTCCATCCGAACCTCGCGTCGGACCCGGGCGTGATCAAGCGGTTCCTGCGCGAGGCGCGGCTCGCGAGCCGCCTCAATCACGCGAACGCGGTCGCGGTGCTCGACTCGGGGCAGACGGTCGACGGCCTGTTCTACATCGCCATGGAGCTGGTGAGCGGGCGCACGCTCGCGGACGTCGCCGACGCGGAGGGCCGGTTCGAGCTCCGCCGGCTGATCCGGATCGGCATGCAGGTCTGCGAGGCGCTCGAGGCGGCACACCAGCTCGGCGTCATCCACCGCGATCTCAAGCCGTCGAACATCATGCTGCTCGACGGCGGACGCGACGTCGTCAAGGTCCTCGACTTCGGGCTCGCGAAGTCGCTCGCGTTCGGCGAACGCTCCGAGGTGACCGGCTCGAATAACCTGATCGGCACGCCGGCGTACATGCCGCCGGAGCGCGCGGTCGGCGGCTCGGGTGACGCGCGCAGCGATCTGTACTCGCTCGGCTGCATCCTCTATCAGCTCGGCGCCGGGACCGGACCGTTCGCGAGCGACGACAACCGCGACCTCTTGACCAAGCAGGTGCTCGACGCGCCGAAGCCGATGCCCGACGTGCCACCCGCGTTCGCCGCGGTGGTCGCGCGCCTGCTCAGCAAGGAGCCCGATGCGCGCTATCAGTCGGCGCTCGAGACGTTCGACGCGCTCGACGACGTGCTCGCGGAGCTCCCGGCACTGCCGCGCCGGCTCTCGACGGCCCCCGGGATCCATGCGATCGACGTGGAGCCGCCGCCACCGAAGCGCCGGCGGTGGCCGTGGATCGTCGGTGTGGCCGCCGCGGTCGTCGCGATCGTCGCGGTCGTCGCGGCCGGCGGCGATGACCACGCGGTCACCCACGCACCATCGGTCGTGGCGCCAGTGGTCATCGTGCCGGTGCCGACGCCGCCGGTGATCGTGCCACCACCGATCGTCCCACCACCGACCGCGACAACGCGACCGGCACCCCCGACGCCCTCGACGCGTCCCGCACCGCACAAGAAAGGACCATTCCCATTCTGAAGTACGCGATCGTCTGCGTCGCCTTCGCAGCCTGCCTGTCGAAGCCGGACCGCGTCCCGACGGACGCGCCGAAGGCGTGCGACCCCAAGTGTGTCCAGAAGGGGGGCGTGTGCACCGATGGCATGTGCATGATGCACGTCGGGAGCGAGTGTCCCGCGGAGTTGACCTGTCGCTTCGAGTAGCTCAGCGCCGCAGCGCGTGCGTGCGGATGTAGTCGACGTTGCGCGCGAGGCTCGCCTTGCCGTCGACGAATCCGGGGCGATCGTGCAGCCTGTCGGCGAGCTCGCGGGCCGCATCGTAGCGCTTGAGCGAGACCAGCGCCTCGAGCAGCAGGTTGCCCGCGAGCTCGGCGGAGTCCGACGTGCCGTGCTGTTCGACGACGTCGGCGAGCAGCGGGATCGCGGTGTCGAGCTGGTGGAACCGGCGCAGCACGATCGCGCCGACGACGTCGGTGCGGGCGACCTCGTCGGCGTCGGCGATGAACGAGATGCCGGCCTCGAATGCGGTCAGCAGCTTGCCCTCGCGCGCCGGGATCGCGATCGGTTTTGCCGCAGGCGTGCGCGTCGCGGCGATCACGTCGATCGGGCCGGCGAGCTTGACGAGATCCGGATCGAGGTCGAGCGCCGACTTCCACGCGACCACGCTGGCGAGCGCGGCGTCGCGCCGGGTCGGCACATCGGTCGCCGCGATCGCGGCGAACGCATCCGCCGCGGTCTCCCAGCGCTCGAGTCGCACGCGCGGGGTTTGCTCGGCCTCGGCCACCGACCACAGCGTCTCGGCGTGGAAGTACTGCATCGCGGCGCGGTCGCTCGCCTCGGGAAATCCGGCGAGATAGATCGCGTAGAGTTGCTCGGCGGTCGCCATCGTCGTCGGGCTCTTCGTCGCGTTCGCCTCGAGGTGGACCACGCGCGCGAGCTCGCCGGACAGCGCCGCGGCGTCGTCGTGGCAGGTCTGCAGCTCGGGTCCGGGGAGCGTGCCGGCGGCCGCGAGTGCGCCGAACAGCGTCACGAGGCTGGCGATCTCGCGGAGCTTGTCGGCATCGGCCCTCGTCAGCGATGCGCGCGCGATCGCGGCTTGCCACGCGCAGACCTTCGGTGACTCCGGCTGCTCGATCATCAGCTGGCCGTAGACGAACGCAGCCTTGTCGAGCATGCCGGTCGCGACGTAGAGGTCGGCGAGCGTCGTCAGCATGGCGAACGCGTCCTTGACGTCGACCCGTTTGAACGCCGCGCCCGCCTTGTCGGCCTTGCCGATCGCGGCGTACGCGCGCACGAAGTCGTGCTTCGCGGCCTGGTTCAGCTTGTCGGCCTTGGCGTCGGCCTTCGTCGCCTGGACGATCTGGAAGAACGTCTCGAGCGCCTCCTGGTAGCGCTGCAGCCCGAGATGGATCCAGCCCATCTTGTACATCGCGTACCAGTACGCCGACGACTTCGGGAACTTGAGGACCATCGCGTAGCGGGCCTCGGCGTCGGCCAGCTGGTTGGTCTCGAAGTAGTACTCGCCGAACGCGAGGTGCGCCTCGGGGACGTACTTGCTGTTCGGGAAGTTCTTCAACAGCTTGTCGTAGACCGCGCGCGCCTCCTTCAGGTACTTGCCGCCCTGCAGCGTGTAGCCGTAGTAGAACAGCGCGATGTCGAGCTTGGGATAGGTGCGAAACGCGTCGTTGTCGACGAGCGCCTTGTAGGTCTTCACCGTCTTTAGCAGGTAGTCCTTCGCCTTGGCGTCGCCACCCTTCTCGCGCCAGTAGCGCGCGAGCTGCGCGTACAGCGCGCCGAGTCGGAAGTAGTAGTCCGCCTTCTCCTCCGCTTCGGAGTCGGGCGTGTTCGCGATCAGCTGGACGATGATCTGCTCCTGCTCGGTGCGCGGCGTCTTCAGGAGATCGTCGATCGACAGCACGGCATCGGCGTCGAGCGCGGGCTTGCCGGGGTGTTGATCGGCGGTCGGCACCGGCGGCCGGACCCGCACCGAGACCGGAGTCGGTGCCGGCAAGCGCGGGGTGTGTGGGTAGGCCGACGCGCTGGCGCATACGGTGAGTAGTCCGAGCCCGACGACGGAGAACCTGGCCATCCCGAGGTGGTAACGCCCGTGCGCGCGCTTCGATCTAGATCGGATCCGGAACGTCGAGCCCGAGGGCCGGATCGTCGGGCGGCATGAGGAACAGGTCGCGATAGATCCAGTGGACGAGCTCCGCGATCGTCGCGCTCGTGCCGCGCCCGCGCGCGAAGGCGTCGTGGATCCGGGCGTGGAGCGCGAGGTTCGTGTGGGTGTCGGCGTCGACCGACGGCGGCGCGATCGCGCGCAGGACCGGCAGCTCGACGATGTGCTTGGTCATCGCGATCGCGCTGGCGTCGAACGCGCGGTCCGGCGGCTCCGGGGCCGGCGGCGCGATCGGCGCGCGCATCGCCTGCTGGTGATGCGCCGCGAGGTACTTGCGATCGGCGATCGCGTAGGCGTGCGCGCGCGTCAGCTGCGCGACGAACACCGCCGGATCGACCAGGCCGGGCAGCGCGTCGACCGGGCGCCCGCTCGCGTCGAGCACGAGGTGCACGCTGTTGCCGGTCAGCGGGCGCACGAGCTTCTTGCCGCGGCCGAAGTCGATCGTCACGATCGGGACCGGGCGCACCGACTCCCAGTGCAACACGAAGTGATCGCGCAGCAGCTTGTTGACCTGCGCGTGCGGGTACAGGAGGCGGCGAAAGAACCGGCTGTTCGCGCACGACAGCGCCTGATCGAGCCGGCCGAGCAGGCGGAGCGACAGGATCGGCCGTGCGGTGCGGCGGGCCTCGGCGATCGCGGCGGGCAGGTCGGTGAACCAGTAGAGCAGGGCGGTGTGGGCCTCGAACTGGCCGGCGATCCGGTCGAGCTCGGGTGACGGCCGGCTGCCGTGGCGGGCGACGTGGGTGGCGAGCCCGGCGGGGCCCGACGCGCGGAGATCCTGGCTGGTGGCGGCGGCTGCTTGCATGATCCCACCGTAGCCACCGGCGTGTTAGCCGTTTGTAAGCGTTAGCCCCAGCGGTACCCGACGCCGCGGATCGTGGTGATCACCGTCGGGTGATCGGGGTCGCGCTCGAGCTTGGCGCGCAGCCCGACGATCGCGACGTCGACCGCGCGCGTCGTGTTTCCGGCGGCGACCCGCCACACGTGCTGGAGCAGCTCGGCACGCGACACGACCTGACCCGCGTGCCCGGCGAGCCAGCGCAGGATCTCGACCTCGCGCGCGGTGAGCTCGATCGCGACACCGTCGCGGGTCGCGGTCGCGGCCGTGAGATCGACGAGGCAGCCGTCGATCAGGTGCTGCTCGGAGGTGCGCGGCAACATCGCGGCGCGCCGGCCGGCCCCGCCGATCCGCGCCATCATCTGCGATGGCTGGAAGCTCGCGTCGAACGCGTCGTCGGCGCCGACCTCGAGAGCGCGGATCCTGGCGGGCACGTCGTCGAGCTTGGTGACGACGATGATCGCGTCGAACGGCCGGTCGCGACGCAGGCGTTCGGCGGCCTCGGGAGTGCCGACCAGCGCGACGTCGAACGGCTTGTGCGGCGCGGCGGTCGCGCGCTCGATCGTGTGCCCGGCGCGCTCGAGCAACTCGACCAGGTCGGCCCGCAACCGATCGGCGGCCACGTCGACGAGGATGAGCACACCTCGAGTCTACCCGCCCGGCACGAGCGGTGGCGCTCGATCGCGCACCGGCGCACGCGTGACCGCGAATCCAGCGCGCGCGACGCGATCCGGGCTGGCCGACGCGTTGCAGCATCCGCCTGCATGACCAACCTCAAAGACAAGATCGACGACGCGGCCGACAAGGCCAAGGACCTGGCGGAGAAGGCGGGCGAGAAGGTGAAGGACGCGGCCGAGAAGGTGCGCGATGCCGGCACCAAGGCGGCCGACAAGGTGGCCGACGTGGGGCACACGGCTGGCAAGAAGCTCGGCGGTTGATCCGATCCGGAGGGTTCGCCGTCCTGTGCGGCGAGATCCGGATCCAGCAGCTGATCGATCGCACGAGCATCGCCGCGGGACGCGACTCCGTGGTGGTCGATAGCGTCGGTCAGCTCGTCGCGACGCTCGCGGACTGCGAGCCGTGCGCCGTGGTGATCGATCGCGAGCACCAGGACGCCGACAGCGCGCTCGTGCAGCTCGCCGGGGTCGCCTCCACGATCCTCGTGGTGAGTGACTCCGGCGAGAACCCACCGCCCGGCGCGCGCATCGTCGCGTTCGAGTCGTCGCTGCCGCACGCGCTGGCGCTCGCCGCGAGCCCGCCGCCGATAGCCCACGTGCGGATCGGCGATCTGCTCGGTGTCACCGTGCTCGGCGGCGACCTCGCCGCGGCGGCCGAGCAGATCGCGATCGCGTTCGGCGTCGAGCGCTGCGTGCTCTCGGTGCGCGGCGATGTCGGGGTCGGCCGCACCGCGGATCCGACCATCTGGAACCACATCGAGCGCTGCCGGATCGCGATGGCGTCCGCGGCGACGTTGCTCGCGGTGACGACCAGCGAGCCCCCGCGCTGCGAGAGCTACGCCGCGGTCGCGCTCGCCGATCATGGCTTTCTCGGCCTGGTCTCCGCCGAGCCGCGATGCTTCACCCTCGACGAGCACGCGCTCCTCCAGGCCATGGCAGCGCGGCTGTCCTTCGAGCTCGTGTGGCGCGCGGCGCACGAACACGTCGATGCGGCGCCGGCCGCGCCGGTCGGCCTCACCGGCTATCGCATGCGGCACGAGATCAGTCGCGGCGCGATGGGCGTCGTGTATCGCGCCGACGATCTCGCGCTCGCGCGGCCGGTCGCGATCAAGATGCTCCGGGCCGATCTCGCCGCCGACGCCGTGTTCGTCGAGCGCCTGCGCTCCGAGGCGATGCTGCTCGCGCGGCTCCAGCACCCGAACCTCGTGCAGATCTATCACTTCGGTCAGCTCGGCAACGACACCTACTTCGTGATGGAGCTCGTCGAAGGCGAGGCGCTCGACGAGGCGATCGCGCGCCATCGCAGCGAGGGCACGCGGCCGTCGCTCGCGGTCAACGTCGCGGTGATCGAGGAGATCGCCTCGGCGCTCGACTCGCTGCACGAGCACGGCATCATCCATCGCGACGTCAAGCCGGCGAACGTGATCCGCGATCCGTTCCGCGGTCGCGGCGTGCTCGTCGACGTCGGCATCGCGCATCGGCTCGGCGAGATCCCGGAGGCGGCCGGCACGCCGGGCTACATCGCGCCCGAGGTGTTCGACGGCGGCGAGGCGACCGCGCGCGCCGATGTCTACGGGCTCGCGGCCACCGCCTACGCGATCCTGACGCTCGCCGAGCCGTTCGGCGAGGGCACCTCGCTCGAGACGCTGGCCCGCCAGGCGACCGACACGCCGCCGGCTCGGCCGTCGTCGCACGTCGCCGAGCTCGCCCCGGCCGACGAGATCATCCTCGCCGGGCTGCACCACGATCCGGCACAGCGGCCCGCCTCCGCCGGCGAGTTCGCGCGCGCGCTGTCGGCCGCGCTCGCGGTGGTCGCGCCGTCGCCGCGGATCCGCGCGCGGGTCACCGGGGCGCGCGCGCAGACCCGCGGCGTCGTGTTTCGTTCGATCGTCGGCGTGCTCGGCGTCCACGCGGCCGCGCGCCTGCGGTTCTCGATCGGCGAGCACGACCCGGTGCTCGCCGACTCGCTGGTCGATGCCGCGCCGCTCGCGTGGCTCCCGACCGACATGTTCGAGCGGTTCCTCGCGATCGCGCCGGAGCACATCGGTGACACGCAGCTCGCGCGCAACCTCGCACGCGCCTGCGTCCGCGCGTCGTTTCGTCGGTTCTTTCCGTCGAGCACGGCGACGCTCATGCCCGAGCGAACGCTGTCGGCGATCCGGAACGTGTGGAGCCGCTACCACACCTGGGGCGATGTCGCCGCGCTGCCGATCCAGGCCAACGAGTCGCGCGTCCGCATGACCGGCACGCCGCGGAACGCGCAGCTGTGTCAGTGGAGCGCCGGCTTGCTCGAGCAGCTCGTGATCCTGTCGGGAGGCGGCGCCCCGGTGGTCGAGCACGTCGAGTGCGAGGCACTCGGCGGCGCGGCGTGCGAGTTCCACGTCCGCTGGACCTGACCTAGAACATCTGCGTCTCGAGCACCATCGCGAGCTCGTGCGGCAGGCGCGTCAGCTCGCGCTTGGACAGGAACCCGTCGGCCTCGCAGGTGCGCGCGAGGACCTCGAGCTCCTCGACGGGAAGCGCCGAGTACAGGACGACCGGGACGTGGGCACTCTCGTACGCGGCCTTCAAGCTGCGGCACAGCTCGACCCCCGTCGTGCCCGGCATCTCGACGTCGGTGAGGATCACGTCGGGGCGCCAGTCGCCGAGCGATTCGCTGACCTGGTCGACGCTCGTCGTCGTGCGGACCTCGTAGCCGGCGCCGACCAGCACCGCCGAGGTCATCTTCAGCGTGAGCTCGTTGTCATCGATCAGCAGCACGCGTTTGGGTCTCGGATCCACGCTGCATCGTGCCACGCGTGTCGACACAACGTGTGTCGGGACCTCGGAGATCCGGTGCAAGTTCGCGAGCTCCGGTCGCGATCCGCGGCCCAGCCGTTGCAATCGGCGACTCCATGTCCCCTCTCTATATTGGAATCATCATCGCCGGTGTCGGTCTCCTGCTCGCCCTCGGTGGCGTGATCACGCGCAAGAAGGCGAGCCGCATCCTCGCCGCGCCGCTGATGAAGACGGGAGACGCCGCGCGGGCGAACGGGCCGGCCAGCGTCGAGGGGGCCGTGCGGGCACAGCAGGCCCTCGTCGCGCCCTGTAGCTCGACGCCGTGCGTGTACTACCAGCTGAAGATCGAGAAGAAGGTGAAGACGCACCAGGGCGGGCAGGTCAAGACCCAGTGGAAGAAGGTGATCGACCAGCACTTCGGGTCGGTCTTCGGGATCGACGATGGCACCGGCATGGTCCCGGTCCACGCCCAGGAGCTCGTCGACGGCGACCTCGAGCAGTCGTTCAGCGGCGCGCCTCCGGGCGGCCCGGGGCTCGGCGTGCTCGCGAGCCTGGTGCCGAACACGCCCGCGAAGCCGGGTGAAGAGATCCTCGAGTACCGCGTGACCGAGAAGGTGATCCGCACCGACGCCAAGCTGTTCGCGCTCGGCTCGGCCCAGGCGGGCCAGCTGACCAAGACCGGCACCGGCAAGCTGATGGTGTCGACGCGCGGCCGCGACGCGCTGGTCGGCTCGACCAAGACCAAGGCGATGGCGCTGCTCGTGTTCGGTGGGCTCGCGACCGCGGCCGGCGCGACCGTTGCCGTGGTGCGGCCCGGCGAGGCGCGCCCGTGCGGGGAGCTCGTCGACATGGTGAGCGCCTGCGCGATCTCGTCGAACGTCGTGACCGAGGATCGCCTGCAGCCCGATGGCACCAAGAAGAAGGAGACGTTTCGCCGCGACATCCTCAAGTGGCAGGTCACCAAGGAGGGCAAGTTCGAGCTCGGCGCGATCGATCCCAAAAAGGGCAACGCGCTGCCGACGATCCAGGTCGAGAACGCGATCGGCCTCCCGATGAACATCGACCTCGGCTGGGGCCTCGGCGCCGGCGCCTTCTCGACGAAGACGACGACCGCGAAGCTGCAGCCCGGGACCTACACGGTCTACGTGTTCTCGAACGAGAAGGGCCCGAGCACGCTCAACCTCGACATCCACGCGGCGCCCGAGAAGCAGAAGTGAGCCCCGGGACGCGAACGGCTCAGCCGTCGCGCGCGATGCCGAGCTTGTCCATCAGCCGATAGAGCTGCGTGCGATGCAGGCCGAGCGCGCGCGCGGCGACGCTGAGGACGCCGTCGGCCTCGGCGATCGCGGCGAGGATCGCGGGTCGGTCGACGACCGTCGCCGGGGGCAACCCTGGCGATGCGGGCGTTTCGGGACGGCGCAGCGCGAGCCCCGCGTGCTCCGGAAGGTCCTCGACCCGCACGAGCGTGCGGCCCGCGGCGATCGCGAGCTGGCCGGCGTGGCGGATCGCGGCGCGCAGCTCGCGCACGTTGCCGGGCCACGCGCGCAGGCAACATGCCTCGATCAGCCGGGCGTGCGCGACGAGCTTGCGATCGACCGACGCGAGCTCTCTCGTCGCGAGGCGCGCGGCATCGACCGGGCGCGCGCGGAGTGGCGGCAACTCGACGACCGCGCGCGCCAGCCGGAAGTAGAGATCCTCGCGAAATCGCTTCTCGGCCGTCGCCGCGCGGAGGTCGCGGTGGCTCGCGGCGACGATGCCGAGCGCGAGCGCGATCGCGGCGGTCGCGCCGATCGGGACGACCTCGCGAGTCTCGAGGACGCGCAGCAGCTTGGCCTGCACGGTCGGTTCGAGGTCGGCGATCTCGTCGAGGAACAGCGTGCCGCCGTTGGCCGACTGGAGGTAGCCCACGGCGTCGACCGCGCCGGAGAACGCGCCGCGCTTGCTGCCGAACAGCAGCCGCTCGGCGACACCCTCGGGGATCGCGGCGCAGTTGACCGCCACGAACGGACCGTCGGGCGTGCGTGCGTCGTGATAGAGCCGCGCGGCGAGCTCCTTGCCCGACCCGCTCTCACCGTGGACGAGCAGCGTGTCGGTCGTCGCGTGGCGGCGGATCGCGTCGTACGCGCGCGAGAGCTCGGGGCCGATGACCGTGTCGGTGTCGATGGTGGTGGCGTCGTGGCCGCGGCCATCGCGTCGGAGCGCGAACAAGGTGTGACCGAGGCGCAGGATCGCGTCGCCGGCGACGATGGTCTCGCCGGCGAGCTTCACGCCATCGACGTAGGTGCCGTTGCGGCTGCCCTGATCGACGATCCGCCAGCCACCGCGCCCGAACTGGACCGTCGCGTGCTCGCGCGACATGCGCTCGTCGTCGATCTCGGCGGTGACCCGGCCGCACGCGACGTGGCGACCGAGCTGGACGACGCCGGTCGGCGCGAGGACGAGCGCGCCACCGATCAGCACGATCGCGGGCGGCGCGACCTCGGCCGAGACAACGCTCGAGACGTCGTCGATCGTCTGATCCGCCACGGTGGAATGTTACCGTGTCGTCACCCGTGTCGTCACGTATTGCCGTGGAGGGCCGTGACATCGTGGGGACGCTGTCGTGTGCTGGCCACCGCGTTGCAGTAAGGTCGCCGCGGAGGTTACAGATGCGCACGATCCTTTATGTGATGCTGGTTTCGACGCTCGCCGTGGGCTGCAAGAAGAAGACGACCGAGGGTGGCGGGGCGACTGCCGACAAGCCCGCCGAAGGAGCCGCCGTCGCGCTGCCGGCGCTCACCGCCGAGGCGGAGCCCGCGCCGATCACGGCCGCCGAGACGCCGCCGTTCGACTCGGTGAAGTTCCGCATGACCGCGAAGCGCACCGCCAAGGGCTGGCCGAAGTACGACGCGTACAACCTCGGTACCAAGGAGATCGGCTTCCTCGCGATCTCCGGCTACGCGTACGACAAGGACGGAAAGCAGGTCGCCCACACGTCGGTGCCGCTGTCGTGGAACGGCAAGCTCCCGGCCGGTGGCAAGACCGACTGGGAGATCGAGGTCGGTGGTTCTGACCAGGTCCCGGCCACCGCGACCAGCTACGAGCTCTGCTACTCGAGCATCAAGTTCGCCGGCGACACGAACATGACCGACGACAACAAGCGCTGCCCCGACCAGAAGCCGAAGAGCAAGTAGCGCTACCGAGAAACCGAGAGCGCGGCATCGAGCGCGGCGAGGAGCTCGCTCGTGCCGTACGGTTTCGTGAGGATCCCGTCGACCAGGTGTCGATCGTCCGGCCGGTCGTCGAACACCTCGAGGTGTCCCGACGACAGGAGGATCGGCACCTTCGATCCGCTCGCGCGGATCCGCCGGGTGACCTCGAGTCCATCGAGATCCGGCATCGTCAGGTCGAGGATGATGACCGTCGCCGGCGTGGTGGCGAACAGCTCGAGCGCGCGCGTGCCCGACGGCGCCTCGACCACGACGTAGCCGTGGTGCTCGAGCGAGCGGCGAAGCACCGCGCGCACCAGCGGTTCGTCGTCGACGACCAGCACGGTGCGCGCCGAACGCAGCATCGTCGGGATGGGCGCCGGCGCGACCACCGGGGCCGCGACGTCGCTCGCGGGGAGCAAGACCGAGAACGTGCTGCCGGCGCCGAGCTCGCTGTCCACGAGGATCGCGCCACCGTGCGACGTCACGATCCCGAAGCACGCCGCGAGGCCGAGCCCGTGACCCTTGGCCTTGGTCGAGAAGAACGGTTCGAACACGCGCTCGCGCGTCGCGGCGTCCATCCCGGCGCCGGTGTCGCGGACCTCGACGAGCACCCAGCCGGCGGCGGTATCCGCGGGCCGGCCAAGCGCCGTCTGCCAGCGCGGGTCGAGGATCGCGAGCCAGCGCGACGTGATCGCGATGCGCCCGGGCTTCGCGCCGAGCGCGTCGGACGCATTGGTCAGCAGGTTCATGAAGACCTGTGTCAGGGTCGCGCGATCGCCGATCACCACGCTGCGCGGATCGAGGTCGAGCTCGAGTTGCGCCTTCTTCGAGAGCGCGGCGCCGAGGAGCGCGCGCACCTCGTGGAGCAGGGCGCCGAGATCGAGCGGCGCGCGGCGGGCGTGCTTGTCGTGGCCGGCGTAGGCGAGCATCTGGGCGGTCAGGCTGGCGGCACGCTCGCCCGCGACGACGATCGCGCTGGCGGCGTCGCGGACCGCGCGATCGGTCGACACGTGGAGCAAGAGGCTGGCGTTGCCGACGACGCCGACGAGCAGGTTGTTGAAGTCGTGGGCGATCCCACCGGCGAGCACGCCGAGGCTCTCGAGGCGCTGGCTGCGCTCGAGTTGCTGCTCGAGCACCCGGCGCTCGTGGGCCAGGCGCTTGACCGTGCGGAGGTCGCGCACCGCGCCGATCCGGACCGGCTGGTCGTCGAGCGTCGCGTAGACCGCGATGACCTCGACCGGGACGCCGTCGCCGTTGGCGTCGATCACCGTCGCCTCGAACCCACCGGCGCGGGCCTCGACGAGCGACTGCTCGATCACGGGGGCCGACGAGGGGGTGATCAGATCGAGGATGCGCTTGCCGATGAAGTGCTCGGGCGGAAACCCGAGCGTCTCGGTGAACCGGCCGCCGACCTCGACCACGACGCCGTCGCGGCTGTACACGACGAAGTCGAACGCCTGACCGACGACGCTGCGCAGCCGTGCCTCGCTCTCGAGCAACAGCGCGCGGGTGCGCTCGCGCTCGGTGACGTCGCGCACCGCGACGATACGAATCGGGTCGTCGCCGAGCCGGCCCTGCTTCGACTGCAGCTCGGCGCGGAACCGCGTGCCGTCCTTGCGCACGCCGGTGATCACGTACTCGCCTTCGATCTGATCGCGCACGCGCCGGAACACCTCGGGCAAGTCTTCGGGCGCGACACACAGCTGCGCCAGCGGCAGCCCGATCATGTCCTCGACGCCGGCGTAGCCGAGCATCTCGGCGAGCCGATGGTTGGCATCGGTGAGGACGTTGTCGCGGTGGATGATGATGCCCTCGAACGACGCCGCCGAGAGCATCTCCAGGCGCTCGTGCTCGGCGACGCGCAGGCGTGCGGCCGCGACGAGATTCGCGACGATCGGCGCGAGCTCGGGATCGCCGTCGCCGTCGGCCTCGGCCGCGATCGCGCAGACCTCGGCGAGGGCGTGGTCGGGCGCCTCGGCGGCGAGCGCCGTGGCTAGCCGCGCTACGAAGCTTGCCCGCATGGCTCGACGATACCGCGTGTGCCAGGCTCCTTGTGATGCGAACACTCGTCCTCGTGATGGTCGGTTTCCTGGCGTCGACCGCCCACTCCGATCCCGCGGCCGATCGGGTCGCCGCCGCGGCCAAGGTCTACGCGATGCTCCACGTCGAGACCGTCCCGGCCGAGGACCTGTATCGCTGGTCGGTCCGCTGGCTCGACGCCCGGCTCGGCGAGCCGGCGACGACCGGCAAGGCGGTGGCGATCGCGTTCGCCGAGCACGCGCAGCGGATGATCGCGCTCGAGGCCGCGACCAAGAAGGCGTTCGACGCCGGCATCAAGAATGCCGTGGAGCTCGCCGCGACGAGCTACTTCCGCGTCGAGGCCGAGCTGTGGGTCGCGCGCGGCAAGAAGTGAGGGCAGCGCCTCACGACGCGAGCAGCTCGCGTCATGAAGTAGCCGCTCTCTGATTGCCGGTCGCCGCCGCGGCGAAGGGCGCCTACGCGCGGCGCGCGGCGTCGGTGAGGTTCGCGAGGATGCGATCGATGCGCACGAGCCGCGCGGCGATCGTCGGATCGTCGATCGCCCGGTCGACGTGAGTGCGCGGCGGCGGCCGGGTCGCGGCGCGCACCGCGGTGGCGACCTCCCGCAGCGTGCCGCTCGCGGAGGCGCCGAACGCGGCGATCGGGACCGCGTGTGCCGCGTAGCCGCCGCTGCCGCGCGTGCCGCCGAGCGCCGTGATCGCCGAGCCGAGCCGGCGGAGGAACACGAGCTCGGTCATGCGTGGCTCGAGCACGCTGGTCGCCGCCCGCTCGACGACGACGCGATCGAGCGCGAGCTCGGCGCGGTTGAGCGCGATGCCGAACGCCCGCCGGCACCGGATCACCGAGGTCGACGGCTGCGGCGTCGCCGACGCGATCGCGGCGAACACCTCGTCGACGTACGCCGCGCCGGCCACCAGCGCGTCGGCGAGCTCGTCGTCGAACCGCGCGCTCTCGCGCTGACGGAACACCAGGGCGCCACCGATCGCGAGCCCGGCGCCGAGCAGGGTGTTGACGATGCGCACGCCGACCAGGTGGACGTCCTTGGCGTGGGCCTCGGCGAGCAGCACGAACGTCGGCGTCAGGAACGTCGCGTACAACGCGTAGTTGAGCGACAGCACGCTCGCGCTCGCCCCGGCGAGCACGACGACCAGGGCGATCATGATGCGCGGATCGTCGACGAGGAACGGGATCGCGGCCGCGAGCAGGCCGCCCGCGACCGTCCCGGCGACGCGCTGCACCGCCTTGATCCGGGTCGCCGCGCCGGCGGGCTGCAGCAACAGGAACACGTTCAGCGTGACCCAGTAGCGATGTGACAGGTCGAGGCCGCGGGCGATCGCCATCGCGACCACGACGACCACCGCGACGCGGAGCGCGTGCCGCCACGCGAACGCGTCGCGATCGAGGGCCTCGCGCACGATCTCGCCGAACGTCGGCGTCGCGAGCTCCGGGACCTGCTCGACGCTTGGGACCATCGCGGAGTCGTCATGCAGCGAGCGCGCGATCGCGACGATCACCGCGCGATCGGCGTGCGCGCGCGCGATCAGGGCCCCGAACACACCGGCGACCGAGGCCGCGACCGGGTCGGCGAGCCGCGCGGGCTTCTCGAGCACGACGGCGTGCGCGACCTCGGCGAGGCCGTCGGCGAGGTCGGCGAGGCCGTCCCGCTCCGGCGCGCCGGCGTCGATCAGCTCCTCGATGCCGATGAGGATGCCGAACAGCTGGTCGCCGGCCTGCACCATCGCGAGCAGCCGCTCGCCGCGACCGCTATCGCCGCGTCGGCCGCGCCGGGTCGCCGCCAGGATCGCGCGCGCGACCTCGATGCGATCGCGGATGCCGCGGTGGCGCGCGACGACGCCATCGCGCCACGTCGCGTCGCCGGTCGCCGCGGCGAGCGCGCGGGCGTGATCGGCGAGCGCGTCGAGCATCGCGGCGACCGCGCGGCGGCCCGGCTTGTAGACGCGCACCGGCCACACGATCAGCGACAAGGCGATCGCGAACGCGGCCCCGGCCGCGACGCCGACCGCGCGCTGCACGACCTCACCCGGCGCCCCCGGCAGCGAGCCGGCGACGAGCAGCTGGATCGCGAACGTGTTGCCGACCGAGATCGCGGTCGGTCCCCAGGCCTGCGCGAACGACGCGATGCCGAGCGCGACCGCGACGATCGCGCCGGTCGCCATGCCGTGGCCGGCGACCGCGGTGCCGGCGAGCACGCCGATGATCGCGGCGATCGCGACCGCGGTGAGGTGGATCGCGCGCGTACGATACGCGCCGCCCTTGTCGACCAGGGCGACCGAGAATCCGGCGAGCGGCGCCCACGCGGCCGCGACCCCATCGAGGTACGGCGCGACGACGAGCGGCACCGCGGTCGCGAGCGCGACGCGCAGCCCGAGCCACAGCGCCGGGCGGCCGGGCGCGATCCGCGCGGCCTCGCGCACGTGGTGGCCGACGGTGCGGGACAGCGGCGTCGACACGTGCTGATGCTACGGTGCGGGATGATCACCATCAAGATCACGAACGTCGATGACATCGTCGAGAAGCAGAGAGGGTGGTTCATCGCGAACGTCGTCGGCTCGGTGGTCGACCTCGGCCCGCGCGTCGAGGCGGTCGTGATCGAGAAGCTCCGGGCATCGTTCGCCGAGCAGGGCATCACCGCGGTGATCGAGCAGCGCGACGACGACCGGTAGTACGCTGGCGCATGGCCGAGACTCCCGAGACCACCGAGCATCCCTTTCGCGGCGGCGTCGAACCGATCGAGCAGCTGATCGTGACGACCGGCAACGATGTCGCCGGCCACCACATCGTCAAGTACCTCGCGATCGTGCGCGGCATCGTCGTCCGCGCGACCAGCATCGGGCAGGGGATCAAGGGCGCGTTTCGCTCGCTCGGCGGCGGCAACATCAAGGAGTACTCGGCGGTGTGCGAGGCGGCGCGCCACGAGGCCTACGCGCAGATGGTGCAGCACGCCGCCGAGCTCGGCGCCGACGCGATCATCGCGATGCGCTACGACGCGACCGAGTTCGCGCAGGGCACGACCGAGGTGCTGGTCTACGGGACCGCGGTGCGGCTCGCCGTCGATCTGCCGAGATCGGCGTGACCGGCAAGGTCGTGACCATCACGAGCACCGTCGGACCGGTGCTGATCTCGGCCGACGTCCACGGCAACCTCGCCGACTTCGAGGCGCTGCGCGACGTGTTCCTCGCGAGCTGCGCGCGCGGCGAGCAGCCGCTGTGGATCTCGGTCGGCGACTGGGTGCATGGCCCCTCGGGCGACGAGCGTCACCCGGTGACCGACGGCGAGGGTCGGCCACTCTACGCGTACCCCGATGAGACCCCGGCGCTCCTCGCCGCGTACTTCGCGCTGATCGATCGGCACCCCGGCCAGATCTACAGCCTGTGCGGCAACCACGAGCACGCGCACATCGGCGGCCTGCGCACGAGCAAGTTCCATCGCGACGAGGCCGCGCACCTCGAGGCGCGCCTCGCGGCCGATGCGGTCGCCGAGCTGCGCCGGCGGTTCGCGGCGTGGCCGATGATCATCCGGCTCGAGGCATGCGGCATCGTGATCACGCACGGCGCGCCACACCCGGGCACCGTCGAGGAGTTCGAGACCATCGCGTACGCCGGCGGCAACGATCCGCGCGGCATGCAGCTCCTGCGCGCGGCGATGACGCGCTACGGGTTCGACACCGACGAGGATCTCGAGGTGCTCGCGCGACTGTCGGAGCCAGGCGCGCCGTACGAGCTGCTCGTCCAGGGCCACGATCGCGAGGAGCTCGGCTACTGCGCGAACGGTGCGGCGGCCCTGCTCCTGTGTACGTCGTTCGGCGCCCGCCGCGCCCACAAGACGTACCTCTGGCTCGACCGCGCGCGGCGCTATCACGGCCTCGCGGATCTGCGTTTGGGACTCGAGTTGCGCCGGCTGTATCCATCACGCGATACTGCCGGTGCATGACGCTCCGGGTGCTGGCTGTCCTCGCGCTCGCCGGGTGCGTCTCGATCCCACCGTTTCACGGCGACCCCGGGACCGATGGCGGTGCGATCACCAACAACGTCGTGTTCGTCACCTCGGGCACGCTCCTCGTCCCGGCGACCAGTGCCGACATCCTGACCGCCGGCGATGCGCTGTGCGCGACTGCCGCGACCAGTGGACACCTCCCCGGCACGTTCGTCGCGTGGCTGTCGACCCAGACCACCAGCGCGCGCGATCGCCTCGCGGGCGCGCACGGCTTCGTTCGCCCCGATGGCAAGCCGTTCGGCGACACGATCACCGACATCCTCGCCGGCACGATGTACTACCCACCGGATCTGGACGAGCACGGTGCGTTCCTCAGCGCGAACGTCGCGACCGGCGTCGACAACGACGGCACGCTCGGGATGACCTGCGACTCCCACCCCAACGACACCACGTGGATCGGCCTGTCCGACAGCACGACCGGGCACTGGAGCCACAACGACGACGAGCCGTGTTCGATCCGCTATCACCTGTACTGCTTCCAGATCGATCGCTCGGCGCCGCTCGCCAAGCCCGCGGAGACCGGCCGGCTCGCGTTCCTGTCGACCACCAAGTTCGCGTCGGGCGGCGGACTGTCCGCGGCCGACGCGCTGTGCACGACCGACGCAAACCTTCCGGCCAGGACGTTCCGCGCGTTGGTCGCGACCGAGGGCATCCAGCCGTTCGAGCGGTTCGGTCACGGCCTGCAGTGGGTGCGCCCCGACGGCGCCGTGGTGTCCAAGACGCTGACCTCGCTCGAGGCCCCGATCACGCAGACGCTCGATGGCGCCTACATCGCCGATCAGGTCTTCACCGGCACCGACAGCCTGACCGCGACCGGGGCCGGCCACGACTGCAACAACTGGTCTTCGGTGGCCAGCGCCGACGAAGGCGTCATCTCACTCAGCGGGTTCGCCGATATCGGCAAGAGCATCGGCACGTACCTCGACAGCTGCACGCGGCCGAGTCGATTGTTCTGTCTGGAGGATTGAGATGGCCGACGACGACATGCGCGCGCTCCAGCGCCGGACCGCGGGCCTCGGTGCGGGGCTGCTCGTGATCGCGTTCGCGACCGGCGGGCTGCTCGCCGCCGCGATGACCAAGCGGGTCGACGCCGACGTCCACGAGATCGTCGCCGCGCACGAGAACGCGATCCTCGGCGCGCTGTGGTTGATCGCGCTCGCGCTCACGTTGCCGCTCGTCCCGTTTGGCGCGGTCGGCCGGCGTCGCCTGGTGTGGGCGACGGTGGTGCCGGCCTACGCGAACTGGCTGATCACGACCGTGAAGGCGTTCTTCCACGTCACCGGCGTCGATCTCACTGGCGATCGCGCGAACGACGTCGTGTTCGCAGCGCTCGACGCGCTCGTCGTCCTGCCGTCGTTCGTCGCCGCGATCGCGTGGACCTACGGGCTACTTCGTCGGGAACCGGGCGGCGATCGCCGCGGGTAATCGGTCGCGCGCGACGTCGCGCAAGACGGTGCCGTGCGCCGGGATCAGGTGGCGGAACGGCAGCTCGACCAGGCGGTCGAAGTCGGCGCGTACGCCGGGACCCATCTGCTTGGTCCACGGCTTGCCGATCACCGTCGGACCGAAGCCGAGGATCGGCATCAACCGCCGGGCCAGCCAAGAGCAGGTCGCGAGCGTCGTCCAGTTCTGGTAGCTGTCGCCGACGATCAACACGCCGCCGTCGCGCGGGATCAGCACCGCGGACTCGGGGCGCTTGGCGGCCTCGAAGTGGAACACCGTCGCCTCGGTAAACGGGTGCGCGGCGGGCGTCAGATCCTTGCCGGGCACCGCGTGGCGGGTGTTCGGTGCGCCCCACAAGGTCGCGCCGTACTTCTCGACGAAGTACGGGTCGTCGGCGCCGTGGAACGCGGCGGTGCGGACGACGTGGGTGACCTTGCCGAGCTTGGCGAGCTCGGCCTCGCCGGCGTCGGACAGTCGCGCCGAGTTGAGGACGATCAGCTCGCCGCCCTGGCGGACGACCGTCATGTTGCGATCGAACGTGATCCCGCGTCCGGCGCGAAACGAGCTGCGGACCACGAAGATGTCGGGGAACACTTCTTCGATCGCACCGTGAGGCATGGCGGCCGGATGGGTCATCGGTGACACGGTACTTCTGTTACCGTGAACCGTGGCCCCGAACGCGCGTTTCGACACGTTGATCGACCTGCTGTTGACGGTCGCGTACGTCGACGGCGTGTTCGACCATCGCGAGAAGGCCTTCGTCGGGGCCTACCTCGATCAGCTGGCCGCCCACGTCGCCGCGCCGCGCGCGAGCCTCGACGCGGTCTACGCACAGCTCGAGCTCGAGATCTCCGCGCTCGCCGACGAGGTGATCGCGACCGACGACCCCGACTTCGTGAAGAGCCGGCTGAAGATGCGCGCGGTCACGCTGTTCCGCGGCTTCCCGATGGCCGACCAGGCGGTCGCGCTCGAGCTCGTCAACGGCCTGGTGCAGGCCGACGGCACGGTCACGCCGATCGAGCGCCGGCTCCACGAGGAGCTGCTGACGTACTTCCACGCGGCCCCGACGACGCTCGCGCCGGCGAACAACGCGCCCCCGGCGGAGCTCTTGCGGATCGATCCGCCGCAGGTCGCCGAGGTCAAGGCGCTCTCGCATCCACTGCTCGATCCGCTCGAGCAGCCGTACGCCGCCGACGCGACGGTCCGCCAGGCGCAGGTCGGCCGCGACTACGAGCTGATCTTCGCCGCGATCGCGACGTGGGAACGCCAGCGCGCGCGCGGCAACGGCTGTCTGAAGGGCATCCTCGACATCGCCGAGCTGCCGATGGGGACCCGATTGCTCGACGGTCACGTCCACGTGATGCGGCCCGATCAGCCGACCGAGTTGATCGTGCTGGGCGATCTCCACGGCTGCTATGCGTGCCTGAAGGCCGCGCTCCTCCAGTCCGACTTCATCGCGCGCGCGCAGCGCTACCAGCAGGATCCGGTCAACAACACCGACGTCAAGCTCGTGTTGCTCGGCGACTACCTCGATCGCGGGCGGTTCGGCTTCGAGGGCGTGCTCCGCGCGGCGCTGCAGCTGGTGGTCGCGCTGCCGAACAACGTGATCATGCTGCGCGGTAACCACGAGTTCCTGATCCGTCGCGAGGGCCGCGTGGTCAGCGCGGTGTCGCCGGCCGAGGCCGTTCCCGGGATCCAGGATCGCGTGTCGCAGGACATCCTCCTGGCCTACCGCCACCTGTTCGAGCACATGCCGACCTCGTTCCTGTTCGATCGCACGATCTTCGTGCACGGTGGGATCCCGCGCGACGACACGTTCGCCGAGCGGTTCCGCGATCTCGGCAGCCTCGACGACGCCGACCTGCGGTTCCAGATGATGTGGAGCGATCCGATCGAGACCGACCACGTGCCGGTCGAGCTCCAGCGCCAGACGCCGCGGTTCACGTTCGGCCGCGATCAGTTCCGCAACTTCATGGAGCGCATCGGCTGCCACGCGATGGTGCGCGGCCACGAGCAGGTCGAGAGCGGGTTCCGCACCGTGTTCGACGTGGCGAATCGCCAGCTCCACACGCTGTTCTCGGCGGGTGGCCACGACAACGCGGACCTGCCGACCGAGTCGCGCTACCGCGGCGTGACGCCGATGGGCATGACGATCAACCGCAACGCCGACGAGATCCGCGCGGTGACCTGGCCGCTCGCGTACGGAACGTTCTGCACCGCCGCGACCAACGGCCTCTACCGCTGAGCCGGCGCGTCGGGCGTGCGGCCGCAGCCCTCGCACTTGCCGCGGTAGTGCATCCTGCACGCGTCGCACGTCGAGAACGGCCGCACGAGATCGATCAGCTGGCGCGGCGCGGCGACCAGCGCGTACCACAGCGTCAGCGGGCGGATCGAGATCAGGCTGAGCGCGAGGAACACGCCGACGAAGGCGACGTAGACCAGCGCGGCGATCGCGAGCGCGTAGACGATCACGCCGAGGCCGGTGTGGAGCGCGGCGAGCGGCGTGGTGCCGGTGCGCCACGCGACGACGGCGAGCACGAGCGCGAGGACGCCGGTCGACAATCCGAGCCCGCCGGCGAGCGACCTCAGCCACTCGGGCCCGCGCACGATCGCGCCGAACCCGGCGACCGCCGCGATCGGTGCTGCGAACCACAGCGCGTGCGGCGCGTAGCGCGCGACCCCGGTGCACGCGAGCGCGGCGATCGCGTACGCGAGCAGGTGCATGCGGCCGTGGACGTAGTCGACCGACGACGGCGTCATCCCGGGCGCGAGCAGGAGGCCGGCGACGACCGCGATCGGGTAGGTCCACCAGCGCGCGGCGGCGAACGCGTGCCAGATCCCGCCGAGCACGCCGTGGACATCGTGCGGGTCGATGCCGATCGCGCGACCAACGCTGACGACGTCCGCGACCGACATCGGCGTGATCAGGATGAAGCCGGCGACGAGCAGCGTCGCGCCGACCAGGATCGGTGCGGTACACATGACGCCGCGCCCGAGGTACATGCCGACGATGTGCACGAGGCGCAGCGGACCTCCGCCCCACTCCTGCGACTGCGCGTAGCCGCCGTTCTTGAGGAACACGACGCGCGGGCGGCCGCCGAACACGAACTGCGCGAGCGCGTGCGACAGCTCGTGGACGACGAGGCTCGTCGACGTGCCGATCCGCGCGAGCATCGCGAGCAGCCAGCGCAGCACGGTCGGCACGTAGAGCCACGCCGGCACCGGGCCGGTCCTCGCCATGTCCCGGGCGAGCCCCTGGACCACCGCCTCGAACAGCGCGTTCAGCACCTCGAGCGCGAGGAGCAACGCGAACACCAGTCCCACGAGCTCGGCGGTCCGTCCCACACCCTAGGCTACGACGACGAAGCCCTCGCGATCGAGCTTGGCCGCGCCGCTCTTGAGCAGGTGACCGACGGCGCGCTTGAACGCCTTCTTCGACAGCCCGAACAGCGCGCGGATCGTCTCGGGATCCGAACGGTCGCCGACGCGCGGGGGTGCATCGCCGGCGAGCTTCGCGAGGATGCGCGCGGCATCGGTCGCGAGCTCCTGGTACGCGTGCTGGCGCAGCGAGAGCACGAGCTTGCCGTCGGGCAACATCGCGGCGACCCGGAACTTCGCCGCCTCGCCGCGCTTCAACGGATGCGGCTCGCTCGCCGGGACGAGGCCGACGAACGTGCGCTCGAGGATCGCGAACAGGCCGATGTCGGGATCGTTGCGCCACGCCTCGCCGGCGATCCACTCGTCGATCTCGACGCGCCGGCGATCGATCAGGAGGTCGGTGACGTACATCGTCGCGGCGAGTCGCTGGCTGCGGTCGACGTAGAGCCCGAACGGCTGGCGCTCGCCGACGACCAGCTCGCGCGACTGCTCGGCGAACGGCACGAGCAGCTCCTTGCCGATGCCCCAGTCGACGAACGCGCCGATGTTGGTGACCGCGGTGACCTCGAGGAACGCGACCTCGCCGAGCGCGAGCTTCGGGGTGCGCGTCGTCGCGATCTCGCGCTCCTCGGAGTCGAGGCACACGAACACGTCGAGGACGTCGCCGCGCTTGGCGCCTTCGGGGATCTCGCGATCCGGAAGCAAGATCGTGGCGGCGTCGGGCTGGTCGTCGTCGGGGTCGACGCCGAGAAAGGCACCCGCCGCTGCGAATCGCCGGATCGGCAAGCGCACGCGGCGACCCAGGAGCGCGCGCGGATCGGTCATCGCGCGCAGTGTATCAGTCGTCGATGCTGCGGTACGTGAACCCGAGGTACGGGAAGCCGAGCGGCAGCGCGTTGCCGGTCGACTCGCCATCGAAGAACGGCTTCACGAACCCGAAGTCGACGCCGATGTTGCGCGACGTGAACCGCGCCCCGTACCAGACCAGGAACGCGTTGCTGGTGGACTCGAAGTGGCCGAGCACGTACCCGGTATCGACCTCGCCGATGAACTTGACGTGCCGGTTGAGCTTGGCGGCGATCGAGGCGCCGAGGAACAGCGGTGCCGCCGCGCTCGAGCCCTCCGCGAACCCGACGCCGGCGAACAGCGACGCGTGCGAGCCGCAGCCGTCGTCGAAGCAGTAGGTGCCCGCGCCACCGACGTCGCCGGCGAAGAACGTGTTGTGCGTCGACGTCGAGCCGGTCGGGTTTCCCATCGAGTCGAACGTCGTCGTCGTGCTCGAGTCCCGGATGAACGTCAGCGCGGCCTGCGCGGCGAGCCGGAGGTGACCCTGCTTGAGCACCTGGAGCTTGCCGTTGAACAGGCCCCACGCCGGGACGTCGCTGGTGACCGGGATCAGCGTGGTCGCGCTGACCTGGAATTCATTGGTGATCGCGTAGCCCGCGGTGATCAAGAACAGGTCGACGTCGGAGAACCACCAGGTGCCCTTGGGCGCGGTGAGCGCGGTCGGCGCGAGGAACGAGCTCGACGACGCGGCGTCCTCGACGACGCCGCGATCGGCGCCCGGGTGATCCTCTGGCGGCTGCGGCGGACCCGGCGGCGGCATCGGCGCGACCGCGCCGGGCGGCGGCATCGGCGCGCTCGGCGGCGGCGGTGGGGGAGGCGGCGGACCGGCACCATCGTCGGGCATCGGTTGAGCCATCGCGACCGCAGTCGACGCCACGAGAAGTCCCAAGACCAGGCGAATTTGCATGGGATCCAGCGTATCGCGGCGGCCGCGCCGACATGGTGGGTGAGGCAGCCGTGACGGAACTTTGCCAGGTACGCTTCTTCCCCGATGAAGCTGATCGAGCGCGCGACGGCCGCGATCGTCGAGGGAGATCTGGCCGGCGCGCTCGGACACGCGCTCGCGGCGTGGCGGGACCATCCGTCGGAACGGATGGCCGCGGTCGTCGAGCGGATCTCGGACCTCGCCGAGGCCCCACGGCCCAAGGTGCCGGGTGACACCGCCAAGGCGCGGCTGGCGAACGCGCTGGCGCTGCTCGCGGCCGGCGATCCGGTCGACGTGCCGCGGGTGATGCGCGCGCTGGTCGACGTCAAGCTCTCCGAGGCCCTCGCGCTGGCCACCGCGCTCGGCGAGCTCCCGCGCGATCCGCGCTACCTGCGCCAGATGATCGCGCTGCTCCTGGCGCAGCCGTGGGGCATGTCGACGTCGCGCGCGCTGTGGCGCGTCCTGTTCGCGAACCTCGTCGCGCACGCCGACCCGCGATCGCGCGCGCAGCTCGACGCGCTCGACTTCGTGAAGATCCTCGGCGGCGCCGACTGGGCCTCCGATCAGATGATCGCGACGGTCGCGCGCTGGCACCGGCAGCTGACCGCGACCGCGCCCGCGCCGACGCCCGCGATCGAGGCGGCGTGCGCCAAGCTCGACGCGGCGCTCGGGGCCGGAGTCGGGCAGGGCACCGAGTTGCTCGACGCGATCTACGCCAACCCGAGGGATCTCGGACCGCGCGCGATCTACGCCGACTGGCTCCTCGAGCGCGACGATCCACGCGGCGAGCTCATCACGCTTCAGATGACGCCGGTGCCGACCGTCGAACAGAAGCGCCGCGAGCGCGAGTTGCTCGCCGAGCACGGCGACGAGTGGCTCGGCCCGCTCGCGCCGGCGTGCGACGAGCGCCGCCGATTCGCGAACGGCTTCCTCGTCGAGGCGGTCGTCGATCCGGATCGCGCGGCGGTGGTGAAGGACGCCGCCGAGTGGCACACCGTCGAGGCAATCTGGTTTCGCCAGCGCGCCGAGGCCAGCGAGTTTCCATGGGACCTCGTGCGCTCGCCAGCGATGACCGCGCTGGCGTTCGTCGGCGGGCTCGACGAGTCGCACGTGCATGCGATCGCCAACGCGCCGTGGGCGATCCACCGGCTCGGGTTCGAGCTGCCGGACTACCGGGGCAAGCTGAGCGCGGCCCAGCGCAAGGCGCTCGACGCGCTCGTGCCGATGAAGCTCCACGAGGTCGCGCTCGGGCCCGCCGCGCCGGCGGTGATCCGGCCGCTCTGGCCGACGCTGCTCGCGCACACCACGCGCCTGCGCGTCGAGTCGGGGCTCGCGTCCGTGCCGGCGTGGATGGCCGAGCGGCTCCCCGCGCAGCTCGCGCGCGTCGAGATCTCGTTCGACCACGGCTGGCATGGATGGACGATCGCGCTCGCGCGCGGCGCGGGCGGCAAGTTCTCGCGCATGGTCGCGACCCTGCGACCGGCCCAGCGCAGCAACGCGAGCTGCAAGCTGACCGATCTCGTGGCCAACGTGCTCGACGAGATCGCGCCGGACGCGCTCGAGCACTTCGAGCTCCGGCTCGAGGGTGCGACCGCGACCAAGGCCGATCACGCGGCGCTCGCCGGTGCGCTCGCACGCCAGACCCGGCTCGGCGCGACCGGCGCGCGGCCCGCGAAGAAGCTCAAGGACGAAAAGGCCGCGGCCGCGACCGCGGCGGCCGACGCGAGCCGCGCGGCGCTCGACGCGGCCCTCGCCAGGCTCGCGACACCGTGTCCCGCGCTCGCCGCGGTCGACCACACCCGACCGGAGGCGGTGGTCGCGCTGCGGGCGATCGCCGACGGCAAGACACTCGATCCGGCCTGGGGCGACGTCGCGTTCGCGCTGCTCGCGCTCGGTCCGCGCCGCGATCGATCGGGGATCCACGAGCTCGCGATCCGGATTCTCGGTCGGTTGACGCCGGTCGGCGCGGTCGGCCGCGCGATCGCGATCCTCGAGGCCGGCGCCGCGCAGGCGCTCGAGTACGACCTGATGATGATCCCGACCGCCGAGCTGCCGACGTTGTTCGACTGGTTCGAGACCCGGCGCGGCGACAAGGCGCCGCCGCGCGCCGACCTGATCTACTACGCGGTGCGCGACGTGGCCGGCAAGCACGGTGACGCGGCGACCAAGCTGGAACTCCAGCGGCGCCTGAACAAGCCGAAGCTCCTGCGATTCGTCGCGTACGCCTACGAGCACGCGATCAAGGGGATCACCAGATGACGCGAAGCACGTGGTACTGGAAGTCTCCGATCACGAGGTGACCGCCGGGCAGCACGCCGAACGCGGGTGCCGCGCCGAGCCGCACCGCGGGATCGGTGGCCGCCAGGTAGTCGCCCGCGAAGCCGGCAACGCCGGTGCCGCCGATCGTCGTGACCGCGCCACCAGCGACCTTCCGGATCCGGCCGACCTCGCCGAGGTACATCGTCGCGCCGTCGAACGCGATCGCCTTGAGCGCGGTGAACGTGAACGCGGTCGGCGCGGTGCCGTCGGTCGTCGCGCCGCCGACCTTGCCGGCGAGGTGGGTGAACGTGCCGTTGGTCTCGCGCTGGACCACGCCAGGTGTGGGCGTCGTCCCGATCGCGCCGCCGCACACGCTCCCGGCGATCACGAGCACGTTGCCTTGGGCGACGAGCTGGCACGCGCTGTCGCATGCCGAGAGCACGATGCCGCCGGTGCACGGGTTGCCGGTCGTGGCGAGGAAGCTCGTCACGTTATTCGGCGGGACCGGATCGATCCGGCGGATCTCGTAGCGCGAGACGTCGTTGGTGTAGACCGCGCCGTCGGCGCCCAGCGCGATCGTGTAGAGCTGGCCGAACGTCGCGTCGGTGCCCGGCCCGCCGTCGCCGTACGGTGCCGTGGTCTTGCTGCCACCACCGGCGAGCGTGTAGATCCTGTCGTTCGCGAGGTCGGCCTTGCGGATCCGCTGGCGGCCCTGCTCGGCGATGTAGAGGATGTGGTTGGTCTCGTCGAGCACGATGCCGGAAGGCGATGACAGCCCCGCAGCGAGCAGCGGCCCACCGTCGCCGAGCGGCGCCGCGCCACCCGCGCCGATCACCGTCGTGATGTAGCCGTCCGACGGTCGCAGCGTGCGGATGTAGCCGCCGGAGTCGGCAAACCACAGCGTGCCGTCGCTCGCGGTGAGCATCGCGCTGACCGCGCCGATGTTGGCGTCGATCGCGTAGCCCGGGATCCCGAAGTTCCCTGCGTTGCCCTGATCGACGTTCGCCATCGTGAAGATCGTGCCGGCGGCGGGCTGGGTCGCGGTCAACAGGTACGTCGCCGGGCTGCCGGGGACATCGTCGCCATGGATCGTCCGGAACCGCGCGGTGAACCGGTACGTGCCGGGCGCGAAGCCAGCGCGGGCGGTGACCGAGGCGTCGCCGCTCACCGGGTTCGTCAGGCTCGACGGCAGCTCGATCGCGCCGCCCGGATCGAGCGAGCTCCAGGTGATCTGCATGTTGCCGTACGGCGTGCCACCCGGCGTCTGGAGGTGCGCGGCGAACACGATCGAGACTCGATCGAGCTCGCGGCTCGAGCTCGCCGATGGCATCGACATCGCGATCGCGCTCGACGTCGCGAGGCCGACGTTGTTGGCACGCCGGACGTCGCCGGACTCCGAGATCAGGAGGTCGCTGCCGACGAACCCGACGCTGGTCGGGTAGTACAGCGGCGAGCCCGCGGCCGCGGCGTACTCGGGCGCGCGCGCCGCCGTGCCGGTCCCCGCCGGCGTTGATGTTGGCCTTGCGGATCGCGGTCATCAGGTCGGTCCAGAGACCGACCTGACGTTCGGCCTCGAGGTCGACTTCGCGCTTCCGTTCAGCGGCCGTGGTGGTGTCGATCTCGAGCTGGCGTGGTGCGGCG